>NZ_JAVDUQ010000003.1:0-232628 GCF_031456445.1 Neobacillus niacini | reverse complement strand
TAAGCTAAAGAAGGAGCTACTCTAGCCAGTTCGGCTAAATATTTAAACATGCAAGCGAAGAAGCGAAAAATAGCTTCTCTTCTTAAAGTTGGTCAAAAATAAATCAAAACTTGGTGCAGAGTGGGAGCATTGACAGTTTCGTTCATATCAGGAGGCTCTCCGGCACGCCCGCGGAAAGCGAAGCGCCTGGAGCGGAAATCAACGGACCTGTTGAAAAGCATATAATTTAATAATATTATAACAAATAAACGCGGTGAATCGTTAAAGAATGAGAATAAAATAAAAGGCTATCGAAAGTTTTTCGACAACCTAAAGCTGTGCGGCTGCACAGCTTTTTTTTAGCTTTTTGTTAATTGCATAAAAAGTTTATTCACTTCTCGTGCTGTTTCAGGGCCGGCAGATTTGGCTATTTCTTTTACTAAAGCAGCACGTTGTCGGTCATCAAAAATATTAATATTTTTTCCTCGTAAGTATTCAGCGATTTTCTTCGCCTGGATTCGATTTACCGAAATATTAAATTGCTTGGCATACTTCAATAATTCTTCTGCAGTAATGGTATTAATTTTATGATTGATGATGTTTTCAAATATCCTCACTCTCATCACTCCTCCATGCTAATGTATGAAAAAGAAGATAGAGTGTGACTAATCCCCAAAATTTTTATGGGCTTATTTTGAATTACTTTACAACCGGGAAGACCTATTGTATACTACATGGAGTTAAATCGGAATGATTCTTATAATTAAAGGTGAGAGTTTAGCATATGCAATCAATCATTGAAATCAAGCAACTTTTTTATCGTTATGAAAAAGACACGGTCCTTGAGGACATTAACTTTTTAGTTCCAGATGGTTCTTTTTTAGCGATTGTCGGTCCAAACGGATCAGGAAAATCCACGCTTTTAAAGCTAATCCTAGGTCTTTTGAAACCGCAAAAAGGAGAAATTTATTTATTCAACCAGGAGCTAAGCAAATTTAAAGACTGGCAAAAAATCGGTTATGTTTCTCAAAAGGCCAATTCTTTTAACACCGGATTTCCGGCAACCGTATTTGAAGTCGTCTCCAGCGGCTTAACAAAAAAAATTGGCATGTTCCGATTTTTTAAGAAAGAGCATTCGCAAAGGGTAATGGAGGCACTTGAAGCAGTCGGAATGGAGAAATTCAGCAGGCGGAATATTGGCGAGCTTTCGGGCGGTCAGCAGCAGCGAGTATTTATTGCTCGTGCACTTGTCAGTGAACCGAAGCTCCTTATCCTTGATGAGCCAACGGTCGGAGTCGATGCACAAAATGTAAATTCGTTTTATCAAATGCTGGGAGATTTAAATACGAAGCGGGGAATCACCCTTTTACTCGTTACCCATGATATTGGGACGATATCAGAGAAGGTAACACATGTCGCCTGTCTAAATAAACATATGCATTTTCACGGGAACACAGAGGAATTTGAGAGGTTTAGAACAGAAGGTATCTCGGATTTCTATGGGCATGATGTTCACATGCTGTCCCATCAACATGACCATGGAGGCGAGTAGGATTGATTCAAGGAATTTTTCATTATGAATTTTTACAAAATGCTTTTTTAACCGGTATCTTAATCGGCTTCCTCGCTCCCTTATTAGGCGTATTTATCGTAGTTAGAAGACTTTCCTTAATTGCCGATGCCTTAAGCCATGTAACACTGGCGGGGATTGCTGCAAGCCTATTAATCGAAAAATACTTCACGGTGATGGCTGGATTAAATCCACTTTATTTGGGAATGGCGTTTTCTGTTGGAGGTTCCTTATTTATTGAAAAACTTAGAGGCGTTTATAAACACTATCAAGAATTAGCGATTCCGATTATCCTTTCGAGCGGAATTGGGCTTGGGGTTATTTTTATTTCACTTGCCAATGGATTCAATACGGATTTATTTAGTTACCTGTTTGGCAGTGTATCGGCTGTTAGCCGTACTGATTTATGGGTTATTTTTATCATTGCTCTATTGGTTGTTCTTGCCATTATTTTATTATATAAAGAACTGTTTTTATTATCATTTGATGAGGAGCATGCCAAGGCGTCTGGAATTGCAGCTAAAAGTATACATTTTATTTTTATCATAATGGTGGCACTTGTTATAGCGGCTTCGATGCGAATTGTTGGGATTCTATTGGTATCCTCTTTAATGACTTTACCTGTTGCGGCAAGTATCCGAATTGCCAAAGGGTTTAAACAGACCATTTTTTTATCGGTGCTCTTTGGGGAAATTGCTGTAATGGGAGGGCTCTTTACAGCCTATTATTTAGATTTGGCACCAGGTGGAACGATTGTTATGATTGCAGTTCTTATTTTAATTTTTGCCATTCTTTTAAAAAAAATGACCGTTCATAAACAGGTGCAATAGAGGTGAGACATGTGAACGTTAATGAGGCAATACAATATTTAAAAGAAAAAGGGTTTAAGCACACAGGGAAAAGGGAAGAAATGCTGCAATTATTTGCGGATAGTGATAAATATTTAACCGCTAAAGATGTGTTAGACCAATTAAAGGAAGGGTACCCAGGACTTAGTTTTGATACCATCTACCGTAATCTTTCTTTATTTGTAAAAATGGGAATCTTGGAAATGACGGAATTGTCGGGGGAAAAACATTTTCGTTTCACCTGTTCCCACCATAGCCATCACCATCATTTTATCTGCCTTGACTGTGGAAAGACAAAAGAAATTGAAACATGTCCAATGAATGAGTTAAGTGAGGATTTAATCGGGTATGATATATCTGGACATAAATTCGAAATTTATGGAAGGTGCCCGAATTGTATTCAATAGCCATCATTTTTAACAAAAAACAGCTTGTCTCAACAAGCTGTTTTTTGTGCTTTAAACGGTTGCAGGAATCCTTCTTTTTTCCTTATTACCTGTTTTTAACCAATGTTCAACCCATTTATATGCTTCCAACCAATTGTTAACACGTACCACCCCAGATGGAATGGGATCTTGGTTATAAGGGGTATTAAATAAAATAACCGGAATATGACATTCCTCATGGATCATCACGGCATTGTCATGTTTATCCTCAAAAAAAATGTCAACCCTCTGTTTTTTTACCGTTTCAACCTTATCATGTGATCCAATTAAATCAATGTTGTGGTAGGTTAACCCTTTTTTTCTGAACCAATTTTTTGTATTTTCCAGCAGATGAGGACCTCGGGCACTAATGAAATACAGTTGGTGCTGATCCTTCCACGTTTTTAGAATATCATCTGCCCCTTCTGCAAGCGGTGACTCCGCATAGATAAGTGGTTCATTTTCATAAAACCATTTTGAAAATTCCTCTTCCGGAACATTTACGAATGGAGTCAAATCGTATTGGTTTATATCGGCGAGGTGAAGATTTAACCCAAAGTCTTTATTTATAAATGGTAATAGTGCTGATGGACATGTTACCGTTCCGTCAATGTCAATGCCAAACCTTTTTCTCATTGTGTCACCTACATTGCTAATTAGTATCTTCTTTTTATTGTACCAAAGAGAGTTCCCACACTAAAGCTAAAGATTTTTGAAGTACTTGAAGAAAAACACTATTGCAGACAAACATTGACAAACTAAAAAGAAAAAGAAAACAAATACTAATAAAGCTCCTATAACTGAAAGTGAGGGATCAAGATGGCAGACCAAGAGAGAGACACTGGGGTGCGTGAAAATACCGAAAGTGCATATATTGGACAAGACATCCCGAATAACCCTTCAGACTATAGAGAAGAAACGGCAGCAGAACTTGCCGCACCTGTCCCGGTGGTCCGGCGAAGGGAATATGATGATATTAGAGGTCGGGCAGAGGGTGGAACGGGCACAGGTTATGTTGCGTTGGCTCTATCTATTTTATCTCTGTTTGTATTGCCGATTCTTTTTGGTGCAGCAGGTATTGTGTTAGGCTTCATTGCCCGAGGCAGAGGAGCCACAGGTCTCGGTGCTTGGGCAATCGGGATTGGTGTCGTATCGATTATAATCGGTATTTTTATCCTCCCGTTCTTTTAACCAATATCTCTGAAATAGGGGCACATAAAAACCCGTCAGCTCCAGCTGACGGGTTTACAATCGTTATTTTGTTACCTTTTCTTCTTCCGCTTTTTTTCTGAAATATTCTTCTGCTACTTGGTCAATTTCCTTTTTCAGTTCTTCGACCATTTTATCTTCCGGAACCTTCCGAACGATTTCGCCTTTTCTAAATAACAAGCCTTCACCACGGGCACCTGCAATCCCGATATCCGCTTCACGCGCCTCACCAGGACCATTGACAGCACATCCAAGAACAGAAACCTTGATTGGGGCTTTAATGTTTTGAATGTATTCTTCCACTTCGTTCGCAATACTGATTAAGTCGATTTCAATCCGTCCACAGGTAGGACAAGAAATTAACGTTGCGGCATTGGAGGAAAGTCCAAATACTTTTAAAAGCTCGCGTGCTACTTTAACTTCTTCAACAGGGTCAGCACTTAAAGAAATACGCAAGGTGTTTCCGATTCCTTTGTTGATGATCGCACCTAATCCTGCCGCACTTTTTACTGTACCGGAAAAGAGGGTTCCTGATTCGGTAATACCTAGATGAAGTGGGTAATCAAAAGCTTGAGCAGCTTTTTCATAAGCTTCGATTGCAAGGTTGACATCAGATGCCTTCATGGAAACAATGATATCGTGAAAATCGAGATCTTCAAGAATTTTGATATGATGAAGGGCGCTTTCGACCATTCCATCAGCAGTTGGGTAACCGTATTTTTCAATGATTCGCTTTTCAAGTGAACCGGCGTTAACACCGATGCGGATTGGAATCCCGCGTTCTTTTGCCGCTTTTACAACGGCTTCAACCTTTTCACGTTTACCAATATTTCCTGGATTGATACGGATTTTATCTGCTCCGCCTTCAATCGCTTTCAGTGCTAATTTATAATCAAAGTGAATGTCAACAACGAGAGGAATATTGATTCTTTTTTTAATTTCTGGAATCGCATTGGCAGCACGCTCATCCGGACAAGCTACCCTGACAATCTGACATCCGGCTTCCTCTAGTCGCTTGATTTCGGCAACAGTGGCCTCAACATCATGGGTTTTAGTGGTTGTCATACTCTGGATAATGATTTCATTGTTTCCGCCAATCGTTAAATTTCCGACTTTGATTGGCCGAGTTTTCGTACGATGTATAATTTCACTCACGTGGAATTCGCTCCTTTAAATTGGGATTCGAATAATAAGTCAATTAATTTTATCAGTCTCCTACTAATTTTGACAAGATAAATGGTTTTATCCTGATTACTTAGATTAATCAGAACCTGATTATTTTGTGTAATCAGGAAATTGATAGCTAGCCCCAACTTGAATTTTTTCGGGTGAATATCCCGGATTAAGAAGTTGAAAATCCTTTACCAATTCGGTGATTGAAACGGGAAGAGGCTTCTTTAATTGATGTTCAACAATGGAAATGACGGTTTCACCCGGTTCAACCGTTGCTTGAAAAGAAGGGAGTGTTGATTTTGGTGAATGAGTTTCCGTTTTAGCTTCAACTGTTTGGACTGAATCGCTCGGCAACGTTCCAACTGTTAAGTCAATGTATATAACGTATATGATTAAAGCGGTAAGCACTAGACCTAATAACTTTTTCATTTGCACAGGCCTCCAAAAAGGAAAGTTTGTACATACCTATGCTTGTCCACTTTTGAATAGACCAAAAAAACACACCAAGAATGGTGTGTTTAGTCGATTTTTTTAGGTTTTGGTGTTTCATTAATGGCTAAGAATAACACAATGATGATGACAAACCAGTTGATGATAAAACTATTTGGTACCGTTGTTTTTAATGCAGCCATAATCGTAAAGAAGACAGTTGGCAATGTTTCACTATAGGCTGCCATTCGCCATAGATGCCGGTAAGTCAATTTTCTTCCTAAAAGGTTTTTTAAAGCTAACCCAATGAAAGCTAAAACGGAAACTTCGATAAAACTGGCAGCACTTGAGAATAAATAAATCAGGAGTGCCGCGATTGGAATAATAATCGTTTTCATATCATCTAAAGTTTGAACGAAGTCTAAAAAATCAGTTTTTGTTACGTGTAACCCTTGCAGCATTGAATAAGGATAGGTTTGAACTTTTCCTCCAGAGGCTAATACAAATTCATCCTTTAAAAGGGCAAAGGCATTACCTTCATCTCCAACATTCTTTTCTGAGACGGCTCCAGTCGGGTCAATCATAATAGAGAATTGATTCTTATTGATGGTAATGGGAAGACCCGTATCAGCTTCCAGCTTGCCGTTTTTAATTTCAAATGAAGGAATTTCATCTTTAATAACAGTCCTTGCCGTGTCAATTCCGTTTGCAAGAGAAGTACTTAGATAATAGATGGACGGAAGGATTGAAATAAAGGTTAAGAAAAATACATATAAGATTGTTTTTCCAATTCCTTGAAAACGAAATATAGCTATATCCTTAGGGGAATATAAACTTTTATAAAATTGTTTAAAAATATTCATAATGACCACCTTTACATTGATTCACCATTCTATTGTATCCTGCTAATGCGTTATATACAAGAATGATCAACAGTAACAAAGGTAATTTGAAAATCCACCGCTTTAATTAAGGCCGCAGATTTCGTGTGAACAATTCTGGCAGTCGACTTCCTGTTTCAGGTAGCTTAATTTTTTAACGATGAATTTTTGCTGGTCATAGGAAATGATTTCTTTTTCGCGCAAATCTTTTAATAATCGTTGAATAACTTCCCGGGTTCCAAACGTTAAATTGGCGAGCTCCTGATGGGTTATCGGAATGTCGATGAGAATTCCGTCAGGAGTTGCAATCCCATATGAATTGCAAAGACGAATTAAAATCGAATATAAGCCGCCCTTTTTTCCATTCATAATTAAATCCATGCATTTTATTTGAGCCTTGATATAACTAGTGCTAAGCCAAGAGAGAAGAGCATTCATGGCTTCTGGATCCAAGGAAACAAATTCTTCAAACTGCTCCATTTTAATCATGATTAGATCGCAGTCTGTAAGTGTTTTTGCGTTAAATTGGTAATAGGGCTTTTGAATAAATAGCTGATACTCTACCAGTATTTCATGATGACTTAAAATTTTCAGAGTAAATTCCTTTCCGCCTTCATGAACCCTTCCAATTGCAATACTTCCTTTTACTATTAAGTAAATATAGTTTACAGGTTCCTTTTCTTGAAATAGAACTGTGCCTGCTTTTACCTTTTGAATGGACTCATTTATTGAAAAAAAATCATGTAATAACTGATATATAATCGTATTTGATTTTTGCATATTCTACACTCCTCATTTTGATTTAAATGCGGAATGGACAACCTGTCAATAAGCGGATTTCTATAAAATGGATGCGGTTTTCTCAATTAGCTAAAAATGGTTGATAGAATAACCTTTTGAAATCGTGACAACTTTTTGAAAAATGAGAGGGTAATCGATAGGTTTTTTTATTTTCATTTTTTGTGAATAAAAACGGATTATCAGGGGATTGTATCTTTGTGGTATTAGAGCAGGCATTTCATTTGAAACTGGCTGATATCTTTGGTAATCTTAAGGAGAAAAGCTTTAGAAATATTCTAAAATCATTATGATTTTAGTTTACTAAGGCCCAAAATAAAAACGTATACATAGGAGGATGTAAAATGGCATTCGAATTACCGCAATTACCTTATGCAGAAAATGCACTTGAGCCACACTTCGACAAAGAAACAATGAATATTCATCACACTAGACACCACAATACTTATGTTACAAATTTAAACAACGCTTTAGCTGGAAATGAAGAATTATTATCTAAGTCCGTTGAAGAAGTAATCTCTAACTTAGATGCAGTTCCTGAAGCTGCACGTACTGCTGTACGTAACAATGGTGGCGGACATGCTAACCACTCTTTATTCTGGACAATTCTTTCTCCAAACGGCGGCGGTGCACCATCTGGTGAACTAGCTGATGCAATCAACAGCAAATTTGGCAGCCTCGAAGCTTTCAAAGAAGAATTTGCTAAAGCAGCAACTACTCGTTTCGGATCCGGCTGGGCATGGCTTGCTGTAAACAACGGAGAATTAGAAGTTACCAGCACTCCTAACCAAGACTCTCCATTAATGGAAGGCAAAACTCCAATCCTTGGTCTTGATGTTTGGGAGCATGCTTACTACTTAAAATATCAAAACAAACGCCCTGACTACATCGGTGCATTCTGGAATGTAGTAAACTGGGACGAAGTAGCAAAACGCTTCAACGCAGCAAAATAATTATTAATGATAGGGAAGGCAGCTAATTTTAGCTGTCTTTTTTTGTGGGATTGATTATAGAAAAAGTGAATAAGAAAATCTTGGTTGTTAAAGACTACCCTTATGAAAAAGGGGAGTTTTTATGGCAAAAAAATTTAAGATTTTAGGTGAAGTAGAACTAACAAAGGATTTAACATTGCTGCTATTAATTGGTGGATTATATTCCCTAAGTGTTGCACTTTCCAACACATTTGTGAACATTTATTTATGGAAGCAGACAGGGGAATATTCTGATCTGGCCTTATACAACCTGTCCATTGTCGTCCTGCAGCCGTTGACTTTTATTTTGGCTGGAAAATGGGCAAAGAAAATTGACCGTGTCATTGTCCTTAGAATCGGTGTCATCTTCCTAACCTTTTTTTACGTAACCGTTTTATTAACCGGGAAACATGCTTCAACCTATCTTCTTTTACTAGGAAGCCTTTTAGGGATTGGCTATGGGTTTTATTGGCTCGCTTTTAATGTTTTAACATTTGAAATTACAGAGCCTGAAACTCGAGATTTTTTTAACGGATTTCTAGGAATCTTATCATCCGCCGGAGGGATGATCGGTCCTATTGCAGCAGGGATTATCATTACTCGGTTTGAGAAATTTGCCGGTTATTCTATTGTTTTTGGTTTATCACTGGGGTTATTTGCTCTTGCCGTTTTCTTAAGCTTTTCATTAAAACGCAGGCCTGCGCACGGGAAATATTGTTTTACGAGGATTTTGGCGGAAAGAAAACAAAATGAAAACTGGCGTCTCATAACGAATGCTCATTTTTTTCAGGGCTTAAGAGAAGGGACGTTTTTGTTTGTCATTTCTGTATTCGTGTACATTTCTACAGGCAGTGAGATGGCATTGGGAACCTATGGACTCCTTAATTCCGGTATTTCCTTTATTGCCTATTACTTTGCATCAAGATTAATTAAAAAAAGAGCCAGAAAAAAAGCGATTCTCATTGGCGGCATCCTTCTTTATTTAGCGATCTTGTTGATTGTTTGGGACGTGAATTTTGTGAAACTGTTAATTTATGCAGCTACCATTGCGATTGCTTACCCACTTTTACTGGTTCCATACATTTCAACTACATATGATGTAATTGGTACAGGGTGGAAAGCTGCTGAGATGAGGATTGAATATATCGTTGTTCGAGAAATTTTCTTGAATGCAGGCAGGGTTGTTTCGATTTTGTTATTTTTAGCTGCCATTACATGGTTTAATGAAAAGAACAGTATCCCAATTCTTCTATTAATATTAGGGGCTGGACATACATGTATTTATTGGTTTGTCAAACGAGTTCAAATACCTACAGCTTAAAGCGATGAGAAGAAATTTACTCATCGCTTTTTCCATTTTTTATAAAGAATCTGTAACTTTCGTCGATTGTTGTAAATTGGTAAGGGTTGATAATAGTAAAAGTGAGCTTTTTCTTATAAAATAGAGAATGTTATGTTGAGCATGAAGGAAGTGAGAATCAGTTTTGAATCAAAAAAAGAAAAAGAAGAAGACCCATGTTCCCTTTCGTTTAAACATGTTATTCTTTGTGGTATTTTTACTTTTTTCCATTTTAATATTGCGTCTTGGTGTGGTTCAAATTGTTTATGGTGATGATTTTAAACGAGAAATTCAAAGGACAGAAGACATTACCATTAATAATCCTGTTCCCCGGGGTAAAATGTTTGATCGGAATGGGAAGGTTATTGTTGATAATAAGCCGTTAAATGCGATCACTTATACGAAATATCAAAATACAACTCAAACAGATATGCTGGAAACAGCAGGCAAGTTGGCTAAGTTGATTCGTATGGATACATCCAAACTTCGCGATCCCGATAAAAAGGATTATTGGATATTAAAAAATCCTGAAAAGGCAAAAGAGAAAATAACTAAAAAAGAATGGGCATTATACGATCAAAAAAAATTAGATGATAAAGATTTTTACAAATTGGAAATGAAAAGAGTTACGAAAAAAGAAATTAACAGTTTTTCAAAGAATGACCTTGAAACCTTAGCGATTTATATTAAGTTTAACAGCGGCAGAGCTTTAACTCCTCAAATAGTTAAAAATAAAGATATAACAAACGAAGAATTTGCGGTTGTCAGTGAAAATTTAGAAAATCTCCCTGGAGTTGATACGACTACCGATTGGGATCGAAAATACCCCTTTAATAAAACGTTAAAGACGGTTTTAGGGAAAGTAACTTCTTCGGATGAAGGAATACCGAAGGAGCAGCTAGATAAGTTTATTGCTCAGGGCTATAGCAATAATGACCGGGTTGGAAAAAGTTATATTGAAGCACAATATGAGGACGTGCTTCATGGACAAAAAGCCAAGGTGAAAAACAAGACGGATAAATCCGGCAAGGTATTATCCACACAGGTTGTTTCCGAAGGAGAACGCGGAAAGGACCTAGTCTTAACAATAGACATGGACCTGCAGCTTAAGATTGAAAAAATTATTGAAGAAGAACTTTGGAAAGCAAAAGCATTTCCAAGAACCGGCTTACTGGACCGGGCCTTTGTTGTATTAATGGATCCTCATACAGGTGAAGTCTTAACCATGGCCGGTAAACAAATTGTCAGAGATGAGAACACCGGTAAAATGGAAATGAGGGACTTTGCCCTTGGAAATATAACAACATCCTATAACGTTGGTTCTGCAGTAAAGGGTGCAACTATTTTAACTGGATATAAAACAGGTGCCATTCATCCTAGATCAATGCAATTGGATGAACCATTAAGAATTGCCAGCACGCCAATAAAAGCTTCATGGAAAACCTTTGGGTGGCTTAATGATTTACAAGCCCTTCAAGTTTCCTCCAACGTCTATATGTGGAAAACGGTCATTGCTATGGCAGGGGAACATTATGCTCCCGGTCAACCGCTGCCATTAGATTTAAAATACGTGAATACTATTCGCCATTCCTTCAATCAATTTGGTCTGGGAACCATGACGGGAATTGATTTACCTAATGAGAGTGCCGGGTTCAAAGGGATTGCTACACAGCCGGGAAATCTTCTTGACCTTGCCATTGGTCAGTTTGATACGTACACGACCATGCAGCTTGCACAGTATATTTCTACTATTGCGAATGGAGGGTACCGTATTCAGCCGCATCTAGTGAAGGAAATACGCGATCCGATTATGGAGAAAAATCAATTGGGACCGATTGTTCAAGAAATTCAGCCGAATATATTAAATCGAATTGATGAAAAGGATTCATGGATTAATCGTGTAAAAGAAGGATTTAGAATGGTTATGCAGACAACTGGAGGTACAGCCTACAGTTATTTTAAAGGAGCAGATTACAGTCCTGCCGGAAAAACAGGAACAGCCCAGGCCTTTTATGATGGGCCTGATCGTAATAAATTTGGAAAAATCCCTCCTGAGGTGATGAACTTAAGTCTTGTGAGCTTTGCTCCATCTAATAACCCTGAAGTAGCGATGGCTGTATTAGTCCCATGGGTATATCAAGGCAATAGCGGACCGAGTGTAAATAACTATATTGGCCGCCGCGTATTGGATGCCTATTTTGATTTAAAGAAAGAGCGGGCTAAGAAAAATCAAAAAGCTTTATTGGCAGGTAAGAATAATGGTTAATAAAAACCTTGTCTCATTTAGAGGCAAGGTTTTTTGCTTTATACACATTGGTAAAAATGAATAATTCGACATGGATTTACAAAAGGTTTACATTCCCTTAAAACACAGTTAACAGTCAAGCATTATGATGAAACATGTAAGCAAAACAAAACACACCAAATTTCTTAGGGGGAATTAAAGAAAATGAAAAGCTTTAAAAAAATTAGCCTTGCAACAATTTTAGCAGCTTTAATGGTAGTAATGGCTGCCTGCGGAGGCGCTGCATCTAAGGAATCAAATCAATCTACGAAAAATGATGATCAGTCTAATACAAAAGAACTTTCCGGTTCTTTAGTCATTTCCGGTTCAACTGCATTGCAGCCTTTAGCATCTGCTGCTGCTGAAGAATTTATGAATAAGAATTCAAAAGTTAGTATCCAAGTCAATGGCGGTGGATCTGGTACAGGTCTATCACAAGTTGCACAAGGTGCGGTTCAAATTGGTAACTCTGACCTTTTTGCTGAAGAAAAAGGTGTCGATGCAAGCCAGTTAGTTGATCATCAAGTTGCTGTAGTTGGAATTACAGCTGCAGTTAACCCTAAAGTTGGTATTAAAGATATTAAAAAAGCAGATTTAATCAAAGTTTTCACT
The DNA here is from genome assembly GCF_031456445.1 of Neobacillus niacini. Classification (GTDB taxonomy): domain Bacteria; phylum Bacillota; class Bacilli; order Bacillales; family Cytobacillaceae; genus Neobacillus; species Neobacillus niacini_I. The sequence continues at coordinate 220,110 of NZ_JAVDUQ010000003.1, read as the reverse complement.
GGTAAAATTACAAACTGGAAAGAACTTGGCGGAGCAGACCAAAAAATTACCCTTGTAAACCGTCCGGATTCTTCAGGTACTCGTGCAGTATTCAATAAATTTGCTTTAGATGGCGCAACACCGGCTGAAGGAGTTACAGAAGATGCTTCTAATACAGTTAAAAAGATTATTAATGAAACTCCAGGCGCAATTGGATACCTTGCTTTCTCATATTTAACTGATGACACAGTAACAGCTCTTTCAATCGATGGTGTAGCACCAACTTCAGAGAATGTAACAACTGGTAAATTCCCAGTTTGGGCTTATGAGCATGCATATACAAAAGGTGAGCCAAACGAAGTGGCAAAAGCATTCCTTGACTACATGATGAGCGATGAAGTTCAAACAAATATCGTAACGAAACAAGGTTATATTCCTGTAACACAAATGAAAGTAGAACGTGATGCAAAAGGAAATGTTACAAATAAGTAATTAAAACAAGATGAAAATGGGGTGCTCAGTAATAGGGCACACCATTTTTCTTATGTAATTTTTTATTTTTTGATGGGAGGGTTATTTACATCAACATGAAAGGGTAATGAGTTTATTCCTTTTTCTTTTCCATAAAACTTCTCTTGAATTTCTTGATTTGCCTCGTCTGCTTCTGAATTTACATTGGCAGAACTCCGAGCACTATAGTCTTTAAATTTTTCACTTATTTCCCAGTTTGCTTCTTCAGCTTCATTATCGTATGGACGATCTTCCCTCATATCAATTCCTCCTTTTTTCTCATAGTTATTCTTTCCTACGTCGACTATATTATTAATTTTTTTATATTTCTACCTTGTTTCATCTATATATAAACGAATTAATTATCCTTATTTGTTAAAAACTATTTCTGTTCCATTTCTTCCGAATTGTAAACTTTATTAATGATTTTTACAAAAGCTTAATATTACTTTACGAAGCCTTTACATGAAATTCAAATTCAGTTAACACTTTACCGTTAATATGAAACATGTAAGGCAGACAAGTAATCAAAATCCTTAGGGGGTATTAATAAATGAAAAGTTTGAAAAAATTTAGTCTTGTAACAATTTTAGCTGCTTTAATGGTAGTGATGGCTGCCTGTGGTGGCGGAACAAATAAAGATCAATCCAATCAAACTGCAAAGAATGACTCAAAAGATCTTTCTGGCTCTTTAGTTATTTCTGGTTCAACAGCATTACAGCCATTAGCGTCAGCAGCGGCTGAAGAATTTATGAACAAGAATTCAAAAGTAAGCATTCAAGTAAACGGCGGTGGATCTGGTACAGGTTTATCACAGGTTGCTCAAGGTGCGGTTCAAATTGGAAACTCTGACCTTTTTGCTGAAGAAAAAGGGATGGATGCAAGCCAATTAGTTGACCACAAAGTGGCAGTTGTGGGTATTACTGCAGCAGTTAACCCAAAAGTGGGTATCAAGGATATTAAAAAAGCTGATTTAATCAAAGTTTTCACTGGTAAAATCACAAACTGGAAAGAACTTGGCGGTGCAGACCAAAAAATTACGCTTGTAAACCGTCCTGATTCTTCAGGTACACGTGCAGTATTCAATAAATTGGCTTTAGATGGTGCAACACCTGCTGAAGGAATTACAGAAGATGCTTCAAACACTGTTAAAAAGATTATCAATGAAACTCCAGGAGCAATCGGATACCTTGCATTCTCCTATTTAACTGATGATACTGTTACAGCTCTTTCAATTGATGGTGTAGCGCCAACTTCAGAAAATGTAACAACTGGTAAATTCCCAGTTTGGGCTTATGAGCATGCTTATACAAAAGGTGAGCCAACTGGAGCAGCAAAAGCATTCCTTGACTACATGATGAGCGATGAAGTTCAAACGAATATCGTCACTAAACAAGGTTACATTCCTGTGACACAAATGAAAGTAGAGCGCGATGCTAAAGGTAATGTAACGAATAAGTAATATAAGGAAAAAATATATAGGGTAAATGCACCAGAGCATTTACCCTATATAACGTTAGATAGGGGGTTTTACTTTTTTATGGAAAAAGTGGTTCCAGCAAAAGATAGATTATTAAAATCTCAGAAGAATTGGATGAACGGGGAAGTAAGAGGAAAGATTATTGTTTTTATATGTGCCATTATTATGATATCAGCAACGATTGCGATTACGATATTTCTGGGGCAAAAGGGATTACAATCGTTTATTAAAGATGGTGTCAGTCTTATTGAGTTCATAACCGGAAAGCTATGGAATCCTACAGACCCAGCAAAGCCACAATACGGGGCACTTCCATTTATTTTGGGATCTTTCGCAGTAACGTTTCTTTCAGCGCTAATTGCTGCACCGTTAGGAATTGGTGGGGCCATCTTTATGACAGAAATCACTCCATCTTGGGGAAGAAAAATTTTACAACCCGTAATAGAACTTTTAGTTGGTATTCCTTCTGTTGTTTATGGATTCATCGGGCTTACAGTATTAGTGCCATTTATTAGAGGACATGTTGGAGGACTTGGGTTTAGTTTGCTTTCGGGGATGATTGTGCTCTCCATTATGATCTTGCCGACTGTAACGACCATTGCAACAGATGCCATGAGTTCACTTCCAAATAATCTTCGTGAAGGATCTTATGCACTGGGGGCAACCCGCTGGCAAACAATTAGAAAAGTACTTATTCCTGCAGCATTACCGAATTTGTTGACTGCCATTGTACTTGGTATGTCGAGAGCCTTTGGGGAAGCATTAGCTGTTCAAATGGTCATTGGGAATGTGAAAACGATGCCTCATAGTATTTTAGATGCATCAGCAACATTAACAACCATTATAACGTTAAATATGGGCAACACGACGTTTGGAAGTCCTGAAAATAATGTTTTATGGTCTTTAGGATTAATTTTATTAATTATGTCATTCGCATTTATTCTTTTGATTCGGTATCTTTCATCTAGGAGGAAAATTTAATGAATTCGAGAGTAGCCGATCGGATTGCAACAGGGGTTTTTGTCTTAATAGCCGTAATTATCATTTCGGTTTTAGTGAGTCTTTTTGGTTTTATTTTATTTCATGGTTTGCAGCATATTTCAATCAAGTTTTTAACTACCCCATCAAGTAATATGATGGCCGGCGGTGGAATTCGCGATCAATTATTTAATTCGTTTTATGTTCTTTTTATCACAATGTTAATTACTATTCCTCTTGGTGTAGGCGGCGGTATCTATATGGCCGAATATGCTAAACCAGGGAAAATAACAAATTTTATTCGCTCATGTATTGAGGTTTTGGCTTCAATGCCTTCGATTGTAATTGGGATGTTCGGTCTATTAATGTTTGTTACCTTAACAGGTTGGGGCTATACCATTTTAGGGGGAGCACTTGCACTTACTGTTTTTAATTTACCAGTAATGGTAAGGGTAAGTGAAGATGCGATTCGTACAGTTCCTCGGGAGTTAAAGGAAGCAAGCCTTGCACTAGGAATTACTCATTGGCATACGATTAAGACGGTTTTATTGCCAAGTGCCTTTCCAGCAATATTGACAGGTGCAATCTTAGCTTCAGGCCGTGTCTTCGGTGAAGCGGCAGCTTTATTATTCACAGCAGGACTCTCAACACCAAGATTAGATTATACGGATTGGAATCCTTTTTCTGATGTATCTCCATTGAATATCTTCCGTCCTGCTGAAACTTTGGCCGTTCATATTTGGGCGGTTAATACGCAAGGGTTAATTCCGGATGTTAAAGACGTTTCAAACGGTGCAGCGGCTGTTTTAGTACTTTCTGTTTTAATTTTCAACCTGCTTGCCAGATGGATTGGAAGCCTGATTCATAAAAAGATTACGGCTACTAAATAAGGAAAAAGGTGAGAATGGATGGTTACAGCTATGAAAGAAAGAGAAACAGTAGAAACTGCAGCAAACCTAGAAACTAATATTTCTCCAATACCAAAAGAAAATATACTAAAGGTAAATAATCTTGAAATTTTTTACGGTGAAAAACGGGCAGTGAACGGTATTTCAATGGAGATTGAAAAAAACTCGGTTACAGCACTGATTGGTCCTTCAGGCTGTGGAAAATCTACGTTTCTACGCAGTATTAACAGGATGAATGATCTGATCCCGGGAGCGAGGGCAGAAGGGGAAATTAACTATGAAGGTCTCAATATTTTATCGGATCAAATCAATGTCGTTGCATTAAGAAAAGAAATTGGAATGGTTTTTCAAAAGCCCAATCCATTTCCAAAATCAATTTATGAAAATATTACTCATGCATTAAAATTTAGCGGTATTAAAAAGAAAAGCAAGCTCGATGAAATTGTGGAGGAGAGCCTTCAAAAAGCAGCGTTATGGGAGGAAGTGAAGGACAGACTTCATAAATCAGCACTTTCTCTTTCAGGTGGACAACAGCAGCGGCTTTGTATCGCCAGGACGATTGCCATGAAACCCACGGTTATGCTTTTGGATGAACCTTCCTCGGCGCTTGACCCAATTTCGAATGCAAAGGTAGAGGATTTGATTGTTGATTTGAAAAAGGATTACTCCATTATTATTGTAACCCATAATATGCAGCAGGCATCACGGATTTCTGATAAAACCGCCTTCTTTTTAAGTGGAGATTTAATCGAATATGATGAAACAGAGAAGATTTTCACGAATCCATCGGTAAATAAGACAGAGGAATATATTTCAGGAAGGTTTGGTTAAGGGGGATATTATGACTTCAATAACGATTCACAGACAAGCTTTTCAAATAAATGATTTGAACCTGTGGTATGGAGATCACCACGCTCTTAAGAGCATAAACTTCCCGATTAACAAAAAAGAAGTAACGGCCATCATTGGGCCTTCTGGATGCGGGAAATCAACGTTTATTAAAACCTTAAACCTGATGATTAACTATATACCGAATGTAAAGATGACAGGGGAAATTAATTATAATGACCAAAATATCTTAAATGATAAAACGGACCTTGTAGACCTTAGAAAAAATGTTGGTATGGTTTTCCAAAAGGGGAATGTCTTTCCTCAATCCATATTTGATAATGTAGCCTATGGACCAAGAATTCATGGAGTTAAACGAAAAGTACATCTTGAAGAAATTGTCACAAAAGCATTGATGGATGTAGCATTATGGGATGAAGTGAAAGATCGGCTCCATGCACCTGCACTCGGACTTTCTGGTGGTCAGCAGCAAAGATTGTGCATTGCAAGGGCACTTGCAACAAAACCGGATGTTCTGCTCATGGATGAGCCTACTTCTGCTCTTGATCCCATTTCTACCTTGAAAATTGAGGAATTAATCCTGGAGCTGAAAGAGAAATATACCATTGTCATTGTTACACATAATATGCAGCAGGCATCCAGGGTATCAGATAAGACAGCCTTCTTTTTAATGGGAGAGTTAATTGAGTTAGACGAGACAGCTAAAATATTCTCGCAGCCTTCAGATCAACGGACTGAGGATTATATTACAGGAAGATTCGGATAACAGAGGTGATCATGTGAGTACAAGAGCGAATTTTGATAAACAATTATTAGATTTAAAAAAATTAATATTAGATATGGCCCAAAAAGCTGAAATGGCCATAAAGGGTGCAATGGAGGCTCTCGTCAATCAAGATTTGGAAAAAGCACAGCAAATTATTAATGAAGATAGCGTAATAGATGAGTTAGAACAAGAAATTAATAATAAAGCGATTGTTCTGATTGCTAAAGAATCGCCAGTTGCTACTGATCTTAGAAGAATTATTGCTGCCTTAAAAATTTCTTCCGAGGTTGAACGGGTGGGGGACCAAGCAGTAAATATTGCTAAATCCACCCTGCATATTGGAAAAGAAAAACATATTAAAGAAATTGTTGATATCCCGAAAATGATGGATATGGCTTTAGATATGCTTTCTGATTCTTTAAAGTCGTTTATTTATGAAGATACTGAGCTTGCAGGAAAATGCGCAGCAAAAGATGACCAGGTAGATGAAATGTATGGGAAATTGGTTAAAGAACTTTTAGGGTTTATCCCTCAATATCCGAATCAAACAAACCAAATCACTCAATTGGCGTTTGTTTGCCGATATATCGAAAGACTTGGAGACCATTCAACCAATATCGCGGAGAATGTCATATTCCTGGTAACAGGAAAACGATATGACTTGAATGCATAAAAATTAATAAGAAATCACCAAAGATGAGGTCATAAAAACAGCCTCATCTTTTTTATTTTACTAAGAGGGGAAAATTGTCGAAACTTTTCGAGTTGATATGGAGGGAAATGTCGTTTTTTAGTTAATTGCAGTCATTTGTCTTCAAAAATAAAATTTTTCCAAGTCTTAAATAACCATACGTTAAGGACAAGCAAGATACGACAAAATGTGTTTATTGTGCCTTTTACGTTCAGGTGATACGATAAAATTATTGAAAATATGAATAATTTGGAATTTAAAGCATAAAATGATTGTTTACAATTAGGAGGACATTATGATTGAAGAAATAATAAGACTACGAGAGGAAGGATTATCGTTTAGAAAAATCGCCTCAGAACTAAACACAACGGTAGGCAGAGTCCAATATCGCTGGAATAAGTGGATCAGCAGCAATGAAAAAAATATTAATGAAGAATCGGATATGCAAAATAATGAGGATACCAAATCTTCTGCAAGTGAGTCTCCTTCGACTTTTATTCCCGTAAAAGGCGAGCTGACAGCAAGGCTTGTTACACCACAGAAAATAATCCTATTCTGGGAAGTTTCCGAATTACCTCCGAATGTTATGCAACTATTCTTTGATCAGCCATTTGATGATTTCGTTTCCGTTGTTCGGATTTACGATGTAACAGACATTATCTTTAATGGCAGCAATGCACATCATTTCTATGAAATAGCCGTCCCCTACCAAAATGGCTTTTGGTATATAAAGGGGTTACTTTCTAATCGTCATTATATTGCTGATCTTGGTGTTAAACTCGGAACAGGCTTTTTTCCGCTGCTCCGGTCCAATACGATTCTTACTCCATCAATGGAGACATCTTGCGGAAATCAAATAAGCGAAAACCTAAACCAGCTTCAAAAAATAGAGACCCAAACTCCAAAGTGGATTGATCATGTGAGCACCTATACTTATTATGCACAAACAGAAAACATGGAGGAGAACAATGGATAAAACGAAAGACTTGCCGGTAGATATGGAGAAGATATCTAAGGCTCACCGTCCATTAAACCTATTGATGTTAAGTTGGGAGTACCCACCGCATGTAGTGGGTGGGCTTTCGAGACATGTATATGGATTATCTGTTCATCTTGCTGAGTTGGGTCATGAGGTTCATGTGGTTTCATTACAAAGGGATGACCTGCTGCCATATGAAATCATAAATGGTGTTCATGTACATCGTGTAAAGCCATTAAATGAACAGGATGAAGATTTTCTATCCTGGATTGGCGGGCTTAACTTAGCTATGGCTTATAAAGTAGAGAAATTGACCGATGAATATCATTTTAGCCTTATTCATGCTCATGATTGGCTTGTGGGTACTGCAGCAATTGCCTTAAAGAAATCGCTATCCATTCCACTATTAGCTACTATTCATGCTACAGAACATGGAAGAAATAATGGGATTCATAACAAAATGCAGGAATTTATTCATAGGAAAGAACAGCAGCTTATAACCGAGGCCGATCAAGTCATTGTTTGCAGCGAATATATGGTGGACGAAGTGACCTCTATTTTTGATACAGTTGCTGAAAAATTAGCTATTATTCCAAATGGTGTCGATTTGTTACCGAAAAGGGAAAGTGCCGTTGAACTTCCCCAAAATCTCCATAATAAAAAATATATCTTTTCAATGGGAAGGATCGTAAAGGAAAAGGGATTCGAAACCGTTATGGAAGCGGCGGAGATTGCAAAGGACTTAAAGCTTGAATACTCTTTTGTTATCGCTGGAAAAGGCCCAATGCTTGAAACTTATCGTAAACTAATTAAAGAAAGACAATTAGATGACATGATCGCTTTTATTGGTTTCATTTCCGAACAGCAGCGGAATGCTTTGATACAAAATTGTGAAATGGTCGTGGTACCAAGTTTATATGAACCGTTTGGGATTGTGGCATTGGAATCAATGGCTCTTGGAAAGCCAACAATTGTTTCAAAAACGGGAGGATTAAAAGGGATTGTGAAGCATTTACAAACGGGCATGTTAATGGCTCCGGGAGATGCAAAAAGCTTATTGGAGCAAATATTATTTCTTTCAGAAAATCCCGAAAAAGCTGCGGATATGGCCATTCAAGGCCAGCAGGTAATGAAAAGCTTGTATAGCTGGAAACGCGTTGCAATGGAGACAAGCAGGATGATTGAAGATACGTTATTAACGAAACTAATTGACATTAAAGAAAGATAGGATAACAAAGAAACCCTATTAAGATAAAAGGAGGTGTTAATCTGATGAGTCTAATGGAACCAATTAAGATTGCCCCAGCCTCCCCTCATCATTACGATTCAGAACAGCTGCAACTTATTCCGGGAATATGGGTAAATGGTAAAGTCTATTGGGTGCGAAACTGTACAGAAAAAGTAATTTACGGTGAGGAATTGGTTGTTAAGCTAAAACTCGAACATATCCATTCAAAAATTTCCTTTGCAAATATCTTCATTAGCAATCACAGCATAGTAACGAAAGAAATCAAGGTTTTAGTCATGCATCATAATCCGAATTTAACGCGGGAGCATTTTACGTTTATCTCACCGGTGGAGAATCGTATTTTTCATCTTACAAATGAAAAGTTAATCCTTGTAAATGGAAGATACAATGGTACAGAAATGAAAGAATGTACCGTTCATCCTTCATGGAATATTTTTACCGATAAACTATGGAGTAATTTAAAAAAAGGCAGTTTAGTATATCAGCCAATGGCAATGGGACCGGCTGCAAGTATTTTTACCATGAAAATGTCAATTGAGCCTCGTGAAACAAATACAGTCAGCACTTGGGCAATCTCTGGAAGGACAAAAAATGAACTAATTTCCATGGAATGTGGACTTTTAAAAAACACACTAGCATTTCCTTTCGAAAAATGATATTATAGAAAAGTCGTATGAACGAACTAGCTTAATGGTTTGGAGGGAAATTAACATGCGTGTAAATATTACGTTGGCTTGCACTGAGTGTGGAGACCGTAACTATATTTCAACAAAAAATAAGCGTAATAACCCAGATCGTCTTGAGCTTAAGAAATATTGCCCAAGAGAAAAGCGTACAACCGCACACCGTGAAACAAAATAAGCAGTAGGAGCTTCCTGCTGCTTTTTTTGTTGTCAAAAAATAAGGAGGAATCCAATTATGAACGATAAAAGATCCTTTCGAAAACAAATGATGGATACATTATCGCAAGTTTCGAAGCCTATTTATGAAGACCTCTCTTATAAAATTGCCAATCGGCTGTTTGATGACCAAGATTGGAGAAATGCACGCGTAATTGGAATCACCATTTCTAAAGTTCCTGAGGTAGATACATACCAAATTATCAGAAAAGCTTGGGAATTGGGAAAACAAGTGGTTGTCCCTAAGTGCCTGCCAAAAGAAAAATTGCTATCTTTCCGAATCTTGACTGAATTTTCTCAGCTTGAATCCGTATATTATGGTTTATTTGAACCAAAAGAGGAACTTACCAAAGAGGTTGAACCAGGCTTAATTGATTTATTAATTGTACCGGGTTTAGCCTATACAAAAGAAGGATATCGAATTGGTTTTGGGGGAGGATATTATGATCGATTCTTATCAAATTACAGAGGCAAGACAATGTCTCTTGCTTTCGATATTCAAGTAGTTCCGGAATTTAGTATAGAGGAACATGATTTACCGGTTTCAAAAATTATGACGAACCATGAGGTTATTATCACCAAATGATAGAAAAGTGGATTATTTTTGTCATTATCATTGTTGCCGGATTACTCGCCTACTTTGTTAAAGCACTTACTAAATCGGGGGCACTAGCCGCCATATTTGTTGGAGCGGCAGTCATGCTCGGTTTTAATTTAAAGGGTCTTTTTCTACTTGGTATTTTCTTTGTTTCTTCAAGTATATGGTCTGAATACAAGAAATCCGTAAAGAAAACCATGGAAGAAAAATTAGCAAAAGGAGCAACAAGAGATTGGAGGCAAGTGGCTGCCAATGGTGGTGCTGCAGCTCTTTTTAGTATCATTAATTTTTTTCAACCTGACACAATATGGCTGATTGCATTTGCCGTTTCAATTGCAAGTGCCAATTCGGATACATGGGCATCAGAAATAGGCTCATTGAGTAAAAAAAATCCGCTGTTTATCCGTACGTTAAAGCCTGTGGAAAGAGGGACATCGGGTGCCATTAGTTTTTTAGGGACAAGTGCTGCTATAGCAGGGGCTTTGTTAATTGCTCTTTTTAGTTTTTGGCTTTTTCATTTACATATGATCCCTACCTTCTTTATTTTTCTATTCGGTTTTTTAGGTAATGTGATTGATACATTATTCGGGGCTTTTTATCAACAATTATACAAGTGCAGTCAATGCGGGATTGAAACGGAAAGACGAATTCATTGTCAAAAGGAAACATTACGGATAAAAGGTTTTAACTATATTGATAATGATATGGTAAACTTTCTATCCGGTTTTATTGCGGCTTTGTTGGCAATGGTGATAGTGTATTTAGTGGTGTAAAGCTTATTATTTAAAGGTGGGGGATTGAAATGGTAAAACGAGTGAATAGGGTTGCGCTTATAGGAACAGGTTTTGTTGGTTCAAGCTATGCTTTTGCCCTTTTAAATCAAGGAATAACCGAAGAGCTTGTCCTGATTGATGTGAATAAGGATAAAGCTGAAGGCGATGCTATGGATTTAAATCATGGTCTACCCTTCGCTCCTTCCCATACAAAAATTTGGTATGGAAGCTATAAAGATTGTGATCAAGCAGATCTTGTAGTTATTACAGCAGGTGCCAATCAAAAACCTGGTGAAACAAGACTAGATCTTGTTGAAAAAAATACAAAGATTTTTAAAAGTATTGTCCAAGAGATTATGTCTTGTGGTTTTGATGGGATTATTCTGGTAGCAACAAATCCTGTAGATATCTTAACTTATGCTGTTTGGAAATTTTCCGGTCTCCCAAAGGAAAGGGTTATTGGTTCCGGAACTATTCTCGATACGGCAAGATTCCGTTATTTATTAGGCGATTATTTTCGTGTTGATGCCCGTAACGTACACGCTTATATCATTGGAGAACATGGTGATACGGAATTACCTGTCTGGAGCCATGCAGATATTGCGGGTACCTCTATTTCAGAATGGACAAAGAATAAAGAAGGCTTTACGAAAGATGCCCTTAATAAAATCTTTTTAAATGTTCGGGATGCAGCCTACCAGATCATCGAACGAAAAGGTGCAACCTTTTACGGAATTGCTATGGGACTTGTGCGGTTAACGAAAGCGATTTTACAAAATGAAAATTCTGTCCTAACCGTTTCCACATATCTCGATGGGGAATACGGACATAGAGATCTATATATCGGGGTTCCGGCGGTGGTTAACCGTAATGGAATACGAGAGGTTGTAGAGCTAGATTTAAGTAAGGAAGAAAAAGATAAATTTTCACAATCAGTCGCTGTTTTAAAGAAAACAATGGACCCGGTATTTAAAAATATTTAACCGAATGGGTTTGGATTCTTAAAAGATTTCAGTCCATTATTATTGACAGCAATGGATAAAACTTAGGTGTATGACACAGAATAGATGTAGGAGGGATTTATATGTCTCGTATTATTACATCTATTTTTCTAATTGGATCCATCGGGTATTTTGGATTTCGTTACCGATATCGGCTTATTAATTTATTGCTGGCATCCGGCTGGCTCCGCCGCCTTGCGGTAGGATCCATTATGAGTTTCCCAGGAGTAAAGAATAAAATGCTGCAAACTGTTTTTGGAGGACCATCTGAAAGGTGAAAACCGCAGATGGTTTTTTATTTGCGATTATAGAATCAGTATAAAATTAAAGGAAATGAGACCGTTTCGTCATTGATTCGAATGGATTTCGGTTATAATGAAACCATCAAGAAATAATCAAAAAAATTACCGATCATTAAGATGGAAAGTGGGAGGAGTATTGAATAAAGAAGAATTTATCTTTTGGCGCTTAGCCAATTTCTTTATTACGGAACAGGGGTATCGCATCATTCAATTATTTGAAAATCAAAATGAGCTTTGGCTCGAAAAATTAGAAAATAAGAATGCCCCTATTGTAAGGCTATTCAACCATGATCTCAATTGGAGCAATGCTATGCAAAGGGATATTGAATTTACTGCTTCGAATGGGGAGAGTATTCGTAAACAGCTTCATCGGGCTGACTTGAACATAGCGAACATTTATGTTAGTCCGTATCCACCTGTTGATGATTATGATTATCGTTTGGAAAAACCCTTTTTTTATCCAGAAGGAAATAAAACTGCTATTATCTCAATCTTATTTTCTAATGGGAAATATGAAACAGGCTTTGAAACACTTTCTCGTTTACTTGAGAAGCAAGTATTTTTCGAAATTAACGAGTCCTATTCTGAAGAAACCATCCAGGCCTTAAAAAAATCAACACTTGAGACAGCTGTTCATCAGGCAGAAACGGAAAAAGCTGTTTTTGAAAACGGAAGACCGTTATTCACCTATTTATTTATGATTGTTCAAATCATCGTCTTTTTCTGGCTTGAAATGCACGGAGGGAGCACCAATAATAACACATTAATCAAATATGGGGCTAAATTTGATCCTCTCATTTATGAAGGCCAGTGGTGGCGTTTTATTACACCCATTTTCCTGCATATTGGTTTTTTACATTTAGCTATGAATACACTTGCACTATATTATTTAGGTGTTGCGGTTGAAAGATTATATGGTAATTTGCGATTCCTTTTTATCTATTTGTTCGCCGGTATTGTCGGAGTTATTGCCAGTTTTATTTTTAGCCCAAATCTGTCGGCAGGAGCCAGCGGCGCCATTTATGGATGTTTTGGAGCATTGCTTTATTTTGGAATGATTCAGCCAAAGCTTTTTTTTAGAACAATGGGCCTTAATTTAATTGTCGTGCTGGGAATCAATCTTGTTTTTAGTTTTTCAGCTTCGGGCATTGACAGTGCCGGTCACTTAGGCGGCTTAGCCGGAGGATTTCTAGCAGCAGGAATTGTTTACCTTCCAAAGCAGAAAAAAGTATTCCTCCAAGCCATATTTTTCCTTTTGTCTGCTGCTCTTATCTGGGGGTCCTTATCTTATGGTTTTAGTACCAGTGCAAGAACAAGAGATGAAAGCTCCAGTTTAGCTCTTGCCCAGGAATATATTAAACAAAACAAAAATGATCAAGCTTATCATGTATTAAAGGATACAGAAAAAAAACTAAAAAGTCCCTCGGCAAATGTTTATTTTCTTCTCTCTTACACTGAAATTAAGAAAGGAATGCTTTCGGAGGCAAAAATTCATTTACAAAAAGCGATCCAATTATACCCTGATTTTGAAGAAGCCTATTTTAATCTTGCTCTGATTAATCTAGAGGAAAGGGACTTTAAGGAAGCGAAGAGTAATGCTGAAAAGGCAGTGGAATTAAATCCAGACCGTAAGGAATACTCGGATTTAGTTCGAAAAATAAACCAACATCTTCAATAATCTGTTGGTCGGAATGGTTTGAATTATGCTGTTGATGTTACAAATAATAATTCCTTGAGGCGGGAATTAGCATGAGGTATACTTTTTTTATACCATTCATTGCATCTCCAATTTAGAATTTTAAGGGGTAGGAAATGAAAACAGTTTATGAGATTCAGCAATTTTTAAAACAATTTGGAACGATTATTTATATTGGTGATCGAGTGGCCGATATGGAATTGATGGAAACGGAATTAAAAGAACTTTATCAATCCCAGTTAATTGAACCAAAAGAATACCAAACAGCATTATTGATCCTGAGACAAGAGATTCAATTTCAAAAAGAAAAAAGTCAAAGATAGGTGAATAAGTTGCAAGATAAATGGATTGTAGGCGTGGATCTTGGCGGCACAACGACGAAATTAGCATTTCTGACGACTAGTGGTGAAATCCTTCAAAAGTGGGAAATACCAACTGATAATTCAGATGAAGGCCGAAATATTACCGGTAATATTGCTAAGGCAATTAATGAAAAATTGGCAAGCCTCGGTGAAAATAAAAATAGATTAATTGGAATCGGAATGGGTGCTCCGGGTCCGGTTGACTATGAAACTGGTGTAATCTTAAATGTTGTTAATTTGGGATGGAAAGAAAACTATCCCCTTAAAGAACAACTTGAAGCAACGACTGCTCTTCCAGCGGCAATTGAAAATGATGCGAATTGTGCTGCGCTTGGTGAAATGTGGAAGGGTGCCGGAGGCGGAGCAAAAGATTTAGTTTGTGTCACGCTGGGTACCGGTGTTGGCGGCGGTGTCATTATAGGCGGGAACATTGTCCAAGGGGCAAATGGCGCTTCAGGTGAAATCGGGCATATTACGGCTGTTCCGATTGGCGGTGCACCATGTAATTGCGGGAAAAACGGTTGTCTTGAAACGGTTGCTTCAGCAACGGGGATTGTCCGCCTTGCAACAGGTGAACTTTCAAAAAGCGATCTTAAGGGTGAATTAGCAGAGAAACAGTCTGCAAACGGAAAAATCACCGCAAAGGATGTTTTTGACGCTGCAAGAAATGGGGACAAGGTGGCCGGAAAAGTATTAGACGAGGTAACATTTCATTTAGGCCTTGCTTTAGCCAATATCGGAAATACACTAAATCCACAAAAAATTGTTGTAGGCGGCGGTGTTTCAAAAGCTGGCGATATATTAATAAACTCTGTGAAACAACAATTTAATCAGTTTGCATTTTCTCCTGTTAAGGAATCAACGGAGCTCGCATTAGCAACATTAGGAAATGAGGCCGGTGTAATTGGTGCAGCCTGGCTGATTAAAACTAAATTAAATTTATAAAATCATGAAGAAACCTGCCACAGCAGGTTTTTTGTCTATATAGAATTCATCTTTTTCTTTTCTTTTCATATGATTTTTATGATGGGAGGGGGAAAATAATGGAGGTCCTGTTTCGTTCTGAAGACTCCTTATGGTATTATAGCAGGCTATTTATGGTACCGGTATCTGTAATGGAGGACTCTAACCCAGATATAAATCCGAAGAATGTCGAAATTTCAAAGAAAATAATAATTCCAGGTTATGAAGCAGTCCCATACAGAATTAAAAATGGGGATACCTTAGCCGGGATTGCTGCTTCAAAGAATCTTCCGCTAGATGCGTTATTTTTACTTAATCAAACACATAAACCGAATCAATTGTTTCCAAATGAAACCATCCTGATACCAGAAAGAGTCACAATGCCTTTTTTAAGTACCACCAAGCCATGTTGTTCCGCAAACCTTTACGAAGCAATATCCTACCTAAAAAGGGTTTATCCTTTTATCAATGTGTCAGTGATCGGGAAAAGTGTCTTGGGAAACCCGATCCATGAAATTAGAATTGGGAGAGGAACGAAAAAAGTTCATATGAATGCATCCTTTCATGCAAATGAATGGATCACTACCTTGATTCTAATGGATTTGCTCAATCATTTTTTATTAAGCATAACAAATGGCATAGCTATTAGGGGAGTTTCTTCTTTTCAATTGTATCAAAATATAGAGCTATCCATTGTTCCAATGGTAAATCCGGATGGAGTTGACCTTGTTGTACATGGACCGCCTGATTCTCTTCGTGGAGAAGTTATGAAAATTAATAATAACAGCGATGACTTCATTCATTGGAAAGCCAATATTCGTGGAGTGGATTTGAATAATCAATATCCGGCCAAATGGGAGATTGAAAAAGAGCGGAAACTGCCAAAATTACCGGCTTCAAGAGACTTTCCCGGGAATTCTCCGTTAACTGAACCTGAAGCGATTGCCATGGCTGAGCTAGCGAAAAGCAATCCATTTGACTGTGTTGTCGCGTTTCATACCCAGGGAGAAGAGTTTTATTGGGGGTATGAAGGTTATGAACCGCCGGAAGCAGGGAATATTGCCAAAGCAATGGAGCGGTTAAGCGGATATAAAGCCATTCAGTATGTCGACAGTCATGCAGGATATAAGGATTGGTATATACAGGAATTTAAACGTCCGGGCTTTACCATTGAGTTGGGAAGGGGCATAAACCCGCTTCCTCTTTCAAGATATAAAGAAATTTATTCCCGGGCTGAGGCAATTTTTATAGCTGTGCTTCTTCATTCATAACACAATTCATAAATTCTGGTAATGGTTCTTTATTATTAGTTTATTTTTAAAACAGATTCCCCGATTGTTAATGGCTTATATGGGAACAACTTTGAAAAAATAATTGATTTAAAAGCAAAAAAAATTTATGATTTGCACAAAGAATGACTGTTAAAAGCCATTCTTTTTTTCTTACATAGGCA
This sequence comes from Neobacillus niacini, assembly GCF_031456445.1. Taxonomy (GTDB): domain Bacteria; phylum Bacillota; class Bacilli; order Bacillales; family Cytobacillaceae; genus Neobacillus; species Neobacillus niacini_I. The sequence continues at coordinate 203,674 of NZ_JAVDUQ010000003.1, read as the reverse complement.
GGTATGATAAAATCAACCTGTATTAAAAATTAATCGACCAAGCAGGTGATCAGGATGGCAATTGTTGATGTTACTGTCATTCCACTGGGGACTGAAACTCCCAGTGTGAGTAAATATGTGGCTAGTGTACAAAAAATACTAAAAAGATATGAAGCAGAGGGAAAAATTCATTATCAGTTAACCCCCATGAATACCATTATCGAAGGGGATTTGCCTGTTTTATTTGAAGTGATTCAAGCGATGCACGAGGCTCCATTCTCAGAGGGGATTCAGCGGGTAGCCACAACCATCCGTGTTGATGACCGCAGGGATGTAAAAAGAAGTATGGAATATAAGGTAGATAAAGTAAATAGCCTTTTGCAAGAATAATAAAAAAGACTGCCTGAATTGGCAGTCTTCTCTATAAATATTAGTGTGTACCTGTAGGAATTCCGTGGTGAATAACGGTCATGACAACAAACCAGCCAAAAACTAAGAATGAAGCAACTCCCCAAAATGCAGCTAATAAATTTTTATTTTTTAGTGCACGAAGTCCAGCAATCAAAGCAAGGACGGTTACTAAAGCAAAGATAATAACTAATCCCATGAACAAATCCCCCTTTATTGGTTAATATGCCTAACATTTTAAAAATAGTTATGTAAGAATATTATATACATTCGTTTCCTATTTTATAGTTATTTCATTCGTTTGTCGAGGGCAAAAAAAAGACAATTTTATGTTTCATTTCTTATATTGATCCTCTCTATTTGTAGAAATTCTTTCTTCCTTTAAATTCGATTAAAGAATAGTGTAAAATGTTATTATTGTATTTATTAATTGGAGGTATAAGCAATGAAGTGGTCGCAAATCCCCTTAGGGGTTCTGCAAACAAATTGTTACATAGTTGAAAAATCGGATCAAACCTGTTTAATTTTTGATCCAGGAAGTGAAGGGAAAAAGCTGATTAATTGGCTGACCAAACGTAATTTAAAGCCGTTGGCCATCTTTCTGACTCATGCTCATTTTGACCATATTGGAGCAGTGGATGCGGTAAGAGACTTTTTTAAAATTCCTGTTTATGTCCATGAGGAGGAAGAGGAATGGCTAAGTGATCCAAAATTAAATGGTTCACAATTTTTTATGATGAAGGAAAGCATTAACGCAAGACCTGCTGATTTTATTTTAAAAAAAGAAGAGGACATAATAATCGCTGGTTTTGAGTTCAAACTACTTGAAACTCCGGGTCATTCGCCTGGCAGTGTTTCTTATTATTTTGAGCATGATGGATTTGTCGTTTCTGGCGATGCCTTATTTAAAGGAAGCATTGGCCGGACTGATTTGCCAAAAGGGAATCAAGCGCAGCTTTTAAAGAGCATTCATGATAAGTTGTTATTTTTACCGGAGGAAACAGTGGTCTTATCAGGGCACGGCCCTGCCACCACTATTATCGAAGAAATGGATAGCAATCCCTTTTTAAATGGTTTTTGAATTGCATAAATAGAAAAGCCCTTCTCACAAGGAGAAGGGCTTTTCAGGGGATGTTCTATTCATATAATGGGAGGGGATATAGTTAAGCTACTAAATTAACAATAATATATAGTAAACACTATGTCAATAGTGAAAAAGCAAAAAGGAGTAAAAGATGATTACCTACTTAAAAAAAATCATTTCTGAATCACCTAATCATTATATTTCCTATGCAGACTTCATTAGTGCAGCTCTTTATCATCCCGACTTTGGCTACTACATGAAAGAAAAAGTGAAAATAGGACGTAAGGGTGATTTTATCACCACCAGCAATATTTCAGATGTTTATGGCCGGCTTGTTGCAAAATGGTTTTCAAAAATTTATAAGCAATACGAATTACCACTTGTGTTTTGTGAAATTGGGGCAGGAAACGGCCGATTTGCTCATGCTTTTCTAATGGAGTGGTATGAATCGGTTAAAATCCCGATTGAGTATTTAATGGTTGAGAGCAGCCCTTTTCACAGGAAATTGCAAAAAGAGCTAATTGGTTCTGTCTACCCTGTCACTCAGTTGGAAACGCTTGAAGAAATTAACGGCTTTGAAGGAATGATTTTCTCAAATGAATTCTTTGATGCACTTCCTGTCCATGTAATCGAGAAGGAGAATGGCAATATTTTTGAAGTGATGGTTGGAATCGAAAATAATGAATTGTTTGAGAAAAAGGTTCCGTTATCGAATCAGATAATTGTTCAATTTTTATCAGAACATAAATTGGAGTTAAAGGAGAAACAACGGTTTGAAGTTCCTCTCGTAATGGAAAAAATGATTGAGGATATTTCAAAAATCATTACAAAGGGTCTAGTTGTCAGTGCCGATTATGGTTATATCAATGAGGAATGGATGCAGCCCGCAAGATTGAGTGGCAGTTTACGGGGGTATTATCAGCATCAAATGCTGGATAATATTTTGCAGCATCCCGGGGAAATCGACATTACCACCCATATTCAATTTGATCAGCTTATTCAAAAGGGGGAACAGGTTGGTCTGGAATTTGTAACAAAGCTTAGGCAGGATGAATTTTTGCTAAAAGCAGGTATCCTTGAAGAATTGGAAAACCATTTTGATCCTAACCCGTTTTCTGAACAAAGCAAGCGGAACCGGGCAATCCGAAGTTTAATTATGCCTTCCGGAATTAGTTCCTATTTCCATATCATCATTCAACAAAAAGGGTTAAAAGAAGATATGGCTAAAATATTTTAAATAAAAAAACACTGGGAGGATTTCCCGGTGTTTTTTTATTTCTTATTCTGTTGCACCTAAAGGCATCATGAAAGTTGTCCAATAAGTGAAACCTGCAAAGAAAATGGTTAAATATGCTCCGAAAACATACATATACATACGTTCGGAAAGTTTTAAATAGCTGAGCAGAACGAAGAAACCAGTTTGGGCTAAGAATAACATTGCTGTTTTATCCATATCACCAAGATAAAACATAACGGTAAAAATACCCGTCCAGAAACCCAATACTCTGAACATGCGATCCATATGTATCCCTCCTTTTACCCTACGAATACCATCATTACAATATTATAAGGTAAAAGTTAGGGTAATGTAAATAATGGTTTGTTATTAGTTTGTGACAAATGCTTGATAGGAACATGCTTCACAGCCATTAAACATATTCTCTTTTTCAACCAACTCAACGGAAGAGAATAAGACCTCGAACATACCCTTTAGAAATTCACGATGCATACTACAAACGGTTTCGTGTTCCTCTGCCACTTCTTTAAATGGGCAATTATAAATCTGAAAATAAATTTTGGTTTGATCCCCGTTCACATCAAATTCCGGATAAAAGCCTGCAAGTGTTGAAGCACTTTTTAATATATTTAGCTTTTCGTTAAAATTTAATTCATTACCGAGAGATCTTTTTGACATTTCTTGTTCAATAATTTCAGTTCCAAAACGTTTTCCAGTTATATATAATGCTTTTTTTCCTTCCTCACCAAGAGTAAGCATAGTTTGAATGGCTACTTTGGATAACAACATATAATCGCGGAATGGGAAATGCAGCTGAATCACATCATCAGATAAGCGGTACAACCGGCTTGGACGGCCGCCTTTTCCCGTTTTCTTTGTTTCGGAAATTAACATATTTACATCCTCAAGCTTGGAAAGATGCAATCTTGCCACATTGGGATGAATATTAAAATTTTCAGCAATCTCTTGTACAGTCACCTCTTGGTGTCTTTTTGTAATGTATTGATAAATATAATAACGTGTTGGATCTGATAAAACATTTGTTATTTTTAATGTTTGTTCCATCTGGTTTCACCTCGAACTCCCATAATTTAATCCTATTATAATACAGCCATTCTAACATGGGAATGAGGTTAACAACATAAACACTATAAGTTTAGAAAATGTTCACATTTATCGTCAATAATTTGTAATAATTTCATCAAAATTCCTGTACCTGAATGTTGTCAATTGAGTTATTCTAATAATGGTCAACAAATTAAAAAGAGGGGGAACATGGAGTCGTGTTGAATTCAGTTTCAAAGTAATATAAAAGGAGGTTTTTCTCATTGTTAGCGCAATTGAAATATTAGCCAATCGAATTATAAAAGATGCCACTAGAAATCAAGCAACCGATATTCATATCATTCCGCGAAAGAATGATACACTCGTTCAAATTCGCCTTACGAATAAACTTATTCCTCGGTTATCCCTTCCAAAAGAAGAGTGCGACAAATTAATTTCACATTTTAAATTTACTGCAAATATGGATATTGGGGAAAGAAGACGCCCGCAAAGCGGTTCAATTTTTTGCGATGTTGACGGTCAATTGATGGGACTCAGATTATCCACCCTGCCTTCAAATAATCGAGAAAGCCTGGTCATCCGACTTTTACCTCAACAAGAACAGATACCTTTTCACCAGCTTTCCTTATTCCCTTCAATGACGAGAAAATTACTTGCCCTTCTAAAACACGCTCATGGCTTAATTATTTTCACGGGTCCTACCGGAAGTGGAAAAACAACAACCCTTTATTCTCTCTTAAATGAAACCGCACACTTATTTCATCGGAACGTCATTACATTAGAAGACCCCATCGAAAAAAACTATGATTCTGTCCTTCAAGTACAAGTAAATGAAAAAGCGGGGGTCACCTATGCCACAGGATTAAAGGCTATTTTGCGGCATGACCCGGATATTATTATGGTGGGGGAAATAAGGGATAGTGAAACGGCGAAAATTGCTGTTAGAGCGGCTCTTACTGGGCATTTAGTACTGAGCACGATGCATACGAGAGATGCAAAGGGAGCGGTTTATCGGCTCCATGAATTTGGTGTAAACTGGCTGGAGGTCGAGCAAACGCTTATTGCTGTAACGGCACAGCGTCTGGTGGAATTGACCTGTCCATTTTGCCAGGAAGACTGTTCCCCATTTTGTAATTCATACGGCAGGTGGAAAAGAGCCAGTGTGTTTGAATTATTATCAGGAAGGAATTTAAATTCAGCGATGAGGGCTGCAAAGGGGGAAAATATTGAAACATATTATAAAACGATCAATCAAGTGATTAATAAGGGAATTGCCCTTGGTTATATAAAAGAGTCTGAATATGAACGGCTGGTATACAATTATGAAACCTCGTAAATGGACATTAAATGAGCAAGCGACCCTGTTAAAAAGGACAGGTGAATTATTGGCGAGGGGATATCCTATTTCCGAGGCTCTTGAGTCCATTTCCCTTCACTTGTCCGTCAATCGAAAGGAGGAGCTAAATAAGTGCTTAATCGGGTTAAAAACAGGCTTATCGTTTCATGAGGTTTTAGATGAGCTTGGCTTTCACAAAGATTTAATTGGTTTCGTTTATTTTGCGGAACAGCATGGTAATTTTGCTGAAGCACTTTTAGAAGGCAGCGGAATGGCTTTGGTAAAGGACAAGGATTTGCAGAAGCTTTTAAAACTGCTTCAGTATCCGCTACTTCTTATTTTTATTACCGGATTCCTGTTTGTTTTTGTGGAAAATACGCTGCTTCCAAGGTTTACCACCCTTTTTAAATCAATGGGACTCGAAGCTAATTTTTTTACAAAAGTAATTTATTTTTTTGACCAATATTTCCCCATGATGATAATAGGCATAGTCTTTATTTTTCTGCTTGCAGTAATGTATTACTTTCTTGTCTTCAGAAAAATGTCTATTCTTCTGCAACGTTCTCAGTTAGTCCGTATCCCTTTTGCAGGAAGGGTCCTCAGATTGTTATTTACCCACTATTTTTCCATTCAACTTAGCTTTTTACTGGCAGGTGGAATCTCAGTCTCCGAAGCCTTACTGCTCTTTGAAAAGAACCGCAGGCAACCGTTTTACAGCCAGCTTGGGAAGGAAATTAAGCAAAAGCTGGTAACCGGCGAAAAACTAGAGTCTATTTTAGCTACTTTTTCCTTTTTTGAAAAAGAATTTCCGATGATTGTTAAACACGGACAAGCAAATGGAAAACTGGAACAAGAACTCCAATTTTTTAGTCGGCATTGTATGAATATGATGGAAGAAATAATTGAAAAAAGCTTTAAAATGATTCAGCCGATTTTATATCTTTTTATCGGATTTCTTGTTGTTTCGATGTATTTAGCTATACTATTGCCGATGTTCCATTTAATGGATGGAGTTTAAAACTGGAGGATGAACAGTATGTTGGAAAAATTCAAAAATCAAAAGGGTTTTACACTAATTGAAATGATGATTGTAATGTTAATTATTTCTGTTTTATTAATTATCACCATTCCGAACATCACAAAACATAATTCAAATATCAATGAAAAAGGCTGTCAGGCATTTGTGAAAATGGTACAAGCCCAGGTTCAGGCCTATGAAATGGAAAAGAAAAAGCTGCCTACAAGTGTTGAGGAATTAGTTGCTGCTGATTATTTAAAAGAGGATGCCAAGGGCTGTCCAGATGGAAAAACAAAGGTAGAAATACAAGCCGACGGAAAAGTTGTATCAGTGGCAAATACATCTGAATGAAAATGAACCAAAAAGGCTTTACTTTATTAGAATCATTACTTGTCCTAGCCATCTTTTTAATTATATCCTCGATTACCGTCTTTTCCGTAAAACCACAAGCGAATCGGATGGAAGACGAAACCTTCATTTCCCAGCTCAAAGCCGATTTATATTTTGCCCAACAATATTCCATTTCCCATCAACATGAGGTCACGGTAAGCTTTTCGGAAAACGAGTATAACTATTTTATTTATGAACGCACTGATCTTCCAAGGCTAGTCGAGCGGTATTATTCAAGCGATATTCATGTATATCCAGGAACACTTCCTTTATATTTTCGGTTTCTTTCAGATGGAAATATAAGTAAATTTGGTTCGTTCACGATTGTAACGAAGGACAAGCAATACCGTATTACCTTTTTGATTGGAAAGGGAAGGTTTTATGTTACAGAAGAATAAAGGCTTCTTTTTACTCGAGCTGTTACTGTCGCTATCAGCCTGGTTCATGATGTGTCTATTTTTTATGCCAATTATCATTAATTTAAACAGTCAATCAAAAAAACTGGAAATCGAAAAAAAGTCTAGACAGCTGGTGTTTCAGGAACTCGAGGCTCAAATAATCGAGGGAAAATTAGACAACAATTATTCTGTGTTTCAAGATGGAATAGAATACAAAATCAGCTGGAGAGACTCTGTATTTTCCGGAGCTAGGGAGGTGTGTGTAAATGTTGAGGAAACCTCCTTTCTTTCCAAAACAGAAATTTGTGGTATGCAAGAATGAAAAAGCTTTTACCTTGATTGAGGCCATTTTTGCCCTGGCCATATTTTCTATTCTTGTCTTTTTTATGGCACCGCTTATGCAAATCATTTTGAATAACAAAGCAATACAAGGGGAAGATCAGCCCATGGAGTGGGAGATTTTTTGCAGTCAATTAAAAAGGGAAATCAGAACTTACTCGCGTGTGGAGGTCATCTCAGGTAAGCTGATTTTAACAAAGGACGCAGAAACAGTACAATATGAGCGATACGGGAATAACCTGCGGAGAAGGGTAAATAATTCGGGGCATGAAATCGTGTTACAAAATGTATCCGATGCTGCTTTTGTGCTTTTAAACAACGCCGTGAAGGTTTATGCAAAGGACGTATGGGGAAAAGAATATTCTGTGGTTATTTACTCCTTTATTAATTGGGATTCAAGTCCATGAAAAAAAATCAGGCAGGTTTTACCTATCCCCTTACATTATGTGTCGTACTTGTTTTTTTCTTATTTTTATCAATCCGCGTTGAACAGCTCTTGACTGAAAGAAAGGTTGTTAATCAAACAGCCATTCTATTGCAGGAGGAGTATTATTTCCTCAGTTCCATCAAAAAGGTGGAAAACAGACTAACATCCACCGGGACTATTCAGTCAAAAGGATCTTTTAAATATGGAAACGGGACGATGGATTATCAGGCTGATGCACCAGTAAATAGTGTTCAAAGGGTTAATTTTACGCTTCGGTTAAGTTCAGGAATAACAGTAATTGGAATTGGATATTTTGATACAAAATTAAAAAGGATTGTGAAGTGGGCAGAAAAAAATTGAGAAATCAAGTAGTTAGGATCTGAAAAACATGGACATACTTGTATTGAAGGATGAAGGCAGGTGTGTCGATGAAAACAAATGATTATGTAAAATATGTGACGCAAACAATTGTAAAATATGCGGACCAGCCAAAGGATGAACGAAAAAGAATCCGGACAGAGCGGAAGCAAGCGCAAGCCTCGTTTTGGTACCGTTGGTTCGGTATCCTACCTTATATATTTTATTCTGAAATGAAAAGAAGAAGAAAAAGGTAAAGAAGCAGACCGTCTGCTTCTTTACCTTTTTAGATGGCTTTTTCGGTTAAATAAAACAGTCCGCCATTTATAAATGAGATATTAATTTTTGGTTCGTATTGTTCTTGAAGTGCTTTTTTTTCTGTTTCATAGCTCTCATTTTCTTCTTCACTATCTTCATAGAAATGGTCTAAAAGCTTCCGGTCCTTTTCCCATCTTTTTTTAGCTTCTTCTGCCCATGTATGATCATCCTTTTCAATAACATTTCTCAGGTAATTTTCAATTCTGGTCATTCCGCTTTTCGGTTTCACTAATGGAGATAATGTAAAGGAGTAATCCGGGATTTTGGGTGTTAGTCGTATTTTCAATAACCGTTCATGGAAATCTTCGACCATTTGACCATTTATTAGCTGCAATCCAATAGATTTAAAAATATCCCGTTTTCGATCACACTGGTACGATATTTTCACATTCATACACAGCCAAGGTAATAACGGTGTTTGTCTATTCTGCAAGCTGTGATTTTCATATAGCCGAATATAACTGGCAAGGTTTTTTGTAGAAGTAAATATTTGGTGCAATCTAGGTGAGCCGAAATAAATGGTTTCCCCTTTAATATGATCAGGTGCCCGCTGTTGGTTTGTAATGAAGGTAAGCTTCATCGGATTCGGGATTCCGCCTGTTTTTTCAAGATAATGCCAGTAAAAGGGCCGGTTCATCAATTCTTTATCAAGTTCAATGGTTAATTGTGTTGTTAGATATCCAGGCTTGTTTTCGACAATTTCACATTCATTGGCTTGAAAATACTTCATTAAAAAGTTATGAATTTCCTGCTGCTGCATGTGAATCCCCTTCCTTTATGTTTCTTGCAAGCTCAATCATTGATGAGAGGTTATCCATTTTTATCCTCATTTCACCTTCGGAACAGGATTGCCCAAATATATCAATTAAATGTTCCTCGATATTACCAAAATCAAGCTTTGTTAAAATATCATCCAGTTCGCCAATTACCTTCTCAAATAATTCAATTTTTTCATACAGCAGCTTTAGAATATGCTCTTCGACAGTGTTTTTGATGGCAAAATTATAGATCATAACATCTTTCTCTTGACCGAGACGATGGATCCTGCCAATTCGCTGTTCCAGTCTCATAGGATTCCACGGTAAATCAAAATTAATGATATGATTGCAGAATTGAAGGTTAATCCCTTCTCCACCGGCCTCTGTTGCTATTAGGACCTGTACATGCTTTTGGAAGAGTTCACGCATCCAGTCTTTTTTACCGCGCTTAAATCCTCCCCTAAATGGTACGGAAGAAATTCCATGCTGCTTCAAATACCATTGTAAATATAATTGTGTGGCCCGATATTCCGTAAAAATAATTACTTTGTCATTTGCCTTTTGGATTAACTCGAGAGCTTTTTCGGCTTTTGAGTTTCGCTGAACAACCTCGACTTTTTTAATCAAATAATTAATTTGTTCTTCAAAGGCAGGAGACGGATTTTCCTTTTTTTGCAACATGTTTTTTAGTGTATAAAAAACGGCTTCGCGGCTGCTGCATGCTTCTCTTTGTAAGGTCATTACTGAAAAAGCACTTGTTTGAACCCAATCTCCTTCGCTCTTTAATTCGTTAATGGCTTCATATAATTCTTTTTCTGATGGTGAAAATTCAATTGGAATGGTTTCAACATGTCTTTTTGTCCATTCAATCCCGGTGTCAGATCTTCGGTTTCGAATCATCACTTTATTAACTAATTCCTTCAAATGTTCATCGTCATTTAAGGAACGGGAGTCTCGTTTATATTTTTCATAAAAGGCTGTTTCGCTCCCCAAATGCCCCGGTTTTAAAAGGGATACAAGGTTAAAGATTTCTTCGATTCTGTTTTGAATGGGAGTAGCTGTTAATAATAAGCAAAATTTCTTTTTTAAATTTTGAACAAACTCATAATTTTTCGTTTTATTATTTTTCAACTTATGGGCCTCATCAATGATAATAAGGTCATAGTTTTGATTGTAAATGAGATCGCGATGAGGATTTCGTTTTGCTGTATCGATGGAGGATACAATCACATCACATTGTTCCCAAACATAGCTTTTTCTTTGAGAAACTGCTGGAATAAAGAACTTGCTGTTTAGTTCCATCGCCCACTGTGTAACAAGGGAAGCTGGAACAAGAATTAATACTTTTTTTACCAAACCGCGAATCATATACTCTTTTAAAATTAGACCAGCTTCGATGGTTTTACCAAGCCCAACCTCATCGGCAAGAATGGCTTTTCCATTCATGTTTTCAATGACTTGTTTAGCTGTTTCGAGCTGATGGGGAAGGGGGGTTAAGTGCGGCAGGTGGCTTGGTGCCAACAGTCCCTCGAATTCCGGAATAACAAGATGCTTTTCAACCTCAATTGCAAGCTTAAAAAGGTCCCAATTTCCCCATGGACCATCATGTTCAATCCTATGTAAAAAATCATCCTGCCAGGAGGAATCAAATTCTATATGAAAAGACATGGTTTTCCGCTCCTTTTCTCACAATAAACTATTGCTCAAAATATCATTTTAGGGTAGGATGTTAGTAGCTTAGAAAGTTTTAAATTTTTGTAATAAAGTAAAAGATTTTGAAGATGTATTTATTTTAGTATTACCCATATGGAAAATATTATAAATGCGGATGATAACAAGGGGAGAGACTACCCATGTAGCGCCGAAGGAGCAAACAGAAATGTGAATCTCTCAGGCAAAAGAACTCTTGTTTGACGCAGCTCTGGAGAGTGCTTCGGTTAAAATGGAGCCACCAAAGGGGAAAGCCATCATAGGTAAACTTTCAGGTGCAAGGACAGAGACCTTCTTTAATTTAAAAAGGGGGGACTCTGTCCTTTTTTTCTGGGGAAAAATAGCGTTGAAAAGCAATAAAAGCTTAACAGTAAGTGGTTAGGTCTAGCGAAATAAAGGTAAACGCCTTCATTTGCGATGGAATCTTTCATTACCTTTTGTGGTATACGTTTTTCTTAATGCACCACCTAGTTATTTTTTTATAAAATTATTCTAAAAAAGGGGAATTTATATGGCTGAATTAAAACGCACTCCGCTATTTGAGACTTACAAGCAATACGGTGGCAAGACAATCGATTTCGGCGGCTGGGAACTGCCAGTCCAGTTTTCAAGCATAAAGGAAGAACATGAAGCCGTTCGTACAAAAGCCGGTTTATTTGATGTATCCCATATGGGAGAGGTTGAAGTTAAAGGACCGGACAGCTTATCCTATTTACAAAAAATGATGACAAATGACGTTTCTAAATTGAAAGATGGCGGTGCTCAATACACAGCCATGTGCTATGAAAATGGCGGTACCGTGGATGATTTGCTTGTTTATAAAATGGAAGACAATCATTATCTGCTGGTAGTCAATGCCTCCAATATTGAAAAAGATTATAAGTGGTTAGAAGATCATCTTGAGGGTGATGTTGCTCTTAAAAACTTGTCTGAACATACAGCCCAATTAGCTATTCAGGGACCACTCGCAGAAAAGGTTCTACAAAAGCTAGTTAAGGAATCTGATCTAAGTCAAATTGGCTTTTTCAAATTTCAACAGGAAGTGAGTATAGGCGGTAAAAAAGCCCTTGTTTCCAGAACTGGTTACACCGGGGAAGATGGGTTTGAAATTTATTGTCAGTCTGAAGATGCCGTTGACCTTTGGCAGATAATTTTAGAGGAAGGTAAGGAAGAAGGAGTAATTCCTTGCGGATTGGGTGCGCGGGACACATTACGCTTTGAGTCTGTTTTACCACTTTACGGTCAAGAACTTTCTCCTGAAATTTCACCACTTGAAGCAGGAATTGGTTTCGCCGTTAAATTAAACAAGGAAGCAGATTTTATCGGTAAAGAGGCATTAAAAGCCCAAAAAGAGAATGGTCTTCCTAGAAAAACAGTTGGTATTGAAATGATTGACCGTGGAATTCCACGTCATGGTTATTCCGTGTATAAAGGTGAAACACTAATCGGTGAGGTTACAACGGGTACGCAGTCTCCAACCTTAAAGAAAAATATCGGACTTGCGCTAATCCCAACCCAATATGCCGATTTAGACGCTGAAGTTGAGGTTGAAATTCGCGGGAAACGATTAAAAGCTAAAGTAATTCCAACACCTTTTTATAAAAGAGAAAAGAAATAACGGAAGGGAGTTAAGTTTATGAAACATCGCTATTTACCTATGACTGAAGAAGATAAGAGAGTAATGCTTGAAACCATTGGCGTTTCCACCGTTGATGAACTTTTTAGCGATATCCCGGAGCAAGTACGTTTTAAAGGTGAGTACAATATTAAAGCAGCTAAATCGGAACCTGCTTTAATGAAAGAATTATTTAAAATGGCAGACCGCAATGCGGACTTAAAAAGAAATGTTTCCTTTTTAGGGGCTGGAGTTTATGACCATTATATGCCGGTCATTGTCGACCATGTAATCTCACGCTCAGAATTCTATACAGCTTACACACCATATCAGCCTGAAATTTCTCAAGGTGAGCTTCAAGCGATTTTTGAATTCCAAACGATGATTTGCGAATTAACCGGAATGGACGTTGCCAACTCTTCGATGTATGATGGCGGAACTGCATTAGCGGAAGCTGCAATGCTTAGCGCCGGTCATACAAAGCGGAAAGTAATCCTAGTTTCAAAAACGGTTCATCCGGAATATCGCGACGTTCTTAAAACCTATGCAAAAGGCCAGAACTTGAGTGTGGTAGAAATACCTGTAAAAGACGGTTTAACAGATTTAAATGAATTAAAAACTTTAGTAAATGCCGATGTTGCAGCAGTTATCGTTCAATATCCAAACTTCTTTGGCAGAATTGAACCATTAAAGGAACTAGAAGAAGTCATTCATGCCAATAAATCAATGTTTGTTGTATCAAGCAATCCATTATCACTTGGGGTTTTAACACCTCCTGGTAAATTTGGTGCCGACATTGTCATTGGGGATGCGCAGCCTTTTGGAATTCCAACTGCTTTTGGCGGTCCGCACTGCGGATACTTTGCGGTTACAGAAAAATTAATGAGAAAAGTTCCAGGTCGCCTTGTAGGTCAGACAACAGATGACGAGGGCCGCCGTGGATTTGTTTTAACTTTGCAGGCTCGTGAACAGCATATTCGTCGTGAAAAAGCGACTTCTAATATTTGTTCGAACCAAGCATTAAACGCACTTGCAGCATCCGTTGCCATGACGGCACTTGGCAAAAAAGGTGTTCGTGAAATGGCAGCAGTCAATATGCAAAAAACTCAATATGCGAAAAATGCCTTTAAAGCAGCTGGCTTTGAAATTGTGAATGATGGTTTTTCATTTAATGAATTTGTTATTAAATTGAACCAGCCGGTAAAAGAAATAAATAAACAGCTTTTACAAAAAGGAATCATCGGCGGTTATGATTTAGGCCGTGATTATTCAGAACTTACCAATCATATGCTGATTGCTGTTACTGAACAAAGAACAAAGGAAGAAATTGATACTCTTGTGAAAGAATTGGGGGATTTGCATGCATAATCAAGATCAGGCGCTTATTTTTGAACTTAGTACACCTGACCGAGTCGGATACAGCCTCCCAGAGATGGATGTTCCGGAATTAGAATTAAATGACCTTCTTCCTGAAGGATATTTACGCGCAGATGAGCCTGAGCTTCCTGAAGTTTCTGAGCTTGATATCATGCGTCACTATACAGCACTTTCAAAACGAAACCATGGTCTTGATTCAGGATTTTATCCATTAGGCTCATGTACGATGAAATACAATCCAAAAATCAATGAAAATGTTGCTCGCTATAATGGATTTGCTCATATTCATCCGCTTCAGGATGAATACTCTGTTCAAGGTGCATTGGAGCTAATGTACGACTTGCAGCAGCATTTAATTGAAATTACCGGGATGGATGAAGTAACCTTGCAATCCGCTGCAGGTGCCCATGGGGAATGGACTGGATTAATGTTAATCCGTGCATTTCATGAGGCAAATGGTGATTTCAACCGAACAAAGGTTATTGTTCCGGATTCAGCTCATGGTACAAACCCTGCGTCTGCTACGATTGCCGGCTTTGAAACCGTAACGGTTAAATCAAATGAAAATGGTCTAGTTGACCTTGAAGATTTAAGAAGAGTAGTTGGAGAAGATACAGCTGCATTAATGCTAACGAATCCAAATACACTTGGACTTTTTGAAGAGAATATTGTGGAATTAGCTGAAATTGTACATGAAGCGGGCGGAAAGCTTTATTATGATGGAGCAAACCTTAATGCTGTTCTTTCAAAAGCAAGACCGGGGGACATGGGATTTGACGTTGTTCACTTAAATCTTCATAAAACGTTTACTGGCCCACATGGAGGCGGTGGTCCTGGTTCAGGTCCTGTTGGTGTAAAAGCTGACTTAATTCCATTCCTGCCTAAGCCAGTTGTCGCAAAACACGGGGAAGAATATGTGCTTGATTATGACCGTCCACTCTCAATTGGACGTGTGAAGCCATTCTACGGTAACTTTGGAATTAATGTCCGTGCTTACACATATATCCGTTCAATGGGTCCTGACGGCTTAAAAGCTGTAACTGAAAATGCGGTATTAAATGCGAACTATATGATGAGAAGACTTGCTGATCATTATGAGCTTCCATTTGATAAGCATTGTAAGCATGAATTTGTGTTAAGTGGAAGACGCCAGAAGAAGTTGGGTGTCCGTACATTAGATGTTGCAAAACGTCTGCTTGATTTCGGCTATCATCCACCAACCATTTACTTCCCATTAATTGTGGAAGAGTGCTTGATGATTGAGCCGACTGAAACCGAAGCAAAAGAAACACTTGATGCTTTCTGTGACATAATGATTCAAATTGCTAAGGAAGCAGAGGAAAATCCAGAGATCGTTCAAGAGGCACCACATACAACCATAGTTGGCCGCATGGACGAAACAAAAGCAGCACGTAAACCTGTGTTGAGATATAAAAAGAATTAATTGATTTTTCGATGGGTGGATTCTATTAAGGAATTCACCCTCATCTTTTTATAGAAGTTAAGTAATTATTCCCATGAGATAGGAAAGTGAAGGCTCCAGGAGCCACTAGTGGCTAATATTGCCAGTAAGTGGGTTAAAATCTGTGTAAGAACTATCAAAGGCTATAGTGGCCGTAAATGAGAAAAAAGCAAGAGAGCGGGAACTATCAAGGGCTCATAGTGCCCGTGAACGAGGAAAAAGCAAGAGAGCGGGAACTATCAAGGGCTCATAGTGCCCGTGAACGAGGAAAAAGCAAGAGAGCGGGAACTATCAAGGGCTCATAGTGCCCGAGAACGAGGAAAAAGCAAGAGAGCGGGAACTATCAAGGGCTTATAGTGCCCGTGAACGAGAAAAAAGCAAGAGAGCGGGAACTATCAAGGGCTCATAGTGCCCGAAAACGAGGAAAAAGCAAGAGAGCGGGAACTATCAAGGGCTCATAGTGCCCGAAAACGAGGAAAAAGCAAGAGAGCGGGAACTATCAAGGGCTCATAGTGCCAGTGAACGAGGAAAAAGCAAGAGAGCGGGAACTATCAAGGGCTCATAGTGCCCGTGAACAAGAAAAAAGCATGTTCACGGGAACTATCAAGGGCTCATAGTGCCCGTAAGTGAAGAATAATGAGGGGACAGGGAATATAAAAAGACCATCATTCAGCGATGGTCTTTTTGAAAAATCCTCATTATTTTGCTTTTACTTTACCTGTCCATTTTTTAAAGCCGCCTTGAAGCTGGGTAAGGTCTTTGTATCCTTTACGATACAAAAACTGTGCTGCCCGGCCGCTGCGCATACCGCTTTGACAATATAGATAAACAGGCATATCGGGGCGGATTTCTTTCATTCTCATTCTAATTTGAGACATTGGAATATTACGTGCCCCCAAAATATGGCCGGCATCAAATTCATTTGGTTCGCGCACATCAATCAACTGCGCTTTGCGATAGCCTGCACGAAAATCTTCTTCCGAAACGGTGTTAACAATCTTTTTCTGATAAAAATAGGTGAATACTGTGTAGATCGCAACTGCGACAATAATGATTAATAGAGGAATAAGTGAATTCAATTAAAATGCTCCTTTCAAGCTTGCTGCACTATTTTTTATTATATAAGTCAACCCTTACATCAGTAAAGATACATTAAAAAAAATCTTTTTTTTCATGCAAATAATATTATAGCAGAAATATTTTATTTTGAATTCATATCAGATTTTGGTAGACTAGGAATCGCCAAAGAAATTATTAATACATAAAAATGAGGTCTTGAAAATGGAAAAAGAAGTATGGCGTTTTATAGACTCGGGAAATGGCTCCCCATCATTCAATATGGCTCTTGACGAGGCCTTACTTGATTGGCACAGTGAAGGGAAAATTCCTCCTGTGATTCGATTTTATGGCTGGGATCCCGCAACATTGTCCATAGGTTACTTTCAAAAAGTAGAAAAAGAAATTGACATGGAGGCAGTAAAAAATCATAAACTTGGTTTTGTTCGAAGACCTACCGGCGGGCGAGGTGTTCTCCATGAACATGAACTTACCTATAGTGTTATTGTTTCTGAAGACCATCCTGAAATGCCGCAATCTGTAACAGAGGCATATCGGGTCATCTCTGAGGGAATTTTAAAGGGATTTCATCATTTAGGTTTAGAAGCCTATTTTGCAGTGCCAAAAACGGCAGAGGAACGAGAGGCATTAAAGAGTCCTCGGTCTGCGGTTTGTTTTGATGCACCAAGCTGGTATGAACTGGTTGTTGAGGGACGTAAGGTGGCAGGGAGTGCCCAGACCAGACAAAAGGGCGTTATTTTACAGCATGGATCGATTTTATTGGATTTAGAGGAAGATAAATTATTTAGCTTGTTTAAATATCCTAATGAAAGAGTTAAGGAACGGATGCAAAAAGCTTTCAAGAATAAAGCCGTTGCCATCAATGAAATAAGTCCACGGAAAATTACGTTGGAGGAAGCCAAAGAGGCATTTTATAAAGGCTTTGCAGAAGGTCTGAATATTGACCTCAAGCCTTATCAATTAACTGAAGAAGAGCTTGCATACGTTCATAAATTAGCAAAAGAACGGTATGAAAGTGATGAATGGAATTTTAAAAGATAACCGATTAAAAGGCGGCGGAATGTCGCTTTTTCTTTTTTGAAAAAATGAGAGACATATTTTTAGGGCAAACTGCGAAATTTGTTAAAATTACTCGTTTTACCTCGAAAACCAAACAAAAACTTTAAATTGCTCAAAAATCTATTTTTTTTTAAGTTTGACAAAATAATTATTTTTTGCGTCATTTTCAATATGTAGTGGTGTCAAAAATATTATGAACACTATATGTTGATTTTTTATGTGTCGATATGGTACCTTAAATGTATTAAAGCAACTAGGTCTAGCATGGAACTACTAGAACTAGCACAATAGATTGATTTTATTATTTGAAGGAGTTGTTCTCATGTCGGTTGTGTTTAGACAAAAAATGAATATTGATTTCGAGAGGTTGAATGAGGAGATCCACTTATTTCCCCAGGTACACCCAGTTACCCCTGATATGAAAATAACTCACAAGGGTGTTTCACGCTTGGTCATGCTGGACCGTTACACCTTTAAAGACACTGAAAAAATTACCCTCAAAAATGGTGACTTTGTCGTTCTTACAATCAAAGAGGATCCAAAATTTCCGGCACGTGGTCTTGGATACATCACGGACATAGACTGGGAGAATAAAAAGGCTAAAGTTTTAGTGGAAGAGGAATTCAGAGGAGTATTAGATGATTCGGAAGAGGCGAGCACAGGTATTATTGTCCGCTCACTTGATGTAATTGAGAAGCCTTTGGAAGTTTTTTATGAGCAAATTGCGAAACGTAATGCAACAGGACTTGCTGCCGTTGAAACCACTGAGGAAAAACGAAGAGAGTGGTTTGAACGGTTTTACAATGAGCTTGTAAATATGAATTTTGTACCAGCTGGACGTGTTCTTTACGGTGCAGGGGCAAATACGGATGTAACGTTTTTTAACTGCTATGTAATGCCTTTCGTGGCGGATTCTCGTGAGGGGATTTCTGATCACCGAAAGCAGGTAATGGAAATCATGAGCCGCGGCGGCGGTGTCGGAACGAATGGATCAACCCTAAGACCGCGAAACACCTTAGCTAGAGGCGTAAATGGCAAATCATCCGGTTCTGTCTCATGGTTGGATGATATTGCGAAATTGACTCATTTGGTTGAGCAAGGTGGATCCCGCAGGGGTGCCCAGATGATCATGCTGGCTGACTGGCATCCAGACATTATTGAATTCATTATTTCAAAAATGCAAAATCCAAGAATTCTGCGATTCTTAATTGAAAATACAAAAGATGAAACGATCAAAAAGCATGCGAAAGATAAGTTGAAGTTCATGCCATTAACACTTCAAGAAACTGCGATGTATCAAGGAATTGTTAATTATAAAAACATCCCTGGTTTGGGTGGATTTAGCGAAGGAATCATCGCTGATGCGGAAGAAAAGTTAGAAGTAGGCGGCACTTTTGCAGTCCATAATCCAGAATTCCTAACAGGTGCAAATATTTCTGTTTGTTTAACAAAAGAATTTATGGAAGCAGTAGAAAATGATAGTGAGTATGAACTACGTTTCCCATATGTTGAACATTACGATGAAGAAGAAATGAAAGTATACAACGAAGAATGGCACAAAGTTGGAGACGTTCGCGAGTGGGAAAAACTTGGACATAAAGTACGTACCTACAAAAAGATTAAGGCCAAAGAACTTTGGAACTTAATCAACATTTGCGCAACGTATTCAGCAGAGCCGGGAATTTTCTTTATTGACAATGCCAACGAGATGACAAATGCAAAAGCATATGGTCAGCAAGTTGTAGCAACTAACCCGTGTGGTAAAGTGGCTTAGTTTGCCTCACGTTAAAAACTGCGGAATAAAGCGGGAACCCTGAGATGGGAATCCGAACCGAAGGCTGAAAGTAAAACTTCAGTCAGGGGCAACGCATAGATGGTGAACCTCGAAAGAGAATATAATCCATCCAAGAGGCCGCAGCATTACATTTTGTAATGAAAAGATATGCTGAACTTACGGGAATTGAACTGTAAGAACTATCGGATAAAAAGCCGATAGGATAACAAAATGGAACAACCACTTGCACCATTTTCCGTGTGTAACCTTGCCGCTGTGAATCTTGCAGAAATGGCTAATAAGGAAACAAAAACGGTTGATTTTGATAAACTTAAGAAAACAGTTGCAGTCGGAGTAAGAATGCAAGACAACGTAATAAATGCAACTCCTTACTTCCTAGAGGAAAACAAAAAGCAAGCACTTGGAGAACGCCGTGTTGGTTTAGGTGTAATGGGCTTGCATGATTTACTCATCTATTGTGAAACAGAATATGGCTCCGAAAATGGAAATAAGCTTGTAGACCAAGTTTTTGAAACAATTGCAACAACTGCCTATAGAACATCAGTAGAATTAGCAACAGAAAAAGGAAGTTTCCCATTCTTAACTGCTGAAACAACTGAAGAAACAAATCGTTTAAGACAGGCATTTATTGAAACAGGATATATGAAAAAAATGCCTGAGGATATCCGTCAATCGATTGTAGAAAACGGAATTAGAAATTCACATTTACTGACTGTGGCTCCAACTGGGTCCACTGGTACCATGATTGGGGTTTCTACAGGATTAGAACCTTACTTCTCATTCTCATACTTCAGAAGTGGACGCCTTGGTAAATTTATTGAAGTAAATGCGGATATCGTTCAAGAATATCTTGAACAACATCCGGAAGCAGATGCAAACAATCTACCTAACTGGTTTGTAACAGCGATGGAACTTGCACCGGAAGCACATGCAGATGTTCAATGTGTCATCCAGCGCTGGATTGATAGCTCAATCAGTAAAACGGTAAACTCACCGAAAGGCTACAGTGTTGAGCAGGTTGAGAAAGTTTATGAGCGTCTATACCGCGGTGGTGCCAAAGGTGGTACCGTCTACGTTGATGGTTCACGTGATTCTCAAGTGTTAACCCTCAAAGCAGAGGAAAACACAGAAGAACAATTATCCATGTTTGATGAAAAACCAAAGCAGCATGTTGTTTTAGTTGATACCATCAGTGATCTTCGTTCAACCGATGTAACAATCGGTTCAGAAGTAGGGAACACCTGTCCGGTTTGCCGCAAAGGAAAAGTAAAAGAAATTGGCGGCTGTAACACCTGCACAAATTGTGGTGCACAATTAAAATGCGGTTTATAGGTTAATACAAAAGGGTTGTCTCAGATAGAGGCAGCCTTTTCTGTTATTTAGTCGAAAAAACCCATTAACACCATAAAAAATGACAAAATTCCCTATCTTTATAACAAACCAGACATCTTTCTCTATGACGATTTTACAGGAAACGTCGAAATTTGTAATATAACTGTAATCTACCTGTGATGTAAACGTTATCTTTATTTTATATAGTAAAAGTAACAAAACACCTCACAGGGGGATCAAACAATATGTTGAAAAAACTTATCGCAGTTCTTGTTATGTCAATTTCAATAAGTTCATTGTTTACACCTATGGGGGAGAAAGCAGAAGCGGCATACTATCATTCGAAAGCGATTTCAATAGCAAAAGCAAATCTTGGTGTTCCATATAGATGGGGTGGCATGAGCCCAAGCGGTTTCGATTGTTCAGGACTTGTCAGTTACTCTTATCGTAAAGCGGGAAAGATTTTACCACATTCAGCAGCTCAAATGTTTTACACAAAAGGAACACGTGTAATATCTTCTTTAAAAGTTGGAGATTTGATGTTTTTTGGTCCAAATAAAGCAAGCCGTCCAACCCATGTTGCGATCTACATTGGCGGAGGAAAAATGATTCAATCTGCAACAACAAATGGTGTTTCCATTACATATACAAGCAATACCTACTGGAAGCCAAGATTTATCGGGGCAAAACGGATATAAGATAAAAAGGAACATCGGGGACGCCACGGTGTTCTTTTTTAATATCAAGGTCACCAAATTTTCTTCCCGTCCACCGTACTATTTTTTCAACCTAGCGCTTAAAGATGTAACAGTGAGTATATCAACTTTAGGAGTGGCTGCCATGAAAATAGACGGCGTTTTTTCTGGAGGGGGTATTAAAGGGTTTGCTTTAATAGGAGCTTGTCAGGAAATTGAAAATCAAGGCTTTCAATTTGAAAGACTCGCCGGAACGAGTGCAGGATCAATTGTAGCAGCTCTAATTGCGGCAGGATATACAAGTAAGGAAGTTTATCAACTGCTTGAAGAACTAGATATTACAGCGATGCTGGACCCACGAAAAACCTTCATACCTTTTTCCTTTGCAAAATGGCTGTTGGTTTATTTCAAACTAGGATTATATAAAGGAAATGTATTTGAAAAATGGATGACTGAAAAACTGGAGGCAAAAGGAATCAAAATCTTCTCCGATTTACCACCAAATAAACTCAGAGTTGTTGCCTCAGATCTTTCAAATGGCCAGTTAATAGTCCTTCCGGATGATTTGGAGAAATACGGAATCACCCCAGGTTCCTTTTCTATTGCAAAAGCGATTAGAATGAGCTGCAGCATCCCCTATTTCTTTGAACCGGTTAAATTGCGGTCTATCGAGGGTATAAGCATCATTGTTGATGGAGGGGTTCTCAGTAATTTTCCGATGTGGCTGTTTGATACAGAGGATGGCAGGAAAATAAGACCTGTCATCGGAATCAAACTAAGCCCAAGCGAATATGAACACAAAAAACATAAAATCCAGAATGGTGTCCAGCTTTTTGGCGCACTATTTGAAACGATGAAAGATGCCCATGATGCCAGATATATTTCAAAAAAGCATGCAAAGAATATAATTTTTATCCCTGCGGAAGGAGTAAGCTTAATTGAATTTGACTTAAAAGACGAAAAAAAACAAAAAATCGTAGAAATTGGGAAAGCATATGCAGAAAAATTTTTAAAGGCATGGACTTATTAAGCCAAAAAAAAACGAGCGTTATAATGACGCTCGATTTTTCTTTTTTCCCTTTTTTCCGTCAATTACGGTTAAGTGAGCAGGAGATTTCTTTTTGATTCGATTGCTTTTCTTTAATGATGTGAGGGTCCCAAGAGAAGAGCTCTTAAATCCAGAGTCTTTCCCTTTTTGCTGCAAGCGCTTTTTTGACTTTTTCGCTGCCTTAAGAAATGCCCGCTGCTCTTTTTTTTGAGGGCCCGAATTTGAAAACCTTCGAACAAGGAAAACTATAACGAGACCAATTAATGCGATCACAAGTATATTCTGAAGAAAAGCAGAAGGATTATTAGTAAATGTAGCAAAAATCCCCAATAAAGCAAGAAGTATTAGCCCGCCAACAATGATAACGGGTGTCCGATTTTTCAAGAAAGCCACCTCCCTATGAGCATCTTAAGCATTTTTTTTATCTTTTAAACACGGGAAAGACAAAGATTAGACAATTTCTTCTATCTCTACTTGCTCCTCTGTTGCCTTTTCCATTTTTAACAGTTCCTTAAAGGACAAAATCGCTACCTCTACCTGGTCATAATTTGGCTCTTTTGTTGTTAACAATTGAAGCCATAAACCCGGGAGACCTAGGTACTTTAATACAGGAATATCTCTAAGCTTATTGGTAATCTGTAGAACTTCAAAAGCAATACCAAGTACAACCGGAATCAATGCAAGCCGGTCAACAATACGTAACCATAGTGGCGAAGTTGGGACAAGCATATAGACAAATACCCCAACTATAACGGTAAACAAGATAAAACTGCTGCCACAGCGGTAATGAAGCCGGGAATGCGCTTGAACATTTTCAACTGTAAGTTCCACTCCAGATTCAAAGGTATTGATTACTTTATGCTCAGCACCATGATATTGAAACACCCTTTTGATTAAAGGTGTGAGGGAAACAAAATAAATATAGCAGAGCAAAAGGATTAGTTTAAAAAGACCTTCGACAAGCACCTGAGCAAAATCGGATGAGAAAATAGGTCTGGTTAATTCGGCTAAGAATACAGGTATTAACGTAAATGCGAATTTTCCAAATAAGAAGGAAATGACGCCCATTACCGCCACTCCAAGGTAAAGCGCTAATTTTGAACCTTCTTTATCCTTCAATGTATGATCATCTTTCGGGTCAACATCAAATCTTTCTGTTGAAAAATTTAAATGTTTGGAACCATTTGCACTAGCTTCAATGATGGCAATAATTCCACGAAGAAAAGGAACTTTTTTGATATCAGCTAAAATAGGGTTTACCTTCCGAGGTAAACGAAAATATTCAACAGAATGGTCCTTTCTGCGAATGGCGGTAACATAATGATGCTTTCCGCCGAACATAACGCCTTCGACAACCGCCTGACCGCCGTAAACTGGTTTTTGAGTTTTAGACATGTACATTACACCAACCTTAACAAAGTTGCACATTAGCAGAAAGAAAATCTGTATGTACTTAAATTTATTCTACTAGAAAAAAGAAAAAACCTCTATGAATGTAATAATTTTTCCATTTAAATTAAAAAATTTTTTCAATGCAAGGGAATGAAATCCTATGGACATATTAAAAGTAAACAACATTATGGGAGTATACTCAAAAAAATGCTGTATTTCCATTGGATAAAAAGAAAATAGGAGGTCTATTCCATGGGAAACGATCGCAAGGAAAAAACTTATCCAAAACCAATGTCCTTCCCAGTGATGGTTTTTTGGACAGGGCTAATTGGCGGACTTTTTTGGAGTACAATTGGCTGGTTAGCTTACTATTTTAGTTTTACGGAGATTCGTCCAAATGTCATTCTAGAGCCATGGGCCTTTGGCAGCTGGAAATATGGTTGGATTGGAACGCTTATCTCAATTATTTTACTTGGAGTCATTTCTGTTGTGGCGGCTTTTATATATTATGCTGCATTAAGAAAGTTTACTGGCTTTTGGGTGGGACTAGGATATGGGATTGTCTTATTTTTATTAGTGTTCTTTGTATTAAATCCACTTTTTCCAAGTATCGATCCTCTTGTTGATTTAAACAGGGATACTTTAATTTCTTCAGTTTGTTTATATATCGTATATGGAATTTTCATAGGATATTCCATAAATTATGAGTACCAAAATACCGAAATGAAGGCAAAAGAAACATCCAATTAATCAACATGATTATACGTATTTAATGTATTATGATAAAATAATTTTGTTATGCCAAATCAAGTACATAGTTCTGAAACTGCCTTTTAAAGGAGAGAAGAAACCCATGATGAAATTAGAGAAATTAAGAGAAAATTTTGCAGCAAGCGGTATTGATGGAATACTGATTACAAGCCCATACAACCGCCGATATGTTTCAAACTTTACCGGGACGGCAGGAGTCGTTTTGATTAGTTCTGAAAAAGCATTATTTATAACTGATTTCCGCTATATTGAGCAGGCTTCGAAGCAATGTGAAGGATTCGAAATTATTAAATTTTCAAGTACGATTCTGGAAGAAGTGGCGAAACAGGCTAAAATGCTTGGGATTAACAAGCTTGGTTTTGAAGCGGACTATTTAACCTTTTCTGAATTTAAATCATATGAGAAAGAAATGGAAGGGGAGCTGCTCCCGGTTTCAGGAGCAATTGAAAAATTACGCTTGATTAAGACGGATGCAGAGATTAAGATATTAAAGGAAGCAGCAGATATTGCAGATGCTGCGTTTAAACATATTTTAGACTTTATTCGCCCCGGTAAGACTGAACTTGAGGTAGCGAATGAATTAGAGTTCTTTATGAGAAGGGCTGGAGCGACATCTTCTTCATTTGATACGATTGTAGCATCAGGACAGCGCTCTGCACTTCCACACGGTGTAGCAAGTGATAAGGTAATTGAAGCAGGAGATTTTGTTACTCTTGATTATGGTGCATATTATAAAGGCTATGTATCCGATATCACAAGAACTGTAGCAGTAGGTCAGCCGGACGAAAAGCTTAAGAATATTTATGAGATTGTTCTTGAAGCGCAGCTAAAAGGGATGGAAGGCATAAAACCTGGTATTACAGGTAAGGAAGCCGATGCGTTAACAAGAGACTACATAACTGAAAAAGGATACGGTGAATATTTTGGACATTCAACCGGTCATGGAATTGGTCTTGAAGTTCACGAAGGTCCTGCTCTTTCATTTCGTTCTGACCTTACTTTAGAATCAGGAATGGTTGTTACATGTGAACCGGGAATTTATATTCCAGGGCTTGGCGGCGTCCGAATTGAAGATGACACATTGGTTACGAAGGATGGTAATGAAGCTCTGACTCACTCAACAAAGGATCTAATTATTTTGTAATGTATATAGGAGGATTTATTGCATGATTTCTGTTAACGATTTTAAAACAGGATTAACAATTGAAGTAGACAACGGTATTTGGCGCGTCATCGATTTCCAACACGTTAAACCGGGTAAAGGTGCAGCGTTTGTTCGTTCTAAGCTGCGTAATCTTCGTAACGGGGCAATTCAAGAAAAAACGTTCCGTGCTGGTGAGAAGGTTGAAAAAGCGCAAATCGATAACCGCAAGATGCAATATCTTTATGCAAGCGGAGATCAGCATGTATTTATGGATATGGATTCATACGAACAAGTTGAGCTTCCGGCAACTAGCATTGAATATGAATTAAAGTTCTTGAAGGAAAATATGGAAGTTCACATTATGATGTTTAATTATGAAACACTTGGTGTAGAGCTGCCAAACACAGTTGAGCTTGAAGTTACTGAAACGGAACCTGGTATTAAAGGTGATACAGCTTCAGGTGGTACAAAACCAGCAACACTTGAAACAGGTCTTATTGTTCAAGTTCCTTTCTTCATTAACCAAGGTGATAAACTAATCATCAATACAACAGAAGCATCTTATGTATCAAGAGCATAATATATTTATAAAAGCCTTAGAGCGGTTCATGCGTTCTAAGGTTTTTTGCTTTTTCTCAAGAATCTGTCCATATTTGAAAAGTTTGTGAAATATACACGGATAAGTTTTGAACAATTTATTAAACTCACCCTTTTTCACTAGTCTGTACATGACTACAGGAATAAAATGAAGTTGTGTATCCAGAGCTTTTTAGTGAAGGTAATTGCCTTTTAGATTAGGGGGAGTCTAATGGATAAAATAAAAATTCTTTTAGCTGATGATCACCATTTGTTTATCCGCGGTATGGAAAGTATTCTTTCTGAAGATCAATCTTTTCAAATCGTTGGGAAGGCATACAATGGCAAACAAGCCTATGAAATGGCTGTGGAACAAAGACCCGACGTTATTTTATTAGATATGAATATGCCTGTTATAGACGGTCTTCAAGCCCTGAAAATGATTGTAAATGAATTGAAAGATGTAAGAGTTTTAATGTTGACGATGAATGATCGGGAAGAATTATTAGTGGAAGCACTAAAATCAGGTGCTAAAGGATATTTAATAAAGGATTTACTTCCTAATGAATTAGTGACATTTGTACATATGGTGTATAGGGGAGAAAACGTTATAACGGGACAAATGGCAGGGAAAATCATTGAAAAAAGCTCAAAGCAGGCAGAAAATAGTCGAAACCAAGTAGAATTTGTTTTTACAAAAAAGGACATTTTGACAAGAAGAGAGAAGGAAATTTTGGTCCATGTGATGAAAGGCTTAACTAATCGTGAAATAGCTTTAGCACTGCTTATTTCAGAAAATACTGTAAAAAATCATTTGCGAAATATTATGGAAAAGCTTCAAATGAATAATCGTGTCCAAGCCGCGGCTTATGCACTGCAGGAAGGCTGGCTGCAAAAAGGGTCATGACCAGATAAAATAGGGACAGCCCTTTCCAATCCGCAATATTTAAAATTCACATCCAATAAGCAAATTTGGATTAGTACGGCTTATGGTCGTGGAGGCACCCGCATGGGCCCATCCTTAAAAGGCATGGAAGGGGTTAGGCAATTAAAAGAGATAGAAATCACCGATATTGTTTCCTATATTCGGTCATTAGATAAGGAACAATAAAAACCTGAATCGATTGGGATTCAGGTTTTTTGCGTTTCGCTATTCTTGATATGTGAATATTTTGTGTGGTTTTTTTGACTAAAACAGGGCGATTTTCCTCCTTTAACAAAATGTTCAAGAGTAAATCAACCATCGGGTGCTAATACGGATTATATTTATTCCGAAGCGGGCTATAGTGAAAAATAGTACTTTCTGGTGATGAGTTTTCCAATTAAGGGGGATCTAAATGCTAAAAAAGAAATGGCTTGTCTTATTCATTCTTGCATCATTTTTATTCAGCTTTTGTTTACAAAAAGCAAGTGCGGAAATGGAATTTAAGGCAGAAAAGTTTCCGTTTAAAGAAATGCAAGTTCAGGTAATGCCGGAGTTTGATTATCCGGAGGATTGGCCCAAAAACACTCCTTCCTTACTAGTGGGCCAATACGGTACGATTATCAATAAAAGCGGGCAAGATTTTAATGGTAAAATCGAAATTCCTGTCCCGGCGAAGGAAAAAAACTTTCAGGCCTATTTAGTCGCAGAATTTCCTGATGTAAATAAGCCGGAAGTTCAGCGTCCATACGATGTCGATAAAGAAAAAGGACTCGTTACCTGGAAACCAAAAAATCCACTTAAAAATAACGAGACTTATCGCTTTGTCATCGAATATTATTCAAATTCAATTAAAGTTGCGGATAAAAAAAGTTTTACATATGAATTAAAAAATAATGCTGAGATTAAGCAGCTCGATGTGATTTTCTATGCACCAATGAAGGCAAAAGACATTCAAATAAACCCTAAACCGCAAAACAAAGAGAAAAGTGAATATGGCGAGGAGCTTTTTTACTACCAACACAAAAACGTAAAAATTGGGGATTCAATCCAATATTCATTCTCCTATAAAAAAGATGGAACAGAATCAACGATGGCTGCCATAAATAAACAGCAAGCCCCAAATGATGATAACCATAAAGGGGTTAGCAGCGGAACTTCAACCGATCAAGTGCTCAACAATGGTACAAGCACTGAAAGCACAAACCAAAAACCGATAATTGGGGTTGGTGGTGCTTCCATCATTGGAATAGCGATTATCCTTGCTGGTGCTTTTGTATTCATGGGATTAAAAGGTAAACCACAAAGAGAAGCAAAGGGAGTCCCTAAAAATAATCAACAACAATCGAAACGAACCATAAAAAATGATAGTAAGTCAGCAAATGCAGAACAAAAAAAGGAGCTTCGCAAAAAGTTGTTAACAGGAAAAATTGATCAAGAAACGTACGATGAACAGATGAAAAAATTAATTTGATGGGGTGAGAGGAATGAAGAAAAATACTCTTGTATTGCTTGGAGGCTTTATTATTGCCGGTGCGATTATTTTTCTTTTAATGGCTGCAACGCCAGGGTCAAGCGGAGTTGAATTAACGATGAAACAGCTCCTTGCCACACAAGGTCAACATAAAGATGATTTCGTTACCGTCGAAGGTTTATTACAGGAAAAAACCATTCAATGGAATCCTGACAAAATTGAATTGAAATTTGATTTGAAGGATAACGAAGGAAACACACTTCATGTCATTCATAATGGACCAAAACCAGATAACTTCTCTCAAGGAGTCATTGTCATTCTTCAGGGGTCACCAACAACTAAGGATCATTTTAAAGCGGAATCGGTAAAAACGAGATGCCCTTCTAAATACGAAGGTAAGGATTTGAAAAACTATGATCCTAAAAAGCACGCAAAAATGTTAAATAAGCCACCAAAGGAAAATTAAGAGAGACATAAGAAGGTGACAAAATGTATTTATTCGCGCATGCAACAATTTATATTGGCTTAGCACTTGCCATATATGCTCTTCTCATCATGACACTGGGGATCAGCACAAAAAATCAGCGTTTTATCAATAGTGGCAAAGGTGCAATGGTTGCGCTATTTATCTGTGCAGCATTTGCAACGATTTCATTGTTATACTTATTAGCAACCTCTCAATTTCAATATGAATATGTAACAGATTATACAAGCAGTGAGCTGCCCATTATTTATAAACTTACGGCGCTATGGGCTGGGAATGCCGGTTCTCTGCTATTATGGACATTTTTCTTAACACTCTATTCAATTATGATTGTTTTTTCTAAAAAAATGAAAGGGAACCCAATGGTTCCATATATTTCTGCCATTCTATTAGCCAATGCAATTTTCTTCTTTTTCATCCTTGGCTTTGTAGCGAAACCGTTTGCTGTGCTGTCAGAAATACCTGCAGAAGGTAAGGGACTAAATCCTATGCTCCAAAATCCAGGCATGATTATTCATCCTGTTACACTTTACCTTGGCTATGTTGGATTAGCTGTTCCGTTTGCATTTGCAATGGCTGCATTAATACTGAAAAATGTGGATGATTTTTGGATTAAAATGACAAGACGGTGGACGATTATTGCTTGGTTGTTTCTAAGCTTAGGGAATATCTTCGGGGGGCAATGGGCGTATGTTGAACTTGGCTGGGGCGGGTACTGGGCATGGGACCCAGTTGAAAACGCTTCATTTATGCCATGGTTAACGGCTACCGCATTTTTACACTCTGTTATGATTCAGGAACGGAAAAATATGTTAAAAGTTTGGAATATCAGCTTAATTATTATTTCCTATGCCCTAACATTATTCGGTACGTTCCTGGTACGAAGCGGGGTTCTCACATCTGTTCATGCGTTTGCAAACTCAAATCTCGGATTATATTTCCTTATCTTTATGGGGGTAGCAGTAGTCGGTGCCTTATATGTGCTAATGAGCCGTTATAACCTCCTTAAAAGAAGTGCAGGGGAATTTACCTCTTTTGTTTCTAAAGAAAGCAGTTTCTTAATTAACAATCTATTATTAGTTGGAGCAGCTTTCGCCATATTCTGGGGGACCATCTTCCCGCTTGTTTCAGAAGCCGTTCGTGGAACGAAGGTAACGGTTGGGCTTCCTTTTTTTAATAAAGTGGAAGCGCCGATTCTTTTATCAATGATGTTTGTGATGGCTGTTTGCCCAATGCTTGCCTGGCAGCGTTCCACTGTAAAAAATTTAAAGAAAAACTTCTTGATTCCAGCCATCCTTGCAGTGTCTGGCATGGTGTTAATGATTGTGCTCGGTATTCAGAAAGCATGGGCGGTTATCGGCTATGGAGTTATTATTCTATTATTTATTACTCACTATTTAGAATTTTATCGAGGTGTTAAAGCAAGAAGAAAGATGACGAAAGAAAGTCCATTAGTCGCACTTTATCGTTTAATGATTAAAAATCGCCGCCGCTATGGAGGGTATCTAGTTCACCTTGGGATTGCCTTTATCACAATGGGGATTATTGGTTCACAAAACTATGATTTGCAGACGATGAAAACGGTTCCTTTAGGCGGCTCCATTGACATTAAAGATTACCGTATCAATTATGAACGACTCGATCAGAAAAAAGAAGGAATTAACGATATCGTCTATGCGGATGTTACCGTCTTTAAGGATGGGAAAAAGCTTGGATCCTTCGAACCACAAAAGGTTTTTTACGGAAACTGGGAAGAACCTTCTTCAGAAGTAGCGATTATCTCTTCTTTAAAAGAAGACTTATATATTGTCTTAAGTGCCTGGGAAGATGATGGAAAGGCCACATTTGTCGTAAAAGTAAATCCAATGATGGATTGGTTATGGATTGGGTCTTTCATGATTGTGATAGGGGCGTTGTTCGCTGTATGGAATGGAAAGTATCAAAATATCACTCCGAGATACACAGGAGTACGCAAAGAGGTGGCTTAGTATGAAATATAAATATTCTATTGGGCTCCTTCTAATTGCCTTTATTTTTCAAGCATCCTTCTTTCGTGTCGATGCAAGGACCATCGACTATAAATCGGCTGAATTTAAAGCTGTAGCTTCACAATTTTCCTGTACATGCGGCTGCGGACAAGACCATTTTGAGTGTGATCCAAATACATGCAGCCTTACGAAGGAGTTTAAAAAGGATCTTGTTGGCATGATGAATAAGGGATGGGATAAGGATAAAATTCGCGATTATTATGTCAATATCTACGGGGAAGAAATTTTAACTGCCCCTGAAAAAAGCGGATTTAGCTTGACTGCCTGGGTTCTTCCTTTCGTCGTGTTAGGACTTTCTGCCGCTTCATTATTTTTCGTCATCCGAAAATGGGTGAGGAAAAAGGAAGCGAATGACCCTGTCCTTGAAAATGAAACCAATAAGGATGAGGTGGAAGGTGAAATCCTTTCCTCCATGATTGACGAGGAACGTAAAAAGTATCTTTAGGATGTGAACAAAATGCACGATATCTCAATCATATCTATCATTTTTACAGCGGCTTTAATACTTATCTGTTTATTTTTATCGATTTCACCACTATTTAAATGGGATTCGAATTTACCGGGCAGTGAAAATCCGGTTCTGATCGGGACGAAAGAAGCACTTTTAACGACTCTAAATGAATTAGAGTTTGAGTACAAGATGGATAAAATTTCGCAAAACGATTATCAACACTTAAAGAAACAATACGAGTCCCAAATCGCCATGATCATGAAAGAAGAAGAGTATGTCGAGGAACGGATGATGGATCAAGCGGTAATGGCTGAGGTAGAAAGAGAAATTGAAGCAACCATGAAAAGCTATAAAAAGAAAAAGGGGGAAGGGATGTGATCAAGAAAGTCACCATTTTCTTCCTTGGGTTGATGCTGCTTATTCCCTTAAATGGGATGGCAGCATCCAATTCAAAGATTTCGATTGATATGCATTACCTTGTTATTAGTCCTGCAGACGATGGGTCCACTAATATGATGAATATGGTCAATTATTTGAATAAAACCGCCCGAGTATATAAAGGGGATGGAAAAAGTGAGGGAGTTTTAAGGGTAACCTTACCAGCAGGAGCAAACGATTTAAACTTCTTAGATAGTAAAATAGCCATCAAACAGACGGATACTGGGTTTATTACAAAAGATCCAATCTCAGCTAATCAAACACAGGTACTTCCTTACAGTTATCGGATGCCAAAGGGAAAAGAAATTAAGCTTTCGTTTGATTATCCTGTCCAAACAATGCAGGTCCTCGTCCCTGAAGGTATGGGAAGTGCTGAGTTTAAGGGTGTGGATGCAACAGAACAGGGTCTGTTTAAATTTGAAAATCAAAATTATTGGGGCTATAGCGTTGAGGGAATAAAAGCGGACCAGTCATTTACGGTTATTTATAGGAAGGATAAACAGCCTTCATCGGAAGGAACTGCGACGGCTGCGAAAAACGATGCTAAAACAACCTCAGTTACACGGACGGCACCCGCGTTTCATAATCCAGGACATATCCGGATGTGGGAACAATCGGCACTAAAGTGCTTCAACCCGCACGTCTTTTTAATTGTATTGCTTGCCATGCTTATAGCGGGAATCTCCTATTTTGCCTACTTTAAAAGAAAAGCGAGATTGGAAGAGGAAAAGCTGGGGGCAGATAAGGAAGAAAAAGCGTTTAAGCTGTTGATGGCAAAACAAAAAGCAATTATGGATAAAATTCTTGAGCTTGAAGAAACCTTCGGGGATGGAAGCCTGTCTGAGGATGCATACCATGCAAAGCTCAATGCTTATAAACAGCATTTGGTCCAAGTGAAATTGAGTTTACGGAAATTTGTAGAGTAATGCTTCTAGTGTTTGGGGGGACTGCAAATGATAGAAATACAAAAACTTACTAAGCAAGCAGACAATAAATTAATTTTACGCGGTGTAGACCTCTCTATTAAAAAAGGAGAAACGGTAGCCATTCTGGGGCCGAATGGTGCAGGAAAAAGTACCCTGTTAAAGGTGCTTGCTGCCCTAATAAAACCCACCTCAGGAATAGTAAAAATAAATGGATTGGATTTAAAAAAGAACCAAACAGCGATTAAAAGATTATTAGGATACCTGCCCCATTCAAGCTTGCTATATGATCATTACTCACCTTTGGAAAACCTTGTGTTCTATGGAAATGTTTATGGAGTGAAAGAGGTTGAAAAAAAAGCGATTGAACTAGTCAAAGAAGTAGGATTGTCTTTCTTTTTAAATGAACCGGTAAAGAACTTTTCCCGCGGGATGATTCAAAGAATTGCGATTGCCCGGGCGATCATTCATGATCCGGAAATCCTGCTTCTCGATGAACCGCATACCGGATTAGATCAAGGGGCGATTACGATATTAAATAAGGCAATCCTTTCCATGAAAGAAAAAGGGGCAACAACCTTGATGGTTACACATGATTTTAAACAAGCTGCTGAAATCTGCGATCGGATTATCATTGTGAAAAATGGAAAGATTGTGGATGATTTTTACATTAAAGACCACGCCCTTACCATCGTTTCTCAAAAATATGAGTTGCAGGTGGAGGGAGCATCATGAACCTTTTTCGAACAGCGCTCCTGCTAGCGAAAAAAGATTTACTCTCAGAATTGAAAACAAAGCAGATTTTAGTGACCCAGATGATTTTTGCCGGACTTGTCATCGTAGTTTTCAGTTTCGCGTTTGATCCGGCTAATAATACAACCAAGGCGGTTATTCCCGGGATTATTTGGGTCATTATTGTTTTTTCAGGTATCTTGGGACTTAACCGATCGTTTATTTCCGAGCAGCGAAATGATACGATTCAGGGTTTATTGGTGGCTCCGATGGAAGCAGCAAGCATTTTTTTAGGAAAGTTTATCGCAAATTTCACGATGATTCTCATTGTTGAACTGGTATCCATTCCGTTTTTATTTTTATTATTTGATTTCAAAATGCTTGGAAGTATCGCTTATTTTATTCTAGTTATCTTTGTTGGCAGCTTTGGGTTTATTTCCATCGGTACTTTTTTAGCTGCATTGGCTGCTAATTCAAAAAGTAGTGAAATGCTGCTTCCGTTATTACTATTTCCGATTACAAGTCCGATCTTAATTGGCGTTACCCAGGCAACGAGGATTATTTTGACGGATATGAGCAAATTATCCAGTGCGCTTTCATGGACCCAAATGGTCACAGCTTACGATATCATTTTCTTTGTCGTTTCGTTTTTATTAATTGATTATGTATTGGAGGTTTAAGAAATGAGTATGAATCTCGAGCGGGGGAAGGTCACTCTTCCTCTGTCCCATTTGGATGAAGCAAAGGGCTCAAGGCTACCCAAACTATTATTTGGCAGTACCCTTATTGCCATGCTTGCTTCCATCTATTTTATCTTTTTATACGCAGAGGAAGAAAAAACAATGGGCGCGGCACAAAAAATCTTTTATTTTCATGTAAGTTCCGCATGGGTTGCCTTTTTTGCCTTTTTTATCACTTTTTTGTTTAGTGTGCTGTTTTTGATCAAGCGGAAAAGAATCTTCGATACATATGCCTATGTTTCCGCTGAAATAGGGGTTGTATTTACACTGATTGTTTTAACAACAGGCCCAATATGGGCAAAATCATCATGGAATACTTGGTGGGTATGGGAGCCCCGTCTAATTACAACTTTAATCCTATTCTTTATCTATATTGCCTACATTATGATTCGTCACATGGATGGAGTTTGGGATAAAAAGGCAAGGCTATCTGCTGTATTCGGAATCATTGGGTTTGTTGATGTTCCCATTGTATTCTTTGCGATTCGCTGGTGGCAGACAAAACTCCATCCAATTGTTTTTGGTGATGGTCCTTCCCAAAAAGGAGAAGGAATTGCCCCAACGATGCTCGTTGCTCTTTTGGTTACAATAGCGACGTTTACTCTTCTTTATTCCTATTTACTGAACAAAGGCGTAACACTAGAAAATATGAAAATTAAAGTAGATCAATATAAAGAAAGATTAAGAGAAAACTTAGAAAAATAGGAGGAATCTAGAATGAATTATGAATTTATGTATGCTGCTTATTCTGTTGCCTGGGTGATCATCTTTTCGTATTTGTTTGTGATTGATAAGAAACAAAGCAAACTAAAAAAAGAAATCGAGTTCTTGAAACAGCTGGAAAAATAAGAAATAAATAGACTCTCGGAATAAATAAGCAATTCATTGAGAGGCTTGTAAAAATTTTACTGGGAATTCTGCCCGAAATATCTGACGTAATTATCGGTTTCATTGTATTTTTAAAAATGTACATGCCAAATAAACCTACATCTATCATTTTTTAAAAAAATCGACTAGGTAAAGGCTGTTTTCGTAAATTTTGTTGCTTTTGAGAAGTGGTTGATTTCCGCTCCAGGATGCTCGCTTTCCGCGGGGTGGGCGGTGAGCCTCCTCGGCGCTTAAGCGCCTGTGGGGTCTCACCTGTCCCACTGCTCCCGCAGGAGTCTCGCACCTTACGCTCCAATCAACGTTTTTATCAATGGTTTACTTTCACAAAATCCATTGATAAAAACAACAATCTTTAGAAAAGAGCCCTATGGAAAGATGATATCTTGAACGTTTAGTGTCTCATTCTGACTACTGTACCATGCATCGATGTGTTGGCACATCATAATTGTGTAAAGTCGAAGGTACCACATCTTTGTGGAGCGATGTCTCCCAGCTTCTAAGTGGTAATCGATCTTTTCTCTTTTATTTGAACGTTCAAATTACGGGCCAATCTTTGCTTACTAGTGTAAGAACACCGCCAGAATAATGCTTCTGAAGCTGTTCTATAAGGAATGTTTGATAGGATTCATGAGAAACGAGTTTTGGTTTCATGAGTAACACCTCATCAATCACAGTAAGTAAGGAAATGAATCCCTCCACCGGCGATTATTGGGGTGTTTTTAAAAAGTCAAACATTTTCGACCATGTTAGCCAAAAAAAATAATATAGAATTTCCAATTCTGTTTTTATTAGGCACTGTTAAAGGATAATGCTAATTTTGAACGATGTTGATTGGAGCGGAAGGCACGTAGACTCCTGCGGGAGAAGCGTGTCAGGGGAGACCCCGCAGGAGCAAAGCGACGAGGAGGCTCCCCGACCGCCCGCGGAAAGCGAAGTGCCTGGAGCGGAAATCAACAGGCAAATTTAACAGAGCCTTTTTGTAAAAAGAAAAATCCCCCTATACAAAGTAGGAGGAATTAAATATAAGTGGTTTAAGAAAACCCTTGAACCATTTGACTCGGCGAATGCCGAGAGTCTATATAATGATTTGGAGGATTGACGATGAACCAGCGTGTCATCAAATCACTCGTGTTAATTCTTTTGATTGGAATGTTTTCGTTTTTCGCCTATAGTTTAGTGAGTAAGGCGAAACATACTGATATAGGGGATCAAGCCTATAATTTTAAATTGGCGAATTTGGATGGTAGTACGACAAAACTTTCTGATTTTCGCGGTCAAGTGGTTGTATTAAATTACTTCGCGACATGGTGTACACCATGTAAGGATGAGGCACCGGAACTCGAGGCCTTTGCAAAGGATTACGGTCATCAATATAAACTTATCATGGTTAATCGAGGCGAAACAATGGACCGGGTGAAAACGTTTTTGAAAAAATATAACACACCTGCTGCTTATGTATTTGATTATAATGCCAAAATATCCAAATTATATAATGTCACAGGACAGCCGGAAACCTTTGTGATTGATAAAAAAGGAGTCATCCGCGAACACTACATTGGTCCGGTGACTGAAATGCAATTATATAATTTTGTAAAAAAATACGATTGAAAAAAGGATGGAATCGGTGTAACTCCGATTCCATCCTTTTTTAAAATTCAAATTCTGCTGTTACGGATGCCTTAATTAAAAGTTCTCCCGGTTCAATTTGGGTGGAGCTGATTCCTTTCACATAGGTCATATGTGGATTTAAAATCGGCGGAGGCAGTGTCCCCCCTTCTACCACTGAAATTGGAATGGGGTTAATAGTGATCCTTAATGTATTTGCGATCGCTTTTGCTTTTTCAACGGCATTCTTTAAAGCGAGAGACAGTGCTTTTTGATAAATGCCTTCTTTATTTTTTAGTGAAAATTGGACATTTGCTACATAGTTCGCCCCATTTTGAACAGCCGAATCAATGACTCTTCCAATCATTGTTAAATCCGCTAATTTTACTTGAAGAATATAAGTAACCTTAAAGCCACGAAAAATTTGTTTTCCTTGTTCGAAATCATATTCCGAATCAATCCGGTAATCAAAGGTTTGTAGATTTGTCCTTGGAATGCCTAAGGATATAAGTGTTGGTATCAGCTTGTTAACGGCCTCTGTATTTTGCTGCTGAGCATCCATTAGCACCTTATTCTCCGTCATGACCCCCAAATTCACGGAGGCCATATCAGGTGCCGCCGAGAGCTCCCCCTCACCCGTGACCTTTAGATGATTTTTACCAGTACGCTCCGGCTGCGAGTAACGATACATCTGAAGATTCCACCTCTCCAATATTCTTTTTATAAAATTACTGCCGGTTAGAAGGAAGTATTCCTAAAAGGGCTTCATTACCTTCTATCATTTCACTCGCAAAAATAGTATATTAGGAAATTTTGAAAGAATTGGCTGATTTGAAAGTCATATTGCGCCTTAAAAGGCATACATTTTAAATAATGAGACAAGCAAAAACAAGGAGGATTCATTGTGGAAACGATTCTTCATTTCTTACCCAAAAATATTGCAGACCTTATCAATAAACTCCCTCCTAGTCAAAAAGAAGAGCTCGAAGAAATCCGAATTCGCATAAATCGGCCAATTGAAATTATGACGAAAGGAGCTCCCCTATTCCTATCGTATCGAATCCAGCAGGAAGATGCCTTCCATTTAATGAATAAAATAAGCCATTTTTCCATCTATACCCTTGAGGAAGAGCTAAAACGGGGATATATCACCGTTTCCGGCGGGCATCGGATTGGTCTTGCCGGAAAGGTCATTCTCGAGGATGGAAGGGTCAAGGCAATTAGAGATATTTCTTCTTTTAATATTCGGATTGCCAGGGAGAAGGTGGGGATTGCGGAACCATTCATTTCCTCTATTTATAAGGATACCTGGATGAATACGATGGTGATTGGCGCTCCGCAAACAGGGAAAACAACGTTGTTACGTGATTTTGCCCGAATCATTTCCACCGGGGTTCATTCAAAAGGAATCCTGGCAAATAAGGTGGGTATTGTTGACGAACGAAGTGAAATAGCCGGGTGTGTGAACGGCGTGCCGCAGCTGACATTTGGGCATCGTGTCGATGTTTTGGATGCCTGTCCCAAAGCAGAAGGAATGATGATGATGATTCGCTCGATGAGTCCGGATGTTTTAATCGTGGATGAAATTGGCCGTAGGGAAGATGCGGAGGCGATCCAAGAGGCAGTACATGCGGGAATAAAACTTATGATGACCACCCATGGAACAAATTTGCATGAAATAAAAAATAGGCCCTCACTTAAGGGAATACTTGAGCAAAAAATCTTTTGCCGATTTATTGTCCTTAGCAGGGATAAAGGACCTGGAACGGTTACACATCTACTGGATGGTGAGGGAAAAGAACTGATTCAAAAAGTGAGAGTGACATAAATGATTAAAATGATTGGTGCCATTTTCATTATTGTTGCAACCACTTGGACGGGCTTTGAAGCATCACGGAATTTCAGTGAACGACCAAGGCAGCTTCGATTGCTGCGCTCAAGTCTGCAATCACTTGAAGCTGAAATCATGTATGGACACACGCCGTTGCATGAAGCGGCAAGAAGGCTCTCTGACCAACTCTCAAAACCTTTATCCGGTTTTTTCGAAGCCTTTGCAAAGAAACTTACAGATTCAGAAACAACGGTAAAAGAGGCATGGGAATCAAGTTTGAAAGAGGTTTGGAAATTTACAGCGTTAAAGCAAGGTGAATTCGAAATTATGAAGCAATTTGGGGAAACTCTTGGCCGCCATGACCGCTATTCCCAGCAAAAACATATTATGCTTACTCTTTCTCATTTAGAGAGGGAAGAAGCAGATGCGCTTGATAAGCAGTCAAAATACGAAAAAATGGTAAAAAGCCTGGGATTCCTGTCAGGATTGTTATTGATCATTTTATTATTCTAGGGGGAACTGCAATGGGGTTAGAAGTGGATATTATTTTTAAAATAGCGGGGGTGGGGATTGTCGTTGCATTTTTGCATACAGTCCTGGACCAAGTCGGCAAAAAGGAATACGCCCAGTGGGTGACGTTATTTGGTTTTATCTATATTTTATTTCAAGTTGCATCCATCGTTGATGACCTTTTCCAAAAAATAAAATCTGTATTCTTGTTCCAATAGAAGGGGGGGCTCTGCCATTGAAATCGTAAAAATAATTGGGTTGGCTCTAGTGGCAACCTTTCTTGCATTAATCATAAAAGAGCAGAAACCCAATTTTGCTTTTCTCTTAATCGTATTTGTCGGCTGCACCATTTTTTTATTTTTAGTTGATAAGATTTATGAAATTATTCACATGCTTGAAAAGCTGGCCGTTAATGCAAATGTGAATTTGGTCTATGTGGAAACGATTCTTAAAATCATTGGAATTGCTTATATTGCTGAATTTGCTTCTCAAATTACAAAGGATGCCGGTCAAGGAGCACTATCGTCAAAAATTGAGTTAGCAGGAA
Organism: Neobacillus niacini; assembly: GCF_031456445.1. Taxonomy (GTDB): domain Bacteria; phylum Bacillota; class Bacilli; order Bacillales; family Cytobacillaceae; genus Neobacillus; species Neobacillus niacini_I. The sequence goes on along the minus strand of NZ_JAVDUQ010000003.1, from coordinate 163,914 downwards.
AAATTTTAATCCTTGCCATGGCCATTCCCATACTAACTGTCATGATTGAAACCATAATAAAACTGATACCCAGCTAAAGACGCCAATTTCTTTTTAAAATAGAGGTGAAATTCTAAATGAAGCAATGGTGGCGGATTATTCCAATTATCATTCTATTAGTCTTTTTTTTAAACGTTCCAATTGTCCAAGCCTCACAAGATACAAATCAAACTTCTACGCCTCTTACACCTCAAGAATTGGTAGATTCCCAGCTGAAAACAATGGATTTAACAGAACTCAAGCAGTTTTGGGAAGATATTCAGACTAAATACGACGGTTTCCTTCCAGAAAGCCAGAAAGGAAGTCTTTATGAATTTATCAAAGGAGAGAAAAAGTTCTCTTTCAAACAATGGGGGCAGGGGGTTTTAAAGTTTGCTTTTCATGAATTTGTTGCGAATGGAAAGTTGCTTGGATCGATCATTATGCTTACCGTTTTCAGCATGTTTCTACAGTCCATGCAGAATGCCTTTGAAAAAAGTGCCATTAGTAAAGTAGCTTATGCAATCGTTTATATGGTCCTGGTGATTCTTGCTTTAAACAGTTTCCATGTTGTGATCAATTATACGAACGAAGCCATTGGGACGATGATTTCTTTTGTGCTGGCACTTATTCCGCTTCTCTTAGCTTTAATTGCAGCAACAGGTGGAGTTGTATCTGCAGCATTTTTTCATCCGGTGATCCTTTTTTTAATGAATACGAGTGGTTTGTTTATGCAATATGTTATTCTTCCGCTTCTTTTCTTGGCGACATTGCTAAGTATTGTAAGCACCATGTCAGATCAGTATAAGGTCACTCAGCTTGCGCAGCTGCTTCGAAACTGGAGTATCGGATTAATGGGACTTTTCTTAACGGTCTTTCTTGGGGTTATATCCGTACAAGGGGCCTCGGCTGCAGTTACCGACGGAGTGGCAATTCGAACAGCAAAATTTATAACGGGGAACTTTATCCCTGTTATTGGCAGAATTTTTACCGATGCATCTGACACAATCATCAGTGCTTCGACTCTTTTAAAAAATACGGTCGGAATAGCCGGAGTGGCAATCCTGTTAATTATCGTTGCATTCCCGGCTTTAAAAATACTAATGATTGCGTTTATTTATAAATTTGCTGCTGCTATTTTGCAGCCATTAGGCGGCGGTCCGATAATCAACTGTCTTGATATTATCAGCAAGAGTGTGATCTATGTTTTTGCTGCATTGGGTATTGTTTCATTGATGTTTTTTTTAAGTATAACGGTGATTGTTGCGGCCGGAAATCTGACCATGATGATGCGATAGGGGGGGAGCAATATGGAGTTTATAAAAGAGTGGGTAACGAATATTATTCTATTTGTCCTGCTGGCTACTGTAGTCGATATGCTTCTTCCCAATTCCAGTATGCAGAAATACGTAAAGATGGTAACGGGGTTATTGTTAATCGCCATAATCCTTACTCCAATTTTTAAATTAATCTCCAAAGATTTTGAAACAACGCTTGTGTCGATCCCAGCAAATCAAACCCCGGGAGAAAAAAATATAAAAAATTTAATAGATTCAAAGAAAAAAGAAATACAAGACTATGGACATGCATATATTTTAGAACAAATGCGTGTCCAATTAAAAAAGGACGTTAAGAAGGAGTTGATGGAAAAATACGGATTAGAAATTGCAGACATAGATATCGCAACGAACGAAGAAAGTGACCAAGCCTTCCCTGAAAACATCCAAAAGATAACGGTTCTTCTGAAGCATCCAGAAACGTCAGTAAAAACAGTTGAAGCGATAAAACGAGTGGACATCAACACAGAAACACCTCTTTCATCCAATGATTCAGCAGAAGACACAGCAAAGGTTACTGCCTTTCTTTCTCAGAAATGGGATGTTGCTAAAGAATCACTAGAAGTTTCGATTGAAGGGGGGATTAATAACAAAAATGGATAAAAACCAAGGACCATTATCATGGTTAAAGAATTTGCTTAAAAAAGATGGAGGCACCAGTAAAAAAGCAGGCAAATATCAGTATATGCTCCTTGTTCTCTGTATCGGGGCAGCCTTCATGCTTGTTGGAAATGTCCTGTTTAAAACGGACTCAAGCGCACCAGATGTTCCAGCCATGAAAAGTGATAATCAGCCAGCGAGTGATGTACCGGCCTTTGGATTGGGGAAATCAACTGGAAATAAAACCATCCATGAATACGAACAAGCTTATGAAGAGCAGTTGAAAAAGGCGTTAGAGAATATGCTCGGAGTCAAAGATGTCACGGTCGTAGTGAACATTGATTCCACGGATCAAAGGGTGCTTGAAAAGAATCGGGTAACGAAATCACAAACAACAGAAGAAACTGATCGCGAAGGCGGACAGCGAAAGGTTCAGGATTCCTCGACAGATGAACAACTTGTCATCATCCGGGACGGAGAAAAAGAGACTCCGATTGTGGTTGAAACAAAAAAACCTGCAATCCGCGGTGTCCTCGTGGTTGCACGCGGCGCAGAAAATATTCAAGTGAAAAAATGGATTATTGAAGCAGTAACAAGGGCGCTAGGAGTACCAAGCCACCGTGTTGCTGTCATGCCAAAAAAATAAGAGGGGGATTTATTCATGCTTTTGAAAAAACAAACGGTTTGGTTATTAACAATGTTAAGTTTGGTGGTTGTATTATCGGTGTATTATATTACTTCTCCAGAGCAAAAAAATAGCAATGAACTTACTGCTGTACAACAAAAAGCAAAAGATCAAATGGATCAAAAAGAAATGAATTCAAAATCAAAAGCAAGCACAAAAACAGAAACGAAGGATGAAAAGACAATTATTTCCCAAGTTGCCGGCGATGATGAATTTGAAGCACTTCGTATAAAATTGGAAGACGACCGCAGTCAGCAGCAGGAGGAGTTAAATACTGTATTGGCAAGTACTGACCTCCCTGCTGATGAAAGAAGCAAGGCATATGATCAAATGCAAAAACTAAACCAAACAGCCCGGAAGGAAGAAATTCTTGAAACATTAATCAAAGCGAAGGGCTATGAAGATGCCCTTGTCAGAGCAGACGGAAGCCAGGTACGGGTGACAGTAAAATCAAAGAAAAAACCATCTGCTACTGCAGCAAATGATATTATTCAACAGGTTAAAAAGGAAATTGGCGATACTAATTACGTTGCCGTTGAATTCCAGCCTTCAAAATAGAAACAGACCCCAAAGAAGGAAAGTTCAAACTTTCCTTCTTTCATTTTTTTAGTATCCATCCAGTATGGACAGCTTTGCAGGAATGTCCACGGGCGGTGCCTATCACACACTTTCTCACCCTTTTTTTACTTTTAGATAAATAAATATTAAAATGATTTTGATGGTGATTGAAGAAGGATAAAAGATTTAGGTTGTTGAACTTTTATAAGATAGTATCGTATAGTATTAGTAGCTAGTCTTAATATAGTAGTACAAGGAGTGTTACTCAATGTTAAAGGTACAAGAAATTCGCGAATTAATTAAATTAGTAGATCAGTCTAGTATTGATGAATTTGTTTATGAAAATGAGGGTTCAAAAATCCAAATGAAGAAAAGTGTGACTTCTGTCGTCACTACGGTACAACCTGTCGTACATACTGAAGTTCCTACAGCCCAAGTTGTTCAAGCCGCCCAAGCAGCACCTGTTCAACCGGCAGCACCAATTGCACAGGTTCAAGAAATGAAACAAGAGCCGGTAACAGAAGCTTCTGATCAAGCGGATACTTCTAACCTTCACAAAATTACTTCTCCAATGGTAGGGACTTTCTATGCCTCCCCATCACCAGATGCTGATGTCTATGTTAAAATAGGTTCAAAGGTTTCAAAGGATTCCATCGTTTGTATCGTTGAGGCAATGAAATTGTTTAATGAAATTGAAGCAGAAGTAAACGGAGAAATTGTCGAAGTTCTTGCGAAAGATGGACAATTAGTTGAATACGGACAGCCATTATTTTTAGTAAAGCCTGAATAAGGAGCGATAACAGAATGATAAAGAAGCTGTTAATTGCAAACAGAGGAGAAATTGCAGTCAGAATTATTCGTGCCTGCCGGGAAATGGGGATTGAAACAGTAGCCGTATTTTCTGAAGCAGACCGTGAAGCACTGCATGTACAATTAGCAGATGAGGCCTATTGTATTGGACCTACCTCATCAAAAGATAGTTATTTAAACTTTACCAATATTATAAGTGTAGCAAAATTAACCGCCTGTGATTCGATTCACCCTGGTTATGGTTTTTTAGCAGAAAATGCAGATTTTGCTGAGCTTTGCCGTGATTGCAATATCACATTTGTGGGCCCAAGCCCTGAAGCCATTACCAAAATGGGAACAAAGGATATCGCAAGAGAAACCATGCGGGAAGCGGGGGTTCCAATTGTTCCTGGCTCAACCGGAATCATCGAGAATATTGATGAGGCACTAGAACTTGTAGAAAAAATTAATTATCCGGTTATCATTAAAGCTACAGCCGGCGGTGGCGGTAAAGGGATTCGTATCGCCAAGAATGAGCAGGAATTAATCAAGGGGATTAATATCACCCAGCAGGAAGCGTTAACAGCCTTTGGGAACCCTGGTGTATATATTGAAAAATATATTGAGGATTTCCGCCATGTTGAAATTCAAGTGCTTGCGGATAATTATGGAAACACGATCCATTTGGGTGAAAGGGATTGTTCCATCCAGCGGAGACTGCAGAAATTGCTCGAAGAAACCCCTTCACCTGCTTTAGATGGGGAAATTCGTGAGGAAATGGGTAATGCAGCTGTAAAAGCGGCGAAAGCAGTTGATTATTCTGGTGCAGGCACGGTAGAATTTATATATGACTACCGCAATCGAAAATTTTATTTTATGGAAATGAATACAAGAATACAGGTGGAGCATCCTGTAACTGAATTGGTCACTGGAACCGATCTCATTAAAGAACAAATTCGAGTAGCTTCCGGAGAAAAATTATCTTTAAAACAACAGGATGTTACTTTCACGGGTTGGGCCATTGAATGTCGTATCAATGCAGAAAATCCGGAGAAAAACTTTATGCCATCCCCAGGCAAGATTCATATGTATTTACCTCCTGGAGGCTTAGGGGTTCGGGTTGATTCTGCTGCCTATCCGGGATATTCAATACCGCCTTACTACGATTCCATGATTGCGAAAGTCATCACATATGGAAACACCAGGGAAGAAGCAATTGCAAGAATGAAACGGGCTTTAAGTGAATTTATTGTTGAAGGAATTCATACGACGATTCCGTTTCATTTAAAACTTCTAGAACATGAAAAATTTGTAGAAGGACAGTTCAATACGAAGTTTTTAGAATTGCACGATGTGATGAAGTCAGTCTAAAATCTGGAGGTGTTCTTAAATGAGTGAGTTTAGTATCTTGGAAATGGAGCAAGGAAACCACGGGCTTGGTAAAGTGGAAATTGCTCCGGAAGTGATTGAAGTAATTGCAGGGATTGCTGCTTCAGAGGTAGAAGGTGTAGCCTCCATGAGGGGAAACTTTGCCGCTGGTGTTGTAGAGCGGTTAGGGAAAAAGAATCATGGAAAAGGTGTTAAAGTCGATTTAACGGAATCAGGAATCAAAGTAGATGTATATTGTGTAATGAAATTTGGGGTCTCCATTCCTGCAGTTGCCCAAAAGATTCAAGATAATATACGACAAGCTTTATTAAATATGACTGCCTTAGATGCCGAAGAAATCAATATTCACGTAGTAGGTATCCAATTTGAAAACCTAAAAAATGAGCCTGAAATCGAACAAGAACTATAATAGCTAAAACCAAAGGAGAAAATCCTTTGGTTTTTTATTTTCTGGGTAGCCTTATTTAAAAAATTTTTGCTCGTACAGTGCGAATCATTTTTAGTTATGCTATTATATTTTTTATGTGATTGACAAACTAAAATAATGGAAAATAAATGGACAAACGTTTATAAATGTCTCTAAAAGGAGTTAACTAAATAATGAAGAGAAGAACAGCTAGAGAAAAGGCATTACAAGCCCTTTTCCAAATCGATGTAAGTAATGTGGATCCGGCATCGGCAATTGAACATGTTTTGGACGGGGAAGCTAATGACGACTATTTAAACCGACTTGTTTTAGGAGTCGTCGAGCAAAAGGATAAAATTGATCAGCTGATTAAGGAAAATTTAGAAAAATGGACGTTAGAGCGCGTGGCTGTTGTCGACAGAAACCTGTTGAGAATTGCAGTGTACGAATTAAACTTTGCTCGAAATGAAGTTCCGGAAAATGTCACTTTAGATGAAGCGATTGAAATTTCGAAAATATACGGGGATGAACAATCAAGCCGCTTTATAAATAGTGTTCTTTCAAAAGTGAAAGAAAAGCTTCCGAAGGAATAAGTATAAGTAGTAAATTATAGAACTTACTCAGGTGGTCCTTATCTTATTTGTATATTTATCTTCGTTTCCCATAGATTGCGGACAAAATGAAGAACTATATATATAATGGATAAGGACAGTTTTTGTTATGTAAAAAACTCTAAAGGAGTTAGCTATGCAGGAGCAAAGGTTCTTATCTGTTAATGCTTTAACAAAATACATAAAAAGAAAATTTGATGCTGATCCCCATTTACAGGATGTCCATGTCCGTGGTGAAATTTCGAATTTTAAACAACATTCGAGCGGGCACATGTATCTTACCCTAAAGGACGAAAAAGCGCGCATTCTGGCCGTCATGTTTTCCAGCCATTCGAGGACGATGAAATTTTCACCTGAAAATGGAATGAAGGTTATTGTCAAAGGTGACATATCTGTCTATGAACCAAGCGGACAATATCAAATTTATATAAAAGAAATGCGCCCTGACGGAATTGGAGAGCTTTTTTTAGCCTATGAACAGCTAAAAAAAAGGCTTGAAGCGGAAGGATTATTTGCATTAGATAAAAAAAAACCGATTCCTGCCTACCCGAAAACGGTTGGGGTTATCACCTCTCAAACAGGAGCGGCTATTAGGGATATTATTACCACCATTAAAAGACGCTATCCAATTGTCAGTATCCTAGTTCTCCCTGCGCTTGTTCAAGGCGAAAATGCTGCACCATCGATTGCCAGGGCGATTGAAAAAGCAAATAAAATGGCGGAAATTGATGTGCTTATCGTCGGGCGGGGCGGGGGTTCAATTGAGGAGTTGTGGGCTTTTAACGAAGAATTAGTAGCCCGGGCTATTTATACTTCTGCCATACCCATTATCTCTGCTGTAGGCCATGAAACAGATTTTACCATTGCTGATTTTGTTGCCGACCTGCGCGCGCCCACCCCAACGGCTGCAGCAGAATTGGCCGTACCGCATATTGAAGAGCTAATGGAAAGGGTCTTGCAGCGTCAAACACGGCTTTTAAGAGCGATGAATGAAAAATTTCGAACAGAAAAGCAGCGTTTTGCCCGGGTGCAAAAATCCTATGCTTTTCGTTATCCACTTCGGCTTTACGAACAAAAACTTGAACAAGTGGATAAATTAACAGATTCACTTGAACGTGGTCTTTCCCGTCTCGCAGCTTTAAAAACAGGACAATACGAAACGCTTAATAAGAGACTGCAATTAAAATCTCCGAAAGTATTATTACTTGAGGCGGAAAAACAATTTAACCAGACACAAAAAGAAATGAATCGGTCAATCCTGCAAATTTTAACGAAAAAACAGACCGAATTTGCTCGAATCCTTTCCACGTTAAATGCTTTAAGTCCTTTAAAAATAATGGAACGGGGTTACAGTCTTGTTTATACGGATGACAACCGGCTTATAAAAAGTGTTCATCATGTAGTAAAGGATGAATTAATCCAAATCCAATTAACGGACGGCAGCTTAGTTTGCAAGGTTGAGGATAAAAAGGAGAGTGAAAAAAGTGACGGATGAAAAACAAATTTCCTTTGAGGAAGCAATGAATAAATTAGAGCAAATTGTGGATAGGCTTGAAGAAGGAGATGTTCCATTAGAGGAAGCTATTCTTATTTATAAACAAGGAATGGAACTTTCTAAGTTATGCCATGACAAATTAAAAAATGTTGAAGAGCAGTTAACGCAAATCATCACGGAGGATGGACGAACGGAAAGCTTTTCAATCAAAGAGGAGGAATAGATTTTGGGAAATCGGTTACTCGATGCATTTGCATTTGAATATAAACAACTGCTTGAAGCGGAGCTGTGCAAATTGGTTGACCGGCTTGAAGCACCTCCGATCATAAAAAAAGCGATGCACTATTCCCTTGAAGCTGGAGGAAAGCGAATTCGCCCCTTATTACTTTTTGCAACATTGGCTGCCTTTGGCATTGACCCGAAAAAAGGTCTTCTGGCTGCAGCTGCTGTCGAAATGGTCCATACTTATTCATTAATCCATGATGACCTGCCTAGTATGGATGATGATGATTACAGGCGCGGGAAACTTACCAATCACAAGGTTTTTGGTGAGGCAATCGCGATTTTAGCCGGTGATGCCCTTTTAACCTATAGCTTTGAAGTGATGGGGATGATTCCAAATGATGCGGCAGGTTCAGATACAAAATTAAAATTGGTGACGGAATTTGCGAAAGCGGCTGGAGCGGAAGGCATGGTAGGCGGTCAAGTGGCCGATATGGAAGGGGAAAATAAAGAACTCTCTTTGGAAGAACTGGAGTATATACATATTCATAAAACAGGAAAGCTTTTAGGATTCAGCGTTCATGCCGGTGCATTACTTGCACAAGCAGATGAGGATCAATTGGAAAATTTGAGAGCCTTTGCCCATCATCTTGGATTGGCGTTTCAAATACAGGACGATATTCTAGACTTGGAAGGAAACCCGGAATTATTAGGCAAACCTGTCGGAAGTGATACATCCAATCATAAAAGTACATATCCTCAGTTACTAACAATGGACGGGGCTAAAAGGGCATTACGTCATCATATTGACGAGTCTAAGCGTTACTTAGCACAAACGGGTCTGAATACAACCCTCCTTTTGGAAATAACCGATTTAGTGGCTTCCAGAGACCATTAAGAAGCAGAGGCGCGAGGCATTAGCGTGAGTCGTAATAGGTATTTGAGGCATTCATTTCGTTATGATATAATGTGTTTTAATGATGAAAACGTTGACAATGCCGTTATCACTTGTGTGTTAGCGGCTATTTTTTAATAGAGGAAATTTAAGCGAAAAACAATACCTTACAAAATGTTTAGATAGAAAAAGGATGAAAGTGAGTGGTCCCAAATGGATCTGTTATCAATTAAAGACCCTTCCTTTTTAAAAAGGATGTCAAATAAAGAATTGGAGGTTTTGAGTCAAGAAATTCGCCAATTCTTGATTGAAAAGCTGTCTGTTACGGGAGGCCATATTGGACCGAATTTAGGTGTAGTTGAATTAACGATTGCATTACACAAATGTTTCAATAGTCCGAAAGATAAAATTATTTGGGATGTCGGACATCAGTCCTATGTTCATAAAATTTTAACCGGCAGAGCATGTGATTTTGATACATTAAGACAATTTAAAGGATTATGCGGTTTTCCTAAGCGGGTAGAAAGTGAACATGATGTATGGGAAACCGGGCATAGTTCGACCTCTCTTTCTGCTGCGATGGGTATGGCCATTGCGCGCGATTTAAAAAAGGAAAAATCGTTTGTAGTACCAGTGATTGGGGACGGCGCCTTGACGGGCGGTATGGCCTTAGAGGCTTTAAATCATATTGGTCATGAAAAGAAAGACATGATTGTCATTTTGAATGATAATGAAATGTCCATTGCTCCGAATGTGGGTGCTCTTCACAATATCCTTGGGCAATTACGCACAGCAGGAAAATATCAATGGGCTAAGGATGAACTTGAAGGATTATTGAAAAAAATTCCTGCTGTTGGTGGTGTACTCGCAGCTACTGCAGAAAGGATTAAAGACAGTTTAAAATATTTGCTTGTATCTGGGGTGTTTTTTGAAGAACTGGGCTTTACCTATCTTGGTCCGGTTGATGGCCATAGCTTTGAGAACTTGTTTGAGAATCTTAGTTATGCCAAAAAAACAGAGGGTCCTGTTCTTCTCCATGTTATTACGAAAAAAGGGAAAGGATATACCCCTGCAGAACGAGATAAAAAAGGGACTTGGCATGGGACTGGACCCTATAAAATGGATACGGGGGCGTTTGTTAAACCGGACAAAGCACCGCCAGCGTGGAGCAGTTTGGTCAGTGAAACGGTTCGGAAGCTTGCACGGCAAGATGATAGAATTGTTGCCATTACCCCGGCAATGCCAGTGGGGTCTAAACTGGAGGGATTTGCAAGTGAATTCCCTGAACGGATGTATGATGTGGGTATCGCAGAACAGCATGCTGCAACTGTTGCTGCAGGCTTGGCAACTCAAAATATGAAGCCTTTTTTAGCCATCTATTCGACCTTTCTGCAGCGTGCCTATGATCAGGTGATCCATGATATTTGCCGCCAGAATTTGAATGTTTTCATCGGAATTGATCGTGCCGGTCTTGTAGGTGCCGACGGGGAAACTCATCAAGGTGTCTTCGATATTGCCTTTTTAAGACATGTTCCGAACATTGTTTTAATGATGCCGAAGGATGAAAATGAAGGCCAGCATATGGTTTATACAGCACTTAATTATGATAATGGTCCAATCGCAATGAGGTTCCCGCGTGGAAATGGGCTCGGTGTACCGATGGATGAACAATTAAAAAATATCCCGATTGGAACATGGGAGGTCCTAAGGGAAGGCGATGATGCTGCCATTTTAACCTTTGGCACGACCATACCAATGGCAATGGAGGCAGCGGAGATTCTCAAAAAGCAGGGAATTTCAGTTAAAGTAGTAAATGCAAGATTTATAAAACCACTTGATGAAAAGATGCTGACTCATTTTTTAGATAAAAATATACCGCTATTAACAATAGAAGAAGCTGTAATTCAAGGTGGTTTTGGCAGTGCAGTACTTGAATTTGCCCATGACCATGGTTATTACAATCAGGTAATTGACAGAATAGGAATTCCGGATCGATTTATTGAACATGGTGATGTTGGTTCCCTGCTTGAGGAAATAGGTATGACCACTAAGGAAGTCGTTAAAAGATTAACGATTCTTGCACGAAAAAAACAACAAAGGGCTTAAATTATGAAAAATAAAGAACGATTAGATGTTTTACTGGTCGAAAGAGGACTTATTGAAACACGGGAAAAAGCAAAAAGAGCCATTATGGCCGGTCTGGTTTATACAAAGGAAGAACGCTTAGATAAACCTGGAGAAAAAGTAAAAACGGACATACCTCTTACGGTTAAAGGGAACGTTATTCCTTATGTCAGCCGCGGAGGATTGAAGCTTGAAAAAGCCCTGAAAATATTTGATGTATCGGTTGCTGATAAGATTTTATTAGATATTGGTTCATCTACAGGGGGATTTACCGATTGTGCTCTGCAAAACGGAGCAAAAATGTCCTATGCCTTGGATGTTGGTTATAACCAACTGGCTTGGAAGCTCCGACAGGATGAACGTGTGGTCGTAATGGAGAGAACAAATTTTCGTTATGTTACTCCCGCCGATTTAATAGCAGGAATGCCAAATTTTGCAACCATTGATGTATCATTTATTTCATTAACCTTAATTTTACCAGTGCTAAAAACGTTATTAGTTCCTGATAGCGATATTATTGCTCTTGTGAAACCGCAATTTGAGGCAGGCCGGGAGCAAGTTGGCAAAAAAGGAATTGTCCGCGATGATAAGGTGCATTTACAGGTTGTTACAAAAATTATCGATTTTTCTCTTGGGCAAGGATATCAAGTGAAAAATTTATCTTTTTCCCCCATCACCGGGGGAGATGGAAATATTGAATTCCTGCTCCACCTTTCCTGGACAGGAGAGGAAGACAAAGGACAAAACTTATTGCCTTTTGATCCTTCTGAGGTTGTGAAACAAGCTCATCAGGAATTTCATACAAAGCAATCAAACGAAGGATAGGCAAAATTGCTTATCCTTCTGTTTTGGGAAAAAAAATGACAATCAACGCAAAATCGGCTAACATAAGGGTAGAAGCGACATTTTTGAACATAATATTTAAATGGTTTTTACTGTTTACGAGGTGAAAAATTATGAATAAAGGTCAGCGCCATATTAAAATAAGAGAAATTATTGCCAATAATGATATTGAAACACAGGATGATTTAGTGGACGAACTAAGAAATGCGGGTGTCAATGTGACACAAGCTACTGTTTCTCGTGATATAAAAGAATTGCACCTTGTGAAGGTCCCTTTGCTTGATGGCCGATACAAATACAGTCTTCCTGCAGATCAACGATTTAATCCATTGCAAAAACTAAAAAGATCCTTAATGGATGCTTTTATCCGGATTGACTCAGCAGGTCATTTACTTGTAATGAAATGTTTACCCGGAAACGCTATGGCAATTGGAGCTCTTCTAGATAATCTTGATTGGGATGAGGTGCTGGGAACCATCTGTGGAGATGATACCATTTTAATTATTTGCCGAACACCTGAACAAACCGAAATCATTACAAACAGGTTTCTTGACATGCTTTAATTGGGGGAATGTTCCTTGTTATCAGAATTATCGATAAAAAACTTCGCCATTATCGAAGCTCTTTCCATTTCTTTTGAAAAAGGCTTGACGGTGTTAACTGGTGAGACGGGAGCAGGTAAATCCATCATTATTGATGCGATTCATTTATTGGTTGGCGGGAGAGGTTCTGCAGAATTCGTACGGCACGGTGAAGAAAAAGCTGAAATTGAAGGCCTTTTTCAGTTAGATCATGAAGGACACCCATGCTATCTAAAGGCAATGGAATTTGGGATTGATATTGAAGAAGGGATGATTGTTTTGCGACGGGATATTTCCCGTTCAGGAAAAAGCGTTTGCAGAATAAATGGGAAGCTTGTGACTATTTCTACTTTAAGAGAGATTGGTTCGACATTGATTGATATTCATGGGCAGCATGAGCACCAAGAATTAATGGATGAAACCAAGCATTTATCATTACTTGATCAGTTCGGTTCTGAAGAAATCATTTCTTCACTCCGTGAATATCAGGAAGTATTCCATCGCTATGAACATACATTACAAAAACTTAAAGCTTTAAGCGAAAATGAACAGCAGGCAGCACATCGACTAGATTTAATACAATTCCAATTCAATGAAATTCAGAATGCCAATTTAAAGCTTCATGAAGATGATGAACTATTTGAGGAAAAACGGAAGCTTGGAAACTTTGAACGGGTTTTTGAAGCCGTTCAATCCAGTTATACCGCCTTAAGTGGTGAACAAAAGGGTTTGGACTGGATTAGTATGGTGATGGGGCATCTGGAGGATGCAGCAGGGCTCGACACAGAATATAAAGATTTATATGAGACGGTTTCAAACAGCTTCTATCAGCTTGAGGATGCTGCACGTACATTAAGAAATGAATTGGATGCATTGGAATACGATCCGCAAAGATTAAATGAAATCGAAGACAGATTGAATGAAATGAATCAGTTAAAACGAAAGTATGGAAAAACGATTCAGGAAATTTTAGAATATATGGCGAAAATTGAAGAAGAAATTGAAACATTGCAAAATAAAGAAACACATATTAATCAGTTAGAAAAAGAATTAGCTTCCATCCAAAAAGATTTACTTCTTGAAGCAAAGCAATTGACTGAGCTGCGTAAAAAGTATGCAGATAAGCTGACAAAGCTTATACATAAAGAACTAAAGGATTTATATATGGCAAAAACGATTTTTGAAATTCGTTTTGAGAAGGATATGAACCATTTTGCAAAAAATGGTGTCGACCATATCGAATTTTATCTTTCAACAAATCCTGGAGAACCACTTAAACCATTATCCAAAATTGCCTCCGGGGGCGAACTTTCACGAATTATGCTTGCCTTAAAAAGTATCTTTTCAAAACATCAAGGCGTCACATCGATTATCTTTGATGAAGTCGATACAGGAGTTAGCGGCAGGGTTGCACAGGCGATTGCGGAAAAAATTTATAAAGTCGCGTATACGTCGCAAGTTTTATGTATCTCCCACTTACCGCAGGTTGCTGCCATGGCTGACACCCATTTGTTTATTTCGAAGGTTACTAAAGGTGGTAGAACTAAGACATCTGTGGCTCCGCTTAAAGCCGAAGAAAAAATAAAAGAAATCGGCAGGATGATTTCCGGAGTTGAAATCACCGATCTCACAAAGAAACATGCTGAGGAATTATTGCTTCTTGCAGCAGAAAATAAAAAAAATTGAAAAGCTTCCCAATAGGGGGAGCTTTTTTATATTGAAGGACGGTTATAAATGATTGTCAACGAGGCAAAATTATAGATGTAGCCATTTCGAAGTTGTGGACAAGAAGCGAGGAGAGTGAAAAATTTGAAATTAGAAATAATTAGAAAAATCATTGGTGGAATTCTCCTTGTTTCATTAATCAGTTTTATTTTCAATCAACCACTTAAACAATACCTCGAAATACCAAAGACCATCACGGTCTTTGAAGGGCAAGATTATAATTTTCAAAAGGCTGCTCCGGTGTCAGCCGCTTTAGTTTCTCACAATTCAAGTATTACACTTGCACAGAATAAACATTCAGTTTCTTTAAAGGCAAAAGAAAATGGCAGTAATGAAATGCTTTTAGAATTTGCGGGAATCCCCATTAAAAAGGTCGATGTAAAGGTTTTAAAGGATTTTCGAGTAATTCCAGGCGGTCAGTCCATTGGCGTGAAATTAAATACAGTTGGTGTCTTAGTGGTCGGGCATCATTTAGTCAATACGTTAAATGGGAAAAAATCTCCTGGTGAAATGGCTGGTATTGAAGTTGGAGATATTATCACAAAAATTAACGGGACAAAAATTGAAAAAATGACAGATGTTGCACCATTCGTGCAGGATGCAGGAGAAAATGGTAAAGCTTTAAATATGGTAATCAGTCGTGAAAGCGGTAAATTTACCACAAAACTCACCCCATTAAAGGATAAAGGAGAAAACAGTTATAAACTGGGTTTATATATTAGGGACTCAGCGGCAGGAATTGGAACGATGACATTTGTTCATCCGGATTCCAAAAAGTATGGTGCTTTAGGGCATGTGATTTCAGATATGGATACGAAAAAGCCAATCGTGGTGGAAGACGGTCAAATTGTCCGCTCTACGGTTACATCGATTGAAAAAGGAAGTAATGGAGACCCTGGAGAAAAACTTGCGCGTTTTTCCTCCGATCATGAAATTGTTGGGAATATACAAAAGAATAGTCCGTTTGGAATATTTGGGAAATTAAATAAATCGTTGAAAAATGGTATAATGGATAAGCCATTGCCGATTGCTTTATCCAATCAAGTAAAAGAAGGACCTGCTAAAATTTTGACAGTCGTAAACAATGATCAGGTTGAAGAATTTGATATTGAAATTGTGAACACAATTCCGCAAAAGTTTCCAGCAACTAAAGGCATGGTCATAAAAGTAACCGATCCAAAACTTCTTGAAAAAACAGGCGGTATTGTTCAAGGGATGAGCGGTAGTCCAATCATTCAGGATGGTAAGCTTGTCGGTGCTGTAACCCATGTTTTTGTAAACGATCCTACATCAGGCTACGGAGTGCATATAGAATGGATGCTGGATGAAGCAGGAATTAACATATATGATACACCGAAGGAGAAGGCAAGTTAAAATCGAAAAGCGGAAACAAATAGGCGGTTTCGCCTATTTGTTTTTTACGTATTTAAAGATTTTTCGACAAAAAAAGCGAAATTCGTCGAAAATAAGAGAAAAGCTAAGAAAAACTAAGATTTTATCACTATTTTAAGAAATGTTAAAAAAATGAAAGGAATTTTAGTTGCATTGTCGAATTTCTAATTTACAATAGAAAATAGAGACTACTGATGGAACCGACCAAATGGATTTGAGGAGGAATACGGTGTTGAAGAAAATAAAGGTGTGCGTCGTTGATGATAATAGGGAATTAGTTGGATTATTAGAGGAGTATATTTCATCCCAAGAAGACATGGAAGTTGCAGGGATTGCACATAATGGTCAAGAATGTTTAGATTTGTTGGGGTCTGTGGATCCTGATGTACTTGTATTAGATATTATTATGCCTCATTTGGATGGGCTAGCTGTTTTAGAACGCCTTCGTGATTTGAAGAAAGGTGCCTTGCCAAACGTTATTATGTTAACTGCATTTGGTCAGGAGGATGTTACCAAGAAGGCCGTTGAACTCGGGGCATCTTATTTTATTTTAAAGCCTTTTGATATGGAAAACCTAGGAAACCACATTCGTCAGGTTAGCGGCAGAAGTGCATCGATGACAAGGAAAGCACCTCCTGCACCAGCCTACCGTGTGCAAACGGAGCAAAAGCCAAAGAACCTGGACGCCAGTATTACGAGCATTATCCATGAAATTGGAGTTCCTGCCCATATTAAAGGGTATTTGTATTTACGTGAAGCCATTTCTATGGTTTATAATGACATTGAACTTTTAGGATCGATTACAAAGGTATTGTATCCGGATATTGCGAAAAAATATAACACGACTGCCAGCCGTGTTGAGCGTGCGATTCGTCATGCCATTGAAGTGGCTTGGAGCCGTGGAAACATCGACTCGATTTCCTCCCTTTTTGGCTATACTGTCAGTATGTCAAAAGCAAAACCAACGAACTCTGAATTTATTGCCATGGTAGCTGATAAACTCCGCTTAGAGCACATGGCTTCTTGAAAAGAATAATAAAAAGCCTTCATTTTTTTTGGGAAATGAAGGCTTTTTCGTTTTTAATAGGTGGTTATCAAAAAATTTGATGCATATGATAGGACTGTAGATTAAAAATTACTTTTTTTGCTCCTTGTCCAATTCCATTAATTTTTGTATTAAAATATGCTGCGGCATATGCATAATTTGCTCAATCGGAACATTTAATTTTTCCGAAAGTTTAATCGCTGTTTCAGGGGTTATTTGTAAAGGTTTCATATAAAATTCCTCCATTTTAATAAGTAGTTAGGAAGTGACGGCATGACAGAAATTTTTGCTCACCGTGGTTATTCCTCCTTATTCGCTGAAAATACCATGAGTGCCTTTTATGAAGCAGAAAAGGCAGGAGCGGATGGGTTAGAACTTGATGTTCAATTGACAAAAGATGGTGAACTCGTTGTCATCCACGATGAAAAGGTGAACCGGACCACAAGCGGAAACGGGTTTGTTAAAGATTATTTATTTAAAGATATTCGCAAGCTGAATGCCAATAAAAAGGGTTTAAAAAAAGAGATCATTCCATCTTTAATCGAAGTTCTTGAGTGGATGCAAACCAATACTTTGCTATGTAATATCGAATTAAAAAATGGTCTTTTTGCCTACGAAGGTATGGAGGAAAAAGTAATCAAACTCGTCCAAAATTACAGGCTATCGGACAGAATCATTATTTCCTCTTTTAATCATTATAGTATTGTTCATTGTTACAGACTAGCACCGGAAATTGAAACGGCCCCGCTCTTTTTAGAGGGATTATTTATGCCTTGGGTGTACGCACAATCCATCAGAGCAAAAGGAATCCATCCTAAGTATGCAACCCTTAGTGATGAAATCATTACAAAGACAATGGAAAATGAAATTGCTGTAAGACCTTATACCGTAAATAATGAAGCCGATCTTCATCGGTTATTTAAAATTAACTGTACATCCGTGATTACCGATGACCCTGTTAAGGCATTGCGAATAAGAAAACAGTATGAAAAGAGACCCTAAGCGGTCTCTTTTTAATTAGATTCTTTACTGCCATTAGACCGTGGTTTTCCCGGATCTCTGAAACGTTGTTGAACTTTATTTCTTTTGCGGTCACGATGGAAAATAAAACCTGCAACAAATCCCAAACCGCCAAGAAAGAATAGGAGTCCGATTAAAAATTGAAGCGATAAATAGGGAATTGGCGGCTGAAGAATTCCAAAGGTCATATCACGCATTAATTTAATGCCAAATGCAGCCAAGAAACCCGGAATCAATAATATAATCAGTGCAATAATCCGCTGCATAAAAAATTCCTTCCGAATATATTGAAAATAAAAAGCTTCTCACGAAAATAATAGTACAATGAATATATTTGTCAAGATGAACAATTCACTATACAATAAAACATGAAAAAATTTGCATGTTTTCACTATATGTGTATGAAAAAAGTTTCCTGATTTTAAGAATGGAGGCTAAGAAATGCAAAATGTAATGATTGTCGGTGCCGGAAAAGGTGGAACGGCGATTTTAAAAATTTTAAAAGAAACGGAGGTTTTAAATGTTAGAGCGGTTGTTGACCGTAATAAAGATGCACCTGGTATCCGATTGGCTCAAAAAGAAGGCATTCATACGGGAACAGACTGGCAGCCCTTTTTATCTGAAAACATCGATATCATTATCGAGGTTACCGGTGATGAGAAAGCATTTCAAGAATTAAGGAGGGCAAAACCAAGTGGGACGATTTTAATTCCCGGAAGTGTTGCCTTCCTTGTATCCAAACTGATGGAAGAAAAGGAAGATCTGATAAAAAGGCATCAAAACGAGTCCTATCAGCAAGAGTTGATCTTCAACTCCACGAATGATGGAATGGCAGTAATTGATAAAAATGGCATGGTTATTCTATTTAATCGCCGTGCGGAAGAAATGATGGGAGTAAAAAAAGAGGATGCGATTGGAAAATATGTCTGTGAGGTGATACCAGAGAGCAGGCTCCCACTTATATTAGAGACGAGAAGAATTGAAGCTAACCAGGAAATGGTTTTGGGCAATGGCCGAAAAATAATTACAACAAGAATTCCGATTATTGAAGAAAACGGCACACTCATCGGTGCTTTTGCTGTATTTAAAGATATCACGGAAGTTGTTAATTTAGCAGAAGAAATTACCAATTTAAAAGAAATTCAAACAATGCTGCAAGCCATTATCCAATCCAGTGATGAAGCTATTTCCGTTGTAGATGAAGATGGCCGAGGCATTCTAATTAATCGGGCCTATACCCGCATAACCGGGCTGACAGATGAGCAAGTAATTGGACAGCCTGCGACGACCGATATCTCAGAAGGTGAAAGTATGCATATGAAGGTTTTGCAGACAAGAAGAGCCGTTCGTGGTGTCGCTATGAGGGTCGGGCCCAGCAAGAAGGAAGTAATCGTTAATGTTGCACCGATTATTGTAAAGGGAAAACTTAAGGGCAGTGTGGGTGTTATCCACGATATGTCAGAAATTAAATCGTTGAGCAGGGAGTTGCACCGTGCCCGGCAAATTATCCGAACGCTTGAAGCAAAATACACCTTCGAAGATATTATCGGAAAGTCAGAGGAAATGCTGTTGGCGATTGAGCAGGCCAAACTCGGGGCCAAAACTCCTGCTACCGTGCTTCTTCGAGGTGAATCCGGAACTGGAAAAGAATTATTTGCCCATGCGATCCACAATGCAAGTGACAGAAAATTCAACAAATTTATTCGTGTCAATTGTGCAGCCATTTCGGAATCATTGTTAGAAAGTGAATTGTTCGGTTATGAGGAAGGTGCATTTTCCGGTGCAAGAAGGGGCGGGAAAACAGGGTTCTTCGAGGAAGCAAACAACGGAAGCATTTTTCTTGATGAAATTGGTGAACTTCCGGCAAACACTCAGGCAAAACTACTCCGGGTTTTGCAGGAAAATGAAATCGTCCGCGTTGGCGGAACGAAGCCTGTTGCGATCAATGTCCGAGTCATCGCTGCAACCAATGTGAACCTTGAAAAAGGGATTTCTAAGGGGACTTTTAGGGAAGACTTATATTATCGTTTGAATCGAATGCCAATACATATTCCCCCGCTTAAAAGAAGAAAAGAAGAAATTCCCTTATTATGTGATCGGCTTATTCAAAAAATTAATCGTGATTATGGACGTAATGTTGAAGGAGTTACACAGGCTGCAATGGCGGGCCTAGTGGTGTATGATTGGCCGGGAAATGTAAGAGAACTAGAAAATATCCTCGGGCGTGCTATTATTTTTATGAAATTTAACGAATCCTATATTGATGTAAAACACCTGCCGGAACTTAATAATAATAAATCTATTAGCAGGGAATTTGGGACTTTAGAGAATATAGATTTTCAAGACCGGTCCTTATCAGCAATGGTCGAAGAGTATGAAACAAAGATTATTCGTAACACACTCAATCGATTAAAGGGTAACAAAACGTTAACAGCAAAAACGCTTGGTTTATCTGTTCGAAATTTATATTATAAACTCGATAAATATAAACTTGAAAATAATAGCACGCAATAAATTTCATGGTATGAAAAATATTGCAGATGGAAAGAGGGTTAAATAAAGCGCTTTCAATATTTTTATATTGGCATGAATCTTGCAAATTATTTTATCGGAATTTGATTTTGCTATGGAAGGGTTGATGACAACTTGTTGCTGGATTCACTAATTGACAGAGCAACCCAACTTAAAAAGAATACTGTTGCTGTCGCTGTTGCGGAGGATTTCGTTGTAATGGAAGCAGTTATGGATGCAATCAAACGAAATCTTGCTAATTTTATTTTATTCGGAAACCAGGAAAGAATTCATCGTATGATTGAGGCTGAGCAACACAAAATAAATCCGGACAAGAGCCTCAGGATCGTTCATGCAGACACAAATGAAATGGCTGCCGAATTAGCCGTTAAAGCGGTTTCAAATAACGAAGCAGATGTGTTAATGAAGGGGAATATCCCGACGAATGTTCTTCTAAAGTCAGTGCTGAATAAGGAATACGGTTTAAGAACTGGCAACATTCTTTCGCATGTTGCTGTGTTTGAAATCCCTAATCGGGACCGTTTTACAATCGTAACCGACTCGGGAATGAACATTTCCCCAGATCTGGAGCAAAAGGCGCAAATCATAAAAAATGCTGTTGCGATTGCTAAAGGGATTGGTATTGAAACACCAAAGGTAGCTCTGATTGCTGCCGTTGAAGTGGTTAATCCTGCTATGGGGGCAACAGTTGATGCCGCAGCATTAACTGTGATGAACAGGCGGGGGCAAATTACCGGCTGCATCGTTGACGGTCCGCTTGCATTGGATAATGCTGTTTCAGTCATAGCTGCCGAGCATAAGGGCATCAAAAGTGAAGTAGCGGGTAAAGCCGATATATTAGTCGTTCCTGCCATCGAGGTTGGAAACGCATTGTATAAATCATTAGTTTATTTTGCAAATGCTAAAGTTGGAGCCGTCATTGCCGGGGCAAAAGCACCGATTGTGTTAACCTCCAGAGCCGACTCCGCTGAGAGCAAGTTATATTCTCTTGCATTAGCATTATGCTCTGTGGCAAACTAGTTTTTTTCAATATTGAGGAGGAATAATAATATGGAAATTTTCAAGTATTTAGAAAAATATGATTATGAGCAATTAGTATTCTGTCAGGATAAATCTTCAGGTTTAAAAGCAATTATTGCGATTCATGATACAACTTTAGGACCAGCATTGGGCGGCACACGTATGTGGACTTATGAGTCTGAAGAAGCAGCGATTGAAGATGCATTAAGATTGGCTAAAGGCATGACCTATAAGAATGCTGCGGCAGGTCTAAATCTTGGCGGTGGTAAAACGGTAATCATTGGTGATCCTCGTAAGGATAAAAATGAAGAAATGTTCCGTGCTTTTGGACGTTACATTCAAGGACTAAACGGAAGATATATTACAGCCGAAGATGTAGGTACCACCGTAGCAGATATGGATTTAATCCATGAAGAAACGGACTATGTAACAGGGATTTCACCGGCATTCGGTTCATCAGGAAATCCATCTCCTGTAACCGCGTATGGTGTTTACCTAGGGATGAAAGCGGCAGCCAAAGAAGCATTTGGTACTGACTCATTAGAAGGGAAAGTAGTAGCCGTCCAAGGCGTTGGGAATGTTGCTTATACACTTTGCAAATATCTGCATGAAGAAGGAGCACAGCTGATTGTTACCGATATTAACAAGGAAGCGGTCGGGCGTGCTGTAGAAGATTTCGGCGCACGTGCTGTTGACCCTAATGAAATTTACGGAGTAGAATGTGATATTTATGCTCCATGTGCACTTGGAGCTACGATCAACGATGATACAATCCCGCAGCTAAAAGCAAAGGTAATCGCCGGATCAGCGAATAATCAATTAAAAGATACAAGGCATGGAGATATTATCCATGAGATGGGGATTGTCTACGCTCCAGATTATGTCATCAATGCCGGCGGTGTAATCAATGTCGCGGATGAGCTTTATGGATATAATCATGATCGTGCATTGAAAAAGGTTGAACAGCTTTACACAAGTATAGAGAAAATTATTGAAATTTCAAAACGCGATGGCGTTCCAACCTATGTGGCAGCAGACCGCATGGTTGAGGAACGAATTGAAAGAATGCGCAATTCTCGCAGTCAATTCCTCCAAAATGGACATCATATTTTAAGTCGTAGAAAATAAAAAGCGGCAATAATTCGTAGAAATAATCAAAGGCAGAGCGCTGAATGTAAATTCAGCGCTTTCCTAGGTAGTGATTAACCTCATTTTGTTTAAAATCTGTTAATTTTAGAAATTACTTAAGTAAATGACCACTTAATTATTGAACAATCCTTAGTTTAATAAATGGAGGTTAATCGACGGAAAAACCTTTAAAGTTACCGTCTTAGCTATCGATAAACCAAATTGGGGGTCAAAACGTGCAAGAAAGAGAATATCGAATACTCGTCATCAACCCAGGCTCGACTTCTACCAAGATAGGGGTTTTCGATAATGAAATTTCCATACTGGAAAAAACGATTCGTCACGAGTCTGAAAAAATAAATACTTACCCAAACATTATTGATCAATATGAATTTAGGAAAAACACCATCTTAAAAACATTGGACCAAGAAGGTATCAATATTTCCAAATTGTCTGCGGTTTGTGGACGAGGGGGATTGCTGCGTCCGATAGAAGGTGGAACGTATGCAGTTAATGACAAAATGTTGACAGATTTGCGAAATGGGTATTCTGGACAACATGCTTCGAATTTAGGTGGTATAATAGCATATGAAATAGCATCTGGTCTTAATATCCCGTCCTATATTGTGGACCCAGTAGTTGTCGATGAACTTGACCCGATTGCAAGAATATCCGGCTTCTCGTTAATTGAACGAAAAAGTATTTTTCATGCGTTAAATCAAAAGGCTGTTGCAAGAAGAGTGGCAAAGGAATTAGGGAAAAAGTACTCAGAATTAAACTTAATTATAACCCATATGGGTGGCGGAATTACCGTCGGAGCCCATAAACGAGGTAAGGTTATTGATGTTAATAATGGCCTGCACGGTGACGGTCCCTTTAGCCCAGAACGTGCTGGAACTGTTCCTGCCGGAGATTTAATTTCTCTTGCGTTTTCTGGCGAGTACTACCGGGAAGAAATCATGAAAATGCTGGTGGGACAAGGAGGTCTTGTCGGTTACCTCGGCACAAATAACGCAGTGAAGGTTGAAGAAATGATTAAAGCAGGTAATCAAGAAGCAAAGCTTGTATATGAAGCAATGGCCTATCAAGTGGCAAAAGAAATTGGTGCTGCAAGTGCTGTTCTTTCGGGTAAGGTAGATGCAATCGTTTTAACAGGCGGTCTTGCTTATGGAAAGGATTTTGTCCGATCTATCACCAATAGAGTGAACTGGATTGCAGATTGTATCGTCCATCCTGGGGAAAATGAACTTCAAGCATTGGCTGAAGGAGCCCTTCGAATCTTGCGTAGCGAAGAAGAGGTAAAACTATATCCAGGTTCTTTTAAAATTGCAAAAATTTAAGTAGTTGGGGAGGAAATAAAATGGCACTTGAGTATGATTTAGTTATTCTCGGGGGTGGCACTGGTGGATATGTTGCTGCAATCCGTGCCTCACAGCTTGGTTTAAAAACAGCAATTGTGGAAAAAGGAAAACTTGGCGGAACATGCTTACATAAAGGCTGTATTCCAAGCAAAGCACTGCTTAGAAGTGCAGAAGTATATGCCACTTCTAAACATAGTGAAGATTTTGGCGTAATGACTGGTGAAGTAACTTTTAATTTTACTAAAGTTCAAGAAAGAAAAACGAAAATCATCGATACCCTTCATAAAGGGGTACAGCACTTAATGAAACAAGGGAAAATCGATGTTTTTGAAGGATTAGGCCGGATTTTAGGTCCTTCCATCTTTTCACCAATGCCGGGTACCATCTCTGTTGAAATGAATAACGGTGAAGAAAATGAAATGCTCATCCCCAAAAATGTAATTGTTGCTACCGGCTCAAGACCAAGAACCCTTCCAGGTCTTGAGATTGATGGAAACCAGGTAATATCATCCGATGAAGCATTAGAGCTGGAAAACCTGCCATCCTCTATTATCATTGTTGGCGGTGGAGTAATTGGTATTGAATGGGCCTCACTGCTTTCAGATTTTGGGGTAGAAATTACAGTAATTGAGTACGCAGACCGGATTATCCCTACAGAAGATAAAGACATTTCAAAAGAAATGCAACGGTTAATGAAGAAAAAAGGAATTAAGATTATTACGAGTGCCAAGGTTCTTCCGGAAACGATTGTAAAAGGTGAAGAAATAGCAATCTCTGCAGAAGTAAAAGGCAGTTTAAAAGAATTTAAGGCGGAAAAACTGCTTGTTTCTGTTGGACGTCAAGCGAATACGGAAGGGATCGGGCTTGAAAATACTGAGATTCAGCTTGAAAAAGGAAATATTGTCACGAATGAATTTTATCAAACAAAGGAATCCCATATTTACGCTATCGGAGATGTTATTGGCGGATTGCAGCTAGCCCATGTTGCATCACATGAAGGGATCGTTGCAGTTGAGCATATAGCAGGAAAGGATCCTTCACCAATCGATTATAACTTAATATCAAAATGTATTTATAGTAATCCAGAGGTTTCTAGTGTTGGTATTACCGAGGAGCAAGCGGAAAGTAGAGGGCATAAAGTGAAAGTGGGCAAATTTTCATTCCGTGCCATTGGTAAAGCACTCGTTTTCGGTGAATCGGATGGATTTGTGAAAATTGTGGCCGATGATGAGACCAATGATCTTTTAGGAGTGCACATGATTGGTCCTCATGTTACCGATATGATTTCAGAAGCTGGACTTGCAATGGTATTAAATGCAACACCATGGGAAGTGGCCCACACCATCCATCCTCACCCAACCCTTTCAGAAGCAATTGGGGAAGCGGCACTTGCAGTTGATGGCAGAGCACTTCACGGATAAAGTGAAACTTCAATCAGTGGGGGTCTTACTGCCCGTTAATACGGGTTAAACTTACGCTATTTCGGTTTCAATGCGAACAATAGGGAGGTAACAAATTTTATGGCTGAAAAGCGACATGAGGCATTAGGTTTAAGTGATGAAAAAGTTTTAGAGATCTATGAAACAATGGTTTTAGCCCGCCGTATTGATGAGCGGATGTGGTTATTGAACCGCGCTGGCAAAATCCCATTTGTTATTTCCTGTCAAGGTCAGGAAGCGGCTCAAGTCGGGGCGGCATTTGCACTTGATAAGGATAAAGATTATGTACTCCCCTATTACCGGGATATGGGAGTCGTATTAACATTTGGAATGACGGCGAAGGAGCTTATGCTTTCAGGATTTGCAAAAGCGGAAGACCCTAATTCAGGCGGAAGACAAATGCCTGGACACTTTGGTCAAAAGAAAAATCGTATTGTTACAGGCTCCTCTCCCGTTACGACACAGGTACCGCATGCGGTAGGAGTTGCTTTGGCTGGAAAAATGGAAAGAAAAGACCTAGTTACGTTTGTGACATTTGGTGAAGGTTCATCCAACCAAGGCGATTTTCATGAAGGAGCAAATTTTGCCGGTGTTCACAAGCTTCCTGTCATTTTTATGTGTGAAAATAATAAGTATGCGATTTCCGTTCCGATTGAAAAGCAATTAGCGTGCGAGAAGGTTTCAGATCGTGCAATTGGCTATGGTATGCCAGGATACACGGTAAATGGGAATGACCCTTTAGAGGTCTATAAAGTAGTGAAAGAGGCTGCTGACCGCGGCCGCCGTGGCGATGGTCCGACCTTAATTGAAACAATTTCCTATCGTTTAACACCACATTCCTCTGATGATGATGACCGTTCTTACCGGGCGCCCGATGAAGTGGCAAAAGCAAAAACCCAGGATCCGATTATTACATTTGGCGCTTACTTAAAGGAAACAGGTGTCTTGAATGATGACTTGGAAAAAGAAATCAATGATCGAGTAATGAAATTGGTGAATGAGGCAACAGACTACGCTGAAAATGCCCCGTATGCTGCACCTGAGGATGCAATGAAATACGTTTATGGGGACATGTAAGGGGGACGTAACATGGCGGTAATTTCTTATATAGATGCGGTCACAATGGCCATTCGTGAAGAAATGGAAAGAGACCCTAAGGTGTTTGTTCTTGGGGAAGATGTTGGGAAAAAAGGTGGCGTATTTAAGGCTACACAAGGATTGTATGAACAATTTGGGGAAGAGCGGGTAATTGATACACCTCTTGCTGAATCAGCCATTGCTGGTGTTGGAATCGGTGCAGCCATGTATGGTATGCGTCCGATTGCAGAAATGCAGTTTGCAGATTTTATCATGCCTGCGGTAAACCAAATTATTTCAGAAGCAGCAAAGATTCGCTACCGGTCAAATAATGATTGGAATTGCCCAATTGTTATCCGGGCACCCTATGGCGGCGGTGTCCATGGGGCACTATATCATTCTCAATCGGTTGAAGCAGTATTTGCGAATCAACCTGGATTAAAAATCGTTATGCCATCAACTCCTTATGATGTGAAAGGGTTATTAAAAGCAGCGATTCGTGATAATGACCCGGTTATCTTCTTTGAACATAAACGAGCCTATCGTTTGATTAAAGGGGAGGTTCCGACTGATGATTACACACTTCCAATTGGGAAGGCTGACGTGAAGCGTGAAGGTGATGATATTACGGTCATTACTTATGGTCTGTGTGTTCATTTTGCCCTCCAAGCAGCCGAAAAACTGGCTAAGGACGGAATTTCAACCCATATTCTTGATTTACGAACCGTTTACCCGCTGGATAAAGAAGCGATTATTGAAGCGGCTTCAAAAACTGGGAAGGTTCTGCTCGTAACAGAGGACAATAAAGAAGGCAGTATCGTGGGTGAGGTATCTGCCATTATTGCCGAAAATTGCTTATTCGATTTAGATGCACCTATTAAACGCTTAGCAGGACCGGATATTCCGGCTATGCCGTATGCACCAACAATGGAAAAATACTTTATGATCAATCCCGATAAGGTTGAAAAAGCAATGAGAGAATTAGCAGAATATTAAAGTACAAGTTTTTAGCTGAATAATAATCCGCAGTAGTAAATGCACTAAGGAGGTTTCATGCATTGGGAGTTGAACAAATAAAAATGCCTCAACTAGGTGAAAGTGTTACAGAGGGTACCATTAGTAAATGGCTTGTTTCTGTTGGGGATAAGGTAAATAAATATGATCCGCTTGCAGAAGTTATGACAGATAAGGTAAATGCAGAGGTCCCGTCTTCATTTGCAGGGGTGATTAAAGATCTGATTGCCGGGGAAGGCGACACATTGTCTGTTGGTGAAATCATTTGTACGATTGAAATTGAGGGCAGCGAAACTGAAGGTGGAGCAAAAGCGGCTCCTGTGCAAGAAAAAAAATCAACAGATATAGCCGTTACAGCTGCAGATAAAGGAAATGTTGGCCGATATTCACCTGCAGTCTTAAAGCTTTCTCAAGAGCATGGAATTGACTTGACTCAAGTTCAAGGAACAGGTGCAGGCGGCAGAATTACCAGAAAAGATTTGCAAAAATTGATTGAGTCTGGAAACCTTCCTACAGCTGGAACGAATGTAGAAAATGCTAAAATTCCTGATACCCAACCTTCCGCTTTGAAGGAAACGGTTCAACCTGAAGCAAGTCAGCAGATCGTTACACCAAAACCGGCTGCACCTTCCATAAATGTGCCAGTTGAGATTGGAGACATTGAAATACCGGTTACGGGGATTCGCAAAGCAATTGCGGCTAACATGCTGCGCAGTAAGCATGAGGCGCCGCATGCCTGGACGATGATGGAGGTTGATGCAACGAATCTAGTAGAGTATCGCAACTCCATTAAAGATGAGTTCAAGAAAAAAGAGGGCTTCAA
Organism: Neobacillus niacini; assembly: GCF_031456445.1. Classification (GTDB taxonomy): domain Bacteria; phylum Bacillota; class Bacilli; order Bacillales; family Cytobacillaceae; genus Neobacillus; species Neobacillus niacini_I. Next base: position 135,785 of record NZ_JAVDUQ010000003.1, on the reverse strand, counting down.
TTTAACCTTCTTTGCTTTCTTTGTAAAAGCAGTTGCTCAAGGCTTGAAGGAATTCCCACAAATCAACTCGATGTGGGCAGGGGATAAAATTATTCAAAAGAAAGATATCAATATCTCGATTGCCGTTGCAACAGATGATGCACTATACGTTCCTGTTATTAAGCAGGCCGACGAAAAAACCATTAAAGGAATAGCCCGTGAAATTTCCGAACTTGCTGTCAAAGTTAGAAATGGAAAACTAAAGTCCGAGGATATGCAAGGTGGAACATTTACCGTCAACAATACCGGTTCATTTGGTTCTGTTCAATCCATGGGGATCATCAATTACCCGCAGGCTGCGATTCTACAGGTAGAATCTATTGTAAAACGTCCGGTAGTCATGAATAATGGAATGATTGCCGTACGTGATATGGTGAATTTATGTATGTCCCTTGACCATCGAGTCTTAGACGGACTTGTTTGCGGACGTTTCTTGCAGCGGGTAAAAGAAATACTCGAAAATACATCAAAATCGACAACTTCCATATATTAAAAAATGCCGCCAGTTTTCTGGCGGTACTTTTCTTATTGCTTGTAACGGGCTTGTGCCATAAAATAGAATTAATTGAATATTTATAAATTTACTAGGAGGGAGTTGTCAAGTTTGGAAGATTTGCGCAATCAGTCTTTTCCTTCAAAAACAAAACTTGATTGGAATACAAAAGCCGAGGAATCTTTGAAAGGGAAATCGGTTGAGTCCTTGCAAAGCCCAACATATGAAAACATTGTTTTGAAACCGCTTTATTTCAAAGGAAATCAGAAAACACCCTCTGAGTATCCGGGCGAATCGGATTTTAGACGAGGCACATATCCGCTTGGATATGTAAAGAATGATTGGAAGGTGGCCCAGCGGACTTCTTTTTCAACCATTAATGAACTAAGAGAAAAACTCACATCTGCCGTCAGTAAAGGACAAACAGCCATTTCGTTTGAAATTTCAAAAACTCTATTTGAATCGGATGCTGACATTTCTAGTTTGTTCATGGATTTGGCTGAAAAGTATCCAATTGCCATTGATTCAAAAGGTATGCAGGCATTCTTACTCTCAAAATTATCTGGAGCAAATCACGAAAAAATTTCCGGATATATTGGTTCTGACCCGATTTCACTTTTTAGCGAAGAAGGTATCCTTTCTGAAGAATATCTTCAAGCATGGTCTGAAACTATCAAGGCAGCAGCAGAAATTTTTCCAAATTTACGAACCATCCTAATCAATATTTCAACCTATCAAAATAACGGGGCAAACGCTGTTCAAGAACTTGGAATTGCAGCAGCCACAGGCGTATTTTATCTCCAACAGCTATTTGAAAGTGGTATGGAGCTTGAGGAAATTCTCCCTAAAATGATTTTTCAATTCTCAATTGGCAGTAACTTTTTTATGGAGATTGCTAAGCTCAGGGCAGCTCGAATCATCTGGAGTAAAATAACAGAAGCATATGGGGCTGGGAACGCTAACCGCGGAATGGAAATCGCTGCAGAAACATCTACTTTCACAAAAACCATTTATGATCCACATGTAAACTTGCTGCGTGCCGGCAATGAAGCTTTTGCAGCAGTAATTGGAGGCATTCAATATTTGCATGTTGGTGCTTTTGATGAAATTACTGGCTCGAATTCCTTTTCAGAAAGAATTTCGAGAAATACACAGTTAATTTTAAAAGAAGAAGCCCATTTGAAAAATATTATCGATCCAGCAGGCGGCTCTTGGTATATCGAAGAATTAACCACAGAATTGGCCGAAAAAGCTTGGGAGTTCTTTCAGCAGATCGAAACAAACGGCGGTATTCTGGAGACATTGCAAACAGGTTGGCTCCAAAATGAAATAGCAATAGTTAGAAACAAAAGAATGCAGGATTCTTTTACAAGAAAACAGAGTATTATAGGTACAAATGTGTATGCAAATCTGGATGAAACTGTACCCACCGTTCAAAAGGAACAAGAATCGGCATTTCTAGTTACGGATGCACTGAAAGATTTAGTAAATGGGAAAAAACCTCAAATTTTACAACTTAAAGACCTAGATTCTAATATTCTGATTGAACCGTTAGCGAAAAAGAGATTAGCAGAGCCATATGAGGGACTTAGGAAAAAGGCAAAAGAAATAGAGGAAAGGTCGGGTCCTACTCCTTTTATCGGGATGATTTGTCTTGGGGAAATAAAACAATATAAAGCAAGATTTGACTTTATGAGAGGATTCGTATCCGCCGGTGGTATTAAGGCTATTGGAAGCGAAGCAATCTTTACAAAGGAACAAGCAGAGAATTTTGTTACCAATCAAAAAACGCAACATTTTTGTCTATGCGGTCATAATGATCAATATGAAACAATAGGCAATGAAATCCTAAAATCGCTAAAAGCCAAGTTCCCGGATAGGGTCTTTTATTTAGCGGGATTACCGGAAAAGGATCAACAATCACAATGGAAGCATGAAGGGATTGAAGAGTTCATTCATGTAAAAAGCCATTGCTTTGAAACCCTTTCTACAATACTTTCGGAAATGGAGGTGAAGGCTGATGCAAAAGCCTGATTTTCAAAACTTGCGCCTTTTTACTGAGCAACCGCTCAGGCAAAAAGAACAATGGGAAGAAAAAGTGAAACAAGAATTGGATTCGACCATTGAAGAATTACTTTTTGAAACCAATGAACAAATCAAGTTAAAGGCGCTTTATACAAAAGAGGACCTGGAAGGTTTGAAACATTTAGATGATCTGCCGGGGCTCCCTCCGTATACCCGTGGTCCTTATCCAACTATGTACGTTAACAGGCCGTGGACAGTAAGGCAATATGCGGGATTCTCAACCGCTGAGGAGAGTAATGCCTTTTATCGCCGGAATTTGGCAATGGGACAGAAGGGCTTGTCGGTTGCCTTTGATTTGGCGACCCATCGCGGCTATGACTCTGACCATCCCCGGGTTGATGGCGATGTTGGAAAAGCAGGAGTAGCCATTGATTCTATTCTTGATATGAAAACACTTTTCGATGGAATTCCACTTGATCAAATGTCAGTTTCGATGACGATGAATGGGGCGGTCCTGCCGATTCTTGCCTTCTTCATTGTCACTGCTGAGGAACAGGGCGTAAGTCAGGAAAAACTTTCTGGAACGATCCAAAACGATATTTTAAAAGAATATATGGTACGTAACACCTATATTTATCCACCTGAGATGTCGATGAAAATTATTGCTGATATATTTGAGTATACGTCTAAATACATGCCAAAGTTTAATAGCATAAGTATTTCAGGCTATCATATGCAGGAAGCAGGTGCTCCTGCTGACCTGGAGCTTGCCTATACACTTGCGGACGGATTGGAATATGTTCGGACTGGTCTTAAAGCGGGCATTGAAATTGATTCATTTGCACCAAGATTGTCGTTTTTCTGGGCAATTGGGATGAACTATTTCATGGAAGTGGCAAAAATGCGGGCAGCCCGGTTAATTTGGGCAAAAATGATGAAATCATTTAATCCTATGAATGATAAATCTCTAGCCCTTCGGACCCATTCGCAAACGTCCGGCTGGAGTTTGACGGAGCAGGATCCTTTTAACAATGTAACCCGTACTTTGATAGAAGCTCATGCTGCAGCAATGGGGCACACGCAATCCCTGCATACCAATGCACTGGATGAAGCGATTGCCCTGCCGACTGATTTTTCAGCGCGTATTGCTCGAAACACTCAGCTATTCCTCCAAGAGGAATCAGGAATCACGAAGGTGATTGACCCTTGGGCAGGATCCTATTATGTTGAAAAGCTGACCGATGAATTAGTACAAAGAGCTTGGATGCATATTGAAGAAATAGAAGGTTTAGGCGGTATGGCAAAGGCAATTGAAACCGGTCTTCCAAAAATGAGAATTGAAGAAGCGGCTGCACGCAGACAGGCACAAATTGATTCCAGTAAAGAAACCATTATTGGTGTAAACCGTTACCGTTTAGAGAAGGAAGAACCGATTGATATTTTGGATATTGATAATACCGCTGTCCGTTTGAAGCAAATCGAAAAATTAAATAGGTTAAAGCAAAGCAGGGATGACCAAAAGGTACAGGAGTCACTTAATGCTTTGACCAAAGCAGCTGAAGCAGGTGAAGGAAATCTATTAGAGCTCGCCGTACAGGCAGCACGAGCGAGAGCGACACTTGGAGAAATTTCGGAATCAATCGAAAAAGTCGCCAAAAGGCATAAAGCAGTTATCTATTCCATTAGCGGTGTCTACAGCTCAGCCTTTAGCAATGAGGAGGAAATCACAGTTGTAAAGGAAATGGCCGATGAGTTCCTTGAAAATGAGGGAAGAAGACCGCGAATTTTGATTGCTAAAATGGGTCAGGATGGCCATGACCGCGGGGCAAAGGTGATTGCAACAGCCTTCGCAGACCTTGGATTTGATGTCGATATCGGTCCATTATTCCAAACACCGGAAGAAACCGCTTTGCAAGCAGTAGAAAATGATGTCCACGTCATTGGGATGAGTTCGCTTGCCGCTGGACATAAAACATTACTGCCTCAGCTAATTGCTGAATTGCAAAAACTTGGACGAGAAGATATTTTAGTAGTAGCAGGCGGTGTAATTCCTGCACAGGATTATCAATTCCTATCCGATCATGGTGCAGCGGCAATTTTTGGGCCGGGAACGGTTATTCCGGTTGCAGCACAAAAGGTAATCAAAGCCATATATCATCAGCTTGGCTATGAGGAAGTGGCGGAATAAATGGCGGCTGATCAAAAACCGGAATGGAGCGATCCATCAAACCCAGATTTATGTTCAAGTGTCGTAAGAAAAGGAGAAGAGCATGAAGGGCAAGCGACTTCCCTTCAAAAAAATACTCGATTCAAAAAGCGCAATACCAATGAGGCTTCTGTAGAGGATTTGCTAGACGGTGTATTGAAGGCGAATCGAAGCGTCCTTGCACGTGCTATTACGCTTGTAGAAAGCAATGCTGAGCATCATTTTCAAACAGCTCAAGAGCTGCTGCAAAAACTTTTACCCTATTCAGGGAACTCAATTCGGATTGGAATTACCGGAGTGCCCGGTGCCGGGAAGAGTACTTTTATTGAGGCATTTGGGGAATATCTCTGCAGTTTGGGATTAAAGGTAGCGGTACTCGCGATTGATCCGAGCTCGAGCATCAGCGGAGGCAGTATTTTAGGTGATAAAACACGAATGGAGCAGTTATCAAGAAATCCCCATGCCTTTATCCGACCGTCGCCATCTGCAGGCAGGCTCGGTGGTGTCCATCGGAAAACGCGGGAATCCATGCTGCTCTGTGAGGCAGCTGGTTTTGATGTGATTTTAATCGAAACAGTTGGTGTTGGACAAAGTGAAGTCATTATCAGGGATATGGTTGATTTTTTCATGCTCCTTGTCCTTACTGGGGCCGGTGATGAATTACAGGGGATGAAAAAAGGGATTATGGAGCTTGCCGACGCAATTATTGTCCATAAAGCAGATGGGGAGAATAAACCAAAAGCGGAAAAGACCCGGAATGACTATAACCGCATCCTCCATTTTCTCCAGCCTGCAACAAAAGGGTGGATGACCAAAGCACATACATGCTCTTCGTTAACCATGGAGGGCATAAGTGGAATTTGGGAAATGATTCAATCATTTGAGCAGAAGGGTAAATCCTCAGGTGTTTTTATGGAGCGAAGGGCGGGTCAATCAAGGGAATGGCTTTATGCATTAATCAGTGACCAGCTACACTACCATTTTTACCACCATCAAGGGGTTAAGAATCAACTGCCAAAATTAGAAAATGAAGTAATTGCTGGGGAAAAAACGGTAGCTTCGGCAGTTGAAAGTCTTTTTCAGATATTCCTTGATTCATATTAATTTTTGTGGACGGTAATGGTAGATTGCCGTCTTTTTCTATCAAATTTTTTTTGAAAAAGTGATGAAATATTCACCCATTTCATACAAAAAGTGGTAATATTATTTTGGCAATATTTTAGTTTGCTACAACAAACATAGAATGGTGGATTGATAGGGAAAAAAGAGGATATAAAATTGTTCATAATAGGAAAATAGAATGATAGTTGGAGAGTGAAACATGTTAAAAAAACTTATATTATTGATCATGGCTTCCGTCTTATTTATTACAGGCTGCCAAGCCGTTAAGGGTGTAGATTTAAATAAAATGATCCTTAACAATGCAAAAATTAATTCTTCTGAGAGTAAAACAACTGCCTCACTGGATTTAAAATACGCAAAATCAAAAGTCAAAGACAAAGATTTCTTAAAAGTTCTTAACCTCCTGGATAACGCAAAATTAGAAGTTCAAACAAAAATGCAGGATGGCAATACAGTTTCATTAACAGGAAATATTATTCTCTATAAAAAAGGTAAAATACCGGTGCGTCTATATATGGATAAAAAACAAATGGTTATTTTACTAGATAATGCGAGAAAACCGGTAAGGATTCCAGTGGAAAGCGGTTCAGCAGCAGATGAGCAAATGATTCAGGATCTGCAGAACAAATTACTTAGCCCGATTGTAAGAAATTTACCAAACCCATTCCCGGCACATCTAAAAGTAACACCTAATACAACGGATACAGTACATGGATATAAAGTTAATGGGCATAAGGTTAAAGCGACAGTTTATGGCAGCGAAGTTCCAAAACTATTGGAAACTTTCCTTTCCAATTTATCAAAGGATGACGCCGCGATTAAAGAGATCGTCAACGCAGTGAATGATGTTAATAAGTCAATGGGAGATGACACCGCGATAACAGCGGAAGATTTCAAGGTGGGGATTGAGCAGTTTAAGCAAATGCTGCCTGATCTTAAAAATGATCCGTCCTTCAAATCGTTCTTTACAAGCAAAAATTATATTCATACAGATATTTTCTTAGATAAACACTATTTTGAGAGAAAAACCTCTACTACTGTTAAAATAGGCAGTATTCCAGAAGGTGAAGGACTGACTGGTGTCACGTTAAATATTAAAAATGAAAACTGGAATATTAATAAGAAAGTAAAAGCGTCGCAGATTAAAAAATATTCCAAGTATCTTAATGAAAATGCAACACCGGAACAATTCTTAGCCACCCTAGATAAGAAAAAAAGTGTTCTTTATTCTACAATGACTTCGTTGATATATGAACCTTCTAAGGTATTGAAAAAGTCACAAGTTAAAGTAACCAATAATAAAGGTAAAAAAGCAGATAAAATCACCTTCAACAGTCTAAAAAAAGGTGATGTGATTAAAGTATACAGCAATGCGGGAACATTGCTTGCTGCAAAAGAGGCAACCGGTAAAACAGCAGTATTAACTGTTAAGCAGCTTGGGAAAAAATCAGGAAAAATTTATGTAAGTATTATCCGCGCCAAACATTCGGAAAGCAGCCGGGTGTCAATAGCTTTTAAGGCTGAGAAAAAATAAAGAGAAAGCAGTAGAGACAGGGAGCCCAAGGCAGGCTCTCTGTTTTCTTTTTGTTTAATAAAAATTTATCATTTGATAATCCTACATTTTTACTGTTAATATGTAGATATAGTTACATTTTAGAGTGGAGTGATAAAATGAGTATGGATTTTAATTTTTTTATGAATGATATTGTCCGCCAGGCGCGCGAAGAAATCGCATCAGCTGGTTATCAAGAACTAAAAACACCTGAAGAGGTAGAACAGGCTCTTGAACAAAAGGGAACAACGCTTGTGATGATTAATTCGGTTTGCGGTTGTGCAGGCGGTGTGGCTCGTCCTGCAGCAGCACATGCACTTCATTATGATAAGCGTCCTGATCATCTTGTTACCGTTTTTGCTGGTCAGGATAAGGAAGCTACTGAAAAAGCAAGAAGCTATTTCACTGGGTACCCTCCATCCTCTCCGTCTTTTGCTTTATTAAAAGATGGTAAGATTATTACGATGATTGAAAGACACCAAATTGAAGGCTTTGACCCAATGAATGTCGTTGGCAAATTGCAAAAAGAATTCGAGGAATACTGTGAAGAAGTTTAATTCGTTTGGTAAAAGATGGTCATCACGCGACCATCTTTTTTCTTTGTTCGTGCATGAAGAGCAGAAAAAGGATGCAAACTAGGAAGAAAAAGGCAGGTGGAATTTATGATAAAAATCTTATCACCCATCCTGATTGCTTTTTTCATTTCGCCACTTTGGCCATTAGGTCCCAACCCATTGTCAGGAGATCCTTTTATTATTGTAAATAAGAGCAAAAATGAAATGGCCTTTATTGATGATAATAAGGTGCAAACGGTGGTTAGTGTTGGAACCGGTAAAACGCAGGAATTAACACCTGAGGGGCTTTTTACCGTTACGGTCAAAGCAAAAGACCCCTATTATCGTAAAAAAGATATTCCTGGCGAAAGCTCTAAAAACCCGCTTGGAACAAGATGGATTGGATTTGACGCAAGGGGAACCGATGGACGAATCTATGGAATTCACGGGACCAATCAACCGGCATCGATAGGAAAATATGTTTCACAGGGCTGTATCCGAATGCAAAATGAGGTGATTTCTTCACTTTTCCCCCTCATTCCTTTGGGGACAAAAATTTTAGTAATATCTACAAAGAAATCATTTGAGAAGTTAGCAGAAGAAAACGGGGCAATAAAGTGAAGAAAAGGGACTGTTTAACACTACAGTCCCTTCTTATATGTTCTACCTTAAAAATTGTCCAATTCCAAGTAGGAGGGTTGAGGCAAGCATGGCAAAAAGCATTAAAAAAACAATGATTTTTTGATTTTTCTTTTTAGACAACGAAAATACCTCCCTTATGATTACTCTCTCCTTATTTTACAGGGAAAAGCCCAAATGAACAACTGAACAACTGCTCAATTTTAAGAAGGATTTATGAACTTTTTAGCGAATAAGATAATTGTCGAATAAATTTTAATATTGGATCAGAGGGATAAATATGATTAAAAAGGTCGACCATATTGGGATTGCAGTTCAATCGCTAGAGAAAGCGCTTCCTTTCTATACGGAAGTGCTAAATCTTCCTTTAATTGCTATTGAGGAAGTTGAAAGTGAGAAATTAAGAGTAGCCTTTTTAAGTGCAGGTGAAACAAAAATAGAGTTGCTTGAGCCGGCCTCACCGGAGAGTACTGTTGCTAAATTTATCGAAAAACGCGGTGAGGGTATTCATCATGTCGCACTTGGGGTTGAATCAATTGAGGAACGCATGAAGGAAATGAAAAGAAATGGGATTCGCATGATATCAGATGAACCTAAGATTGGGGCAGGAGGGGCGCATGTAGCCTTTATGCACCCAAAGTCGGCTTCAGGTGTATTGTACGAACTTTGTGAAAAAAAGGGGAAGTAGGGGTAGCATGAGTGACATCTATGAAAAAATAAATGAATTATATGATAAGCGCAGAGAAGTTGAACTTGGCGGCGGTGATGAAAGAATTGAAAAGCAGCATGAAAAAGGTAAACTGACGGCAAGAGAAAGAATCGAGCTTTTAATTGATCCGGGAACATTTGTCGAATTAAATCCATTTATTGAGCATCGCACCCATGATTTTGGGCTTGATGAACAAAAAGGACCCGGTGATGGGGTTGTTACAGGTTACGGGAAAGTGAATGGTCGTCCAATCTATCTTTTCTCCCAAGATTTCACCGTATTCGGTGGTGCATTAGGGGAAATGCATGCCAAAAAAATTGCTACTGTTATGGATTTGGCAGCAAAGAATGGTACACCTTTTGTGGGACTGAATGATTCCGGCGGAGCCCGTATTCAAGAGGGGGTTGTTTCACTTGATGGATACGGTCATATTTTTTACCGCAACGCCATTTATTCCGGAGTGATTCCGCAAATTTCTGTAATTATGGGACCTTGTGCGGGAGGTGCCGTTTATTCACCGGCAATTACAGATTTTGTATTTATGGTTGAAAAGACGAGCCAGATGTTTATTACTGGTCCAAAAGTAATTGAAACCGTTACAGGGGAAAAGATTTCTGCAGAGGATTTAGGGGGGGCGAATGTTCATAATACCATCAGCGGTAATGCTCACTTCCAATCCGAGTCAGAAGCCGAGGTTTTACAAAATGTCCGTAAGCTATTAAGTTATTTGCCACAAAATAATGAAGAAAAAACTCCGAGACTTGAGGATTTGGAAAAAGACGATTATCGTCCAGACTTAACGGATGTGATCCCATTTGATGCGGTTCGTCCGTACGATGTGCGTAGAGTGATTGAGCAGGTTGCGGATGCAGATTCTTTTATGGAGATTCAAAAGGATTTTGCAAAAAACATTGTAGTTGGCTTTGCAAGGATTAAAGGGGAAACAGTCGGTCTTGTCTGCAATCAGCCAAAGGTAATGGCTGGGGGATTAGATATTGATTCATCTGATAAAGCAGCGCGGTTTATTCGTACTTGTGATTCATTTAATATTCCCATTATTACCTTCGAAGATGTTACCGGATTTTTCCCAGGGGTTAAGCAGGAACATGGAGGAATCATTCGTCACGGAGCTAAGATTTTATTTGCTTATTCTGAGGCTACCGTTCCTAAGCTTACTATTATTTTACGAAAAGCATTTGGCGGCGCCTATGTTGCGCTTAATAGTAAGTCAATTGGCGCGGATCTTGTTTTTGCATGGCCAAATGCAGAGATTGCCGTGATGGGTCCACAGGGAGCGGCAAATATTATTTTCGCCAAGGAAATTCAAAATAGCGAAAATCCTGAGGCGGTCAGACAACAAAAGATTGAAGAATACCGTGAAAAATTTGCGAATCCATATGTGGCAGCAAGCAGGGGAATGGTGGATGATGTGATCGACCCTCGTGAAACAAGAATTAAAATTATTCAATCTTTAGAAATGCTGCGTACAAAGAAAGAGTCGAGACCTTATAAAAAACATGGAAATATCCCGCTATAATCTTGTACCTTCGCAATTCTTTCATTTGATGACATTTAAGCGAAAAGGTATACTAAAATAGTGAGTGTAGTACATATATTGGAGGGTTCGATTTAATGATTAATCAAGAACGTCTTTTGAACGAATTTTTAGAACTAGTACAAATTGATTCAGAAACGAAATATGAGACAGAAATTGCTAAAGTTTTAAAGCAAAAGTTTTCCGATTTAGGTCTTGAGGTTTTTGAAGATGATACGACAGCACAAACAGGTCATGGTGCGGGCAATTTAATTTGTACTTTACCTGCAACTAAGGAAGGTGTCGACCCAATTTATTTCACATCCCACATGGACACAGTTGTTCCAGCAAAAGGTGTAAAGCCATCCATAAAAGACGGCTATGTGGTAACCGATGGTACAACGATCCTTGGTGCGGATGATAAAGCAGGTTTGGCTGCCATGTTTGAGATGATTCGTGTTCTAAAAGAACAAAATCTTGACCATGGACTAATCCAATTTGTCATAACCGCTGGAGAAGAATCCGGTCTTGTTGGTGCCAAAGCATTAGACCCTTCTTTAATGAAGGCGAAATATGGCTACGCACTAGATAGCGATGGCTTAGTTGGAAATGTTGTTGTTGCAGCTCCAACACAAGCAAAAGTGAAAACAGTCATCTATGGAAAAACTGCCCATGCCGGTGTAGCACCTGAAAAAGGGGTTTCCGCTATTACGATTGCGGCTAAAGCGATTGCCAAAATGCCATTAGGCAGAATTGATGAGGAAACCACTGCGAATATCGGTCGATTTGAAGGCGGTCAGGCAACAAATATCGTATGCGACCGAGTGGATATTTTAGCAGAAGCCCGTTCTTTAGTCCCTGAAAAAATGCAGGCACAGGTTCAAAAAATGAAGGATGCTTTTGAAACTGTCGCAGGGGATATGGGCGGCAGAGCAGAAGTTGCTGTCGAAGTTATGTATCCAGGTTTTAAATTTGGCGAGGGAGACCAAGTGGTTGAGATTGCTCGTAAAGCTGCGGGGAAAATTGGCCGTAGTTGTGAATTACAACATAGCGGCGGTGGAAGTGATGCTAATGTGATTGCAGGCTTTGGTATTCCAACAGTTAATCTTGCTGTTGGTTATGAAGAAATTCACACCACAAACGAACGGATGCCGGTTGAAGAATTATACAAATTGGCGGAAATGACACTTGCCATCATTGATGAGGTCACAAATCAATAATCCAGCTTAAAGGAGAGTGAACCGCTCTCCTTTTTGTTATACTTTAGGTAATAAAGGTAATAGGAAGTGCCGGGCATGAAGGAAATGTATCCGAAGAACGGAAGAGTCATTTTACATGTTGATATGAATAGCTTCTATGCCTCGGTGGAGATGGCTTATGATCCTGAACTCAAGGGGAAACCACTTGCGATTGCCGGTAATGTTGAGGAGCGAAGAGGGATTATTGTCACCTGCAGCTATGAAGCGAGGAAATTTGGCGTAAAAACAACGATGCCGCTTTGGGAAGCCAAAAAGCTATGTCCGCAGTTGATTGTGAAATCTCCCAATTTCGAACGGTACCGGGCTGCTTCTATGGGCATGTTTGAAACCCTCAGGCAATACACAGACCTTGTTGAACCTGTTTCGATTGACGAGGGCTATATGGATATAACGGAATCCTATGAGTTTGGCAACCCAATTGAAATTGCAGAGAGTATTCAAAAAAGAATTCTTGAGCAACTTGATTTGCCTTGCAGCATTGGGATTGCCCCTAATAAATTCTTAGCCAAAATGGCTTCCGATATGAAAAAACCAATGGGGATTACAATTCTTCGTAAACGGGATATCCCTAAAATTCTTTGGCCATTAAATACAAACGAGATGCATGGGGTCGGCAAAAAGACTGCCGAAAAGCTGACAACCATTGGCATCCATACCATTGGTGATTTGGCTAAAGGAAATGAGATTCAGCTAAAAACTCTGTTAGGAATTAATGGTCTTCGGATAAAAGAACGTGCGAATGGAATCGACTCAAGACCGGTTGATCCGGAATCGGTCGCCGATTTTAAAAGCATTGGCAATTCTACAACACTACCAAGGGATATAAGCAATCAGCAAGAGCTATTTCATGTTTTGGATTCATTAGCGGAAACGGTTTCCGTTAGACTGAAGCGGAAAAATGTCCTTGCATCCACTTTGGGGATTACCATTCGCTTTAAAGATCGCAAGACGATTACAAGAAGCAAAAAGCTTTCCAATCCTATCCATCAAAAAGAGGAAATTTCCTCTGCTGCAAAGCAGTTATTTATTAAGCATTGGAATGGGAATCCTGTAAGATTATTGGGGATTACTGGATCAGATTTAGTGGATCATCAAGATGCATATAAGCAGCTTGATTTGTTTTCCTATGAAAAGGATGCGAAAAAGGAGCCATTGCTCAATACGATATCTAACCTTCGAGAAAAATACGGCAAGCATATTGTCGAAACTGCCTCTTCGCAAAAACCGATTGACCCCAATCATAAAATTGGAACCGAAACAAGCTTTAATAAGGATTTCCTAAGGTCGTTTCCTGACAAGCATAAAGAAGAATAAAAGCTCCACTTTGCTATGAAAACAAAGCGGAGCTTTTTTAGAATTATTTAATTGCAAGTTTCTACTTCAAGTTCGGTAACCGGCCACCAGAAGAAACCGTCTTTTTCTAATAATTGAGTTGCTGCATCAGGACCTCTTGAACCTGATGCATAGTTTGGAAAGCTCTCGTCCTTACTATTTTTCCAGGCTTCTGAGATTTTATCAACAAAGCTCCAGGAATAGGCCACTTCATCCCAATGGGTAAAATTGGTTGCATCTCCCCGCATGCAGTCGTACAGAAGCTTTTCGTAACCTTCCGGAGTATTCATTGCATTAATTCCAGTATTGGCAAAACTTAATTTCACCTCTTGGGCATCGAGATGACCGCCTGCTTTTTTGGCATTTAAATGCAAGGTAATTCCTTCTTCCGGCTGAATATGGATGACAAGGAGGTTAGGGTTTAACATTTTCTCGGTATGATAATATAAATTCATTGGGATATCTTTAAATTGAACGACAATCTTGGTGGATTTCACCTTAAGCCTTTTTCCTGTTCGGATATAAAAAGGTACTCCGGCCCAGCGGAAATTATCGATCATAACTTTCCCTGCTACGTAAGTTTCTGTATTGGACTCTTTGTCCACCATTGGTTCATCACGGTATTTTGGGACATGTTTACCTTCCATTTCCCCGTCACCATATTGCCCGCGAACAAAATAATCCTTTACCTTTTCGCCTTCAATCTTACGAATGGCTCTAAATACTCTTCCTTTTTCGGAACGAATTTCATCGGTTGTAAGCTTAATAGGAGGCTCCATCGCAAGTAGGGCTACCATTTGCAGCATGTGGTTTTGGACCATATCACGAAGAGCACCGCTTTTTTCGTAATAGCGACCTCGTTCTTCTACTCCAAGTGTCTCACTTGATGTGATTTGAATATTAGAGATATAACGATTATTCCATAAAGGTTCAAAAATGGCATTGGCGAATCGGATTACCTCGATGTTTCGTACCATTTCTTTTCCAAGATAGTGGTCAATCCGATAAATCTCTTCCTCAGAAAAGGCTGTTCTGATTTGGTTGTTTAATTCTTTTGCGGATTCAAGGTCATGACCAAATGGTTTTTCAATGACAAGTCGTTTGTATCCTTTTACATCCGTTAATCCGTCAGATTTTAAATGCAAGGCAATCGGACCAAAAAATTCCGGTGCCATGGCGAGATAAAAAATTCGGTTGCCTTCTAATTTATAATGTTCATCAATTTCATCTGCTAATTTTTTAAGTGCAAGGTATGAACTAGAATCCTGTACATCGTGTGCTTGATAGTAAAAATGGGAAATAAATTCATCAATATTTTTATCTCTTCCTAGAGCGGATAGGACAGATTCTTTTACGGATTGTTGAAATTCATCATTCGAAATCGATCTTCTTGCTACACCAATAACTGCAAATTGATCGGATAATCGGCCTTTTTCAAATAACCGGTAGAGCGAAGGAAACAACTTCCGTTTGGCTAAATCGCCAGTTGCACCAAAAATCATTATGAGTGAAGATGTGCTTCCAGTATGTTCCACTAATAATACCTCTTTTCCAATATGTATGGTATGAAAGTAATGTTGTCTTACCAAGTATTAAATTTTATCTGTTTCCTTTATATTTCGCAAATAAAAAGCAATCATGTAAAAATCAATTTATTTTCAATGAACGGTTTGTGCTATAGTAAAGCTAATAATAAAGTACGGTGTTTGAAAGGAGTATTTTTCGAGTGGATATTTTTTTCTTAGGAACAGGTGCTGGTATGCCGGCAAAGCTTCGCAATGTTACATCCATTGCCTTAAAATTACTAGAAGAGCGGGGAACTATTTGGTTATTTGATGTCGGAGAAGCAACCCAACATCAAATTTTACATACTTCAATTAAACCACGCAGAATTGAAAAAATTTTTATTACTCATCTTCATGGCGACCATATTTATGGCTTGCCTGGGCTTTTATCGAGCCGTTCCTTTCAAGGGGGAGAATCTGAAGTAACCGTCTATGGCCCTAGGGGAATCAAGGAATTTATTGATGTGAGTCTCTCAGTGAGTCAAACCTATTTAAAATATAATATAACGGTCATTGAGATTGAGGATGGGATTATTTTTGAGGATGAACAGTTCATCGTGGAAGCAAGTCTTTTGGACCATGGAATTTCGTCTTATGGTTATCGAATTGTCGAAAAGGATCGACCGGGAACATTGTTGGCTGATAAATTGGTGGAAATAGGTGTTCGTCCCGGGCCTGTTTTTAAGAAAATCAAAAATGGGGAAATGGTTACGCTTGAAGATGGAAGAACGATTAATCCGGCAGATTTCCTTGGACGGCCTCAAAAGGGGAGGATTGTAACCATTTTAGGTGATACAAGATATTGCGAAAAGGCGGTTTCTTTAGCGGAACATGCGGATCTGTTAGTGCATGAAGCTACCTTCTCAAAAGGGGAGGAAAAGCTTGCGTTTGATTATTTTCATTCTACCACATACCAGGCAGCAAAAATTGCAAAAATGTCAGGTTGTAAACAGCTATGTTTGACCCATATTAGTTCACGTTATGATCGACATGCATCAAGGGAGTTAGTGGAAGAGGCACGAGAGACTTTTCCTAACACGGATATTGCAGAGGATTTTAAGGAAATTACTATTCCCCTGAAATGAAAGAAAAACGGTCAAGAAACCAAAAAATGTCCTTCATCCAGTCAATGAAGG
This sequence comes from Neobacillus niacini, assembly GCF_031456445.1. Lineage (GTDB taxonomy): Bacteria > Bacillota > Bacilli > Bacillales > Cytobacillaceae > Neobacillus > Neobacillus niacini_I. Next base: position 119,620 of record NZ_JAVDUQ010000003.1, on the reverse strand, counting down.
ACATTTCTATTCATTTATACCCAGCCCCTTTGATATTGCACAGGCGCTTCAATTTCTACCCCCAGCTCTTTGGCTGCAGTTCGTGGCCAGTAAGGATCACGCAGCAGTTCCCGGGCTAAGAAAACTAAATCAGCTCGTTCATTTTGCAAAATTTCCTCGGCTTGAATGGGGGAAGTAATCAACCCGACTGCACCTGTATCAATCTCTGCTTCATGCTTAATCGTTTCTGCAAACTTCACTTGGTAACCAGGGTAAACATTAATACGAGCAGGTACAACGGCACCGGAACTAACGTCGATTAAATCAACCCCTTGTTCCTTCATCCATTTGCCGAAAGCAACATAGTCATCAGATGTCAAACCTTCCTCATGATAATCATGAGCAGAAACGCGCACAAATAATGGGCCATCCCATACAGTCTTAACAGCGTCAATTACTTCGTGGAGGAAGCGATACCGGTTTTCAGCAGAACCGCCATATTCGTCCGTCCGTTTATTAGAAAGCGGTGATAAAAACTCATTAATTAGGTATCCATGCGCCCCGTGAATTTCGATGACATCAAAGCCTGCACTTGCAGCCCTTTTGGCACCTTTTTTAAATGCTTCGACGGTTTCAGCGATTTCCTCTATAGTCATTTCCTTTGGGGTCTTACTTTTTTCATTAAAAGCAAGTGCTGAAGGTGCAAGGATTTCTCCTTCTAAAACGGCTTTTCTGCCGGCGTGGGCGAGCTGTATTCCTGTTTTAGCTCCATGCTCTTTCATCAGAGCAACTAATTCCTTAAATCCTTCAACATGCTCATCGCTCCAAATCCCTAAATCATGAGGAGAGATGCGGCCTTGTGGAGTAACAGCAGTAGCCTCAACCATAATCAGTCCAACTTGACCCACCGCTCTGCTTGTGTAATGGATTCGATGCCAATTTTGAACATGCCCATCTTCGTTATGACTGGAATACATGCACATGGGTGACATAACAATACGATTTTTTAACGTAACCCCTTTAATCGTATAGGGAGAGAATAATTTTACCGCCATATGTAAACCTCCTGATTCCTATTTAAATCCATTATTTAGTATATCAAAAGGTGTCCATTAAACGAAAAACTCTGCCTCATTCTTTTTCCCTGAGATCGCTTAAACGATATTTTGTCCCTCTCCAGACGATACCGCCTCGTTTAAAGGTCAATACGCTTGCCCGGATGATTGAATAAATAAACAATAAAGCAGTGATTGGAAAAACAAGAAATAGGGCAGGGGAAAATAAGGTCATTCTTCTGATTACCATTAAATAAAGAATCCCGCTTGATACAATATTACCTAAGCTAAGCAGGGCAATGGTTTTGCTGCCTGAGAAAATGGTAAAGAAGGGAAGAAAGTGGGTTAAAAGAATGCCGAAAACCGCTAAAAATACCATACTAATCCGGTAATTTAATCCTGCAAACGTATTTTTTTCAAGCCCGACAAAGGCCTCCTTTAAACTTTCATACCATTCTACTTCAATCAAATGGAGAGCGGTGACCATTTTCTGAGAAAAACCTTCTTTTTTCATTCTCATTCCCAATTGAAGGTCATCGTCCGGACGCATTTTAATTCGTTGGTGTGTGCCGAATGCTTCGTATGCCTTTTGGGAAACAAGGTTAAAGGCACCAATTCCCGTACCAATTTTTGATTTGGGGTTATTCGCCCGCCATGGGCGTTTAAAATAGGAAAATCCGAACAGGAAAAAGGCTACAAATGACTTGAGCCAAAAGCTGTGGGCATTTAAATTCGGTGCTGCGGTTAAATGATCAAGTTCATTATTTTCAAAGTAATGCAGTGCTTTTGCGAATGCTTCTCTTTCATAGCGAACATCTGCATCCGTAAACAAAAGCCATCTACCGGAAGCCTGTGTTGCACCTGTATAGAGTGCATGATTTTTACCAAGCCAGCCTTCCGGTAATTCTCGTATATGGATGGACTTTATTCTTTGGTCCGCGCATGCTAGCCCATCTATGATTTTTCCCGTTTGGTCTGTTGAACGGTCGTTTACAAGAATCCATTCGACATTTTCATAGCTTTGCTGCAATTGACTTTGAATACTTACCTTTATTTGTTGTTCTTCATTTCTTGCTGCCACAATGACGGTCAATAATGGCCCATTTACCAGACCTGCTTCATTTTCGAGAGCGTCTAATTTTCGTAAACCGGTCCAGGCATCTAAAATAAACGCAATCCAAACAACAATCCCCAATGTTAGTAACGCGGTTAACATGTATGACACTTCCCAGTCCTTTTTTTACATTTTATCGGAACTCCCGGGAAACATCCAATTTATAGCAGTTGTTCTGCAGTTTCCAACTGGGTGCTTAATGCTTTCCCCATTTTTTTGGATTGGGCAGTGGCTGCTTTTATGCATTCGATAAATGCCTGCTGAACGCCATTTTCTTCAAGAACACGAATACCAGCTTCTGTCGTTCCCCCGGGACTGGTTACATCCTTGCGCAGCTGGACAGGTGGTTTTACTGATTTTCGTACCATTTCTGCTGCACCAATTAACGTTTGCACAATTAGTTCCTGAGCTGTTTCCTTTTCTAGACCGATTTCTACTGCGCTATTTTCCATCGCTTCAATCAGATAATAAATATATGCCGGACCGCTTCCTGAAAGTCCTGTTACAGCATCAAGATGTTCCTCTTCCACAATCGTGGTTAATCCAACTGTGTTGAAAAGTTTCTTCGTCATTTCCATTTGCTGATTGGACACACGTTCATTGACCGCAAGGGCAGTCGCTGATAATCCGACCGTTGCTGATGTGTTTGGCATTGATCTTACAACCGCCATTGGTTTTTTTGCCAAAACCTCAATCGTTTTAATGGAAACACCGGCTAGAACAGAAATCACCAGTATTTGCCCTGTTAAATACTCACGGATCTTGGTAATCGCGGTTGCGGCATCCTTTGGTTTCATTGCTAAAACTACAATATCAGCTCCCTCAAAAAGAGCACTCATATCGTAAGAAGCACTGACTCCATAGCGATTGCGGAGCTTTTGCAGTCTCTCCTCATTTGAATTGTTTGTTACCCAAATATTTTCTCTTTCCATTAACCCATTTTCCAAAACCCCTGAAATGAACGCCTCTGCCATAGAACCTGCGCCAATAACTGCCATTTTTTTCATGTTAACGCCTCCTTCGTAAATTTGTTGTCTTAGATACTTTTTTTCAAAAAAACAAAAAGACCCTTCATCCGTAAAGGACGAAAGGTCTATCTTCCGTGGTACCACCTTCATTGATCCCTATTGAAAAATACAAAAAGGGTTCACTCGACTCCGATAACGCCGGATTTGCGTTAGGTTTTCCTAATAGCTCATAAGGTAGGTTCAATGATCAAGAGGGCGGTGAAGCCTTTCAGCCTATCGAGCCTCACTCTCTTTCGCCATTTCTCATTTACTGGCCTTATTCATCGCTTTAAACGAATCAATTTTTAATTGTGATTATGAAGGAAAAATAGCTTGTCTGTCAAGTGTTTAATTGAGTGAATTTTTTATTTTTTCTAAAAAGTTATGTGAAAATAATGACATTTTCTGAAAAAATCGGTACACTTTATTTTATAATCAAATTTTTCATTCGGAAATTTATACAACAATAATGTTAAGGGGGTTTAAAAATGACAGAATGGAAAGATGGAATTGCTAAAATTACGCTTCCGACTCCGTTTGAGGTTGGAGATGTAAATGTCTATTTGATTAAAGGAGAGCGGTTAACGCTTGTTGATGCAGGAGTAAAAACGAAAGAATGCTGGAATTTGCTAAAAAAGCAAATGGCTGATTTACATGTTAGTCCTGATGATATTGAACAAGTCATTCTGACCCATCATCATCCCGATCATGTAGGCATGCTTGATTTTTTATCCGATACGATAGAACTCATGGGCCATCCGCTAAATGAAAGATGGATTCATCCAACAGAAGAATTTTTCCAAGTGCAGGAGGAATTTTTCACGGAGCTGTTCCATCAATTTGGGCTGCCAAAGGAATATTTATCTTCCCTGGAAAATTTGCGGAAAACATTGAAATATTCCTGTAACCGTTCACTGACCGGGCACCTGCATGATGGGATGACACCTCTGGGACTTAGTGGCTGGAAAGTTATAGAAACACCTGGTCATGCTCAAAGTCATATTGCGCTTTTTCGTGAAAAGGACGGTGTTTTAATAGGCGGGGATCTTATTTTAGCCCATATTTCCCCGAATCCGCTGCTTGAGCCTCCGTTACCGGGGAAAGAAACAAGACCGAAGCCGCTCATACAGCATAATGAATCCATGAAAAAATTGTTATCTTACCCGATTTCTGTTGTTTACACTGGACATGGGGATGAAGTTTACCAATTAGATGAGCTAATTAAAAAAAGGCTTACTCGTCAGCATGAGAGGGCTATGACAGTTTTAAACTGGCTGAGGGAAGAGCAGTTAAGTGTTTTTGAAATTTGCAAACGGCTGTTTCCTTCCGTCTATAAACGCGAACTGATGTTGACGATATCGGAGACCGTTGGGCAGCTTGACTATTTATCATCTATCGGTGAAATTACTAACAAAGACACACAGCCTGTTCTTTTTCAGGCTAGATGAGGTGATAAAGTGGTTAGAGAACATTTGAAAGGCAAAAATATTGTTATTACGGGCGCTTCAGGGGGGATTGGTGCGGAAATTGCTAAGCTGTCCGCTGCAAGCGGAGCCAATCTTGTCCTTTTGGCAAGAAGCATCGAAAAGCTGGAAAAGTTACAAAGTGAATTGCAGCAAAAACATCATGTTAAAGTGGTAATTTTTCAGCTTGATGTGTCTGATACTGATCAAGTTCAAGAAGTTTTTCGGCGTATTTTTGCAGAAATTGGTTCGGTCGATATTCTTGTAAATAATGCCGGCTTTGGAGTTTTTCGTGAAGCCCACGCGGCGACAATGGATGAAATCAAGGGGATGTTTGAGGTAAATGTGGTCGGGTTGATGGCGTGCACAAGCATGGTGCTGCCGAAAATGCGCGAGCGGCGGTTCGGCCATATTATTAATATTGCTTCTCAAGCCGGGAAAATTGCTACGCCAAAATCAAGCGTCTATTCCGCAACAAAGCATGCTGTTCTCGGTTACACCAATTCACTCCGAATGGAATTGGATGACTATAATATTCAAGTGACATCGGTAAACCCTGGACCGATTGCCACCAACTTTTTTAATATTGCTGACGAAAAAGGGACTTATGTGAAAAATGTTCAGCGATTCATGCTTAAGCCGGAGTATGTTGCTGAGAAAGTGGTTAACAGTATGCTTACAAAAACGAGGGAAATTAACCTGCCGCGCTGGATGAACATGGGCAGTGTCGTTTATGTTCTTTTTCCAGGATTGTTTGAACGGATTGGGAAAAAGGCGTTTAATCAAAAATAAGCAATAATTATTTAACCGCATTTTAGCGGTTTTTTTTTTTATATGTGTATACCTAAAATTGAATTTTAATCTTTATAAAATCTTTACAAAGGGCTTGTATAGTGATTACTAGGAAGTAATCAAGTAAAAATTCTAACCTGAGGTGAAAGAATGATGAAAAAAGTAAAATTAAAAAGTATGTTACTTGCTGTATTACTATTTGTTTTTATTCTTCCTGGTGCCAGTCTTGCCTCTTCCAATGAAACAAAAACACCTACAGAGGTGGAAGGTTTTGATGGTAATATCACGAACAACTCCCTTGCGGTAAGCCCGGATGAGAAGACCGCAATTGTATCGGATAGTCGTGAGCAATTTCTCCGTGTGTATAATTTAGGTAAAGGTACCTTGAGGAAGGAGATTAAGGGATTTGTTACACCAAGGAACATTGTATTCATCGCCGAAGGATCGGAGTTTGTCGTTTCTGACAGCACGTTAGGAACCTTACGTTTTTATAATACGAAAACATTAAAACTAAAGGATGAGGTCGTAGTGGGTCCAGGAGCATTTGGGACAGCTGTAAGCCCAGATGGTAGGACAATGTATGTTAATAACCAAGCACACAGCACGGTGACAATCGTTGATTTAGAGACTCGAAAGCCAACCGCTGTGATAACTGGATTCTCTCAACCGCGTCAAGGGATTGTTGTTTCGCCCGATGGAAAGTATGTTTATGTCACGAACTTTTTAGGAGATAAGGTGTCTGTAGTTGATGCAGCTGCTAAACGGATTGTAGGTGAGATTAACGGATTTTCTAAGATTCGAGCGATTTCCGTTACTCCGGATGGAGCTACCTTGTATGCAGCGAACAGCGGTCGTAATAGTATTTCTGCTGTAGACATTGCGCAAGGCAAAATTGTAGATGAAATTAGTGTGGGACAAGACCCATATGGAGCATCTTTATCGCCTGATGGAAAATTACTTTTCGCCAGCAATAAGCTGGATAATACCATCAATGTTGTTTCTGTTTCCAATAACCGTGTAATCGGAACGATTGAAGGTTTTAATGAGCCCCGCCAAGCAATCGTTTTCAGTAAAGATAGTAAACGGGCATATGTTCTTAATCATGATTTATCCATTTCTGTCGTGGATGTAAATAATCATACAATAATGGATACAATCCGTTATGACCGTCTAGATCAAAAAGACCAATATAGGCTTCAAGTTCTACATTCAGAAAAGGTAGGAAAATATTTAGCTGATTCAAAAGGAATGACACTTTATTATTTCACAAAGGATGAACCAGGAGTAAGTAATTGTACGGGTAAATGCCTTGAGATATGGCCTCCTTTTCATGCGGATAATGTAAAAGCTCCAAGTGGATTCCATCGGGATGATTTTGGAACAATCATCAGAGGGGATGGACAGAAGCAAACAACGTATAAAGGCTATCCGCTTTATTACTTCAATAAAGATCAAAAGCCTGGTGACGTAAATGGCCAAGGAGTAAATAACGTATGGTTTGTTTTAAATAAAAGTTTTTTGAAGGATAAGTAACAGGTCAAAAATTGTCTACTATAGGGCAAAAACCTCTTCTGAAATATAAGAAGAGGTTTTTGTTCCTTTTAAACTATCAAAATCTAATGAAAAATATGGCAGGAACATGATAATATAAAAAATGGTAATGAAAATAGTTCGAAATTTCTTTAAATTGAATCTTAGGAGGAGTCATGAAACTATCCTATTTAACCGGACCGGTTCTCGTTGTCGATGATAATCCATCCCTTGTTACTTTTCTTATGGATTATTTTGAAGGGTTAGGCTGTAAGGTGTATTGTGCCAAAAATGGACAAGAAGCTTTGAGTCTCATAAAGAAAGTATCTCCTTCATTTATCATATTAGACCTCATGATGCCGTTTTTAGATGGGTATGAAACCTGTAAAGAAATAAGGAGAAACAGCCAAGTACCCATTATTATGCTTACCGCTAAAGTCGAAGAGGAAGACAAACTCCGTGGATTATATTCGGGAGCAGATGATTATTTAACCAAACCATTTAGTCCTCGTGAGCTTGTCGCACGGATGCAAACCATTTTGCGTCGGTGTTTAAGTGAAACTGATTTTCCCAACAAACTTCAGTGTGGCTATCTTTTATATGATGAAGATAAGCATATGTTTTTTTGGAAAAAGTCACTTATTCATTTAACTCTTCAGGAGGCACAAATTGTTATTCATTTGTTGGAATGTAAAGGAAAAGTCTGCACTAGGGAACAACTCCTTAATTGTTTGTATCCGAACGGTGACTATGATGTAGTTGATCGTATTGTAGATGTGCATATCGGGAATATCCGGCAGAAAGTTAGAACTGTGGACCCTGAGTTTAATTTAATTAAAACGATACGAGGGATAGGCTACCGTTTGGAGGTGCCCAATGAAAATCAAGCTTTTATATAAGCTCCTAGCTATCAATGCTTTTGTAATTATAGCGACCGTGATCGGAATTAGCCTTGGTCTCAGGCATTATTCCATCGCATTAATTGAGCAGAATCGGATGATGGCTTATAACAATTTTCTAACTTTTAAACAAACAACAGAACAGTATCTGCTTTATACAAGTCTTACCATTATTCCGATTTCAATTATTTTTGGGTGGATTGTTACCCGTGCCATTGTTCGGCCGTTAACAAAAATGCGCGGACTTCTTAAAGAAATTGGAAGAGGAAATTACTTAGTCCAATTAAACGTTCGCTCTAAAGACGAGATTGGAGATCTTGCAAAATCATTTAACGAAATGAGTAAGGAATTGGAAAGAATTGAACGTCTACGGCGTAATTTAGTCGCTGATGTTGCACATGAATTACGAACACCTTTGTCTACTATTTGCGGGTACATAGAGGCACTGAAAGATGGGATTTTGCCAGCATCACCACAAGTTTTGGAAAAAAGCTATGCTGAGGTACAACGTTTAGTCCGATTAGTGGAGGATCTTCATCAATTAACTCTTATTGAAGGGGAGTACCGTGACGAAAATTGGCACGAAACAATTGATGTAGGAAAATGTGCTTTGGAAGTTGCGGAAGATTTTCTTCCAAGATGGAAAGAAAAATCCATTAAATTCCAAATGGGCTCGTTAGAAAAATCTCTAAGTGTAACGATGAAGAAATCTCGTTTTTTTCAGCTTTTTGTGAATCTATTTGATAATACCGTTCGCTATACTCCATCCGGTGAGTCCGTTCATTTGGAAATAAAAACTCAAAAAGAACATGTCTATATCCATTTAACGAATACTGGAATAGAAATCCCTGCTGAAAGTCTTACACTAATCTTTGAACGTTTTTACCGAATCGATCAATCCCGGTCCCGTGAACTAGGCGGCGGTTCTGGGATTGGACTTGCCATTGTGAGTGATATTATTAAACGATCAAATGGTAAGATTTGGGCCACAAGTGAAAACCAACAAACGACTTTCCATATCCTTTTGCCTTTAAGTAAACGATTTAAGTTCAATTAACTCAAGCTTCACGTAAAGAAGTCCCCATTATTAACTAGGGTGAACCTTGAGTTTCTTTTTTTTATACTTATCCCGTTAAAAACTCATAAACTGTATCATTAACAACCTCATACAAATCCGCTTCCGGTTCAAGAGTTTTTGTCCTTAGGACCTGATGATAAAGCTCCTCTAATTCCTTTTCATTCATCGGTAATGAATCTGCCTCTGCATTGTATTGTTTAAAGCAATTTCTAATCATTTTGATTATCAGTTTTTTGTCCACGGCCATGCACCTCCCTTCCATTATACTGTTTTTTGGTTACATCACCACAATGGAAAATTGTCATTAAATTCCCATTGAATACGAACGCATATTCGCTTACTATATAGAATATAATATAAAGGAACTAATGTTCGTATTTTGGGCCGTGGAGGGAAGAAGTATGGTCGATTACAGCATAGCACCGCAAAATAAAATTCTATGTGTAGACATGAAGAGTTTCTATGCAAGCTGTTCGGCTGTTATGTACGGGCTTGATCCGCTTGAGTGCTATTTGGTTGTGGCCGGCAATCATGATCGGCAGGGGAGTGTCATCCTTGCCGCCTCACCAAGGATGAAAAAGGAATTTGGTATTAAAACTGGCTCCAGGTTATTCGAGATTCCCAATGATCCGCGGATTCAGGTAGTCGAGCCGAGGATGGCTACCTATTTACGAATTTCCACAGAAATTAGCCGTGTTTTCAATCGCTACGTTCCAAAGGAAGCCATTCATACGTATAGCGTGGATGAAAGTTTTATAAAAGTGGATGGTGTAATCCATCTATGGGGGGATGCTCATACCATTGCCCAAAAAATAAAAAGTGACATTGAGCGAGAGTTCCAGCTGCCATGTGCGGTCGGAATCGGACCGAATATGTTAATGGCGAAGCTTTGTCTTGATTTGGATGCAAAAAAAAAGGGGATTGCTGAATGGACCTATGAAGATGTGCAGACAAAGCTTTGGAGGGTGTCACCGCTTCGAGAAATGTGGGGAATTGGCAGAAGGGTTGAAAAAACGTTAAATGGGATGGGGATTTTTACGGTCGGACAGCTGGCCCGTTATGATTTAGAACAGTTAGAAAAGAAATTCGGCATCATGGGCAACCAGCTTTACTATCATGCTTGGGGCATTGATCTTTCTGAGTTAGGTGCACCGATTGTCGAAGGACAAATCAGCTTTGGAAAAAGCCAAATTCTCTTAAGGGATTATAAAGAGGAAGAGGAAATTAAGCATGTCATTTTAGAAATGTGTGAGGAAGTGGCGCGAAGGACCAGAACGCATCGAAAGGCTGGGAGAACGATTAGTCTTGGAATTGGCTACAGTCAGGATGAATTTGGCGGAGGATTCTACCGCTCAAGGACGATTGCGCAGCCGACCAATGTGACAATGGAGCTTTACCGTGTTTGTCTTGAGTTGTTTCATGAGCACTATAATGGCAAAACCGTAAGGCAGATTTCACTCTCACTTGGCAATATTGTTGATGACAAGGAGCTCCAGCTTGATCTGTTTGACATGGATGCATACAAAAAACGAGATTTGGGTTATGTAGTAGACTCGATTCGCAGCCGCTTTGGAGCAGGTTCTTTATTGCGGGCAGTTTCCTATACGGCTGCAGGAACTGCTAAACATCGAGCCACACTCGTTGGCGGGCATAAGATGTAATAACGAAAAGCGGAAGCGCCTTGGGTAGGCACTTGAGCTAGATCATAATACAGAAAGAAGGAGGGCGTAATAGTTATCAAAATCACAGGAAAATATAGACACTTCAAAGGGAAGAAGATACTATACAGAAGAACAGTACAAGATTATCATTGCTCATAAGGACCGTTTTGTTCGTTTTGGTTATGATTGGTTTGAAAGATTATTAAGCAGAAACAACGTAGAAATTTTTAATGTAAACAATGAAAAAATGTCTCCGCAAGAAGAGCTTGTTCAAGATTTAATTTCTATCATCCATGTCTTTTCTTGTTGTATATACGGATTAAGAAAATATAAGAAAAAGATTAAAGAGGATGATGGAATATGAAAAGAGCATTTAAAACAGAAATTCTTTTAACAGAAGAATAATGTCAAAAAGTCCATCAGACCATTGGTGTTTGCCGCTATGTGTACAATTTGTATCTTTCAACAGCTCAAAGTCATTATCAAGATACAGGCAAGCACTTATCAGGCTTTGATTTTTCTAAATGGTTGAATAATATTCATACAAAACAGACTGATTTCTGGATTAAAGATGTTTCCAGTAAAGCTGTTAAACAGTCTATCATGAATGGAGACAAAGCGTTTAAAAACTTTTTCAAAGGTTTAGCCAAGTTTCCGAAGTTTAAAAAGAAGAAAAAGCAAGATGTAAAAGCATATTTTCCAAAAAACAATCCAACTGATTTATCAGTGGAACGCCATCGGATTAAGATTCCAACTCTGGGTTGGGTGCGTTTAAAAGAATATGGACACATTCCATCCAATGCAAAGGTATATAGTTGTACGGTTTCACAAAAAGCAGACCGTTATTATGTATCGGTTTTGTGTGAAGTCGATTCAAATGAAAATACTCAACTAAATAATAACGGTGGGATTGGCGTTGATGTAGGCATTAAAGTTTTTGCTACATGTAGCCATCATGAAACATTTAAAAATATCAATAAAACACAAAAGGTAAAGAAATTAGAAAATCGTTTAAAACGGCAGCAACGAAAGTTAAGCCGTAGTTTTTTATTAAATAAAAATCGAAAGAGAGGTGAATTCTGCGCTAAAAACAAGCAGAAGCAACTTGTAAAAGTTCAAAAACTGCACGCTAGACTAACCCATATTCGCAAAGAATATGTCCAATCTGTGGTGAATCAGTTGGTGAAAACCAAGCCGGCTTATATCACGATTGAAGATTTAAACGTAAAAGGCATGATGAAAAATCAACATCTATCCAAATCCGTCGCGCAGCAAAATTTTTATTATTTTAAAGAATGGCTCACAGCTAAATGCAGGCAATATGGCATCGAACTAAGAAAAGTAGACCGGTTCTACCCTTCTTCCAAGTTATGTTCCTGCTGCGGTCACAAAAAAGTGAAATTAAGCCTTTCTGAAAGAATTTTTACGTGTGAACATTGCAATGTCGAGTTGGACCGCGATTTTAATGCCAGTTTAAATCTAAAACATGCAACAGAATATACAGTTTTAACTTAACTAAACTGTATATGTATACGGTCGGCTAGATCGGAATTGACGCCTGTGGAGTGTTATATCAATTGTAGTAGCGGGCATTTGGCGAGACAGGACACGTAGAAGCAGGAAATTGTCTAGCATAGATGAATATATGAGTATATTTATCTGTGTTTTTAGTAGCAGAAGCGGATGATTCGTGACCGTGGAAGAATCAAATGGACATCGATGATGCTTCCCGAGCATGTTAAATTGCTGAGGGATTGGGTAAAGGAAGACGGATATGAAAATAGAAAAGAAATGGATGAGCAGCAGCTTGAGTTAATGAATGAAATCCTGCTTGAGTCAATTGAGTTTGATCAGTTTGTTACGATTACCTATTTTCGGAATCGCAACTATGAAATTGTTATCGGAAAAATCCATTACTGGGACGAAATGACCCAAAAGCTCCATGTCGTTGACCGTTTTGAAGGAGCACATCGTATCCCCCTTCGCGAAATTGCAGACATCCGGTTGACCGATGTGTAGTTTAAGCGAAATAAAAAAGAGCGGCTGATGATGACAACCGCTCTTAATAATTAATCTTCTTGAGGAACCCGAACCTGGGATTCGAAATTACCTTTATGTGATCCGTCACAAAAAGGTTTATTTTTCGATAACCCACAGCGGCAGAGGGAAAAGGATGGCTTTGTTGTATAAACATTTCCTGAACCGTCGATTAATTCCACATCACCTGTAATTCGATAGGACCCGTTATCATTTACTTTGATTTGAACTTTTGACATTCCCAACACTCCCTAAGAAATATTTATTATATTTGTAACTTGAAAAACCTTAGGCAGAAAAATAAGCGCTTAAAAAAACATATGATACAATCATCATATGTCAATAAAGGGGGCTTTTAAACATGAAAATAGAAATTACCTTAGCGGCTGCTGAAAAAATAAAGACGAGAACAGAAGGCCGCGGGGGCTATTTAAAGCTAAAATATGATACAGACGGCTGCGGTTGTGCGGTAAATGGGGTAGCAGCATTGTGGTTTGTACCAGAATTGGATGAGAACGACATTCAGATTGAAACGAATGATGTACCGATTTATATCGAAAAAGCAAAAGCCGTTTTCTTTGATGAACAAATGAAAATTGATTTTTCAACTGTATCAAATTGCTTTCAATTAAAAAGCCCACAGCAAATTTTAAACGGTCATATGAGCCTTATCGTCAAATAAAAAACAGGCTGTTCCGATTGGACAGTCTGTTTATTGAGAAAGTTCCGGATTTACATATTTTTGCAAAAACTCATCAATCACTTTTTCGTAATCAGCTCGGTTTTCATTAAATGATTGGGCATGCCGCCCTTTTTCAGCAATATAGAGCATTTTTGGCCCTTTTTTATGTTCAAATAAATCTTGTGTCATCGAGGGTAAAATATAATCATCCTTACGGCTATGAATGAACAAGACTGGATGTTGAATATTTTCAATAACCGATATGGGCGAGACATTAAGGATTGAATATTTATCCCGAAAACGTAATATAAGGTCTCCAATCGGTAATAAAATTCCAGGAAAAAGCTTAAAGTCCTTTTTAATCAAATAAGCAAGCTGAGCCCTGAAATCGGAAAATGGACAGTCGGCGATGTAAAAATCAGCGCCATCCTCAAGCATTCCTGCATACAACAGCATTGTTGCAGCTCCCATTGATTCACCGTGAATTCCCAGCAAAAGATTCGTTCCTTTTTCTTCTTTCAGCCAGTCAACGACGGCTTTTAAATCAAATTTTTCATAATAACCGAAGCTCGTGGTTCTTCCCCCAGATTCCCCATGGCGCCGATGATCATAAATCAGCACATTAAAACCGCGCTCAAGGAACAGATTCATATATTTGATCGAATTGATTTTCGTTTCGGTTACACCATGCGAAATAATAATATAGCGGTCTGTTTGGTGCGGTTCAACAAGAACAGCTTTAATTTCATAACCAAAGGGTGAAGGAATCTCGATTTTCCGTTTTGGCAGTGTTTTTAATTGCGCAGGATTAAATCTTCCAGCTTCTTTTTCTCGCTTTAAAATAAATTCCTCATCCTTTTTTTTCATATACATCAGCCGGTTGGTAAAATAAATTGCAAGCGCCAACCAAAAAAATAATAAAATAAACAAGGTCCGAAATGCCTTTTTCACGCGCGGCACCTCCTGAGTGTTTCAAACAAAATTTCCTATTAGCGCTATATTAACATAAAAAAAGCCGCAAATTCCATTCGCGGCTTTCACTATTTTATTGTTCTGCATTCTGTCTTTTCGTCGGATGGGTTGCTTTTTCTACTTCTTCAGCAGCCATCATCCTTTGCCCGCCGCCTGCTGAATCTGCATAGTTTTTTCCCTTTTGGCTGTTTCCTTTTTCTCGTTTTTGGCTCATCATTGGTACTCCCTTCAAGATGGTTTCACCATATAAGATGCATGAATGGGAGTATGATTATTCATAAAAAGTCGAGATTCAATGATTGTTGCTTACTGAGATAAATTCAGCATCATTTTCCTTTTCCAACATTCATACTTTCATTGTAGGGAGTTAAATTTAATTGGCGGGGTCAAGAAGGGGGAGAGGCAAATGGAAAATGGAAGGGTCTCTGTCAGGGAAAGAATTGCGATCAGGGCGGAGAGGGAAATCGAAAACGGCTTTTACGTCAACTTAGGAATTGGCATGCCAACTCTTGTAGCCAACTTTATGTCAGAAAACAAACAAGTGGTCCTGCAATCGGAAAACGGTCTGCTTGGAATTGGACCGTATCCAAGGGAGGAAGAGGTCGATGCGGATTTAATCAATGCTGGAAAAGAGACGGTAACGGCTATAAGCGGTGCTGCTTATTTTGATAGTGCTGAATCATTTGCGATGATTCGCGGCGGTCATATAAATCTGGCCATCCTTGGGGGAATGGAAGTTTCTGAAACCGGAGATCTAGCAAACTGGATTATTCCCGGAAAAATGATTAAGGGCATGGGAGGGGCAATGGATCTTGTCCATGGGGCACAAAAAATCATTGTCATTATGGAGCATGTTAATAAACGCGGTGAATCAAAAATTTTAAAGAAATGCACCCTTCCCTTAACAGGAAAAGGTGTTGTCAATCGTATTATCACAGAGAGGGCTGTAATGGATGTGACCGATTCAGGATTAAAGCTTGTTGAAGTGGCAAAAGGATTCACGGTTGAAGAGGTTGTAAATTCAACAGAGGCAGCTTTAATGGTGGATGGGAATGTGTTACTTGAGGCTTATTAAGGAAAAGAAAGCAGGCTATTAGTAGGGAGGGGGGGATTTCCAATTTCCTGCCTATTTTTTTGAGGTAAATCTAAAGCTGTTTTATTGCATCAAGTGGTATAATAGTGGCAAATTCGTTATGAAGGGGGAGGCCTAACCGTGAAAAAGCAACCGAAACAAAAACCGAAAAAAGATGAATCCGTTGTTACGTTGAAGGATATGATGGATCCTAATTTACTAAAGCAGCTTAAAAAGCAGCAAGAGCAGCTAAAAGCTGAGGAAGAGAACAGAAGAGCGGAAGAGGAGTTTAAAAAACGGGAAGAAAGAAGATTAAAAGAAAAGAACAAATCCTTTGAAGAACTGTTAAATGATAGCGGTATGAACTGGAAGGATTTTAAATAGGGTTCTTAGAGTGTGAAGAGAGGGAAAAGGTCTTTGAAAATGGCTTAAGGACAAAATTCGGATGAGGCACGAAATGTCCTTCACATCCATCAAAACTATTACCCACCCACAAATAACCCACTGGATAACGCCCAGTGGGTTTACTTTTACCGATGGTCCTGATAAAAGCTTGCCTTTGTCAGCTTTTTAATAACGGTTATCTCCTCATTTGACAACGGCTGGCTTCTTACCGCAGCGGCATTCCTCCTTACCTGTTCCGGACTGCTTGCTCCAGCTATAACAGAAGCAACCACTGGGTTTGCTAGATTATATTGTAATGCAACTTCTGTAAAGGAACGTCCTAAAGCAACCTTTTCTTTCAAAAACGGCAACACTTCTTGCAACTCTTGCAAGCTATAGTCTAAATAGCCTTTTTCCGAGGCTTTTTCAAGCATTTGATCACTAAGAAGTCCTTTGGCAAGAGGACCACGGGTAACAACACTAATCCCATGCTCAGCAAGCAGCGGTAATACCTCTTCTTCAGGCCGACGGTCCAAAATACTGTATTGCATCATCACAGACACCATTTTAGATATCCTTACATATTCACGAATGACATTTGGGCGAATCGATGAAATTCCATAATAGCGGATATAGCCTTCAGCTTTTAACTCTTCAAATGCATCAATTGTCTCCTCAATTGGATCCTCAATGGTGCCGCCATGAAGTTGGTAAAGATCAATATAGTCAGTACCAAGTCGTTTCAAACTGTTTTTTACTTCTTCCTTTATGTAAAACTTGGATGGGTCCCAAGACCAGCTGGATCGGTTCTCACTCCAGCGATTGCCTACTTTTGTAGCAAGAATCACCTTTTCTCTGATAGGCTTCAAAGCAGTGCCGACTAGTTTTTCATTTACCCCAAAATCATATAAATCAGCGGTATCGAAGTAGTTAATACCCTCATCCAAAGCAGTATCGATAATATAGCGGGCTGCTTTTTCATCGGTGCCGAGGGACATACAGCCCAAACCTAATTCGGTAACAAATAAATCAGAATTTCCTAATTTTCTTTTTTTCAAAAAATCACCCCGTTCTTTCCTACAATTTTATAAAAGAACTGGGGAGACTACAAACGGAACGATTACTTTTGCGAAACAACCTTCATCCAGTCAACAACATAAACGAATTCCTTATTATATTCCTTAAGCTTTTGTAATACCTCCCAGCCTTTACCAACAAGGATTACACCCTTTTCGTGTACATACACCTTCATCCCATACCCCTCCAAATAAAGTATGGTAAAATGTATGAGCGAAGATTAGCGGATTAGAACAGGAGTGACAATAATGAGCAATCTTGAAGAAAAAACAATTCATAGTGAAGAAATTTTTTCTGGAAAGGTCGTCAGCCTGCAGATACAAGAGGTTGAACTTCCAAACGGGAAAAAATCAAAACGAGAAATTATCAAACACCCTGGTGCAGTGGCAATCATCGCCATCACTAATGAAAATAAAATTGTTATGGTGGAGCAATACCGAAAAGCTTTAGATAGAACAATTGTTGAAATTCCTGCGGGAAAGCTTGAGAAGGGAGAAGATCCAGCCCTTTGTGCCCACCGGGAGCTTGAGGAAGAGACTAGCTATGTATGTGAAAGCCTTAAACTGCTGACCTCTTTTTATACATCGCCAGGTTTTGCCGATGAAATTATTCATGTTTATCTGGCAAAAGGACTTACGAAAAAAGAGAATTCAGCCGCTCTTGATGAAGATGAATTTGTAAATATTGAAGAATTGACTCTGGATGAGGCCATTCAATATATGAAAGACCAAAAAATCTATGATGCCAAAACAATTTATGCTATTCAATATTTGCAATTACAAGAGGCTTTAGCAAAAAAATGAGAAATTACTATGTAGATTTACATATTCATATTGGCAGAACTTGGACCGGTAAGCCTGTTAAAATTACCGGTGCCAAATCGTTAACCTTTACAAATATCATTGAACATGCAAGACATGAAAAGGGGCTAAATATGGTGGGGATTATTGACAGCCATTCCCCGGAGGTTATTTTAGAGATGGAAAGCCTCATCCAAAGCGGAGATCTTCACGAGCATCCTGATGGTGGTTTAATTTTTGGAGATTTAACGGTGATTCCTGGGTCAGAGTTGGAAATTTATGATGAGGGGTGCAATGGACCAATCCATATACTTGGCTTTTTTCCAACCTTAGCCATTATGAAGGAATTCTCCTCATGGCTCTCAAAGAACCTTAAAAATATTCAGCTAAGTTCACAACGGGTATATGTAACGGGTGCGGAGTTGCAAAAAAAGATTAAAGACTTAGGCGGGATTTTCATCCCGGCACATGTTTTTACTCCATTCAAAAGCTTATATGGGAAAGGAGTGAATCGTTCTTTAACAGAGGTTTTTGACCCAAACCTAATTGATGGGATTGAGCTTGGTTTAAGTTCAGATACCGACATGGCCGATCAAATTGAGGAAATTCACAAATATACTTTTGTGACGAATTCGGATGCGCATTCCCTCGCAAAAATTGCCCGAGAGTACCAAATCATTTCCATGGAAGAACCAACCTTCAAGGAATTGCAAAAAGCATTGAATAGTGAAGGCGGTCGCGGAATTGTTGCCAATTATGGGCTTGACCCGCTCCTTGGCAAATACCACAAAACTGTTTGTGCAGAATGCTTACATCCAGCAAACGAAGACGATCAAATTTGTACACTCTGCGGTAATAAAAAAATCATTAAAGGCGTGGCTGACAGGATTTTAGAATTAAAAACAGCTGAGGCTGGCCCTGCAAACAGGCCGCCATATGTTCACCAGGTACCACTGGAGTTCATTCCAGGACTGGGACCAAAACTGCTCGGAAAACTTGTCAATCATTTTGGCAGTGAAATGGCAATTTTGCATGAAGTTCCGGCTAAAAGCTTAAAAGAAGTGGTTCCACCCAAAATAGCTGAACTAATTATGAAAGCGAGAGAAGGAAAAATTAATCTATCTGCAGGCGGCGGCGGAAAATACGGAAAAATTGCGGATCAATAATATTAGTTTAAGGGTCTGACCCCCAGGGTCAGACCCTTTCTTCTATACTCTATTAAAATTTTCGTCATAGAAAAAATAGATAAGCATAGTATGTAATAACTGATTGTCCGAATAGGGAGGAAACGCAAATGAAGAAACGATTGTACCAGTCCGATGCCGCCAGTTATTTCCGTGAGCATTCCTCGATTTTTTTATTTGTCATCGTATTATTTTTGATGGGTGTTATTTTTGGAGCAATTGTGGTAAATAGCATGGGAATCACGCAAAAGGAAGATTTATTCTACTATTTGTCACAATTTTTCGGTCAGATTTCAAATGGAAAAGTAGCTGAAACGAATGACTTGTTTTTCCAAAGTCTCTTTCATAACAGCAAATTTATCGGACTTATGTGGATCTTGGGAATTTCCATCATCGGTTTACCAATTATTCTTATTCTTTTATTTTTAAAAGGGATGGTAGTTGGTTTTACTGTTGGTTTTTTGGTCAGCCAAATGCACTGGAATGGATTTTTGCTTGCATTTGTATCCATTCTGCCGCAAAATTTAATTATCATTCCGGTATTTATCATCATGGCTGCATTTTCAGTTATTTTTTCAATCCGAATGATTAAAAAGCAGTTTTTAAAAAAGTATGGACAGCCGATTATGCCATTTTTTAAACGTTATATTTTTGCTCTGCTGGCAGCCGTTATTTTCATTACCGCTGCTTCAGGGATTGAAGCCTATTTGTCACCATGGTTAATGAAAACAATCATTAGTTCAACTAATTTAAAATGATTATATAATAATAATATTTATAAAGACTTGTTTATAATGATTTTATTTTGAATCTCTTTTCCCATCTGTTATAATGAGAATTAACAGTGGCGAGGGAGGGACTTCGGGATGGAAACTAGACTAGAAAGAATAAAAAAACAGTTGCACTCATCGAGCTACAAGTTGACACCTCAACGAGAAGCAACTGTTCGAGTTTTACTTGAAAATGAAGAGGATCATTTGAGTGCGGAAGATGTATACCTCCTCGTTAAAGAAAAATCGCCGGAAATTGGCTTAGCAACTGTTTATCGAACTTTGGAACTTCTAACTGAATTAAAAATAGTCGATAAAATTAATTTTGGTGATGGAGTATCACGTTATGACCTTCGTCAGGAGGGGGCGGCACACTTTCATCACCATCTTGTATGTATTGAGTGTGGTGCGGTGGATGAAATTCAGGAGGATCTTCTTGAAGATGTAGAAGAAACGGTTGAACGCAGATGGAATTTTAAAATTAAAGATCATCGGCTCACCTTTCATGGCATTTGCTATCGCTGCCAAGACAAAAAAGCGGAACAGGAAAAAACAGAACAAGAATAAACGAGTCCTTTTACATAAAAGGGCTTTTTCTATTTAAAATAAATTTCCCTATTTATAGCTTGTAAGGTATAAAACTTGTACAATTTGGCATACCTTTTAGTATTATGAAGCAATTTGGGGGAAGAAGAGAATGGTTTCTTTTATAAAAATCGCACTTCAAACCATAAAGGTTTTTATCATTTTTACTGGATGCACGATTCTCTTTTATTATGGTATCATGTGGGTAAGTCAAGAATATCAAAATTACCATCGCTATGATACGCCGGAGGGTGCTGCGTTAAAGGTATCCAGTGAGGTAAAGAGCGAAAATCCCAGCTGGTTAAACCGGTTGATCTTGTTTTATTTAAATGGGGAGTAAAAGATAATGGGAGACCAATTAAGAGATTTTTTAGAATTTTTAATAGTAGGTAAGGGCTTGGCCCAAAATACGATTATGTCCTATGAACGAGATTTAAAGAGTTATATCCGCTTTTTACAAAATGTTGAAAGGATATCCTCCTTTAACCTTGTTCAGCGTGTGCATATTGTACAATTTCTCAGTTTTTTAAAAGAACAAGGGAAGTCATCGAAAACTATTGCGAGACACATTGCCTCTGTCAGAGCTTTGCATCAATTTCTATTAAGGGAAAAAGCAACCGAACAAGATCCCTCTGTCCTAATCGAAACCCCAAAATTAGAAAGGTCGCTTCCAAAAGTATTAAGTCTGAGGGAAGTAGAAATATTGCTGGATTCACCAAAGGAAAATAATCATTTTGGAATAAGAGATAAAGCCATGATTGAACTCCTCTATGCAACGGGAATCCGTGTCAGTGAACTGATTAGTTTTGATATTGAGAATGTTCATTTAACCATGGGATTTGTTCGATGCATTGGAAAAGGTAATAAAGAACGAATCATTCCAATCGGCAGAACAGCTGCAGAAGCTATTAATCGCTACTTAGAGCATGGAAGGCCGCATTTTGTTACAAAAAAACATCATGATAATGCATTATTCTTAAACCATCAAGGGAAACGGTTAACACGACAAGGATTTTGGAAAATATTAAAAAAGCTTACAACAGAAGCGGGAATCGAGAAAGAGTTAACCCCTCATACACTTAGGCATTCCTTTGCAACACACCTGCTTGAAAATGGTGCAGACTTAAGAGCGGTGCAGGAAATGCTGGGACATGCAGATATATCCACAACACAAATATATACACATGTAAGTAAAACGAGATTAAAAGATGTTTATAGTAAATTCTTTCCTCGTGCTTAATAGAATCATAGTTTTCATGTTCAAAAAACTGTCTAAAATTAAGGCAGTTTTTTTTCTTGTATTTTCCTAATCTTTTAGTAAAATAGAGATGTCAGACTTCTGACAAATGAATGTGCTTTCATGGTTAATTAGGATTAAAAAGGGTAACATATCGTTGCATAATATTTTTTTCTTAGTGGAACCGTTATCATGAAACAAGGAGGAAAATCGAATGACTGAAAATATATATAAACGAATATTTTTGATCGTAATGGACTCAGTAGGAATTGGCGAAGCACCTGATGCTGAGCGGTTTGGTGACAAAGGGGCTGATACTTTTGGGCATATTGCGGAGAAAATGAACGGTCTTCATATGCCAAACATGGCTAAGTTAGGATTAAGTAATATTCGTGAAATCAAAGGAATCCAAAAAGCAGCACAACCACTTGCATTTTATACCAAGATGATGGAAGCCTCTAACGGCAAGGATACGATGACAGGACATTGGGAAATCATGGGATTAAATATTCAAACTCCTTTCCGTGTATTCCCTGAAGGCTTTCCTGAAGAACTTGTTTCAGAATTAGAAAGACGAACTGGAAGAAAGGTAATTGGGAATAAACCTGCAAGCGGCACGGAAATTTTAGTTGAGCTTGGGGAAGAGCATGTGAAAACGGGCGCAATAATCGTTTATACCTCCGCTGATTCCGTGCTTCAAATAGCTGCCCATGAAGAAGTGGTACCTCTTGAGGAATTGTATAGAATTTGTAAAATTGCCCGCGAATTAACGCTAGATGAAAAGTATATGGTTGGCCGGGTTATTGCTCGTCCATTTGTAGGCGAGCCGGGAAATTTTAAACGTACAGCCAATCGTCATGACTATGCATTAAAACCATTTGATCGAACCGTTATGAGTGAGTTAAAAGACGCTGGTTTTGATGTTATTGCGATTGGAAAAATTTCTGATATCTATGACGGGGAGGGAGTAACACAATCCCTAAGGACTGTTTCAAATATGGATGGAATGGATAAGTTACTTCAAACCCTGGATATGGACTTTACCGGGATTAGTTTTTTAAATTTAGTTGATTTTGATGCTCTTTATGGACACCGCCGCGACCCTGAAGGATATGGCAAAGCATTAGAGGAATATGATGCTCGTTTACCTGAAATGTTTGCGAAAATGAAAGAGGACGATTTGCTGATTATTACAGCAGACCACGGAAATGATCCAACAGCGCCGGGAACAGACCATACAAGAGAATATGTCCCATTACTTGTTTACTCTAAGACAATGGAACAAGGAAAAGAGCTTCCATTAAGAGAAACATTTGCAGATATTGGGGCTACTGTTGCCGAAAACTTTCATGTGAAAATGCCGAATTACGGTAAGAGCTTTTTAAGTGAATTGAAATAGAAGGGGGAATGGAAAATGAATTTCGAAAAAATTCAAAATGCGGCAGAATTTTTAAAAGGGAAATATTCAAAAACTCCAAAAATCGGTCTGATTTTGGGCTCAGGTCTTGGTGTACTAGCAGATGAAATCATTGATCCTGTAAAAATACCCTATCATGAGATACCGGAATTCCCTGTTTCGACGGTTGAGGGCCATGCTGGACAATTAGTTTTTGGTTCCCTAAGTGGTGCAGAAGTTGTCGCTATGCAGGGACGCTTTCATTTTTATGAAGGATACAGCATGGATAAAGTGACATTTCCAGTGAGAGTAATGAAAGAATTGGGAGTTGAAATGCTGATTGTGACAAATGCCGCGGGCGGTGTGAATGAAAGCTTCTCCCCTGGAGATTTAATGATTATTACGGATCATATCAATTTCATGGGAACAAATCCGTTAATTGGTCCAAATGACTCCAATCTTGGCGTTCGTTTCCCGGATATGTCTGAAGCCTACACGAAAGAATTACGGTCGATTGCGAAAGAAATTGCCGGAAGCATTAACATCGAGGTCAAAGAAGGTGTTTATGTTGGTTTTACAGGTCCTGTTTATGAAACCCCTGCAGAAATAAGAATGGCCAGAGTGCTTGGTGGTGATGCGGTAGGAATGTCGACAGTCCCAGAGGTAATTGTGGCACGACACGGCGGCTTAAAGGTTTTAGGAATATCCTGTATCACAAATATGGCAGCCGGTATTTTAGATCAGCCATTAAGCCATGATGAAGTGATTGAAACGACCGAAAAGGTAAAAGCAAACTTTCTTTCCTATATAAAAGAAATTGTGAAAAGGATCGCTTAATTTTTTGTATTTTTAAACTAGTAAAGTGGTGATAAATAATGAGAATGGTTGACTTAATTGAAAAAAAACGCGATGGGCATGAATTATCAACAGAAGAAATTAAATTTATCATTAATGGCTATACAGACGGCTCTATTCCCGATTATCAAATAAGTGCATGGACAATGGCCATCTTTTTTCAAGGAATGACTGAAAAAGAACGAGCGGATTTAACAATGGCTATGGTAGAATCCGGTGATCAAATTGATTTATCAAAAATCGAAGGAATTAAAGTGGATAAACACTCGACCGGCGGTGTAGGCGACACCACCACTCTTGTCCTCGGTCCGCTTGTTGCTGCCCTCGGAGTACCGGTTGCGAAAATGTCCGGGCGCGGTCTTGGTCATACAGGAGGAACCATTGATAAATTAGAGGCAGTAAAAGGATTCCATGTGGAAATTGAAAACGAAGAATTCATTGATCTCGTCAATAATAATAAAATTGCGGTTATCGGTCAAAGTGGAAATCTGACGCCTGCTGATAAAAAGCTCTATGCTCTTAGAGATGTTACGTCCACTGTTGACAGCATTCCCCTTATTGCAAGTTCAATTATGAGTAAAAAGATAGCAGCGGGTGCAGACGCGATTGTCCTTGACGTAAAAACAGGTGCCGGTGCGTTCATGAAAACATTGGATGATTCCAGAGAATTGGCTAAAGCAATGGTTCGGATTGGAAACAATGTCGGCAGAAGAACCATGGCGGTTATTTCAGATATGAGCCAGCCGCTTGGATTTGCCATTGGGAACGCCCTTGAAGTAAAAGAAGCCATTGATACGTTAAAAGGGGAAGGTCCTGATGATTTAACAGAGCTTTGCTTAACACTTGGAAGTCATATGGTTTATTTGGCCGAAAAGGCGGAATCCTTGGCAGAAGCCCGTAAAATGCTTGAAAACGTGATAAAAAATGGGGAAGCGCTTGAAAAATTAAAAACCTTCTTAAGCTCACAAGGCGGAGATGCTTCCGTTGTTGACGATCCTTCCAAATTGCCTCAGGCAAAATTCATCTTTGAATTGGAAGCGAAAGAAGATGGATATGTATCTGAAATTATTGCTGATGAAGTTGGAACTGCAGCAATGCTTTTAGGTGCGGGCAGAGCAACAAAGGAATCTATAATTGATTTAGCGGTTGGTCTTGTCTTAAGGAAAAAAATCGGTGACCAAGTGAAACAAGGTGAATCATTGGTCACAATTTATAGCAATTTTGAAGATATTCGTGAAGTGAAAGAAAAACTTTATGAAAATATTAAGGTTTCCACTTCAATAATAGAAGCGCCAATCTTGATTCACGAAGAGATTACTGAATAATGCATTGCTTGCAAAGTCCGGGTGGGAAACCTGGTCTTTTTTTGTTGGCCGATAGGAAAGTATAACTTTCCTGTTGTTTTCTTTATATTTGCAGGAAATTACTGTATAAAGTTGTTTGAATTGGAAAAAATGGTATCTATATAAAGAATGGAGGGTTATGCGATGAAACGAATCGTCACTTTAATGATGATATCTTTTTTGGTTACAAGTTTATGGATTCCTTCCGCTTTTGCAGCTGAAGAAAAGAATAGTACCGAGCTTGTAAATAATGTCAGATCAGCTGTGTTAATTGAACGAGATACGGGAACAGTCCTTTTTGAAAAAAATAGTCAAGAGGAACTTCCACCTGCAAGTATGACCAAAATCATGACGATGCTTTTAATTATGGAAGCAATTGATCAAGGAAAATTGAGCTGGAATGAAAAAATTCGGACGAGTGAATATGCTGCCTCAATGGGCGGTTCACAAATTTTTCTTGAGCCCGGCGAAGAAATGACCACAAAGGAAATGCTGAAAGGAATTGCAATTGGTTCCGGAAATGATGCTTCTGTAGCAATGGCCGAAAGAATCGCAGGCTCTGAAGAGGCATTTGTCGACATGATGAATAAAAAAGCTAAAGAGTTAGGATTAAGGCATACTTTCTTTAAAAATACCACTGGGCTTCCAGTAAGCGGCCATTATAGTTCAGCACAAGATATGGCGATTATGGCAAAAGAACTATTAAAATATGAGGACATCACGAAGTTCACGGGAATGTACGAGGCTTACCTTCGCGAAAATACGGACAAAAAATTTTGGCTCGTTAACACGAACAAACTTGTCCGTTTTTATCCAGGTGTGGATGGCTTAAAAACTGGATTTACCGGTGAAGCAAAGTATTGTTTAACAGCGACAGCTCAAAAGGATGGTATGCGTGTCATTGCCGTTGTTTTTGGTGCTCCAACATCAAAGGAAAGAAATGCTCAGGTTACAAAAATGCTAAATTATGCTTTCAATCAATATCAAACCCATCCTATGTATAAGCGGAATCAAGTGATAAGCAAAGCACATGTTAGTAAAGGAAAGGAAAAAACAGTGGAGGCTGTTACAAGTGAACCACTTTCTTTATTGACGAAAAAGGGTGAAAAAACGAAAGGTGTAAAACAAAAAGTCATTTTAAAGAAAGGTTTGGATGCTCCTATAAATAAAGGAGATAAAATTGGAACCATTAAACTGATTAAGGATGGAAAAGTAGTTTTGGAAAGCCCATTGGTTGCAAAAACAGATGTTAAAGAAGCAGGCTGGTGGACCCTTTATAAACGTGCATTTGGAATGTTTACAAAATCCGGTAAATAAGCACATGTCGAAAATAAAAAGTTATCCACTAGTTTTGGCGAATCGCGACTAGTTTTGTCCCGATAGGAGGAAATGAATACCCCTCTATCGAATTGACTCACTATACCAGATTAAGGAGGTCAGGGATAGTGAGTCTTAACATTGAATTGGAAATAAAACATGATGTTTTATGTATTCGATTGAGCGGTGAATTAGATCACCACACAGCAGACGAACTCCGTGAGCAGGCTGCAAATGCAATTGAAAAAAATGATATTCGTCATATTGTTTTAAATTTGGAACATTTGACCTTTATGGATAGCTCGGGGCTTGGGGTTATTTTAGGAAGATACAAACAAATTAAGCAGGTGCACGGGGAAATGGTTGTTTGTGCAATCTCCCCTGCAATACAAAGGTTATTTGATATGTCGGGTTTATTTAAGATTATTAAAATGGAGCCGACTGAAAGCTTTGCATTGCAAAGATTGGGGGTTGCATAATGATGAAGAATGAAATGAATCTTCAATTTAGTGCGTTAAGTCAAAACGAATCGTTTGCCCGTGTAACCGTTGCTGCTTTCATTGCGCAGCTTGATCCGACAATGGATGAACTGACTGAAATTAAAACAGTTGTATCAGAAGCGGTAACGAATGCAATTATTCATGGTTACGAAAATGATTCGACAGGAATTGTTTTTATTGACGTTAGCATTGAGGATAACGTAATTGATATGACTATTCGAGACGAAGGAATTGGAATTGTAGATGTGGAGGAAGCTCGTCAGCCATTATTTACAACAAAACCGGACTTGGAAAGATCCGGTATGGGATTCACCATCATGGAAAATTTCATGGATGAGGTCGAGGTTCTCACGCAGCCAGGTAAAGGAACCGAAGTAAGATTACGAAAGCATTTACAATCTCGCAAAATGCTGTGCAATTAAGGAGACTTGCCGATGGATGTGGAGGTCAAAAACGATAAAAGCAAACCGTATTTAAAGGATCATGAAGTAAAAGAGCTAATTAAAAAGAGCCAAGATGGGGACCAGGAATCTAGGGAGTTAATTGTTGAAAAAAATATGCGTCTTGTCTGGTCTGTTGTCCAACGTTTCTTAAATCGGGGCTATGACCCGGATGATCTTTTCCAAATCGGTTGTATTGGTTTATTGAAGTCAGTTGATAAATTCGACCTTTCTTATGATGTAAAGTTTTCCACCTATGCTGTTCCGATGATTATTGGCGAGATTCAACGATTTATCCGAGATGATGGAACGGTTAAAGTGAGCCGATCATTAAAAGAAATGGGCAACCGAATTCGAAAGGCAAAAGACGAATTATCCAAGACGCTCGGCAGGATACCGACAGTGAATGAAATATCGGAATACCTTGATTTATCACCAGAAGACGTCATTCTTGCCCAGGAAGCCAGCAGAACGCCATCTTCTATTCATGAAACAGTCTATGAAAATGATGGTGATCCCATCACCCTCCTTGATCAAATTGATGACGGCAATGATGGAAAATGGTTTGATAAAATCGCCTTAAAAGAAGCGATTCGTGAATTGGATGAGCGTGAAAGACTAATTGTCTATTTAAGATATTATAAGGATCAAACTCAATCTGAAGTTGCACTAAGGCTGGGAATCTCTCAGGTTCAGGTCTCAAGGCTCGAGAAAAAAATATTGATGCAAATGAAAGACCGAATGGATCTATGATTCATACGGTCTTTTTTTTATCCTTTCAATTCCATTTTTTGGGTTTCATTAAAAACTCAATATTATCCATACTATTTATACGAGGATATCAATGTGTGGGAAGTGAATGTTTTGGAAAAAACAATCTACATCCGCATGCGGAATCGTGTGAAGACTAATCCGGAAGATGTGATTATGTTGAAGGATGTGGCACAAATAATTGCTCCGGAAAACGACATAATCAAATTAGAAAATACGGTAATTTATCGAATATCCGAGAAGGATCGAAATATTGTCGTCCTTGATGTAATGAAAGTGATTAATCAAATAACTGGAAATTTTCCAGAAATGGAGATCCAGACAGTTGGTCCTGCACAAACAATTATCGAAGTGATAACAAAGAAAAAAGGAGTTTCTGTTCCTTTTTTTCTGTTAATTTGGTTTTTATTATTTTTTGGTTCAGCCATGGCGATTATGAATTTTCATGATGATGTCAGCATGAGAAGTGTTCAGGAAAAAATTTATACGATTATTACCGGGAGAAAGGAATCAAAGCCATGGTTATTTCAAATTCCTTATTCCATTGGTTTAGGTTTAGGAATGATTTTATTTTTTAATCATGTGTTTAAAAAGCGAATCAATGAAGAGCCCAGTCCACTAGAGGTCGAAATGTTTAATTATCAAATGGATTTAGATAATTACTTGGTCATTCATGAAAATAAAGAAAGTACGAAGAAAATTGATGACAATTAAAATTTTAGCAGTGCTCTTTTTTGGTTTGGCAAGTGGATTGGCTGTTGGTTCTGGCTTTGTAGCATTTTTAACTGTACTCGGGATTATTCCAAGACTGACACAATTATCAAAAACACAAAAAATGATACAACAATATGAATGGGCAGTTGTATTCGGAGCACTTGCGGGATTAGTAGTAAGCCTAAGAGATCCGATATTAGGGATTTCAGCATATTTTTTGATTCCTCTTGGTTTAACGGGAGGAGTCTATGTGGGGATGCTTGCAGGTGCATTAACAGAAGTATTAAACGTGCTTCCAATTCTTGCAAAAAGAATCCGGTTGGATGAAGAGATTATCTATTTAATAATGGCTATTGTATTAGGGAAAGTCGCAGGCTCCCTATTTCAATGGGTTTATTTTATTCATCATTAACATGAATTCAGCCATGAAAGGACATCACATCATGACCATTCGGAGACGCGTAATATTAATTACTGATGGAGATGATTATGCGAGAAGAGCTGTAGAGCATGTTGCCAAGGAAGTGGGCGGACGCTGTATTTCAATGTCTCATGGGAATCCGTCCAAATTAACAGGCTCTGAGCTTATCCATTTAATAAAAAAAGCTCCATATGATCCGGTGTTGGTGATGTTTGATGATAGTGGCATTGTGGGTGAGGGTGCGGGTGAGAATGCCCTGAAATTTGTTGCATTACATAAGGATATTGAAGTACTGGGGATTATCGCGGTTGCTGCAAAGTCAAGACATGAAGAATGGTCAAGGATTGATGTAAGTATTGATCGTGATGGTGAAATAACTCCCTATGGGGTAGATAAATTTGGTATACCTGAACTGGAAATTGGCAGAATAAATGGAGATACCGTTTACTGCCTTGACGAATTGGATGTCCCGCTAATAGTTGGAATCGGCGATATCGGTAAAATGGCAAGAAGAGACGATTACAGGATCGGCTCACCGATAACGAAAAAAGCGGTGGAACTTATTCTCGAAAGGAGTGGTTTTAATGACAAGCCAGGAAGAGCAACAATGGCCAATCCCGGAATCAGTGAGTGAAGTTGAACATTACATGAAACAAAGGGTTGGTTTAGGAGTTAGCTTCGATTTAAATATTCGAAAATTAAAGATTTTAAAGAAGGATGTACATATCTATGCTGTCAGCGGTTTAGTTGATACTCGATATGCGATTGAATTGGTCGAAGAATTAGTTGAAATTAATGACCATGAAAAATTATCTACAGATCTTTTTAAGATTATTGAAAACCGACTAGTTAACCAATCTGTACAACCAATCACATTACTAACCGAAATGGTCGATTATATCCTTTCTGGATTAATTGTTGTAGTAATCGATGGTGAAAGTACCGCATTTGTAGTCGATGTAAGGAGCTACCCTGGGCGCTCGCCCCAAGAGCCCGATACAGAAAAAGTTGTCAGAGGTGCACGGGATGGCTTTGTCGAAAATATTATTCTTAATACTGCTTTAATTAGAAGGAGAATAAGGGACGAACGTCTTCGATATGAAATGATAAAGGTTGGGAAACGTTCAAAAACAGATGTTTCTTTATGCTATTTAGAAGATGTGGCAGACTCTGATTTATTAAATATTCTTAGAAAAGAATTAAAGTCGATTGACGTAGATGGAATCCCAATGGCTGATAAAACGATTGAAGAGTTTATCTTAAAGCAGGGGTGGAACCCTTTTCCACTTGTACGGTATACAGAGAGGGCTGATGTGGCTGCTGCACATGTATTAGAAGGTCATGTAATTATTCTTGTGGATACATCACCAAGTGTAATTATCACTCCAACTACTTTTTTTCATCATGTCCAGCATGCTGAAGAGTTTCGCGAATCTCCTGCTATGGGTACCTTTTTAAGGTGGACCAGGTTCTTAGGTGTCCTGACATCTATTTTCTTACTACCTTTGTGGCTGCTTTTCGTACTGGAGCCATCTTTATTGCCTGAAAAGCTTTCGTTTATTGGTCCCAATGATCAAACCAATATTCCAGTAATTATTCAAATATTTTTAGCGGATTTTGGGATTGAATTTTTAAAGATTGCTGCCATTCATACTCCGACACCGCTATCAACAGCAATGGGCTTAATTGCAGCTGTGTTAATTGGACAAATTGCAATTAGTGTCGGTCTGTTTGTACCGGAAGTTATTCTTTATGTAGCGGTCTCAGGGATAGGCACGTTTACCACACCTAGTTATGAATTAAGCGTTGCGAATAAAATAGGCAGGCTTACGCTACTTTTGCTGGTTGCTTTTTTTCATACACCCGGGTTTGTTATTGGCGCAACATTGCTGTTTCTTTTCCTTGTTAAAATGCGTGCGTTTAATACACCATATTTTTGGCCATTCCTGCCGTTTGAACCTAAAGGCTTTTTACAGATTATTTTACGCAGAGCCATTCCAGGTTCTTTACTTAGACCAAGTATTGTTCACCCGCGAAATAGGTATCGTCAGCCGCCGGAGTGAAGGAAGGCATAAATTAAAAAAATTGCAGATTTTCCGCTGTTATGCTAAAGTAATTTTAATTTAAAATTGTAAAGATAGGCAGTATCTTTTGCAGATTCTGTCTATTTATTTATTGATGCCATTTGAATTTGAGTCATTGCGGGGAGAGGGAAATAATGCATTTTTATAGTTCAACAGGAATAAATAGTAAGGGAAATTTAGAAATAGGCGGTCTCGATGCAATTGATTTGGCAAGAGAGTATGGTACCCCTCTATATGTTTATGATGTTGCATTAATCAGAGAAAGAGCAAGAGGATTTAAACAGGCCTTTGAGGAGCAAAAAGTTCAAGCCCAGGTTGCTTATGCCAGCAAGGCTTTTTCAACGATTGCCATGCTCCAGCTTGCAGAGGAAGAAGGTTTATCACTTGATGTTGTCTCAGGTGGTGAATTGTATACTGCTTTAGCTGCAGGTTTTCCTGTTGAACGAATTCATTTTCACGGAAACAACAAAAGCAGAGAAGAATTGGAAATGGCTCTGGAAAAAGGAGTCGGCTGTGTGGTTGTCGATAATTTCTATGAGTTGGATCTTTTGAAATCAATTTGTATGGAGAAAAATACGACGGTCAAAATTTTATTAAGGGTTACACCCGGAATTGAAGCCCACACGCATGATTATATCTTAACAGGGCAGGAAGATTCCAAATTCGGGTTTGACCTGCAAAATGGGCAGGCAGAAGAGGCATTAGCTATAGCACTGCAATTTAAAAACTTGGATGTTTTAGGAATCCATTGCCATATTGGCTCGCAAATTTTCGAGACAACAGGATTTTTATTGGCAGCTGAAAAACTAATTGAAAAATTAAATGAGTGGAAAAACAAATTATCGTTCGAAGCAAAGGTTCTAAACTTAGGTGGAGGCTTTGGAATTCGTTATACCAAGGAAGATGAACCATTACTTCCCTATCAATATGTCAGTGAAATTATTAAAGAAGTAAAAAGGTTAGCAAGCAACTATTCGTTAGGGATGCCGGAAATTTGGATTGAACCGGGTCGATCACTTGTTGGAGATGCCGGTATTACACTATACAAGATCGGATCATATAAAGAGGTCCCTGGAGTTAGAAAATATTTGGCTGTTGATGGTGGAATGAGTGATAATATTAGGCCTGCACTCTATCAAGCTAAGTATGAAGCGGTCCTGGCAAATAAACCGCTGGAGAAAGCGGATGAAATTGTTTCAATTGCTGGAAAATGCTGTGAGTCCGGTGATATGCTCATCTGGGATTTGCCACTTCCTAAACAGGGAGAGGATGACATACTTGCCGTTTTTTGTACAGGTGCTTACGGCTATTCGATGTCAAATAACTACAATCGTCTGCCCAGACCGGCAGTTGTATTTGTTGAAAACGGTAAATCTACGCTTGTTGTTAAAAGGGAAAGCTATGAAGATTTAATCAGACTGGATTTGCCGCTCAAATGAAGTAAGCTGCCCATATTCGGGCGGCTTATTCCCATTCAAAAGAGAAATAGATTATTTTTGTCAGATAGTGTAGAATATAGGAAGCATCTTCAATCATTTTGGAGGAAGTCTTGAATGAAAAAAAGTAATTGGCTTTTGTTTGGTCTCTTAATTGCCCTATCCATCATCTGGGGAATTATTTATTGGGTTTTTATTGGTCCTAAGCATCCCTAATTTTTGGGATTGATGAATAAGCATTTATTTTGTATGATTGACAAGAGCGCAACTAGGGCGGTTAAGACATATAATACATAAATTGTAATCAGTAAATCTTTCGTAGAGGTAGAACCATTTTTGCGGGGTTTATTTAATATAATGAGGGATCAATATGTTAATTCGGTATAAAAAAGCTTTCGAAAAAATTGCTATGGGTTTATTGTCCTTTATGCCAAATGAAAAGGATTTAAAAAAACTCCAGCAAACAATGAAGGAATATGAGACAGAAGAATTTATGCAGTTGTTTTTGTGGAAGGAAGAAGATATCATTGGTCTTCTTGGTGTCCTTAATCTTGATGCATCAAATGAATTAGAGATTCTGCATATCTCAGTGAACCCTTCTCATCGTCATCAAGGGGTCGGTAAAAAAATGGTTAAGGCACTCAAGGAAATGTACCCTGATAAAACCATTACTTCCAATGAACAAACTCAAGCTTTTGTTGAGAAATGCGATATATGTTAAAATCATCACCAAAAGGCAACGATTACAATTTATCGTTGCCTTTTTTTAATAGAGAAAGCACGTTCCCTTTCCTCAAGTACTCCTGTTCGGTCACGTAATTTATGCCGGTGAACTAATGAAGCATTTGTTAGATCACTATGCTTCCCCCAGTCGAATCCCGTTCGTTTACATGAATGTTTGCATTCTTCCAGCAAACTGGAATTACAAATAGGAAGTACCATGCTGGAATAGGGCAATCTTTTTTCAATCTCTGACAAACGTCCATTCAAATCCTCAATCAATTTTGTATATTCTAAGCCTAATTGTGTAATTACTTCTGATTGACTTTTGAAAATGGCGATGGCTTTTTCCAAAGTCCTTTTTGCTCCCATAATATTGGTCCGCCGATGATGATAATTTGCAACTGCTAATTGAATAAATCCAACCCAAATGGATTCTTTATTCCCTGGGTCTATTCTTTTCCAATATTCTTCAAGAATTTCATGGCATTCAAAATAATCCCGGTCACCATGAAAATGGACCATATATTCCACAAATTCTGTTGGGTACAACCCTCATCCCCCTTCCCCTTTTTCGTATATATAGTTTATCATAATTAAGATTATCCTTGCCTTAAGAAGAGATAAAATAAAAAAGCCCGCCATGAAGGCAGGCTTGGTGCTTCCGCTTTGTTAAATTACCAAACCCAAGAAGCACCAACAATAATTAACAGAATGAATAAAACTACGATTAACGCAAAACCGGCACCAAAACCGTCAGCCATATTCAATACCTCCTAAATGTTTATTTGATTTGTTCAATGTCATCATATGTAGAGAATTTGTCCAGTGTTTGGGCAAACATCACGTTTTGTCTATTATCGTTTCAAGAAGGGGGATTTTTCTATTGGATAACGAAACTGATTCCTCTATACTAATAATAGTCGAAAAAAGTGCGACGAATTTTTTAGGAATACTGGTGAAAACAATGCCATACAAGGTTAAAATTGATGCGTTTGAAGGGCCTTTGGATTTATTACTCCATTTAATTAATCGGCTCGAAATCGATATATATGATATCCCTGTTGCTCAAATAACTGAGCAATATTTAATCTATATTCATACAATGAAGGAACTGAAACTTGATATTGCCAGTGAATTTTTAGTAATGGCTGCTACATTATTAGCAATCAAGAGTAAAATGCTCTTACCAAAAAATGAAGAGACGATTGAAGATATGGATAACGAAGTTCCTTATGATGAGGATCCAAGGGATGAGCTTGTGGAACGATTGATTGAATATCGAAAATTTAAAGAAGCTGCCAATGATTTAAAATCAATGGAAGAAGAACGCAGCCTCATGTATACGAAGCCGCCTAGTGATCTATCGGATTTTGCAAAAGAAAAACAGCCGGAAAAAGCAGAGCTTAATGTTTCGCTTTATGACATGCTGGCAGCATTTCAAAAACTGCTAAGAAGAAAAAAACTTCAAAGGCCAATGTCCACAAAAATTGCGCGACAAGAAATTTCGATTGAAAAGAGAATGTCCGAAATCATGGATGAGTTAAAACATTTAAAAGGACGCAAAAATTTTAATGACCTTTTTTCTTATCCGGAGAAAGAGCATGTGGTTGTCACTTTTTTGGCCATCTTAGAGCTGATTAAAAGAAAAGAAATTGATGTAGAACAACAAGAAAACTTTGGTGATATTTTTGTTGAAGCAATACAGGAAGGAAGAGAAGTGGTTGGAAATCATTAATTGGAGTAGTATTTTAGAAAGTCTTTTGTTTGCAGCGGGTGATGAAGGGCTGACATTAAAACAAATTGCCGAGGTTTTAGAGGTAGACGAGCTAAAGGCAAGTGAAATTATTGAAGAGTTGATACGAGAATATGAGCGTAACAAGCAAAGAGGAGTTACGATTGTGCAGCTTGCCGGTACGTTTCAGCTTGCAACGAAGAAAGAAAATGCCGTATATTTAAAAAAACTAGTCGATTCTCCCAATACATCCACACTATCACAGGCAGCATTAGAAACACTTGCGATTATTGCCTATAAACAACCGATAACCCGTGCTGAAATTGAGGAAATCCGCGGGGTAAAAACAGAGAGACCGCTTCATACACTTGTATCAAAGGTACTTATTAAAGAGGTTGGCCGTGCAGAAGGTACAGGTAGGGCCATTTTATATGGTACAACAAAGGAATTTCTTGACTATTTTGGTTTAAAGAGTCTTAAGGAATTACCACAGCTACCTGAAAAAGCAGAAGAGGAATATGTCCAAGAGGAAGTGGATTTATTTTTTGAGAAGTTTCAAGAAACACTTGAATCATAGAATTATTCAGGAACATAAAGGAATATTTATGTTAAAATAGAAATAGCTTTCAAATTTCATTAATTCTTATTGTTTAGGAGTGGGATTAAGGTGCTAATTAATCAATGCGGCGGGTATGAATTAGAAAAGGAAAAATCAAATACCTCTGAAGATTTCTTTAACAGAAGTGAAGTAACTTTTGTGGATGATGGAGAGGAAAAAACCCTACACGTTCTCTATGTAAGGTATTTTGATGAATCTTTTAATGAATTCACTCCCTATGAGCAGGATCCAATTTTTGATGAAGTAGAATTCAAGGATATTGTTGCCCTTGTTTGCTTAATTAAAAATCCAGGCCTGCGCCATCGTAAACGGGTATATATTAATTCAAAGCATGAGTTTGCAGCCTATTTCCAGGATATTGATTTTAATAAGCTGCCTGAAATTTTTCAATCCCTTAAACAAAACAAAAGTTATGAGTTAAAATCACCGCTTGCTTTTATTATGCAGCCAAAATAATATTTGATTGGAACAAATTCGGGGGTGTAAATGTGGGTAATACTTTAGTAGAATCACAACTTAATGATGTTAAGGGGTTTTTAAAAGGGACCATTCAGACAATTGAAGGTTTCTTAGATGAAACAACCATTTCACAATTAAATCCTGAAACCGAGGAAAATCACAACTACTTAAAATTAATTGTTTCAAGTTTACGGAAACTTCTGGTTTACAGTGAGGAAAGCATCGAGACATGCGCACTAATTCTCCAAAGTGAGCCATTTCAAAAGGCTGCTGCGGAAAAAACGCTTTACCGTATTTATCATCAATGCATCGAAGAATTCTTTTCTCCTAAAAACGATGCATGGTATGAGGATAGCAGATCTGCTTATACAGGTAAAAATTCAATTAAGTATTATCAACCCGTACCGGAAACCATTCAAAATCTAATTAAAGGTTTAGAAGGTGATTTTCAACGGATTAGAGAAGAATTGGAGTTTTACGAAACAGATTATCGTACAAAAATGGCCCAGTCAAAATAAAAAGAAAAGGTTATTCCTTTATTTAGGAATAACCTTTTCTTTTTATTCTCCTTCTTTAACAATTAACCGCGTTAATTTGCTAAAATAAATATTAATATATGCTTTTCAACAGGTCCGTTGATTTCCGCTCCAGGCGCTTCGCTTTCCGCGGGCGTGCCGGGGAGCCTCCTCGTCGCTTCGCTCCTGCGGGGTCTCCCCTGCCCCGTACTCCCGCAGGAGTCTTCGCGCCTTCCGCTCCAATCAACTCTGCGGTATTCAATAAAGACTTTCCTCTAAACTAATAAAATAAAAATAAGTGATGAAATTAATGTTTAAGCCAAAGTGAATATGAATTTGTGTCTATTGATGTACTAGATCCGAAAGATCACCTTCTGCGTTTGATTGACAAATATATAGATTTTTCATTTCTTTAGAAAAAGTTTGTCCTTTTTATAGCGAGGATAACGGGCGACCGTCCAATCCCCTCATTCTTTAAAATGATGTTCATTGGATATCTTTTTGGTATAGAAATTAAAGAAATTTGGGTTAGTAAAACAGCCCCTGAATGCGTAAGAGAACAGGCTCTTCTTACTGCAGCATGCAAAATATGAAAAAGATTACAACACACTTATCAAGGATGGAAAATGTGTGTTGCAATACTTAATTGATTTGCATCCCTGTTGATTGGAGCGGAGGGCACTCGACTCCTGCGGGATATAGAGGTCACTGGAGACCCCGCAGGCGCCAAAGTGCCGAGGAGGCTTCAGGACCTCCCCGCGGAAAGCGAGTGCCCGTAGCGGAAATCAACAGGCCCGTTAGCAGGAATAAACAATAAAAATTTGGTAGTTTATGTTTGGACAAAAATTGCCGAGAAAAAATCCCCTTTCTCGACAATCTGAGGTTATTCCTTATATTAAGGAATAGCCTTTTCTTTTTTGCATGAATAAAAGTTTCGGAACATACCATTTAGGTAGACTTTGGTTCGAACCATAAAATAGGCTTTTTGAAATGAGGGAGACCATGAGTAAATTCCGAAAATATGTAAATGAACTTTTTGAATGGAATGTGCAAATGAGAGATTTTTTAGAAATGGAAAAGGTGGAGGCGGATTCGGATTTATGGAAGAATCTTGACGACTTTAGCGACTTAATTGAAAACACGAATCGAGAGTTATCGGATGCGGAACTTCTTTCCTTGCAGTCAAAGGCTGAGTCCATTCATGAACAAATGGAAAATTATTTTCAAAGAAAGCAAGAAGTGGGGAATATCTGGTTATTAGAGAAATCACTTGCTGCAGGTGGCCACACACTTCCGGAATTGTCCTACCCCTATAATGCCCTTGAACCATACATTTCTGAAGAGATTATGAGACTTCACCATGGTCAGCATCATCAATCATATGTGAATGGCTTAAATAACGCTGAACTGAACCTTAAAAAAGCACGGGAAAGCAATGATTATTCTCTTATAAAGCATTGGTCACGAGAACTAGCCTTCCATGGGTCAGGACATTATCTTCATACGATTTTTTGGAAGAATATGAGTCCAAATGGAGGTGGCGTACCACAGGGGCCTCTAAAGGACGAGATTGAGAGCTATTTTGGAAGTTTTTCAAGTTTCAAGAGGCATTTCACCGAGGCAGCGAAACAGGTTGAAGGAGCAGGATGGGCTTTGCTTGTATGGTCACCGATGGCAAGACATTTAGAGATACTGCAAACAGAGCGCCATATGCTGTTAACACAATGGAATACAGTTCCGCTGCTTGTTCTAGATGTATGGGAGCATGCCTATTATCTACAGTATAAAAATAAACGTGCTGAGTATGTGGAAAATTGGTGGAACATCATCAACTGGCATGACGTAGGAATGCGCTTTGAAAAGGCAGCAGACATTAAATGGAATGCTATTTAAAAAACGAAG
This sequence comes from Neobacillus niacini, assembly GCF_031456445.1. Taxonomy (GTDB): domain Bacteria; phylum Bacillota; class Bacilli; order Bacillales; family Cytobacillaceae; genus Neobacillus; species Neobacillus niacini_I. Next base: position 81,015 of record NZ_JAVDUQ010000003.1, on the reverse strand, counting down.
GCAATCGCATAATCAGGCGATTGCTTCGTTTTTTTCCTCAATCATGCATAACAAGCCTTGTCCTGCATAAAATTGTAAAAGAAATTAAAGAAGGGGACGAGGTAAAACTAATGAGAATGATATGGAAGCTAGTTATTTTTTCCCTCGTGGTCACACTATTCATTGCTAACATTCCTCAAAAGGTGGATGCTTCCGTTTCCGTAGGTGCTGCCAGTGCGGTTTTAATGGAACAAAAAACGGGTCGAGTCCTTTATGAAAAGGATGCACACACAAAGAGAAGGATTGCCAGTATAACCAAGATTATGACCGCCATTCTAGCGATTGAATCAGGAAAAATGAATAAATATGTGAAGGTAAGTGATCAAGCTGTCAGGACAGAAGGTTCCTCTGTTTATCTAAAGCCGGGTGAAAAAATAAAACTAAAAGATTTAATCTATGGTTTAATGCTCAGGTCCGGAAATGATACTGCAGTAGCGATTGCAGAGTATGTCGGAGGGAGCGTGGAAGGTTTTTCATTATTAATGAATGAAAAAGCCAGGGAAATCGGCATGTATGATTCCCATTTTTCGAACCCTCATGGGCTTGATAATTCGCCTGACCATTATTCATCTGCCTATGATATGGCTTTGCTTATGCGTTACGCAATGAACAACAAACAATTTAGAGAAATTTCCGGTACGAAGGTCCATCGTTCTCCAAACCCAACAGAAGATTGGGACCGCGTATGGAAAAATAAAAATCGATTGTTAACAAAATACAAATATTGTACGGGAGGAAAGACTGGGTATACGAAGCTCGCGAAAAGAACGCTCGTTACAACAGCAACAAAAGGGGACATGAGTCTTGTTGCCGTAACATTGAATGACTCGGATGATTGGAACGATCATATTGCCATGTATGAAAGTGGATTTAAAGGATTTGATATGGCAGAGGTTATCTCTAAGGGCAAGCTTGATATCTCTACTAATAAAATCTACAAGAATCATTTGTTTATAAAAAATTCAGTAGTCTATCCTGCCACAAGCGAAGAAATGGATTCATTTAGTATTAAATATAAATTGAACAAGCCATCTAAAAAATGGGGGGATTCGAAGAAAACTAGAAAGGTCGGTAAAGCGATGGTTTTTTTGGACGGAAGGGTCGTGAAACAAGTACCAATTTATTATAAAGGCATCAAGGTTAATAACGATGGATTATTCGAATTTGTAAAAGAAATCTTTCTCTCGATTATTGGTGTGAAAACAAATGGTTAACTATATATGGGTTGGAATGACCATCATTGGTATTGTGTTTGCGTTGATTAATGGGAAAATGGAGGATGTAAATAAGGCGATTTTTTCAGGCGCGCAAGATGCCGTAACACTATGTATTGGTCTAATCAGCATCCTCGTGTTTTGGCTTGGAATGATGCGGATTGCTCAAGAAGCGGGACTTCTTGAGAAACTCTCCAAATTATTCACGCCACTGGTAAAACGTTTGTTTCCCGAGGTGCCCGTTAATCACCCAGCGATGGGGTATATATTGTCCAATATGATTTCCAATATGTTTGGACTGGGAAATGCGGCCACTCCCCTTGGTATTAAAGCAATGGAGGAGCTTAAGAAATTAAATGGAGGCAAGAATTCTGCCAGCAGGTCTATGGTTACCTTTTTAGCAATTAATACAGCAAGTATAACGATTATACCCACCACCGTTATTGCCATCAGAATGACCTACAACTCAGCATCCCCTACGGAAATAGTTGTTCCAACATTAATTGCCACTATCTTATCAGCATTTGGTGCAATCCTGATTGACCGTTATTTTTATTATCGAAGAAGCCGAAAAGGATGAAAAGGACATGGAGCTGATCTCAGGTATCTCTCTTGGTTTTATTCCTATTTTAATAGGTTTTATTTTACTGTACGCAACGTTCAAACAAGTTCCTACCTATGAAAGCTTTGTAGAAGGGGGAAAGGAAGGAATTAAAATTGCAGTTTCAATTATTCCTTTCCTCGTTGGGATGCTTGTTGCCATAACGGTATTCCGGGCATCAGGAGCATTGGATGCTTTAATGAAATGGATTCGCCCCGCAATGGAGGCAATCGGAATCCCTGCTGAGATTGTTCCTTTATTGTTTATCAGACCTATTTCAGGAACAGCCGCATTAGGAATGACAAGTGATTTGATCAAAGTGTACGGTCCTGACTCCTTTATTGGCAGGCTGGCATCCGTCCTGCAAGGAAGTACGGATACTACTTTTTACGTTTTAACAGTCTATTTCGGTGCAGTTGGAATCAAAAAAATGGGTGATGCCTTAAAGGTCGGCCTTTTAGCGGATGTCGTCGGCATTGTTGTTGCCATCATCGTAGTTGCTTTTGTGTTTGGGGCAAAATAGGGGAAAAATAAAAATAAAGAAAGCAAGTTCCTGCGAGAGGAACTTGCTTTCTTTATTTTAGTATATCATTAGCTTTGAAAAATGTTGAAGTTATGTCATAATTCATTAGGATGGAATAAATCTAATTGCTTCCTTATTTATGGTTTAAAAGTAAAATCCCCGAGGTGAAAAATAAATGGAACGATTGCAAAAAGTAATGGCGCAAGCGGGCATTGCTTCAAGAAGGAAATCGGAAGAATTAATAAAAGAAGGAAAAGTAAAGGTAAATGGTAAAATTGTCACCGAGCTTGGTGTAAAGGTCTCAGGAAATGATAAGGTTGAGGTTAATGAAATACCAATAGAAAGGGAAGTACCAGTTTATTTTCTATTGTATAAACCGCGCGGTGTAATATCAAGCGTTAGCGATGATAAGGGCAGAAAAGTGGTCACTGATTTCTTTTCGGAATTTAAAGAAAGGATCTATCCTGTCGGGCGTCTTGATTTTGATACATCAGGCCTCCTGCTGCTGACGAACGATGGAGAATTCGCAAATTTATTGATGCACCCAAGAAATGAAATCGAAAAGGTTTATGTTGCAAAAGTAAAGGGAATTCCGCAGAAAGAAAGCTTAAGAAAATTGGAAAAGGGGATTCGGCTTGAGGATGGGAAAACGGCTCCCGCAAAGGTAAAGATGCTCTCTTTGGATAAAAAGAAACAAACAGCGATTGTTGAAATTTTGATCCATGAAGGCCGAAATCGCCAAGTTAAAAGAATGTTCGAAGCAATTGGCCATGAGGTAATAAAATTGAAACGTGAACGTTACGGATTTCTAACATTAAATGGTCTAACGGCAGGTGAAGCAAGAGAATTAACTCCTCATGAAGTAAAGCAGTTAAGGGCACTTGCTATGGAATCTACAAAGAAAAATTCATAGAAGTTTCACAATTGCCTGTTTTTAATAACAATATGGTAATGTTGGAAAATGATATAATTTAGACAAACTGTTTCAAAAGGGGTTTCTGGAGGGGTAAAAATGAAAAAACAGCGTTTAGTGATGAGGACCATTATTCTGCTTGTACTTGGGTTAGCTGTTGCTTATACGCTATATCAAAATTTAACCAAGGACGACCAGCAAAAAGTAGCAATTGGTAAACAGGCACCTGACTTTGTTTTGACCGATATGCAAGGGAAAAAGCATCGTTTATCCGATTATAAGGGACAGGGAGTATTTCTAAATTTCTGGGGAACATGGTGTAAGCCATGTGAAAGAGAAATGCCTTACATAAATAATCAATACCAGCAATTTAAAGATAAAGGGGTACAGGTTCTCGCTGTTGATATAAACGAGTCGAATATTGCCGTAAATCAATTTGCGGAACGCTATAAGCTTGATTTTCCAATTGTCATTGACAAGGATAAGCAAGTGATGAACGTATATGGTATTGATCCGCTTCCAGCAACATTTTTAATTGATAAAAATGGCAATGTCGTAAAATATTTTACTGGTCAATTAACGGAAGACAGGGTAAGGGAATTTATGGAGAAAATTAAACCTTAAGGTTGTTGGGAGTTTTTATCATGAAAGATGTAAAATGTGAATGCGGACATGTGAATCCTCATGGAACCGTGTTGTGTGAAGCGTGCGGAAAAGTATTGGATGAGCAAGAAAAAGAAAAAAAGCTTGTTGATATGCGCTATGAAGGAAGTGCACGCCGTTCGCAAACGTATAATAAAACCTTTATTGATAAAATATGGAATTTCTTCTCTTCTGTAAAGGTAGGGGTATGGCTGATTGTCATTACTTTAATTGCCTCCGCCGTAGGGACCATTTTTCCGCAGGAAATGTATATACCGCAAATCATGCCTGCAGAGGAGTATTATCAACAGGAATATGGCTGGATGGGGAAATTATATTACCAGCTGGGCTTTAATGATTTATATGGTTCATGGTGGTATTTGTTATTAATTGCCATGATTGGGATTTCCTTGATTATTTGCAGTCTTGACCGAGTTGTCCCTTTATACAAGGCTTTAAAGGCACAAAACGTTACAAGACATGAAGATTTTTTAAAGCGGCAGCGTGTTTTTGGAGTGAACACATCCGTTAATGTGGATGATCTTGCAAAGGTTAAAGAGCATTTAAAAGCAAGACGCTATCATATTCGTGAAGAAAACGGAGATTTATTAGCAGAAAAAGGGCGTTTTTCCCGCTGGGGCCCGTATGTAAACCATGTAGGTTTAATCATTTTTTTAATTGGTGCAATGCTTCGTTTTGTTCCTGGAATGTATATTGATAAGTCCTTATGGATCCGCGAGGGAGAAACTGCAGTTATTCCTGAAACAGATGGTAAATACTATCTGAAAAATGAAAAATTTATTTTACAACTATATAATAAGGACAAAGATAAAAAATTTGATCAGGCCCTTAATAGAGTCAACCAAGTAGCCAAAAATTATCAATCTAATGTCGTCCTATATGAAAGAGTTGGCGAGAACATCCCTGGTGAAAAGCCAAAGCTAAAAAAGGTCAAAGAATATGGTATTCGTGTTAATGAGCCATTATCTTTTAATGGGTATTCAGTCTATCAAGTCGATTACAAGCTTGATGAGCTGCAGTCCATGTCTTTTGCATTGACGAATAAAGCGACCGGAAAATCTTATGGAGACTTAAAAATCAATCTTTATAATCCTAAGCCTGTATATGATCTTGGTAATGGGTATTCTGTAAAAATTCTAAGCTATTTTCCTGATTTTGAATTTGAAAAAGGCGGGGAGCCTACAACGAAATCAAGGGTTCCAAACAATCCTGCTTTTGTATTTCGGATGATTACACCGGATAAACCGAAAGGGGAAACTAGTTTTGTTGCAATCCGGCAAAATATTGAGCCTTTTGGTAATAATAAGTATAAAATGACATTTAAAGGCATTGAGACAAAAAATGTTTCCGGATTAACGGTTAGAAAGGATTTAACCCTTTGGGCCATCATTCTTGGTGGTATTGTTTTCATGATTGGGGTTATACAAGGTGCTTATTGGAATCATCGCAGAATCTGGATTCAACATAAAAACGGAGAGGTGTGGGTTGCAGCCCATACAAATAAAAACTGGTACGGTCTAAAACGAGAAATTGAAACGGTATTAGAAGACACGCACCTTACCATGCCAGAAGATCGGCTTCAAATAGAGAAGCCGGAGAAGGAGGAAGCATAGTTGGTATCACTTAGTAGTAATTTATTGTTTATTGCTTTTATTCTTTATTTAATTGCGACCCTATTCTATGGAGGAGCAATTAAAGCAAAAAAAGATATCAATATGAAAAAAGGAATCAACAGATGGGGAAAGATTGCTGTATTTTTAACGATTGTTGGTTTCATCTTTCAACTAGGTTACTTTATTCTTAGATGGATTGCTTCTGGACATGCACCGGTAAGTAATATGTTTGAGTTTACAACCTTTTTTGGTATGGCTCTTGTCGGTGCATTTATTGTTATCTTCTTTATTTACCGGGCCGTCCTTCTCGGATTGTTTACCATGCCAGTAGCCATTCTGGTCATTGCTTACGCAAGTATGTTTCCACGTGATATAACACCGTTAATTCCAGCGTTACAAAGTTACTGGCTCTACATCCATGTTACAACTGCAGCAATTGGTGAAGCGATTTTAGCCATTAGCTTCGCGGCGGGCTTAATCTATCTGGTAAAGGCGGTTAATCAATCAAAAGGAAGTAAACAAACATTTTGGCTGGAAATTGTCATGTTTGGGCTTATTACCACATTAGGATTTGTTTTAGTTTCTTCCGTATTTTCCGGAATCGGTTATCATGAGAAATTCAACTGGATTGATAAAAATAAAAATCAAGTCCAGGTTGAATATACAATGCCTGCTGTTATTGGACCTCATAAGGGGGAATTAGTTACAAAGGGCGGTTTTGAACCAGTTGTAGAAATGCCGGCAATGGTCAATGCTAAAAAAATGAACACGGTTATGTGGTCCTTTGTTGGCGGACTAATTCTTTATGGAATTATTCGATTAATTCTCCGAAAACGGATTGCTGCAGCACTTCAACCTTTTGTTCGAAATATTAAGCTTGATTTTGTTGACGAAATTAGCTATCGTTCAGTTTTAATTGGTTTTCCTGTATTTACACTTGGTGCTCTCATTTTTGCGATGATTTGGGCCCAAGTTGCCTGGACACGATTCTGGGGATGGGATCCAAAGGAAGTATGGGCTCTCATTACCTGGTTGTTCTATGCAGCTTTTTTACATCTGCGTCTGTCAAAAGGCTGGCATGGTGAAAAATCGGCTTGGCTTGCTGTAATTGGATTTGTGATTATCATGTTTAATCTTGTGGCCGTTAACCTGGTAATTGCAGGACTTCATTCATATGCGGGATAAAAAATAAAAATAGGTTTAATCTTATAGCCTTCACGATTGGTAAGTGAAGGCTATTTTTAATAATAATTATTATACCTTGTCATAATTTTGACACTTTTAGGAAAGCATTTCTTTTGAAAATATAGCAAAAAATAAACTCATTTTGTAAAATAACAACATGGGGGGATTATTTAATGGAAAAAGACGTAAAAATTTTAGTTGTTGATGACGAGGAAAGAATTCGCCGACTTTTAAAAATGTATTTAGAGCGTGAAAATTATATGATTGACGAAGCTGAAGATGGAGACGAAGCTTTGTCAAAAGCAATAGAGAATGAGTATGACGTAATCCTTTTGGACCTAATGATGCCAGGTAAGGATGGTATTGAGGTCTGCCGTGAATTGCGGGAAAAGAAAGCTACCCCTATCATTATGTTAACGGCAAAAGGTGAAGAGATAAATCGAGTGCAAGGTTTTGAGGTTGGGACAGATGACTACATTGTAAAACCTTTTAGCCCTAGGGAAGTTGTCTTGCGTGTAAAAGCTTTATTAAGAAGATCTTCGCAAACAAGTTATTTACAAACAGAAACGACCACTAAAGACGTTATTGTCTTTCCATTTTTAACAATTGATAATGATGCACATCGAGTTACTGCAGAGGGAAAAGAAGTTAGTTTAACACCAAAGGAGTATGAATTACTTTATTTCTTGGCAAAATCACCGGATAAGGTTTTCGATCGTGAACAATTACTAAAAGAAGTGTGGCATTATGAATTTTTTGGTGATCTGAGGACAGTGGATACCCATGTAAAACGTCTTCGTGAGAAATTAAACAAAGTATCTGAGCAGGCTGCAAGAATGATTGTAACCGTTTGGGGCGTAGGATATAAATTTGAGGTTGTAAATGGATGACCTTTATACGAAGTGTAGTAGGTAAACTCTGGATTACCATCCTATTACTAGTATCAGTCGTACTGTTTATTTTAACCGTGATGCTCCTTGAATTTTTCCAAAACCAAAATATTGATGAAACAAAACATAATTTAACTCATTCTGCTGAGAAAATTGCTCACGTTTTGGAGGAGCATCCAAATGATCAATTTTCACTTGCTTTAGATATATCGTGGGAAATTATTGATGATGTCACAAAAGTAGTTATAGTTAAAAATGATCATGAGATTTACTATTCTCCAAATACAAAAGAAGAGAAAAGATTAACATTTTCCGATATTAAAAAAGACCCTGAATTAGCAAAAGTATTTAAAGAAAATAAAACGGTAGAAAAAATTTCAGACTTTACTGCAGATCAAAGTGAAAATAATCAAGATACAAGCTATTCCATTATTGGAGTGCCGCTGCATTTGCCAAATGGAAAAATGGGTGCAGTTTTCATCTATCAGTCATTGAAGGACATGCAGGAAACGACCCATTCCACAACGCGATTTATTTTACTTGTTGCTGGTGTTGCAACTATTTTAACGACTATATTTGCTTTCTTTTTATCAACTCGAATTACAGCACCACTTCGAAAGATGCGAGAAGCAGCATTTGAAGTCGCGAGAGGAAAATTTGATACGAAGGTTCCAATTCTTACCCATGATGAAATTGGAGAGTTAGCAACAGCTTTTAATCAGATGGGAAGACAATTAAAATTCAACATGAATGCTCTTAGCCAAGAAAAAGAGCAGCTTGCAAGTATCCTTAGCAGTATGGCAGATGGGGTCATTACCTTTAATCGTGATGGGACCATTCTAATTACCAATCCGCCTGCAGATAGGTTTCTTCACTATTGGTATTATGAAAAAGGATTATCGTCCCATTCAGAGGCGATTCCCACCAAGGTTATGGAACTTTTTCAACAGGCAGTTGATACTGAAAAGGAGAAAATGGGTGAAATTTCTCTTCAGGGCCGACATTGGGTCATTCTTGTCAGTCCGCTATACAGCAACCGGTTTATTAGGGGGGCTGTAGCGGTCTTACGCGATATGACAGAAGAACGGCAGCTCGAGAAAATGAGAAGAGATTTTATTGCGAATGTGTCACATGAACTTAGAACTCCTATTTCAATGCTTCAAGGATATAGTGAAGCGATTGTCGATGATATTGCGGAAACACAAGAAGAGAAAAAAGAAATGGCAAAAGTCATCTATGACGAATCATTGAGGATGGGTCGTCTTGTAAATGAACTTCTTGACTTAGCAAGGATGGAAGCTGGTCATATTCAATTAACAGTAGAGGAAGTGAATCTGTCTTCCTTTATCAATAGGATTATTCATAAATTCCAAGGTCTTGCCAAGGATCATTCAATCCTCTTAAATTCAAATATCGGGAATATAGTCAGTCCAATTTCCTTTGATCCCGATCGTATTGAACAGGTTTTAACAAATCTAATCGATAATGCAATCAGACATACGCCGAAAGATGGGACTGTTACATTAAAAATCTATGAAGAAGATAAAGGGATTATTATGGAAGTGGCTGATTCAGGTTCTGGGATTCCAGAGGAAGATTTGCCGTTTGTATTTGAACGTTTTTATAAAGCGGATAAAGCCCGTACTAGGGGCAGGTCAGGGACTGGATTAGGACTTGCCATTGCCAAAAATATTATTGATGCCCACCATGGACATATTTCCGTTCAAAGTAAAATCGGCCAAGGAACGACATTTTCCTTCTTCCTTCCGCAAAAATAGGGAAAAGAATAAATATTTTGACGATTGTTCTTGATACACGAGAAACATTTTAGCCCATCCATTCAAAAATGGATGGGTTTTTTGCTTCAAAAAGTAAATTGAACAGGATTGGAGATGGAAGTAACGTTCAAGATATTCCTTTCCTTTTTATATAAAACGGACTATATTTAATTAATGAAACTTTTTATACATATATGCCGACTAATCTTTTGAACGGGGAGGGGAATAGATGGACTCCGTTTTCGATGAGCTTTATCATAAATATCATCATGACGTCTTACAATTTCTATTTTATATGGTTAGAAATAAAGAACATGCCGAGGATCTTGTCCAAGAAGTCTATATTCGCGTATTTAAGTCTTATAACCGTTTTGAGGGGAAAAGCAGTGAAAGAACATGGCTATTTTCAATTGCCAGAAATGTTGCCATCGATTTTTTCCGAAAGCAAAAAGGCTGGAAGGACCGTTTATTAGAAAAATTCGATTGGTCCACAAGTCAAGTAAAGGATGAATATCCAATTCCAGAGGAAATAACGGTTCAAAAAGAAGAAATCATGAGTGTATACAAATGCATGGAATATTGCACAGTGGACCAAAGATTGGTAATTATTCTTCGTTATATCCATGATTTATCAATAGCAGAGACAGCCGAAGCACTTGGCTGGACAGAAAGCAAAGTCAAAACTACCCAGCACCGTTCTTTAAAGATATTAAAGAAACATATGGATCTGCTTTCTGAAAAGGAGGGATTAAAAAGTGAAAAAGTCAGAGTGGAGCGATAAACAGCTCGAAGAATTACTGCGGCAAATGCCAAGAATTAAAGATCATCGCAAGCCTCATGACATTTACCAAAACCTTTCTTTAAAAAGGCGGAAAAAACAAGCATGGATTTTACCCACGATTGCTTCAGCAGCTGCAGTACTTCTTATCGTCATTCTAATTCCAAAAATCCTAGTTGGAAATCAGTTTTCCATGAATCAAGCAGGTGAAAAATCGAGCAAAAAAATGGAAATTTTATCAAATAAACAAGACACAGAAATTGAGATGAAAAAAGGTGAATCTTCCTCTAAAGCAATGGATCAATCAGGGACAGAAAAGTTTGGGCTTATGCGGGAGATGAATCTGAAAACAGCTGCATATGAGGGGGATGTCGGAAATAGAAAGGTTTTAACCTATTGGATTCCAGACCATCAAGGGCAACTTTTGATTCCTGTTTCTACAATCGTGAAACGAAAAGCTAATCAATCATGGATGACCCTATTCAATGAAAATATGGTTCATTTAAAAGAGGAAAAATGGGGGTTAAGCGATTTTTACCCGATGAATGCAACGCTAACCTTAAATGATAAGGGGAATAGTGTAAATGTAGACGTTCCGAAAGTCCATCCATATAGTCAAGGAGCAAATGAAACTATTTTTGTAAACGCAATTAAAAAAGATATTTCCACAAACAGTAATGTAAAAAGAATAAGGTTTTCAACTAATCAGCAGCCAGGGATTGAATTGGGGAATTTTGGTCATTTGGAAGAAATAAATGCTGAAAATGAGAAGAATAGAGCTTTTTTTCAATATGTTCCAAATAATCAGGATAAACCTTTTTTAGTCCCGTCACAAGACAAATATAAAACCATAAAAGCGGCCATTGAGGCAATGAAAAAAGATCAATCTGAATGGGGATTAAAAGCATCTTTATTACCTGCAATGAAATTTAAAAAGACAACTATTAGAAAGAATACTCTTTTTCTAACGCTAAAAGAAAAATCAAGGCTGGAGGATTCGCCGAATACGATTTATTCAATTGAGGCATTATTATTAACAGCAAAAGAGTTTGGAATAAAAGCCGTGTTCATACTTGATGCGCCATTAGAGCGGGTAGGTAACTTTGATTTAACAAAAGAAATCAAAGTGCCCGTGGCACCTAACTTACGAACAACACCTTAAATGAAACGATCAACCCTTCCTGGTTGATCGTTTTTTAATGTATAAAAAGCAGTTTGTCTCCAAATTATAACAAGTATGCTTTACCATTCCTCTCCAGTGAAGGTTCTAAACGGAAGCGAATTAACATATGGTGTGTTGGAGAGGAACAGATTTAAGGAGGAAAGTAAGTAATGTTGGATTATGTTAAAAGGTTTTTAATTGCAGCTATTTTGGCGGTATGTGTCAGCTTGTTATTTTTAGGGGGAAGGCATACTGAAGCAAGCATGTTAAAGGCTAACGAAGTAAAAGTTGATTGGATTTGGCCCGCAGATGGTGTCATCTCTGATACATATGGAACAAGGTTTGGGAAACATAAAGGGATTGATATAGCAGGAAAATTATATTCTCCTGTTTTAGCTGTTGATGATGGAGTAGTGGTCAAATCCTACTACTCTAATACATATGGAAATGTGGTTTTTATTAAACACCCTAATCAATTTGTTACTGTATATGCTCATTTACATCAGCGTTTTGTAAAGGAAGGTCAAGTTATTAAACAAGGAAAAATGGTTGGGAAAATGGGTAGAACGGGACAAGCTACTGGAGTTCATCTGCATTTTGAAACACATGAATTAGCCTGGACCTATGACAAGAAAAATGCTTTTGACCCTGAAAGACTATTAGGAAAGGCTGAAGTAGGTGAAACAGTACAAGGAGGAATTGCGAGCAGTGGAAACAGTATCGTAGCCGTAAGCTCCGAATACCGGCGGGAATCTCGAGAAAATCCAAATCAATATATTGTCAAAAAAGGTGACACCTTGTCTTCGATTGCCAGGAAAAGAAATTTATCCATAAAAAAAATTAAAAATCTGAATCGGCTTAAATCAGATTTAATTAAACCAAAACAAATTCTGATCGTGCCTGAATAAAGAAAAGCCTGCAGACTGCAGGCTTTTCTTCTTTCCAAAATCCTAATTTTTAAGTATAATTATCTAAAAAAATAATATCGATCTATCTTCGGGGCAGGGTGAAATTCCCGATCGGCGGTATTGAGAAGTAATTCTCTTAGCCCGCGAGCCTTTTAGGCAGGATTTGGTGTGATTCCAAAGCCGACAGTATAGTCTGGATGGGAGAAGATGGAGGTTCTGCAAACGTTCAAAAAATTTTTATGTATTGGACGTTTATTAAGCGTGCCTTTTTAAACTCCCTCAAGAAATTTCTTGAGGGTCTATTAATTTATGCAGGCTGCTAATTTTGCTGAACCTCTCTTCCTAACTTGATGGATCAAAAAGGAGAGAGGAAAATGAAAGTAAAAGCCATTGTATCAATTGGAATGCTGAGCGGTATTGCCTATCTGTTAATGCTGTTTAATTTCCCACTGCCAATTTTCCCTAATTTCTTATTAATCGATTTTAGTGACATTCCGGCATTGATTGCTGCATTGATTTTTGGTCCAATTGCAGGTATTCTCGTTGAATTTTTTAAAAATGTTTTGAATTATTTTATGACAGGAAGTGCCACGGGTGTACCGGTAGGGCATATTGCTAACTTTGTCGCCGGACTTCTGTTCATCTTACCCGCCTATTTTATTTATATAAAGTTAAAAACTCGCAAGGGAATGTCTTTTGCATTAGTAATCGCAACCATTACGATGGGAGTTTTAATGAGCGTATTAAATTACTTTGTTATTTTTCCTGCCTATACATTCTTTTTAGGGATGGAAGAAATGTCAGCTCCTGCCCTTCGAAACTTAGTAGTAACAGCCATTCTGCCATTTAATATTTTAAAAGGTGCGGTCATGTCCGCAATTTTCATGCTCTTATTTATTCGAATGCAATCTTGGATTAACAAACAGGCAATGTTTAAAAGTGTTTAATAAAGAAAAAAGCGACACGTTAAGTGTCGCTTTCTTCATATAAAAAAACCCTCTCTGATGAAGAGAGGGCTAGTAGCTCAACTAATGTTGATTGATTATTCAAATTTAGTTGGATTACCTTCGAATGGTTCGTCAGCTACTTTAATTGAATCAGTAGGGCAGCCTTCAAATGCATCCATCATGTCATCGATTAATACATCTGGAATTTCAACGATCCCTTCGTTATCATCAAGAGTAACAAATGCAATGCCTTCATCATCATAATCATAAATGTCTGGTGCTGCTGCTCCACATGCACCACAAGCAATGCAAGTCTCTTTGTCAACTATTGTGTACTTCGCCATGAAAAAAACCTCCCAAAAAATAACAAAAATTAAAATTTCTCTTTTCCACTTATGTATGGAAAAGCATTTCTCATTCCTATTGTAAAACTGTATGTGTAACTTTTCAATAGAAAAATGGTTACAAATCAATGGATGTTTTAGCTTGCCCTATATTCTTCAATATTTTCATGAAACCAGATGGTCCATTTCATGGTAGAATATAAATGAAAAATGACTAAAATTGTCGATGAAATCAAAAAAGTGGTGGACCCGGATGCAATCCTTAGAAAACATTATTCTATATTGCTTAAAGCAATTAAATGGGGAACGAACGATTTATTCCATTTACCATCTCTTGAATGGAAAAAAATCATCACAAACCATCCAAGATGCACACCTATATTCACTTAAAAGATTTTTTCGGATTATCGAACCTTTCCCGCGAGAATCCTTTGATCTCATCATTCAAAGGATTCATGAAAAGGGATGGATTCGTCCGAATGGTGACCAACAATTTTTACTCACACCTTTAGGGGTGCTTCATTTAAAGAATCATCCTTTGCCTTGCTATTTGCAAGGCTGGGAATATCATCATTTATCCAATCCTTTTTGGGAAAGGCTTTCCTTACTTGTCCAGGTCACGTCCAATTTAGTTTATCAAGAGAGCCGATATATTCCGATACAAAAAAACAAAGATACTCATTTATGGATAAAAGTGTTCGTAAAAAAATTCAAGCATTCTCGAGATGAATTAGGAAAAATGCTTTTTTTAGAATTAATCGATGTTTTTGATTCATCGCCGGGCATTAATCCGGATGTAATGGTATATCGATTAACCGGTTATCGGCAAATTGGTTTAACAACAGGACAAAATGCAAAAATGTTAAATATGGAAAAACTTGATAATCATATTGAATTTATAAATATCATCCACTTTTTCATCCAAACGATTCAAGTTGATTCTGGTCGTTATCCACTATTATCATCCATTTTTCAAGGAATAAGCAAAAACGATTCTTTAACCATATCTGCGCGTAAAACTTGGGAATTATTAAAAAAGGGATTTAGCATAGATGAAATTGTAAAACTGCGTCATTTAAAACAAAGTACAATTGAAGACCATTTAGTTGAATTTGCCTTAAATATAGATGATTTTTCAATCGAAACCTATGTGGATAAGGAATTGCAGGATAAAATCATGAATCTTTCTTTTCAGTTACAAACAAGGCAGTTGAAGATAATCAGGAACCATTTGACCCAGGCAAGCTATTTTCAAATTCGCCTAGTATTGGCAAAGTATGGTGAATTGCAATGGAATTAGAAGCATTATTAAAAAAGCATTTTGGTTTTGATACATTTAAAAAGGGACAAAAGGAAGTTATATCATCGATTTTAGCAGGTAAAGATACTTTAGGTATTCTTCCTACGGGTACCGGAAAATCTCTATGCTACCAATTACCCGGTTATATCCTAAACGGACAAATTATGATTATATCGCCACTATTATCGCTCATGCAGGATCAGGTCGAACAGTTAATGCAAATGGGTGAAAAACGAGTCGTTGCTTTAAATTCCTTTCTTTCCTCTGAGGAGAGAAAAAATGTTCTACAAAACCTAAGAAAATACAAGTTTATTTTTATTTCACCGGAAATGCTGGGCATTGATTTTATGATTCACAAGCTTCAAGAGCTTTCGATTTCACTGTTTGTTATTGACGAGGCGCATTGTATTTCTCAATGGGGCTATGATTTTCGCCCTGATTATTCAAGAATAGGTGATGTTCGTCAGAAATTAGGCAATCCCCTTACTCTTGCCCTTACTGCTACTGCTACAAGGAGGGTTAAGGAGGATATCATTCAATCCCTCAACTTACAAGATGTTGAAAAGATTGAATCCACAGTTGATCGCCCAAATATTGCCTACTATGTAGAAAAGCTAGCAGATAAGCAGGAAAAGCAATGGCGAGTATTAGAACTTGTATCAGAGCTGCAAACACCCGGTATCATTTATTTTTCAAGTAAGAAAGCTGCGGAACAAATGGCGTCCTATTTGATAGAGAATGGTGTAGCAAAAGTGATGGCTTATCACGGCGGACTGGATCACGAGCAACGAATATTAATACAACAGCAATTTATTTACGGTCAACTGGATGTCATTTGTGCTACCAGTGCTTTTGGAATGGGAGTAAATAAAGAAAATATTCGGTTTATCATCCACTTTCATATGCCAATGCAGCTCGAATCGTACCTTCAGGAAATCGGCAGGGCCGGGAGAGATGGTTTACCAAGTGTTGCGATATTTTTATACTCCCCATGGGATGAACAGCTTCCTTTACATCTCGCAGAAGGAGAATTGCCTTCTGAACTGCAGCTGGACTGGCTGTTCGCCAGGATAAAACAAAATTTAAATATACATCAAGATATCTCCGATATGAGTCATCAATATAAGGAAAATGGTGGATTTTCGGAAATTCAATGGAGGATCATTCAAGCTTTTATAAGGCAATACCAGGAAGTAACAGGACCGGATGAACTTAAGGCAATCATATCAATTTATGTAATGGAAAGACGGACAGTAAAAAAAAATTATATTTATCTAATGAAAAAATGGGTAGAATCTAACACGTGTAGAAGGGAAGTTATTTTAAATTATTTTGAAGAGACGCCGATTTCAAACAAGGTAAATCCTTGTTGTGATTGTTGTGGGATGAATCTTCTTGATTATCAATCCATTGATAAACAGGATTCTACGGAAGAAAGTCAAAAGAAATGGAAGGAATATCTTGAGAAAATTTTAATCAATAGTGAGATGAGTAAATGAAAAATAAGTATAATGATTTAATCAGGGGGTTAACAGATCAAGAATTACTATTCCATCTGTATATGACTCAAATTATTCTATTAACCATTTCTATAATTTTAGGTATTTTTTTATTTGATCATTTTTCTTTTTTAAGTTATTTCCATTTGGATGATGGCAGGATCATTAAAATAGGGCTGCCTGCTGGAATCATGGTTGTAATTGTAGATATTCTCTTAATGAAATGGCTGCCATCCTCTTTTTATGATGATGGCGGACTCAATGAAAGAATTTTTAAAAATAAAAATATGCTTCAGATTATCTGGATTGCTGCACTTGTAGCTTTCAGTGAAGAATTATTATTCCGGGGAATTATTCAAACAAAAGTTGGGCTGATCTTTGCCAGTGTTATTTTTGCGGTCATTCACTATCGGTATCTATTTAATTGGTATCTATTTTTCAATATTGTATTGCTCAGCTTTTTCATTGGATTTATTTATGAGTGGACAAATAATTTTGCCGTTACAATTGTGATGCACTTCGTAATCGATTTTCTATTGGGGATGTATATAAAAATTAGACAGAAGAAGTATGACGAATGGGAAGGGGACGCACCATGAATCCAGAGGAACCATATAGAGATCAGGCTGAGCGATTAAAGCGACGAATCGAAAAAATAAATGAAAAGACGGAAAATGGAGAACGATTACCCCCAAGGGGCCAGCTTCACCGTCAAAAACCGAAAAAAACCAAGATGAAATTAAAATATCCGGTTATTCGTCTATTGGTTTTATTGTTTATCCTTCTGCCTGTCACATGTTTCAGCATCATTTCTTACTATCATGGAAAAAAAATAAATGGGGTACATAAAGTATTAGAGAATCAATCAGGGTATGAATCCATTAAGCTTGAAACGTCAAAGCAAGGTAAAGAAACTGACACGGATATTTCTAAATCAAAAGAGCAGGAAATAAAAAAAGACAGCAGTAACACAACCCCTGCCAGTGATGATAATAAAACGGTACCAGCAGTCAGCCAGCCGCAGGAAAAATCTGAAGAGGCAGAAAAACCTGTACAAAACACAACAGTGGATCGTCAAACTAGTCAGAATGAAATTGAAAAAAATAAAAACGAGCAGCCGAAAACAGCTGCTTCGGCTGAGAAAAGTAGAATAATCTATCACACCGTTCAACCGAAGGAAACACTATTTAGGATTGCTATGAACTATTATCATTCTAAGTCAGGAATTAACATCATTCGAGATGCCAATCATCTTTTTAATGATCAAATTTATACGGGCCAGGTTCTAAAAATCCCGTTAAATAACTAACCGGTCAGAAAAAAACTGATCGGTTTTTTTGTATTTCAAACATAATTTATCGGACAAGTTCATATTGTTATAAGGAGAAATGGAGGGGATGAAATGGATACTCCAATCCTTAAATTACAATATACCGATGAAACGACGAAACAAATTCTCGAAAACGTCAGAAAAAGAAAGAAGAAGTTTGACGACGCAAAAAGACTGCATAATTATTGGATTATGGCAACCCTTGTCGTGTCCTTTATATATCTTTATTACTTCTATATTACAATTGGAAAGCAGTACTCTTATTCCTTTTTTTCCATGTTTTCTGTTTCGGTCAGCGATGTAAAAAATTTAATCTTATTAGCCATGACCATCTTAATGTATGGGTGGATGAATGTATTAAAGCAAAAAAAAGATAAGTTCGAAAAAGAGTATCATGAATTACGATGTGAAGTGGTCGACAGAAGTAAGGATTTATGGAAAAAGGAAGATCAATGGAAAAATCGTCATATTGATTTTGAAATTATGAAAAAAACATATGACATAAATCTATATCATGCGAAAAAATAAGAAGCAGGCCAAGGACTGCTTCTAAAACCGTTAAAATATTTTCTTACGGTCACGTTCTTCCTTTAAAATTTCTACTGCTTCACGGAAACGCTGGGAGTGAATGATTTCCCGTTCGCGAAGAAAACGGAGGCTATCGTTAATATCCGGATCATCACTTAAATTGATTAACCACTGATAGGTAGCTCGTGCTTTTTCTTCTGCAGCAATGTCTTCATATAAATCTGCAATCGGGTCTCCTTTTGCTTGGATATATTGAGTGGTAAAAGGGATCCCTGCAGCATTATGGTAGAATAATGCACCATCATGATCAGCAAAATGGGCACCGAGCCCAGCTGCTTTCAATTGCTCTGGTGTAGCATCTTTTGTTAATTTATAAACCATTGTGGCAATCATTTCGAGGTGGGCAAATTCCTCCGTGCCGATATCGGTTAAGAGACCAATTACCTTATCAGGGATGGTATAGCGCTGATTTAAATATCTTAACGCAGCGGCTAATTCCCCATCCGCGCCCCCATATTGCTCAATTAAGTATTTTGCCAATGTAGGATTACAGGTACTTACTTTTACTGGATATTGCAGCTTTTTTTCATAAATCCACATGAAATCACCTTCCTTTTATCTGTTCTAAACTTGCCAAGGCCAAGGTGTATCATCCCAATTCCAAGGGTGACCGGAGTAACTGTTGCCAAATTGCAATAGTGGACCAAATTGGCTTTCGAACGCCTTTTTCAAACGTTTTCGCTCTTTTGCATAGTGATTGAATTGGTTTATGGCTTCGAGATCATCATTATGTGTATCAAGGTAAAGCGTGAGATCGACTAAAACAAAATCCACCGCTTGCAGCTGCTCCATCAATTGGTAGTATTCAGGAGGGAGTTGTTTCATGAAGGCAAGCCTCCTTTCGGTTTTTCAAAAGGATTATAGTAAGGGTCATAAAAATCCTTCCATAAAGTCCCTGCCCTAAGAGCCTCCAGGGGTGAAAATTGCGGTAAATTTGGCGGTTGAAATCCCATATATAAATGCGGCGGAGTCGAATAAGTTTTTACTGTAATCGGCTTACAAGGGTCAAACGGGCTGGCATAAG
Source organism: Neobacillus niacini (assembly GCF_031456445.1). Classification (GTDB taxonomy): domain Bacteria; phylum Bacillota; class Bacilli; order Bacillales; family Cytobacillaceae; genus Neobacillus; species Neobacillus niacini_I. The sequence continues at coordinate 61,716 of NZ_JAVDUQ010000003.1, read as the reverse complement.
GATGATAGGTTTTGTTATGAGTGTTCATCATAACCCTCCTTGTTTTAACATCATAGATAAATATATGAGGATAATTTGGAAACATGACATCAAAGTTTAACAACAAAGAGGGTTTTGGACGGCAATATTGAATTATAATAATGATGTAGGATTAAAAGTCTTGAGGTGATGAAATTGTTCGTAAAAAACATGATGATTCCCAAGCATGAGTGTTTTACAGTTCAGCATGATCAAACATTGAAACAAGCTTTGGATCAGCTAGAAAAATACCAAATTGATGGTTTACCTGTACTCAATGGAGCAAAGTATGCAGGTGTTGTCACCCGATATGGAATATACGAAAACTTTTTTAAATCCAATCAACAGCGTGATGACTATCTGTCTGCCATAACCGTAAATGAGGTTGCAACACATCAAGAAAATTTCTTAGAAGGTGGAGAGGTCTTTGAAAAGACACTTCTGGAACTTAAAGATTTTCCATTACTAGCCGTTGTGGATTCAAGTAGAAGCTTTCTTGGAGTCGTAACACGTTCAGATGTGTTAGGAGCATTTGAAAGTGCATTTGGGGTAAAACGCCCAGGTGTCCGAATTGCCTTTACATCGGTTGAAACGGAAGGTCGTATTGCTCGCCTTTCAGAAATTGCCCATCATTTCCACGAGCATATTATTTCACTCGTTACGTTTGATGAAACCGATAAACTTGTACGCAGAATTGTAATGAAGGTTGAAAAGAAGGATAATATTGATAAGTTTACGAAGAAACTTGAAGAGCATGGATTTAGAATTTTAAGTATTCAAGAAGATGAATAAGATGGACCTAGGAAAGAAATTATTTCCCTCTCATACATTGGTATGGGAGGGATTTTTTTGGCAGCGAATATTTGGAAACTTAGCATGGTCTTTTTATGTGGATACCTTATTCATATATTGATTCCAATTGACCACCCCTTTATTCTAACTGATTTTTTTATTCGATTTATCGTAAAGCCATTAGAATTTTTTGCGGGATCCATTGCATTTTTTATAGGGTTGGTTATGAATGCACGATACATACGTGAAAACATACTGAAGAAAAAACAGCTTCAAGAACAAAAACGCCGGGGATGGAAAATATTCGCTGCACTACTCGGCATAATGCTGGTTTTTTCTGTGCTTTTTTATATAGGACCTGAATTGACCCTTCTTTTTTTTAGTTTAAGTTTTCTTTATGGTATGATTTCCGTAGAAAGATAGAACGTGTAAAGGGGAAACTTTAAAAAATGGTTATAATCATCGTTTTGTTAGTGGGAATTTGCCTTTTGCTATATATGTTCAGAGAAGCATTTCTAAATCAAGTAATAGAAGAGGAAATTGAATTTAATGATTTTCCAAAATCATTTGGTAAGGTTTCTCTATTCTTTATCTCTGATGTACACCGGCGCAGTATTTCCGACAAAATTATTAACGCGGTAAAAGGTAAAACCGATATCGTCATTATCGGAGGGGATTTAACAGAAAAAGGTGTTCCTTTTTCAAAAGTAAAAGAAAATCTGAAAAAATTAAAAACCCTTGGACCCGTTTATTTTGTTTGGGGAAACAATGATTATGAAGTGGATTATCATGAGTTAGATGCGCTCTTGTTGGATTTTGGGGTTAAGGTTCTCGATAACACAGCCGTAACCTTTGAATCAGCAGAAGGGGATAAATTATGTCTATTAGGGGTGGATGACCTAAGCCAAGAAAGAGACCGGCTGGATTTTGCGCTTATGGATGCAGATCCGAAAAGCTTTAAAATTCTTGCCAGTCATTATCCCAATATAACGGATAAAATTAAGGACGAACATGAAATTCGCCTGGTGCTAAGCGGACATACTCATGGAGGGCAAATTCATATTCTTGGATACAGTCCATACAAAAGAGGTCAATTGAAAAAGTTAGAGAATACCATGCTTTTGATTAGTAACGGGTATGGAACAACAACCGTTCCGTTAAGGCTGGGGGCACCCGCAGAAAGCCATTTAATAACATTGAAAAAAGGAATCTAAGCGATAAGGTGAGGTAGACAATTCACCATTAAACGGTGATGACATACACTAAACACAAGAGTTATGTCACGGCAGGGGGCAAAAGCATGCGCTTAGAACGCTTAACAGCCAATAAAATAAAAATTTTCTTAACCACTGATGATTTATTTGAAAGAGGTCTTTCCAAGGAAGATATTTGGAAGGACTCAATAAAATGGCATCAGCTCTTTCATGATATGTTGGAGGAGGCAAGTGAGGAATTTGATGTAGAGATACAGGGTTCAGTTGCAGTAGAAATTTTCTCATTACAGGCACAAGGAATGATTATGATTATTACCGTCGATGAAACTTCTGAAGATGAGGAATCGCTATTCGATGGCTTTATTGAAATGCAGGTTAGGGTTGAAGGATCTGAAGACCTTTTGTATGAGTTTGCCAGTTTTGAAGATATCATAAACCTTTCGAAAAGGCTTAGTTTAATCAATATTTTAGAGGGTTCATTGTATTCAATGAATGACCTATACTATTTACTTATAAATAAATTGGATGCGATAACAAATGAAAGAGCTGCATCCCTATTATCTGAATATGGGGAGCCTTCCCTACTTAGTCCATACATGCTTGAAGAATATGGGAAAAAAATAATTGAAAAAAAAGCGGTGGAAACCATTCTTCATTTTTTTAAATAGGCTTTTATTATAAGCCTAATGGAGAGGGAGCCACCGCTCCTTTCTGCAGAAATTAGGAACTGGATATTAAATTCCAAAAAACCACTCATACATAGGAACGATTACGCTTACATAAAATTTCTTTAAGAAAGTGGAAAAGTGAATTTTTCTTCTTGCATTAATCATTTAGTAGTGTATACTTGTGTCTGAAAGCGGACAACATTCGTAGAAGAGATTCTTAGGAGGTTTACAAATGGTAGCCGAAAATGGTACTAAAAAGACTAATCAAGAGGAAACGAATAATGTGTTAAAATCTACACAAACCGTTATACATAAAGCTCTTGAAAAATTAGGTTATCCTGAAGAGGTATACGAACTTTTAAAAGAACCATTACGCATGATGACAGTAAAAATTCCAGTTCGTATGGATGACGGTTCAACAAAAATATTTACTGGTTATCGTGCCCAACATAATGATGCTGTTGGTCCAACAAAGGGCGGTATTCGTTTCCATCCTGGTGTGACAGAGACGGAAGTGAAAGCCCTTTCAATTTGGATGAGCTTAAAATGCGGTATTGTTGATCTTCCATATGGCGGCGGTAAAGGTGGAATCGTTTGTGATCCACGCGATATGTCTTTTAGAGAACTTGAAAGATTAAGCCGCGGCTATGTACGTGCCATCAGCCAAATTGTTGGACCGACAAAAGATATTCCAGCGCCAGATGTATTTACTAACTCACAAATTATGGCTTGGATGATGGATGAATACAGCCGGATTGATGAATTTAACTCACCTGGATTTATTACAGGAAAGCCTCTTGTTCTTGGAGGATCACATGGCCGTGATTCAGCAACTGCGAAGGGCGTTACCATCTGTATTCGTGAAGCAGCGAAAAAGCAAGGTATCCAAATCGAGGGTGCAAGAGTTGTTGTTCAAGGCTTTGGTAATGCAGGAAGCTACTTGTCTAAATTCATGCATGATGCAGGTGCAAAAGTGGTTGGTATTTCAGATGCGTATGGAGCACTTTATGATCCAAATGGTCTTGATATTGACTATTTATTGGACCGTCGTGACAGCTTTGGAACCGTGACGAAATTATTTAATAACACGATTTCAAACAAAGAATTACTTGAGCTTGAATGTGATATTCTTGTTCCTGCTGCCATTGAAAATCAAATTACGAAGGATAATGCACACGATATTCGTGCTAAGATTGTTGTTGAGGCAGCCAATGGTCCAACAACACTTGAAGCAACTGAAATCCTTACAGATCGCGGTATCCTGCTTGTGCCTGACGTATTGGCATCTGCCGGCGGTGTAACGGTTTCTTACTTTGAGTGGGTTCAAAATAATCAAGGTTATTACTGGTCAGAAGAAGAAGTAGAAGAGAAGCTTGAAAAAATTATGGTTAAATCATTTAACAGTATTTACGATACTGCACAAACACGCCGTGTTGATATGCGCCTAGCAGCCTATATGGTTGGGGTAAGAAAAATGGCAGAGGCAAGCCGTTTCAGAGGCTGGATTTAAGTTTAAACATTGAAACATAATGAAAAAACTCCTATCATAGTGATGGGAGTTTTTTTCTTTTATGAAATTTATGATTTTGAGAATTGTCTAGCTCCAGCGCCTAGGGGCTCTATGGTCTAAGCCAATCCGTCAAGAAGGTTAAAAAGCAACCTTCTCGCCGGCTCGTCTTATGCTTGTCGCCCCTGGGCAAGGCGCTTCCGCTTTTCTCGTTAAGGAGTGCATTTGTTATGCAAACTGAAGATATAATTATTGTTGGAGGAGGTCCATGCGGGCTTGCTGCAGCCATTTCTTTAAAAGAAATGGGGAAAAACCCACTTGTCATTGAAAAAGGAAATGTAGTAAACGCTATTTATCATTATCCAACACATCAGACTTTTTTTAGTACAAGTGAGAAATTAGAAATTGGCGAGGTTCCTTTTATAACAGAAAATTATAAGCCGCGCCGTAATCAAGCATTGGTTTATTACCGGGAAGTAGTAAAAAGAAAACAGTTACGTGTTCATGCATATGAAAAAGTAACGAAGGTAACGAAACTGGGAAAAATGTATGAAATCAAGACGGATAAGTGTACCTACCAGACCCCTTATGTAGTCATTGCAACGGGGTATTACGACCACCCTAACTATATGAATGTGCCTGGTGAAGATCTTTCAAAGGTTTTTCATTATTTTAAAGAAGCACATCCCTATTTTGATAAAGATGTCTGCATAATAGGTGGTAAAAATTCCAGTGTGGACGCGGCTATTGAACTTGAAAAGGCCGGAGCAAGAGTTACGGTTTTATACCGGGGAAATCAATATTCTCCAAGTATTAAGCCATGGATTCTCCCAGAATTCGAAGTGTTGGTCCGAAATGAAAAAGTTACGATGGAATTTCGGGCGCATGTAAAAGAAATTACTGAAAAACAAGTAAACTATATAAAGGATGGCGTAGAATACACATTAGACAATGATTTTGTTTTTGCGATGACAGGTTACCATCCGGACCATCAATTTCTAAAAACGATGGGGATTGATATTGATAGGGAATCAGGTAGACCTTATTATAATCAAGATACAATGGAGACAAACATGGAAGGAATTTTTATTGCCGGGGTTATTGCAGCAGGAAACAATGCAAATGAAATATTTATTGAAAACGGTCGTTTTCATGGGGGACTTATTGCAAAATCCATCATGGAAAGGGAAACATAATGATAATTAACTAGAAGAATCTTTCATTTCATTTGGGTTCGTTACATGATACGATATAAAAAACGGATTGAAAAGAGGATCCTAGATGCTGGCAATTTTATCGGCGGGAATTGCTCCCGGGTTAGCCCTATTAAGTTATTTTTATTTAAAAGATGAATATGAAACGGAACCTGTTCCTGTTGTTCTGAGGACTTTTTTGTATGGAGCTCTGCTTGTTTTTCCAATTATGTTTATCCAGCACGTATTTGAAACGGAACACCTCATAAAGTCTGAAGTTATGGATGCTTTCTTGAGTTCAAGCCTTTTGGAGGAATTCTTCAAGTGGTTTATTCTTTTTTATGCCATTTACTCTCATGTTGAATTTGATGAGCCCTTTGATGGAATCGTTTATGGAGCTGCAGCTTCTTTAGGGTTTGCCACTGTAGAAAATATTTTTTATTTGGTTGCTAATGGTATTGAGCATGCAGTAACAAGGGCATTACTCCCTGTTTCAAGCCATGCCCTTTTCGGTGTGATTATGGGTTTTTATATTGGAAAGGCAAAATTTACAGATGGTTTGAAAATGAAGTGGATTATCCTCTCTCTGCTCTTACCTTTTATTCTTCATGGTGTTTATGATTATATTCTAATAACCCAAGAAAACTGGATCTATATTATATTTCCTTTTATGATTTTTTTATGGTGGCTTGGGTTAAGGAAGGTTAAAATGGCGAAAATACTAAGTGCAAATCATTTTAAAAAGAAATATACTGTTCAAAAATCTCTTCAATCCTAATGAAGGGATTTTTTTGGCTAGTATGTGCCTCCTCATTTTTATATAGACTCTCGGCATTCGCCGAGTCAGATGGTTCAAGGGTTTTCTTAAACCACTTATATTTAATTCCTCCTACTTTGTATAGGGGGAATTTTTTTTTTTTTCAAAAAGGCTCTGTTAAATTTGCCTGTTGATTTCCGCTCCAATCAGCGGAAAGCGAGCATCCTGGAGCGGAAATCAACCACTTCTCTAAAAGCAACAAAGTTTACGAAAACAGCCTTCACCTAGTCGATTTTTTTAAAAAATGATAGATGTAGGTTTATTTATTCCGAGAGTCTATTTATGAATAAAATTTCCATGAAAACAAAAAATAGGGTTACTGTAAAAAGATTTACATTTGGGGGTTACAATTCCATGAAAAAGAAAAAAATCCTAATGAAAATTCTCATTTTAAGCTCTTTTTTTATGATGATATTTTCCTTGGTGGAACCGAACAAAACGAAAGCTTTTAGCAATCAAGTCATCCAGCGTGGAGCAGTAGGTGAAGATGTAATTGAGCTTCAATCACGGCTTAAATATATCGGTTTCTTCCATGGGAAGATTGATGGAGTTTTTGGATGGAGTACATATTGGGCATTAAGGAATTTTCAATATGAATTTGGGCTCCCTATTGATGGGCTTGCAGGAGCTTCCACAAAGGTTAAACTCGTTAAATCAACAAAATACAATCGCTCGAATGTTACTCAAAATAATGCACCGCCTAAAAAAAATACACCCAAAAAACCAAATGCATCGAATACACCAAATGGATTTTCTCAAAATGATATACAGTTGATGTCGAATGCTGTTCATGGCGAATCCCGGGGAGAACCATTTATTGGTCAGGTTGCCGTTGCGGCAGTCATTTTAAATCGGGTAAATAGCGCGAATTTCCCCAATACGGTTTCAGGGGTTATATTTGAACCCGGGGCATTTACAGCAGTAGCAGACGGACAGATTTGGCTAGCCCCAAATGAAACATCGAGAAAAGCGGTTATTGATGCAATCAATGGCTGGGATCCAACTGGTGAAGCCCTGTACTATTTTAATCCTGCAACCGCAACAAGTCCATGGATTTGGTCAAGACCACAAATTAAGAGAATTGGGAAACATATTTTTTGCAAATAAGGAGGTGTAGAGATGATTAGAGGAATCTTAATCGGGGTTTTAGCCATTGGTGTTGCAGGAACCGCCTTTTGGGGGTATCAAGAACATCAGGAAAAAAATGCAGTCCTTTTAAATGCTGAAAACAACTATCAACGGGCATTTCACGGTCTAAGCTACCAAATGGATTTACTGCATGATAAAATCGGAACCACCCTTGCAATGAACTCAAGAAATTCGTTATCTCCATCACTTGCAGAAGTGTGGAGAATTACATCAGAGGCCCATAACGATGTTGGTCAACTGCCGCTAACATTGCTTCCATTCAATAAAACGGAAGAATTTTTGGCGAATATTGGGAATTTTAGTTACCGCACAGCGATTAGAGATTTGGATAAGGAGCCGTTGAATAAGAAAGAATATGACACTTTGAAGGTTCTTTATAAACAGTCAGGAGAAATTCAAAACGAACTTCGGAATGTTCAAGCAATGGTTTTAAAAAACAACTTACGTTGGATGGATGTTGAACTTGCTTTAGCTTCCGGTAAGGAAATGACGGACAATACCATTATTGATGGTTTTAAAACGGTGGAAAAAACAGTAACGGGCTATGACGAAACGGATTTAGGACCAACTTTTGCCAATATGCAAAAAAAGGATGAAAACTTTAAAAATATTAAAGGAAAGAAAATTACACGCTCTGAAGCAGTAAGTGAAGCAAAAAAATATATGAAGTTTGATGGGAATTCTAAAATAAAAGTTACTGAAAATGGAAAAGGCTCTGATTATGGTTTTTATAGTGTTTCCATTAAAAATAGCAGGACAGGTCAAGAGGCAAGTATGGATGTTACCAAAAAGGGAGGATTTCCAATTTGGTTTATTAATCACAGGGACGTAAAAAAACAAGCAATCAGCTTAAATGATGCAGGAAATCGTGCAGCTAAATTTTTAAAGGAACAGGGCTTTAAAAATTTAGAGCTTTTCGAAAGCACACAGTATGATCATATCGGTGTTTTTAATTTTGTAACCAATCTTAACAAGGTTAGGATTTATTCGGAATCCATTAAAGTAAAAGTAGCCCTTGATAATGGTGATATTATTGGCATTTCCGCTGAAGAGTATTTAAAAACACATCATGAACGAAAAATTCCATCACCGGTAATCACCATGAAACAGGCTCGTTCTAAGGTGAATCCTAATTTTAAAGTAATGGAAGACCGTGAGGCCATTATAGTGAACGATCTAAATAAAGAGGTATTGTGTTATGAGTTCCTCGGCACCATAGGTGAAGATACTTACCGAATTTTCATAAATGCACAAAATGGAATTGAGGAAGATGTAGAAAAGCTGAAAAATGCAGAAGCTGTTTATAATGATGTCCTATAAAGTAAGGAAAACGATTTCTGAATAAAAAATAGTACCCCCTCCAATAATAGGAATAATTTATTATTGGAGTGATTCTATGAAAGTGGTAGAAAGAGTACTAATAAAAATGGTGATCATTCAATTTGTTTTTCTTTTATTAACACAGCTTTTATTCCACCAATATAGTATTTTTCCTGAGTTAACACAATTAACAAAATATGAAGGTGTCAGTGAAAATTCATTTACTGAAATAATACAAACCCTATCCGGAAAATGAGGAAGCAAGATTGCTTAGTTTCAGATTGTCGAGAAAGGCTATTTTTCTCGGCAATTTTTCATTTTGTCTAATCTAAAATACCGATTTTTATTAAAAGATTGTCTATGCGACCGGTCCTGTTGATTTCCGCTCCGGGTGCTTCGCTTTCCGCGGGCGTGCCGGGGAGCCTCCTCGTCGCTTCGCTCCTGCGGGGTCTCCCCTGCCCCGTACTCCCGCAGGAGTCTTCGCACCCTCCGCTCCAATCAACAGGGGGAAATCAACCAAAAGAATTGCTACACAACTTTTCAATCCTGGCTAAGTGTGTGGCAATCTTTTTTATATTTCGGAGACTTCAGTAATATTATTAAGGTTCATGTCTGTAGACCGGTGGGCAAGATAATAAAACATTTCCTGCTTGTTTTCACGGGACATAAATCCATGTTCAAGGTCTGTCGTACTAACCCCAATTTCTTTAGTCTCCTTTAGATCCACCATTTCCTTTAAAGGCCTTTTTCATGCTTAAAACTATCCTCTTCTATAGCGTTGTTTAATTATTCAAAGTATTCACGTGTCTCTACTCCTACCTCTTCCCTAGGAAACTTATGCTTATTTGCGTTTGCCTTTAAAAGAGTTGAATCCGTAAATAAAACCTGCTCCCAACCATTTTGTGGTTCATTGCTTGGAGAACAATTTTATTAAAAATATCCTGAAAGATATTACTATCTATAAAAAGGACGAACTTTTTCTAGAAGAAATGAAAAGTCTATGTATTTATCAATAAGGCGAAGAAGATGGTCTTCTGGATCAAGTTCATCAATAAACACACAAATTCTTATTCATTTTGGCTAAACACTTTTGGCTTATTGATATCACCACTTATTCTTACTATTTTTATATGAAGTTAAGTTCTATATTGAATACTACACCGTTGATTGGAGCGGAAGGTGCGAGACTCCTGCGGGAGCAGCGGGACAGGTGAGACCCCACAGGCGCTTTAGCGCCGAGGAGGCTCACCGCCCGCCCCGCGGAAAGCGAGCATCCTGGAGCGGAAATCAACCCCTCTCTTTTTAGTTAAAATAGCAACAAAGTTTACGAAAACAGCTATTATTAAAAAAGGGAATAAAATAAAAGGCTATCGAAAGTTTTTCGACAGCCTGAAAGTAAGATTACTTGCTTTCTTTTTCTATTTTTAGAAGAATAGCTCTTGTAAGAAATTCAAATATTAAGGAGTAAAAAAAGGAAGTATTCCAATTTCTTATGGTAAAATAAATAATAGAATTGATCATTTACGGATCATGATGTTTCTAGGAGGATTTATGGAAAATAAGAAGATTTCAATCGCAATTGACGGTCCTGCTGCAGCCGGAAAAAGTACAGTAGCAAAAATTGCAGCGGAAAAATTATCGTATATTTACATTGATACAGGCGCAATGTATCGTGCTTTAACATATAAAGCAATCCAGAAAAATTTAAATCTGGAAGATGAAGAATCCCTATACGATACTCTCCTCACAACCGAAATTGTATTGGAGCCATCTGAGAATGGACAATTGGTTTATCTTGACCACAGCGATGTTACAACAGCTATTCGTACTGCTGAAGTGACCAATTCCGTTTCAATTGTAGCTAAACAACAAAAGATTCGTGAAGAAATGGTAAAAAGACAACAGGCTCTTGCTTCTAATGGCGGTGTTGTGATGGATGGAAGAGATATTGGAACCCATGTATTGCCAAATGCAGAAGTAAAAGTATTTTTATTGGCCAGTGTGGATGAAAGAGCTGAAAGACGTCATACTGAAAATTTACAAAAGGGCTTTCCTTCCGATTTGGAAAAATTAAAAGAAGAAATTGCCCTTAGAGATAAAATTGATTCAGAAAGAGAAATTGCGCCATTGAAAAAAGCGGATGATGCAGTTGAAATAGATACGACATCGATGACCATTCCTGAAGTAGTAGAAAGAATAATGGAACTAGTGCAGGAGAGGATTGGTTAAGAGTGACATTTTATACCTTCGCAAAATCTGTCTGCTATGCGATATTAAAACCTTTGTATCGAATGGAAGCAATTGGGCTCGAAAATTTTCCTAAAGAGGGTGGGGTCCTTCTATGTTCGAATCATATCAATAACTTTGATCCACCTGTTGTTGGTAGCATGATTCCTAGAACCGTTCATTTTATGGCAAAGGAAGAATTATTTTCAGTTCCAGTTTTCGGGAAAATTGTTCGAATGTGTAATGCCTTTCCGGTAAAAAGAGGTATGACTGACCGCGATGCCTTAAGAAAAGGTTTAAGTGTATTAAAAGAAGGGCATGTATTGGGAATATTCCCCGAAGGAACAAGAAGTAAAACAGGGGAATTAGGCAAGGGACTTGCAGGGGTTGGTTTTTTCGCCCTAAGATCGAATGCACAGGTTGTACCATGTGCGGTGATTGGCCCATATAAAATCTTTCGTAAATTACAGGTTGTTTATGGAAAGCCAATTCCGATGGAAGAACTCAGAAAGGCCAAAGCCTCTCCTGAAGAAGTGACTGAATTGATTATGGCTGAAATTCATAAACTTATTAAAGAGTACCGATAGCTTCTACTTGACAAAATAAGCTATTTATAAGAAGTTAATTAAAAGAGATTTTTTTTTGAATATTCTCAAGCTTATCTTATGAAATGTTTTTTATATGGGATGGAAGCATACACCCCAATATATAGAGTTTTTGCAGTAATTGGATTAAGGAGGAATACATATGTCGGAAGAAATGAATCAAGTAGAAGTAAGATCTTTTGAAGTCGGTGATAAAGTTACAGGACAAGTTTCAAAAGTAGAAGAAAAGCAGGTATTAGTAAATCTTAAGGACAGTAAACTAGATGGAATCATTCCGATAAGTGAACTTTCAAGCCTGCATATTGAAAAAGCTTCGGATGTTGTTTCAGAGGGCGATGAACTTGAACTGGAAGTACTGAAAGTGGAAGAGGATGCCTTAATTCTTTCCAAAAGAAAAGTAGATGCTCTTAAAGCTTGGGACCAGCTTGAAAAGCAATTCCAAAACGGCGAGATTATTGAAACTGAGGTTAAAGATGTAGTTAAAGGTGGTCTTGTTGTTGACCTGGGAGTTCGCGGCTTTGTTCCAGCTTCATTAGTAGAGGCTTTTTTCGTAGAAGATTTTTCGGATTACAAAGGTAAAAATCTTACCTTCAAAATTGTTGAACTTGATAAGGAAAAGAATCGCTTAATTCTTTCCCACCGTGCTGTAGTAGAAGAAGAAAAAGGGAAGAAAAAGCAAAATCTTCTTGACTCCTTAACTGCAGGACAAGTGATTGAGGGAACTGTTCAAAGAATTACTGATTTTGGAGCCTTTGTTGATATCGGTGGTATTGATGGACTTGTTCATATTTCACAATTATCTCATGAACATGTTGATAAACCAACAGATGTGGTTCAGGAAGGTCAAAAAGTCCAAGTTAAGGTATTGAACGTTGATCGTGATAATGAACGAATTTCTTTATCCATTAAAGAAACTTTACCTGGACCTTGGGCAAATATTTCAGAAAGAGCGCCAAAGGGCAGTGTTTTAGAGGGTACAGTAAAGAGAATTGTATCTTACGGTGCATTTGTTGAAGTCTTTCCTGGTGTTGAGGGCCTTGTTCATATCTCACAAATTGCCCATAAGCATATTGCCACACCTCATGAAGTATTAAAAGAAGGGCAAGAAGTGAAAGTTAAAGTTCTTGAAGTACATGAACAGGAACAGCGTCTTTCTTTAAGCATTAAAGAACTTCTAGAAAAAGATACAGAAGAAAACTTGGATTATGAACTCCCTGAAGAATCAAAAGGTTTTCAGCTTGGAGAAGTAATTGGTGAGCAATTAAAGAATCTTAGAAAATAATGGTGATTTTACGTGTCTAGATTTGAACGAAAATGGGACCACATACGCTATGCTTTAGATAACAAGCAGGAATACTCAGCAGCATTTGAAGATATTCATTTTATTCATCAGAGCTTACCGGATCTTAATGTGTCCGATGTTCGATTAGACCATTCAATTGGCGAACTTTCTTTAAGTTCGCCAATTTTTATCAATGCGATGACGGGCGGCGGCGGTGAAAAAACCTTTGAAATTAATAAAGAGCTCGCAGCTGTTGCGAAAATTTCTGGTATTGGAATGGCGGTAGGATCTCAAATGTCTGCGTTAAGAGACAAGCAGCAGCAATATACGTATGAGGTGGTCCGAAGGGAAAATCCAACAGGAATTATTATTGCCAATCTTGGCAGCGAAGCCACACCTGAACAGGCAAAGGCAGCCGTTGATATGATTGATGCTAATGCTTTGCAGATTCATTTAAACGTTATCCAGGAATTAGCTATGCCCGAAGGAGACCGGGATTTTTCCGGTGCATTGAAACGGATCGAAACAATAGTGAAAGCGGTCGATGTTCCTGTAATTGCAAAAGAAGTCGGCTTTGGAATGAGCAAAGAAACGGTTGAAACCCTTTTATCTATCGGGGTTTCAGCTGTGGATGTCGGCGGTTTTGGTGGGACAAATTTTGCAGAAATCGAAAATAAGCGTAATAGGAAGCCGCTTGCTTTTTTTAATGAGTGGGGGATTCCTACTGCCATTTCAATCCTTGAAGCATCAAACCATTCAAAGCAACTTTCAATCATTGGGTCAGGCGGTTTTCGTTCCAGCCATGACATTGCAAAAGGACTGGCCATTGGGGCAAATGCGGTTGGGATTTCCGGCCATTTTTTGCGAATACTCGTAAAGAACGGGAGAGAAGCCTTGCAAGAAGAGATTAATCGCCTTCACCAGGATTTAGTGATGATCATGACCGCATTAGGAGCAAAATCTATCTCAGAATTACAACAGGCTCCTGTAATGATTTCCGGGCATACCTATCATTGGTTAAATCAGAGGGGTTTTGATACAAAAAAATACAGCCAGCGCCGAATTAAATAAAAGCTCTCGCCAAAGCGAGAGCTTTTTCTTTTGGTTCTTATTCGTCGTACTTCGAGTCGTTTAGTGATCTTGCTTCTTCTGGGCTTTGTAATTTGGTAGCGCCTGGATAATGCAATGCTTGATCCCTGTCAGATTCCACTCTTCTGCTTGCTTTTAGTTTTTTTTCTTGACGGTCTTTTCCCATTCTTCCTACACCTCCTCTTTATAAGATGAATCAAGGAGTTAAGATTATACAGGTTAGTATGAAAATACATAGTATTAACCAATAATGAAGATAATAGGAGGTGTTGAAGGTGGAAGGTTCCATGTTTTATTGGATTTGTTGGTCTTTTTGGGTCTATTTAACATTCTTTTTAAATAAGCAAAATCCATATCGTTTCAAATTAGCAGCATCCATTTTAATTGTCATTATTCTTTCAACCATTCATTTCGGTATTGGTAATACTGAAGTTTATGCAAGTGGTTTATTCATATTTATCCTTACCTTTATTTCTTATAGTAAGGAAAAGCTTAGGGCAATTATTTATTTTTTTATTTGTTCCTATATCGTGGGAATAGCTTACGTTACCTTTCATTTGTTTGAAATTTTCGATCCCGTTTGGATCATTATTAAAAAGGAATGGATGATGGGGATTTTATTGGGATATTTAGCGATTCTTCTGCAAAAAACACTCAGGGGACGATTATTAATCGTTTTAAACGGAACAATGCAAGGAGAATTCTTGTATGCGCTTATTTTAAGTAAATATCATTTTCCTTACTCCATTGGTGCATATGCCTATCTTGATGTCTGTGCATTGATCAGCTTTTTGCTTGTTGGATGGAGCTTTTTTGAAAATGCAGGTACGATATTTCAAAATCATTTTAATTATACTGGAAAAGCGAAGCAAAAATCATCTTGACCTCATAGGTTTCGATTGCGGGAAAGGATTAACATTGTTAAACTAGTTAAGTTGGCCCTTCTCATGGAAAGAAGGGTTTTATCATTAGCACTTATTACTGAATGATTTAACCTGAGCTTTTTGCTTAGAGGATTAAATAAGTTGTTGAGTAACTATTGGAAAGGATGGGAATGTAGATGGTAAAACCGGTTATTGCCATTGTGGGTCGTCCCAATGTAGGAAAATCCACTATTTTTAACCGAATTGTTGGGGAACGTGTTTCGATTGTAGAAGACATCCCAGGTGTGACAAGGGACCGCATATATAGTTCTGGTGAATGGCTGAATCATGATTTTAATGTGATTGATACAGGAGGTATTGATATCGGTGATGAACCTTTCTTGGAGCAAATTCGCCAGCAGGCTGAAGTAGCGATTGATGAAGCCGATGTCATCATTTTTTTAACAAACGGAAGAGAAGGGGTAACGGCTGCAGATGAAGAAGTAGCCAAGATTCTCTATAAATCGAAAAAACCGATTGTTTTAGGTGTAAATAAAATTGATAATCCCGAAATGCGTGAACAAATTTATGATTTTTATGCATTAGGTTTCGGTGAACCTATTCCAATTTCGGGATCACATGGTCTTGGCCTTGGCGATTTATTAGATGCTGCGGCAAAACACTTTCCCAAAGACATAGGGAACGATTATGATGCGGATGTCATTAAGTTTTCATTAATTGGACGTCCGAATGTTGGGAAATCATCCTTAGTAAATGCTATATTAGGAGAAGAACGTGTTATTGTCAGCGATATTGCTGGAACAACACGGGATGCAGTGGATTCACCCTATACCTATAATGGCGATAAGTATGTCATTATTGATACGGCAGGTATGCGTAAAAAGGGAAAGGTTTATGAGAGTACTGAGAAATACAGTGTACTAAGGGCACTTAGGGCGATTGAACGTTCCGATGTTGTTATGGTCGTTTTAAATGCTGAGGAAGGTATCATTGAACAGGACAAAAAAATCGCCGGATATGCTCATGAAGCCGGAAGAGCGGTCGTTATTGTTGTCAATAAGTGGGACGCAGTTGAAAAAGATGAAAAGACCATGAAGGAGCTCGAACAAAAAATAAGGGAACATTTCCTTTTCTTAAGTTACGCACCAATAGTCTTTTTATCTGCTAAGACCAAAAAGCGGATTCATACCTTGCTTCCAATGATTAATATGGCCAGTGAAAATCATTCAATGCGTGTTGATACAAGTGTGTTAAATGATATTATTATGGATGCGGTTGCGATGAATCCAACTCCAACCGACAAAGGAAGACGCCTAAAAATATATTATGCAACCCAGGTAGCAGTTAAGCCGCCTACCTTTGTCATATTTGTTAATGAACCGGAGTTATTGCATTTTTCATATCAGCGTTTCCTTGAGAATCGAATTCGTGATGCCTTTGGATTTGAAGGAACTCCGATAAAAATCTTTGCGCGAGAGAGAAAATAAAATAAGGCAGGTGTGAAGTAATGGAGCAAAAATCTGAAACCATTGCTGTTCTAGGCGCAGGCAGCTGGGGAACAGCTTTGGCAATGGTTCTGGCTGATAATGGTCACCATGTCCGTTTATGGAGTCATAACGAAAATCAAGTGACAGAAATCAATCAATTTCATACAAACAAAAAATATTTACCGGGAATCGAGCTACCGGAGTTGATTGTAGGCTATGCTTCCTTAAGTGATGCGTTATCAGGTGTAGAAACAATGATTTTAGCGGTGCCAACAAAGGCAATTCGCGAAGTTATTGGGAAAATCGCTTCGGTTGCAAAAAATCCATTTATTATTGCGCATGTGAGCAAAGGGATTGAACCTGACTCGTTAATGAGAATCACTGAAATGATTGAAGAAGAAATGCCGAAAGAGTTTTTAAAAGATGTTGTTGTACTTTCCGGCCCAAGCCATGCTGAGGAAGTCAGCTTGCGCCATCCAACAACCGTTACCGTTTCATCGAAAAATATGGAGGCAGCTGGAAAAATCCAGGATTTATTCATCAATAATAATTTTAGGGTCTACACTAATCCTGATTTAATTGGTGTTGAAATTGGCGGGGCCTTAAAGAATATCATTGCGCTAGCGGCAGGGATTACAGATGGTATGGGCTATGGAGATAATGCCAAAGCTGCATTAATCACCAGAGGCCTTGCAGAAATTGCCCGTTTAGGAACGAAAATGGGAGCGAATCCATTAACATTTTCTGGTTTAGCGGGTATTGGTGATTTAATTGTAACCTGCACGAGTGTCCATTCCAGGAACTGGAGAGCTGGGAATCTCCTTGGTAAGGGAAAAACACTGGATGAGGTTCTCGATAATATGGGGATGGTGGTAGAAGGGGTAAGGACGACAAAAGCAGCGTATCAACTCGCAAAGAAATATGATGTCGTGATGCCAATCACCTTCGCCTTGTATGATGTTTTATTCAACGGAAAAAACGCAAAAGACGGCGTTGATATCTTAATGGGCCGTGGAAAAAAAACCGAAATGGAAGACCTGACAAATATTTTAGACGAAAGAAACGATTTAAACTAAAAATGTGCCTTTTTGACTAAAAAAATAGGCGTTCGATGATACGCTTTTTAATAAGTCAGCATACAATGCAACGAAGCACAATGGTAGTATGAAGCTGGAGTATGGGTTATTTTAGTCCAAATGACTGAAGTAAAGAATTCGCCCCTCTTTACTTCAGTTTTTTTATGGTCATGTGTTATAATAATTTTCGGTAAAAGGGGGAATTATTTTTGTCACCTGGTATGCTTAAAATGTGGATTTCTGTTGCCGGAATCGGTTTAATGTTTTTAGCGATTTTCACCATTTATCTTAGCCGCTTTAAATTCAAAGGAATTGTTCGGATAATAACAGCAATCCTTGCTTATTTATTTATGATTATTGCAGGAATTATTTTATTTATTGTGCTATTTACTTAAATTCTTATTACATAAAATAAAGGTGATTATATGAAACGGCTCGTGCTAGGCTGTGTTTTTGTATTTACAGCTATTTTTTTATCTGGGTGCATGTACCCTAATGAAAAACTTGCAAAGAATCAAATCCCATATAAAGATCAAATTCAGGCAGTGCAAGCAGCGGTGGATTCTTTCCAGAAGGATAATGGCGGCATCTTGCCGATTAAAACAAAAGAAGCGAATACGCCAATTTATCTAAAATATCCGATTGATTTTAAAAAAATTTCACCAAGGTATGTGGCAGAGCCTCCAGGAAATGCTTTTGAAAATGGCGGAATTTTTCAGTATGTACTGGTGGACGTTGAAAAGAATCCAACCGTAAAACTGTTGGATTTAAGGATGGCTGAAACTTTACGGGATATTAATTTAAGAATTAAAACAAAAGGGTATCCTCCCTATAAAGAAAGTATTGCAAATAACGTTTATACCTTGGATTATAAAAAGCTTGGTCTTGAAGATCCGCCATCTGTAGTCAGCCCTTATTCAAATCAAAACCTCCCTCTTGTGATTACCGGGAATGCGGAGGTCTATGTAGATTACCGTGCTGATTTATACCAAGCATTAAAGAAAACGAAAAAAACCTTTAAACCCGGGGAGGATATTCGCTCCATTCTCGTGAACAACTCCATGTTTGTCCCGGCGTATTCTTTGCCCTATACAGTGGATTCTAAAACAAAAGAGCCTGTTTTTATGGAACCTAAACAATGAACAAATAAGATAATATTAAATTGTCATAACCCTTTTCCTGTGAAATATATTGTAGGAGAAGGGTTTTTTTAGGTTAATAGGTTAACAAAATCTATCCCAATAAGGATAACACCGGAGTGAAAGCTGTGTATCTTTATTCGAAACCCTCACTTGATCCAAACCGTTCAGACACGACACATACTTGTAGAGCACTGAATTTTGAATAGGGGGGTAAAAAAATTTAGAAAAGTGTCATAACAATATAGGACAACGTCATAAACATATACTGTCCAATAATACCAAGATGGATAATATTATCCCACTTTAGTCTATGATCGGGAGGGGATCACTTGGAAAAGGTTGATATTTTTAAAGATATTGCCGAGCGAACTGGCGGTGATATTTATTTAGGGGTCGTAGGAGCGGTACGGACAGGAAAATCAACATTCATTAAAAAATTTATGGAGCTGGTTGTTTTACCGAATATAAACAATGAGGCTGACAGATCCCGTGCTCAAGATGAACTTCCACAGAGTTCAGCTGGTAAAACAATCATGACAACAGAGCCGAAATTTGTTCCAAATCAAGCGGCATCGGTTCATGTTGATGATGGTTTGGATGTGAATATAAGGCTTGTAGATTGTGTTGGTTATACAGTACCAGGTGCAAAAGGTTATGAAGATGAAAATGGACCGCGAATGATTACCACTCCTTGGTATGAAGAACCGATTCCATTTCATGAAGCAGCTGAAATTGGAACAAGGAAGGTTATCCAAGAACATTCGACTATCGGGGTTGTCGTTACGACCGATGGCACAATTGGAGAAATACCGAGAAGCAATTATATCGAGGCAGAAGAAAGAGTGGTTGAAGAGCTGAAGGAAGTTGGCAAACCATTTATCATGGTTGTCAACAGTGCTCAGCCGTATCACCCAAGTACAGAAACACTTCGGTCGAGCCTAGCTGAAAAATACGACATACCAGTCATTGCAATGAGCGTGGAAAGCATGCGGGACAGCGATGTTCTCAATGTCCTCCGTGAAGCATTGTATGAGTTCCCAGTGCTTGAAGTGAATGTCAACCTGCCAAGCTGGGTGATGGTGTTAAGAGAGAATCATTGGCTCCGCGAGAGCTATCAGGAGGCCGTAAAGGAAACGGTTAAAGATATCAAGAGATTAAGAGATGTTGACAGGGTCGTGCAACAATTCAGTGAATACGATTTTATTGACCGAGCAGGCTTAGCAGGGATTGAGATGGGGCAAGGGGTTGCAGAAATTGACTTATTCGCTCCAGATGAGTTATATGATGATATTTTAAAAGAAATTGTTGGTGTTGAAATTAGAGGTAAAGACCATCTTCTTGAACTTATGCAAGATTTTGCACATGCTAAAGCAGAATATGACCATATCTCTGATGCATTAAAAATGGTGAAGCAAACGGGTTATGGTATCGCCTCACCTACGCTTTCTGACATGAGTCTTGAAGAACCGGAAATTATCCGTCAAGGCGCGCGTTTTGGAGTGAGATTGAGAGCAGTAGCACCTTCTATCCACATGATAAAGGTGGATGTTGAATCTGAGTTTGCTCCAATCATTGGTACGGAAAAGCAAAGTGAAGAACTGGTTCGTTATCTAATGCAAGACTTCGAGGATGATCCTTTATCGATTTGGAATTCTGATATATTCGGAAGATCGCTAAGCTCTATTGTTCGAGAAGGGATTCAAGCAAAGCTTTCCCTAATGCCTGAGAATGCCAGATATAAATTAAAAGAAACATTAGAGAGAATTATAAACGAAGGATCAGGCGGTTTAATTGCTATTATCCTTTAGAAATAGGGACTCCGTATGGGGTCTTTTTTCTTTTTTGTAGTATTTTGTAAGGGGATGGAAAGAAAAAAGTAGAATTTTGTCGTTTAAAAGAAAAGATTACCATTATTTCATGAAATTTTCTTGATATGCTGAAATGATTATGATAATCTTTTAACAGAATTACGTTATGGTGCTGAAAACCTTTATATAATAAGGTTTTTTTGAAAAAAATAGATTGTACGATGAGAAAAAGTCATTTAAGATTAAATTGTTAATAAAACCGCACTATGACGTATAGAAATTGAAAAATTTGTTTAGAAATGTAGATAAGTAACCTTATTTACGAGTTTTTGAATAAATGCTTTGGGAGGAGGTGAATGGCATGAACAAGACAGAACTAATTAATGCAGTAGCTGAAGCAAGTGAGCTTTCTAAAAAAGATGCTACCAAAGCAGTTGATGCTGTTTTTGATTCAATTTTAGATGCTTTGAAAAACGGTGATAAAGTTCAATTAATCGGTTTTGGTAACTTTGAAGTACGCGAACGTGCAGCACGTAAAGGTCGCAACCCTCAAACTGGTGAGGAAATTGAGATTGGTGCAAGCAAAGTTCCAGCATTCAAACCAGGTAAGGCGCTTAAAGACGCAGTAAAATAATTACATAGTTTATTGCTTTAAGCGAATGCTTAAGAGCTAAGGTCATGGTTAATGCCATGACCTTTTTTCATAGGTGTAAAGAAGGGACTATTTTCTTTTTTGCCCTTAGTGAAAAAGTTGTGCTAATATGTATGTGTCATATATACTTGACAGATACATATTAGGAGGAATCACCATGTCAGAAGTAAATCGTGCCCAAATTGAAGAGGCGGTGCGTTTAATATTAGAAGCAATTGGCGAAAATCCAAACCGTGAAGGATTACTTGATACACCAAAACGTGTAGCAAAAATGTATGAAGAAGTGTTTAGCGGATTGAACGAGGATCCAAAAAAACATTTTGAAACGATTTTTAGCGAAGATCATGAGGAATTAGTTTTAGTTAAAGATATTCCGTTTTATTCGATGTGTGAACATCACCTTGTTCCTTTCTTTGGGAAGGCGCATGTTGCCTATATTCCCCAAAACGGCCGTGTTACCGGATTAAGTAAATTAGCAAGAGCAGTGGAAGCCGTTGCAAAGAGACCACAACTACAAGAAAGAATTACTTCAACCATTGCTGATAGTATTATGGAAAAGCTTGATCCGCATGGTGTAATGGTCGTTGTGGAAGCGGAACATATGTGTATGACAATGAGAGGGGTAAAAAAGCCCGGCTCAAAAACAGTAACGACTGCCGTTCGTGGAACACTTGCCAATGATACCATTGCACGTTCCGAAATTCTTACATTAATAAAAAATTAGTCAATCGGAAGTTTCTGGGGGGATTTATAATTGGAAAAGCGCCAATCTCAAAATAGTGATTATGTCGTGATAAAAGCCTTAGATGACGGCGTAAATGTAATCGGTCTTACAAGAGGAACGGATACTAGATTTCATCATTCTGAGAAGCTTGATAATGGTGAGGTATTAATTGCCCAATTTACGGAGCATACTTCCGCAATTAAAATCAGGGGAAACGCAAAGATTTTAACTCAATTTGGTGAAGTAGAAAGTGAAATGAAAAAATCATCAGTGAAAAATCTATCATCTTCAATATCAAATCAACATGTTTAATCCTATTCCCTTTGTTGAAAATGTGTTAATTTTGCGAAATTCCGCTCACGGTAATTCATTTATGCTATAATTGTGACTGTCTTGTTTAGAAAAGGATAGCAAATAATCGATAATAGATGATTTACAGGCATGAATGTCCGTTTTTATTAGAAAATAACAGTTATGAAAGAGACATCAATTTTTGGGGAAGCAAGGGTGATTAGAGTGTCAGACATTCGACAAAAATTCACAGATATTCTACAGCAGGTTGAGCAAAGGGTATTAGACCCATACCTGCTTAAATATATTGAAACCCCCATTATTGACGAAGATAAACTTCTTATCCTTGTATCAATTATGGATGGACTCGAATTGTCTTACAGGGAAGTGAAAAACTACTGTTTATCAACAATGCTTATTCAAATTGCCCTTGATACCCATGAACAAAATTCGATTTCGTCCGAAGATGAAAAAAGCCGTCAATTAACTGTTTTGGCAGGGGATTATTTCAGCGGTTTATATTATAAACTTCTTGCGGAATCAGAAGATATTATGGTGATAAAAGCACTTTCTGAAGGAATTAAGGAAATTAATGAAAATAAAATATCGGTTTATCATAGAGAAGCGGATTCAATTGACAAACTGATGATGAGCATAAAAAGGATTGAAAGCTCTTTACTAATCAAGCTCACTGAATATTTTCAAGGAGATGGTTGGAATGAGTTTTTCGAAAATCTCTTTTTCATTAAGCGGCTGCTCAAAGAGAAAAAACAGTATCTTCACTACGGCAGTTCATTATTATTTGAAGGATTAAAAAGTATTATTTTTCCGTATAATGAACATCAATCATCAAATCTATCGAGCGATCAGCAGCAGGACCTGCTAATGGTCTGTGATCGCTATATTAATAAAACAAAACAATTTCTTGAAAAAGGGAAGAATCAGTTTCCTTATTTAAATGAATTAATTGAACATCGAATTTCCAGTATTTTAGATCGAGCACAGCCAATTGCAAAAACTTTTGTAGAGGAAGGGTAATCATGCAGCAATCGAAAGAACAGCGGGTTCATAAGGTTTTTGAAAAGATTTCTGATAACTATGATAAGATGAACTCAGTGATTAGTTTTCAACAGCATATCAAGTGGCGGAAGGACACGATGAATAGGATGAAAGTAAAGCCTGGTTCAAAAGCCCTTGATGTATGCTGTGGAACGGCAGATTGGACGATTGCACTAGCAGATGCAGTGGGTCCTTCCGGAGAAGTAATTGGATTGGATTTCAGCAAAAACATGCTTAAGGTAGGTCAGGAAAAAGTTCAACATTTAGGCCTGAATCAGGTTAAATTAATTCACGGTAATGCGATGGAACTCCCATTCCCAGATCAAAGTTTTGATTATGTGACAATTGGCTTTGGTTTAAGGAATGTACCCGATTATTTGCAAGTTTTAAAAGAAATGAACCGTGTATTAAAACCTGGGGGGGTTGCAGTATGTCTTGAAACTTCGCAGCCTACTATGATCGGATATCGACAACTGTTTTATTTTTATTTTCACTATATTATGCCTTTATTTGGAAGGCTGTTTGCAAAAAGCTATAATGAATATTCTTGGCTTCATGAATCAGCAAGAGATTTTCCGGGCATGAGAGAGCTTGCCCGCATGTTTGAGACTGCAGGCTTTAAGAAAGTTTTCTATAAACCCTATAGCGGGGGCGCCGCTGCCGTTCATTTTGGGTATAAGAACTAATTGATGATATGTAGACAGGATGAAAAGCTGGTGAATACAAATGAAATTAAAAATGATGTATTCATTTTTGAATTCGGATATAAACATAATTGAAAAGAAGCTTGAGGAAACGATTCAGTCAGACTCGTTTCTTTTAAAGCAAGCTTCGATGCATACACTTCAAGCTGGAGGAAAAAGAATTCGTCCTATTTTTGTTTTGCTTGCGGGAAAATTTGGTCATTATGATATTGAAGTAATGAAAGACGTTGCGGTAGCCTTAGAGCTTATCCATATGGCTTCACTTGTTCATGATGATGTTATTGATGATGCTGATTTAAGAAGAGGGAAGCCAACGGTAAAATCAAAATGGGATAATCAGATTGCGATGTATACAGGTGATTTTGTTTTTGCTCTATCGCTTGAATTAATGTCTAATATTAAAGAGCCTGCAGCGCATAAAATTCTAGCCAATACAATTGTAGAGGTTACAATTGGGGAAATCCAACAAATCAAGGATAAATACCGTTTTGAGCAAAATTTCCGTGATTATTTCAGAAGAATTAAGCGGAAAACGGCCTTGCTAATTGCTGCAAGCTGTCAATTGGGGGCTATTGCAGCTGGTGCCAGCGAATCTGTCCATAAAAAATTATATCGTTTTGGGTATTATGTAGGGATGTCCTTTCAAATAACCGATGATATTTTGGATTTTACTTCTTCTGAAGAAGAACTTGGAAAACCCGCAGGAAGCGATTTGCTACAAGGAAACATTACGGCACCAGTTCTATATGCAATGGAAAATGAGAAAATTCGCCGGGAAATCGTAAAAATAAACGGGAATACACAGCCGTATCAGATTAGCGAAATCATTTCCTTAATAAAACAATCAGGAGCGATTGAAAAATCGATTGCATTGAGTGACCTTTATCTTGATAAAGCATTGACCGTTCTTGAAGAACTGCCTTCAAATAAAGCAAAGAAAACGCTGCGAGATATTGCGAAGTATATTGGAAGACGCAAGTTCTGATGTTTATCCAGGCTTTCTGGTCTTGCGGAATTATCAAAAAAATGGTACTATTTTTGTTGATTGCTTTATCATGGCAATCATATACATATTGATTTAGGAGTGGAATTATGGAAAGAACATATTTAATGGTAAAACCTGATGGCGTACAGCGTAATTTAATTGGTGAAATTGTGGCACGTTTTGAAAAAAAAGGATTCCAACTTGTTGGAGCAAAATTAATGAGTATTCCAAAAGAAGTTGCTGAAGAACATTATGGTGAGCACAAAGAACGTCCTTTCTTTGGCGAATTAGTCGATTTCATTACATCCAGTCCAGTATTTGCAATGGTTTGGCAAGGTGAAAACGTGATTGCTACTGCTCGTCAAATGATGGGATCTACAAATCCTAAAGATGCAGCACCTGGAACGATTCGCGGCGATTTCGGTGTAACCGTTGGTAAAAACGTAATCCATGGTTCTGATTCACCTGCAAGTGCAGAGCGCGAAATCGGCATTTTCTTTAAAGAAAATGAGTTGGTTGAATATTCAAAACCTGTAAATGATTGGATTTATTAAAAAAGTATGGAAAAAAGCACTTGTATAATTTTTATACAGGTGCTTTTTTGTATGCGATTTCAAATACTTTTTGCCTATTTTCGGAATAGTTTTACTATGTTTATTGTCCAGGATATGTTATATTGATAAATAATTCTTTAATGAGTTGAAGGGAGAAAGAACAAATGGGGATGAGATATTTAACAGCAGGAGAATCCCATGGGCCTCAATTAACAACAATCATCGAAGGTCTTCCTGCGGGTATGCCGTTATTAGCTGATGATATAAATGAGGAGCTAGCAAGAAGACAAAAAGGTTATGGCCGTGGCAGAAGAATGCAAATTGAAAAAGATACTATTGAAATTGCATCAGGAATCCGTCATGGATATACCCTTGGTTCACCAGTTGCTTTAGTAGTAAAAAATAATGACTGGAAGCACTGGACGAATATAATGGGAGCAAATCCACTTCTTGAAGGGGAAGAGGATGAGATAAAAAGAAAAATTACACGACCCCGACCAGGACATGCCGATTTAAATGGGGCAATTAAATATGGTCATCGTGATATGAGAAATGTTCTTGAACGCTCATCTGCACGTGAAACAACAGTAAGAGTTGCAGCGGGTGCAGTGGCAAAGAAGCTTTTGTCATTGGTAGGAATTGAGCTTATTTCTCATGTCGTTGAAATTGCCGGAATTAAAGCAGAAGTTGACCCATTCTTAACCTATGAGTCCCTTAAGGAACGGACTGAAGAATCTCCTGTTCGATGTGCAGATCCGGATGCAGCACAGAAAATGATGGCTGCGATCGATGAAGCGAAGAAAAATGGAGATTCTATCGGTGGAGTTGTAGAGGTTATTGCGACAGGTATGCCGGCAGGGGTTGGAAGTTATGTACATTATGATCGAAAATTAGACTCAAAATTAGCTGCAGCAATTGTCGGAATTAATGCGTTTAAAGGGGTCGAAATCGGTATTGGTTTTGAGGCAGCAAGAAAGCCTGGCAGTGAGGTGCATGATGAAATTGCCTGGGATAAGGAAAAAGGTTATTACAGAAAAACCAATCGTCTTGGCGGCTTTGAGGGCGGTATGACCACCGGTATGCCAATCGTTGTCCGCGGGGTTATGAAACCAATCCCTACGCTTTATAAGCCGCTTATGAGCGTCGACATCGATTCAAAGGAGCCGTTTTCTGCAAGTGTCGAACGGTCTGACAGCTGTGCCGTCCCAGCAGCTGCTGTTGTAGCAGAAAATGCAGTGGCTTGGGAACTTGCGAATGCCCTTGTGGAGCAATTCTATAGCGATCGCTTCGATACGTTTGCTGAGGAAATTAACAGACAGCGGGAATATGCGAGGGAATTCTAATGCCAATTATTCCTATTCAAACTGAGTCAAAACGTTATCAAGTTTATGTTGGGGAAGGGATTCGAAAGGAAATACGCTCTTTTATAGACAAGCATTTTAACAAGCTGACAAAAATATTAATCATTACAGATGAGACAGTCGGCAGTCTTCATCTTAAAAAACTATTAGACTGTCTTATGCCTTTGGAACCGGTTATTTTTACCGCGCCAAGTGGAGAGAAAGCTAAAACTTTCGATGTTTATTACTCGGCATTAGGGACCGCTTTAGAAAATCGATTAGACCGTAAGTCTGTAATCCTGGCTTTAGGCGGTGGAGCAGTTGGGGATTTATCCGGGTTTGTTGCTGCCTCTTTTATGAGGGGAATCCCATTTATTCAAATTCCGACAACCATTTTAGCTCATGATAGTGCTGTTGGCGGGAAGGTTGCCATTAACCATCCATTGGGAAAGAATATGATTGGTGCTTTTCATCAGCCTGAAGCTGTTTTTTATGACCTTGAATTACTTTCTACATTACCCGAGCAGGAAATACGCTCTGGTTTTGCAGAAGTCATAAAACACTCGCTCATTTACGATCCCGACTTTTATCGTTGGCTAAAAAACAATATTAGTGATCTTACAACCTTAACAACCGAGCAATTAACCTATTCATTAACAAAAGGAATTGCCATCAAAAACGAATTTGTTTCAAAAGATGAAAAAGAAACAGGGATTCGGGCCTATTTAAATTTCGGACATACACTTGGACATGCCATTGAATCAGAAATGGGATATGGTAATTTTACCCATGGGGAAGCTGTTATGATTGGGATGGTTTTTGCGTTAAAACTAAGTCATGATTTAAACCGTCTTTCATTTAATTTAAACGAATTTATCGAATGGGTTCAAAGCCTTGGCTATGAGACTAAAATCCCAGATGGATTAGTGAATGAACAATTAATTGAAAAAATGAAACAAGATAAAAAAACAATTGGTGAAAATATTCGATTTGTTTTACTTGAACAAATTGGTAAACCAATTCTTCAGGAAATTACTGAAGAATTATTATTAAAAGAACTAAATAGTTTTTAAACAAGGGGGAACTTTTTTCATGATTAGAGGGGTGAGGGGAGCAATTACAGTTAGCGGAAATACCGAGGATGAGATTGTTTCTGCAACTGAAGAGCTCGTCAAAGAGATCATTGATAGCAATCAGATTCACCCAACTTCTGTTGCATCAGTTTTTATTTCAACAACAGAGGACCTAGATGCAGCATTTCCTGCTAAGGCTTTACGGAAGTTTGCCGGATGGACCTATGTACCTGTAATGTGTATGCGGGAATTGCCTGTACCAAATTCCTTAAAACTTTGTGTCAGAATTATGATGCATGTTAATACGGAAAAAATGCAAGAAGAAATTAACCATATCTATTTAAGAGATGCAAAAATTTTAAGGCCTGATTTAGATGACAGTATTGAGCTTTAATGAAATAGCAATATTCTTTCGATGGGGTGGAGAAAAATGAGATGGAAAGAACAATTATTAAGCTTAACTCCGTACCAACCGGGGAAATCCATTGATTCAGTAAAAAAACAATATAATCTTGAACAAATTGTAAAGCTGGCATCGAATGAGAACCCATTCGGATGTTCAAAAAAAGTGCTCTCAGCGCTGCAATCAAATGATATTGGTTTTGCCATTTATCCTGATGGATATGCAACCAATCTAAGGGAAACATTAGCTGCCTTTTTGCAGGTTAATCAAGATGAACTAATCTTCGGAAATGGTTCGGATAACCTTATTCAAATTATTTCAAGGGCATTACTTCATCCGGATTCAAGCACAGTAATGGCATCTCACACTTTTTCACAGTATAAACACAATGCAGTGATAGAAGGAGCAATCATTAAGGAAGTTCCATTAATCAATGGGGACCATGATTTAGATGGAATGCTTGCAGCGATTGATGAAAAAACAAACATTGTTTGGGTATGCAGTCCAAACAACCCTACAGGTACATATATTCCTGAAAATACATTAGTTTCATTTCTAGAAAAAGTTCCGCCTGAAGTTTTGGTAGTCCTTGACGAGGCTTACTTTGAATATGTTGTGGCTGATGATTATTATGATTCAATTTCATTAACAAGAAAATATCCAAATTTAATTGTGTTAAGAACATTTTCAAAAATTTATGGTCTTGCATCGCTCCGGATTGGTTATGGTGTTGCCAACCCTAAAATTATTAAAGCACTGGAACCTGCAAGAGAGCCATTTAATGTAAATTCATTTGGGCAACTGGCAGCTGCGGCGGCACTATCGGATGATGGATTTATAAAGAAATGCCAAACGGTAAATAGACAAGGTCTTGAACAGTACTATCAATTTTGTGAGCAAAATCAACTTACTTATTATCCTTCCCAAACAAACTTTATTTTGATTGATTTTAATGAGGATGGAGACAAGGTATTTCAATATTTACTAGAACGCGGGTATATTGTTCGTTCAGGAAAGGCACTTGGATTCCCAACTTCTGTTAGGATTACTGTTGGTTCATTTGAACAAAATGAAGGTTTGCTAAAGGTGCTGAATGAGTTCCTTCGTGAAAGTCGTGTGGAACAGCACCAGGGAAAGTAGGAGGAATATCTTTGAAAGGCCGTGTTTTTGTTATTGGATTGGGGCTAATTGGTGGTTCCCTAGCATTGTGTATAAAAAAGGAACATCAAGATGCCACAATCATTGGATTTGATATTAATGTCGAACAGGTACGCCTGGCAAAAATGCTGGGAGTGATTGATACTTCAGCCGAAAGTATCAAAGAGGGTGCTCTTTCGGCTGATTTAATTATTATTTCAGCACCGGTAAACGAAACACAGGCAATTATTGAACTTCTTTCTGATCTGCCATTAAATCCTGAAGTGATTGTAACAGATACGGGAAGTACAAAAGGAAAAATTGTAGAGAGTGCCCGCAGGTTAAAAGAAAAAGATATTGTTTTTATTGGCGGTCATCCAATGGCTGGTTCCCATAAAAGCGGTGTTACTGCTGCAAAAGAAATTTTATTTGAAAATGCATTTTATTTATTTACGCCTGAAGGGCATGTCGAAAATTCAAAGTTGGAGAAATTAAAATATTGGCTCAAAGGAACAAGGGCAAAATTTTTAACGATATCACCTGAAAATCATGATTTTCTTACTGGAGTCGTTAGTCATTTTCCACATATTATTGCTGCATCAATTGTTCGCCAGACTGAAAAATTGGCTTCAGATGAGGTGCTGATTCCACGATTGGCAGCCGGCGGGTTTAGAGATATAACAAGGATTGCCTCTAGCAATCCGGAAATGTGGAAGGATATCTTATTGAATAATCGGAAGATATTAATGGGTCTTCTCGATCAATGGCAGGCGGAAATGAATGGAGTTAAGGATCTGCTAGAAGAGGAAAACTCACAGGCCATCTTTCAGTACTTTCAACAAGCGAAGGAATTCCGAGACCGTCTGCCTGTCAGGGAAAAAGGGGCTATTCCGGCCTTTTATGATTTATATGTGGATGTTCCTGACTATCCGGGGGTAATTTCTGAAGTTACAGGCTATCTCGCTAAAGAAAAAATCAGCATTACCAATATTCGGATCATTGAAACTAGGGAAGAAATATATGGGATACTTGTCATCAGCTTTCAAACAGAAGAAGACCGTGAAAGAGCGGAACAATGTATTGCCACGTATTCTAGTTACGAAACTTCAATAGGGTAAAAAAGGTGATTCTATGAAAGATTTACAATTACAAACGAACATAAAAGGCTTAACAGGGAAAATTGATATTCCGGGAGATAAATCTATCTCTCACCGTTCCGTCATGTTTGGCTCAATTGCACATGGGGAAACAAGGGTAACGAACTTCTTACTCGGTGAGGATTGCTTAAGCACAATATCGTGCTTTAGGAAGCTGGGAGTGAGCATTTCGAGAGAAGGTAACGAGCTTAAGATCATTGGAACAGGATTTGAGGGTTTAAAAGAGCCGGATGAATTGTTAGATGTCGGAAATTCCGGAACGACGATTCGCTTACTATTGGGAATTCTTGCCGGCAGACCATTTTTTAATTCACTGATCGGTGATAAATCAATCGGTAAAAGACCAATGACAAGGGTAACCAATCCGTTGAAGCAAATGGGTGCACAAATAGATGGACGCGAGAACGGTGCTTACACGCCTCTATCCATTCGCGGCGGCAAACTTAAGTCCTTTACCTATGAATTGCCAGTTGCGAGTGCGCAAGTGAAGTCTGCTCTTATTTTAGCCGGACTCCAGGCTGAAGGGGAAACGACCCTCATTGAACCGGCAGAAACGAGGGATCATACAGAAAGAATGATCCGAAAGTTTGGCGGGGAAATCGAGAAAGACAATCTGACCATAAAAGTAAAAGGCGGTCAACAGCTAAAAGCAGCAACGATCCACGTCCCGGGGGATATATCATCTGCAGCCTTCTTTCTTGTTGCGGGTGCCATTGTTGAAGGTAGTGAAATTTCCTTGAAAAATGTTGGGTTAAATCCTACCCGAACAGGTATTATTGAGGTCATGCAGGCCATGGGTGCTAATATACAAATTCAAGTCCAGGATGAAAGTTCTTTTGAACCGGTTGGGGATATTGTAATTAAAACCTCCAAGCTGAAAGGGACAGTTGTTCAAGGTGAGATTATTCCAAGATTAATTGATGAAATCCCTATTATCGCCCTATTGGCTACCCAGGCTGAGGGTACCACAATCATTAAGGATGCGGAAGAACTGAAGGTGAAAGAAACAAACCGGATTGACACGGTTGTTAATGAGTTAACCAAATTAGGGGCATCCATTGAAGCAACAGATGACGGAATGATTATTCACGGAAAATCTGAACTGGGTGGGGGAAAAGTGTCCAGTCATGGTGACCACCGAATTGGTATGATGCTGGCGATTGCTTCACTTCTATGTAAAGAAGAAGTAGTTCTTGAAAATTCCGAAGCCATTTCTGTTTCCTATCCCAACTTTTTTGACCATTTACATTCACTTATTAAGTAGAAAGCTGCATTCTCTGCAGCTTTTTTTCTATAGTGAAAATATGGAAGGCATATTTCACAAAATCCCACATAGCTTGTCTTAAAGACAAGTAAAGGGTGATTTTATGGTCTATATAATCGAAAATGCCAATATTCTAAAAGATAACCAATTGCAAAGACGCTGCCTGCTAATTAAAGATAATAGAATTGCCTCCATACGAACAGATGTTAGCCAATACAAATGGATGAAAATGAATGCAGAAGCCTACATTATGACCCCCACATTTGTCCTACTTAATAACCATCTCCCTTCTAAGGGAACCTTTCAAGAAATTAAAAAATATATGACCGACACATTTTTAATAAAAGGCTGCACGACAATTTTAACCTGCGTGAATGTTTCCTACGAGAAAGAAATACTTGAAAAATTGCGAGAAATGAAAACAGCACTTATGGGCAGTCCTGTAGATTTTATCATTGGTGTAAAAATTCCAATAAAATTGCTCACACAATCATTGATCAGAATCTGCAAAAGAGAAAGGATACCAGCCATTTTTGTAGAAATAAATAAAGTAGAGGAGCTCGAGATGATTCCATGGGGGTGGATAAGAGAGGCTATGTTTCCATTTAATAATCCTCTAATCCCAGTAATATCTTCAAAGGACAAAAAAGAAGCCAAAGATATCTTGAACAGATGGAATATGATCATGATAAAAGAAAAAATCCCATGCCTTTCCGGGGAATTGGAAGAAAATGAACCACTGTCGGCAGCTGTTTTAAATAAAATAGGTCTATATCCTCAAAAGGCAAGTTTAATGCATGGGGCTGAGGTAAGCTATAACCTATATTTAAAGGCTAGAGAAATCAAGAATGTTGATGAAGTGAGTTTATTTCATTATCATGGTGATAGACTTGTAGTGACAATTCATAAAGGAAAGGTTATTCGTTCAGGGAGAGAGGTTTTATATAGACCGGGGAATGGTGAATATGTTAAAGTGAAAACCACATCTTATTTTACTATTTAACCGAGAAACCTGGGAACGAGAGGATAAGAAAATGGACCGCATAAATAAAATTATTCAAATGTTAGAGAAAGGCCAACATAAAGAAGCATTAAATGAATATAATGTTGTATTAAACAGCGGCATGTCTGACGAAAAATTCCTTTTAGCAGAGGAGTTATACCAGTTTGGGTTTTTAGATGAAGCAAAAGCTCTAGTTGAAAATCTTTTAGAGATTTATCCTGAAGAAGGTGAACTTCTGGTTCTTCTTGGTGAAATCCTAGTTGAAGCAGGTGAAGAGGAAAGAGCAATTCTTGTTCTTGAAAGAATCGCTGAGGTAGATCCAAATTATGGACAATCGTTATTATTGCTTGCTGACTTGTACCAAGTTCAAGGACTATACGAGGTTTGTGAAAGAAAGCTTCTAAAAGCGAAGAAAATTTTACCTGAAGAAGTAATTATTGATTTTGCGCTAGGGGAACTTTACAGCGAACAGGGTGAAATCATCAAGGCGATGGCCGCATATGAAATTGTATTAAAAGAAAACAGTATGATTGCTGGGGTCAATATTAATCAACGTTTGGCTGAACTGTTAAGCTCCTCAGGCGCTTTTGAAGAGGCTCTGACCTACTATGATAAGGCACTCGATGAAAAGTTAGAAATTAATACCCTTTTTGGCTATGCATTCACAGCACTCCAAGCGGATTACAATCGAACATCAATTGAAAAGTTTGAGGAATTAAAAGTACTTGACCCCGAGTACCACTCCTTATATTTACATCTTGCAAAAGCATATGAGCGTGAAGAAGAACTGGAAAATAGCTTTCGCACCATTCAGGAGGGAATTAAACAGGATGAATTTAACAAGGACCTCTATTTTTATGGGGGGAAAATAGCGATTAAACTGGGAAAAACAGACGAAGCCGAACAGCTCTTTCGAGAGTCGCTTGCATTAGATCCCGGTTTTACTGAAGCAGCCCTTACGTTAAATAAACTGTTTATTCAACAAGAGCGATACGAGGATGTCATTGATTTAATCACTCAGCTGGATTATGAGGAAGACGAAGAACCTCAGTTTTTATGGGATGCCGCACTTAGCTTTCACAGGTTAGAGGAATTTTCATATGCATTAGACAAATATGAAGCTGCATATACTTTTTTTAAAAACAATTCAGACTTCCTGCGAGATTACGGATATTTTTTAATTGAAGAAGGAAAAACGGTCACGGCTGCCGAAATTTTTAAACAGCTGCAAAAAAACGATCCAACAAATGAAGAGTACATTGATTTACTTGAACGTCTCAAAGGTACAGAAGATTACTAATAAAGCTGAAAAGCGCAGAGGAGGGAAACTTTTATGGCAACCCCTGTTTCTGTCAACGAGAAAAAGGACTTTATTCGCTGGTTTTTAAATCATTATCAACTGAAAAGAAGAGAATGTGTGTGGATCCTCAACTATTTAATGAGCCACGATCAATTAATGGAAAAGGTTCATTTTGTCGAGCAAGCACAGTATTGCCCACGGGGACTGATTATGTCTACCCATTGTGTTGATAAAGTACCGTTTCGCTTTTATAAAGAAAATGTGATGACAACAGATGCTGAGAAATCTTTTCACGATATCCGTTTAAATCGTGATGAAGAAATTTTTATTCAATTGAATTTCCATGCATCGAATCAGGCACATCAATATGCAGCTGTACTGGAAGAAAATCCTTTTGTACCGAAACACCTTCAGGTAAATGAAAAAGACGGGATTATCGCAGAACAATTTCTGCAAAAGAGTATCGAACGCTTCCAGAGGGAGAAACTGCTTCAGTTGATTGACGAAGCTTTAGACAAACAGGATCAAGCAGCCTTTCTTGAATTAACCGAAAAATTAAATAACCTGAAAAAAATTGAGCAAAAAGGTGGCTTGCTATAGGCAGGCCTTCTTTTTTTGTTCCTTGTTAATGGCGAAAATGGTATGATGGTATTAGTGAAATTAAAGGCTGGTGTAAAAATGAAATGGATTCCGAAAGATATTGATACATTTTTAGGCGCAAAAGAGTACATAGATACGGCGATTGTTCCGATTTACTCTGTTTCCTTTGGGGATGAAATGAAAGACTCGGCGTCAAAGCACGAGTTTATTACCTTGCTTACAAGTTATTTGGAAAGACAGTTTACCGGAAGAATTTTATTATTTCCCCCCTATACATACTTAAAAAATGAAAGAATTGAAAATACTATGAGTGAATTAAAAAAATGGGAGGAAAATATCAAAAATAGTGAGCTAAAACATATTTTTTTCATTACATCTGAAATCGAATGGAAATCGCAAGAAGAAAAACTTAACGGTTCGTTAATTTGGCTTCCTTCAATACCACTCGAGCATATGGACGAGACTCAGAAGGTATCAATCATTGATTCACAGGTCAAACAGCTTGTAAACCTTTTTACCGAAAAGTGGCACAAAAATGACTAATTCTCTGGTTATAATATGTTTTTAAAATAGTATGATATTGACCTTGCTTAAAGATTGATATATCATGATTATGTCCTAGTTTTATATGTGTTTAATAAATGTCCGTGTGGACTAAAACTTTAGAAATAGAGGGGGGATATGAATGAGTAAGAATCGCGTTACAAGACGCCAATTTTTAAGCTACACATTAACTGGCGTAGGTGGTTTCATGGCAGCGGGGATGTTAATGCCAATGGTCCGTTTTGCTGTGGATCCTGTTTTAAAAGCCGACGCGGGCGGTAACTTCATACCAACAAAGCAAAAGGCGGCTGATTTAACAAGTGAGCCTGTTCGTGTTGACTTTACCTTTAAGGAAAAGGATGCATGGTATGAGTCCGAAGTTACCAATACTGCCTGGATTTATAAGGACGATAATGGGAAAATTGTTGCTCTTTCACCAATTTGTAAACATTTAGGCTGTACGGTTAACTGGAATACGGATAAGGCACATCCGAACCAATTCTTTTGTCCTTGCCATTTTGGCCGTTATGAAAAGAATGGTAAAAACATTCCTGGAACACCGCCGCCACAACCGCTTGATCTATATCCGGTCAAGGAAAAAGACGGTTATATTCTTTTAGGTAAAGCACAACCACGGACGGAGGTGTAATAATTGTTAAACAAAATTTACGATTGGGTAGATGAACGTTTAGATATTGCGCCTTTGTGGCGGGATATTGCAGACCATGAAGTACCTGAGCATGTAAACCCCGCGCATCATTTTTCTGCGTTTGTATACTGCTTTGGCGGTCTAACGTTTTTTGTTACCGTAATTCAAATTCTTTCTGGTATGTTTTTAACAATGTATTATGTACCGGATATTAAAAATGCTTGGGAGTCCGTTTACTATCTCCAAAATGAAGTAGCATTCGGGCAAATCGTACGCGGAATGCATCACTGGGGAGCTAGTTTAGTTCTTGTCATGATGTTCTTACATACGTTACGTGTCTTTTTCCAAGGTGCATATAAAAAACCTCGTGAACTTAACTGGATTGTCGGAGTACTTATTTTCTTCGTCATGCTTGGATTAGGTTTTACAGGATACCTATTGCCTTGGGATATGAAAGCGTTATTCGCTACAAAAGTAGGTCTTCAAATCGCCGAGGCCACACCATTTATCGGCTCCTATATCAAAGTATTGCTTGCGGGGCATGAACACATTGTAGGTGCTCAAACCTTAACCCGTTTCTTTGCGATTCACGTGTTCTTCCTGCCTGGAGTATTATTTGGTTTAATGGCTGCCCACTTCGTTATGATTCGTAGACAAGGGATTTCAGGGCCACTTTAATACTCTAATTGATAATGGAGAACTAGTAACTATTTTTTCACTTTTACGGAAAAAGGAGGGGATCGCTCGATGCATAAAGGTAAAGGTATGAAATTCGTAGGTGACTCTCGTGTGTTAGCACCTGAGGCACGTAAAAAAATGCTGCCAAAGGATTACTCAGAGTATCCTGGTAAAACAGAAGCATTCTGGCCTAACTTTCTATTAAAAGAATGGATGGTTGGGGCAGTATTCCTTGTCGGTTTTTTATGTTTAACAATTGCACATCCGGCCCCGCTAGAAAGAATTGCGGATCCAACTGATACAGGCTATATCCCATTACCGGACTGGTACTTCCTCTTTTTATATCAATTACTGAAGTACTCATATGCTTCAGGTCCATATACGGTTATCGGTGCTTTGATTATACCTGGTCTTACTTTCGGAGGACTATTATTGGCTCCATTCTTAGATAATGGTCCGGAGCGTCGTCCATTTAGACGTCCGATTGCAACAGGTTTAATGCTGCTTGCATTGGCTGCTACAGTCTTTTTAACTTGGCAATCAGTTGCAACCCATGACTGGGCTGCAGCAGAACGTCAAGGTAAAATTGTGGCTAAAGTTGAAATTGATAAATCAAATCCTGGATATGAAGTATTTAAAAGTCAAGGCTGTATTAACTGTCACGGTGAAAACCTTCAAGGTGGTGCCGGGGCACCAGCACTTACTGCTACAGGTTTAAAGCCTGAGGAAATTGCGAAAATCGCAAAAAATGGTAAGGGTGCAATGCCTCCTGGTATCTTCAAAGGGAATGATCAGCAGCTTAAACAGCTTACTGAATTTATTTCAGGTCTTGGAGCAAAATAATAGAAAAAAGAAAAAGCTGGCGGTTTCGTCAGCTTTTTTATTCATATAAGATAAGAATAAATAAAATTTTTGACTTCGAGAATTGTCCAGCTCCAGCGCCTAGCCCCTCGAGGTTGCTTCGGTCCCGCCAATGAAGTCAAAGAACGACTTCACTGTCGGGCCCTCCAGCACTTGTCGGGGCTGACCAAGGCGCTTGCGCTTTTCTTATCTAAAACAATGATAGGGGGAAAATAGGTGGGATGGGTTTATCCTCTTCTGGCTAATCGTTCGATACTTAAACTTTTACTGATTGTTAATATTGTTGGAACTGTTTATGGGTATTATTGGTATGGATGGCAGTTAAAAGACACACCGGCAAAATTTTTAATTTTTGTTCCGGACAGTCCAACGGCAAGTTTATTTTTTGTTTTTGTTCTTATCGCATTTTTAATGAAAAAAAACTGGCCCTTAATAGAAGCCTTAGCGATTGTTACCCTTTTTAAGTATGGAATTTGGGCAGTAGTCATGAATATTCTCGTTTATTTTGTTGAAGGAGAACTAAGCTGGGCTGGGTATATGTTAATTTTCTCTCACTTTGCCATGGCTGTTCAGGGACTATTATATGCTCCGTTTTATCGTTTAAAATGGTGGCATTTAATTGTTGCCGCTATTTGGACTTTACATAATGATGTGATTGATTATGTCTTTTTCATGCTCCCGCGATACGAAATGTTAGATCAGTACATACCTGAAATTGGATACTTTACTTTTTGGCTATCGATTTTGTCCTTAGGAATTGCTTATTTTTTATGCATCCGTCCGAAACACTATACGCTTGAAATAAAATAAAAGTAACATTTTAAAATTTGGTCTATCCTTGTCCAACCCTTCATACATTTTATTAGTAATGAAAGGGGGGGACAAGGATTGAAATTTAAATGGCTTTTATTATTTGCAATGGTTTTGCTGCTCGCTCCCATAAGTGTAAATGCTGAGCAAACTTCACCGATGGAAAAGCTTGATGATATCTCTGATGAAGCACTTCAAATGGTGAAATTCCATAGATATGATGATGCTAAACAGCTGCTTAATTATTTCTCTGATCAATTTACAAGTATAAAAAATATACAACAGCCATTAACGGTGGACGAGCTAAGAATTATAAATACTTCACATGATGAAGCGCTGGAGGCGGCAGCAAGCCCGGATATGAAATATGAGGAACGGATCAATAAATTAACAAAATTCCGACTGGTTATTGATGCGATTGCGACAAGCCATAGACCGCTTTGGACGGAAATGGAAGGTCAAATCATGACTGTTTTCCACCAAGCCAAAGAAGCAGCCCAAGCACATAATTCTGCTGATTTTCATTACAATTTTAATAAATTTCTCTCCCTTTATAATGTCATCTATCCAAGTATGAAAGTGGATGTTAGTGCAGAAAATATTCAAAGAATTGATGCCCGTATTCATTTTATTGATGAATATCGTACTCAAATGATAAGTGATTCTAAAAGCCAGAAAGAACTGGACGGATTAGATTCGGATTTAAAAAATCTTTTTGAGAATATGGACGAGGATGAAGCAGATCCGTCCCTTTGGTGGGTAATCATCTCGACAGGAAGCATCATTATAGCAACCTTATCCTATGTCGGATTGAGAAAGTATAAAGGTGATAAAGAAATGAAAAAAGGTCGCTCCAGAGATCAAAAAAATTGACGAATTGATTCGGCAACAGTAAACTGATAGGCAACAAGAGCTAAAATTGGAGGTTCATCATGTTTTACCTAGTATATTTTGCAATTATTGTCTTGATTCCGTTATGGGCTCAGCTGAAGGTGAAAAGTACTTTTGCAAGATATTCACAAGTACCATCCGCCACGTACCGGCAAGGTTCGGAGGTTGCCAGAGAGATATTAAATGCCAATGGCCTATATAATGTGGGAATTGAACAGGGGCATGGTTTTTTAAGTGATCATTATGATCCAAGGACGAAAACAGTCCGGTTATCACCGGAAAACTATCATGGACATTCATTAGCAGCAGCAGCGGTTGCTGCTCATGAATGCGGGCATGCCATACAAGATTCACAAAGATACGCTTTTCTAAGATTTCGCCACGCCCTTGTACCGGTAGCAAATATTGGTTCTAATTTTTCATGGGTGCTGATTATGATTGGGATGCTTGCCCATCAGAGCGGGATGCTGCTTTTAGGAATAATTTTTATGGCAGCTGCTGTCCTTTTCCAACTGGTAACACTGCCGGTTGAATTGGATGCCTCGAGCCGTGCTATGAAGCAAGTTGTTTCGCTAGGTTTAATTCGAAATAATGAAGCAAGGGAAACTCGGAAAGTTCTTAATGCGGCAGCCTTAACATACGTGGCAGCAGCAGCTGTTGCGGTTTTAGAATTACTAAGACTTGTGCTGATTTATACGGGGATGACTCGAAATAATGATGACTAAAAAACAATGTCCGCACTGGACATTGTTTTTTTAATCTACAATTGGCATCTTGTTTTCATCTAATGTGAACCCTTCCCCATGAACATCATGAACAATGCTGACCGATATAAAAGCATGTGGGTCGATTGCCGTTATTAAATTTTTTAACCGGACAATTTCATTTTTTGCAACGACACAATAAAGGACTTCCCGGTCGTTTTTCGTATAGGAGCCATACCCTCTTAAGGCAGTAACCCCACGCTCCATTTCATCCATGATTTTTTTTGAAATTTCTTCATTTTTTTCAGAAATAATCATTGCACCTCTTGCGGTATAGGCACCTTCCTGCATAAAGTCTATGACTCTTGCACCAACAAAAACAGCTACTAACGTATACATAGCCTGCGTATATTTTAGATAAGTAAGCAAGGATAAAATAATAACACATGTATCAAACATGAACATGGTTTTACCCATATTCCAGCCAATATACTTTTGGACAAGTCTGGCGATGATATCTACTCCTCCTGTTGTTCCTCCTGATCGAAAAATAACTCCCAGTCCAATTCCTGCAAAAACCCCGGCAAATAAGGCTGCCAATGTGAGGTCGTGCTCAAGGGGCATTTTAATCGGAAATCTTTGGAATATCCATAAGAAAATCGAAACGCCAACAGTGCCAATAATGGAATAGATGAATGCATTTCTCCCTAATATCTTCCAACCTATGAGGAAAAGAGGGATATTTAAAATAAGGTTTGTATAGGAAGGGTCCCATTTAAACAAAAAGTATAATAGGAGTGTAATTCCGGTAAAGCCGCCTTCAGCTAATTTATTTTGCATATTAAAATTGACAAGACCAAATGACATAATGGCAGTTCCAATTAAGATGAAAAGGATATTCTTTATTTTAAGGCCAAAAATCATCAAATTTCCCCCTTTGTTTCCATATTTTTCTCTTTATCAATGTTTTTTATTATATCTAAATACAATGGGAAGAGCAATCCTATCAGAAAGTTCCCAATTTCATCAAAAATATTTGTAAAATAGCGTTATTTTAGCTACTATGAATAGCAGTAAGACACTTATTTAGAGGTGAAAAGGATGTCGAACGGGAAGTCGATGAAGGACCTGCAAAACGAGGTTGATCAATACATAAGCCAATTTAAAGAAGGATATTTCAGTCCATTAGCGATGTTGGCAAGGATGACAGAAGAATTAGGTGAACTTGCAAGGGAAATCAATCATTTTTATGGTGAGAAACCGAAAAAAGACAGTGAAACTGAAAAAGCCATTGAAGAGGAGCTTGGAGACCTATTGTTTGTATTGATTTGCTTCGCTAATTCTTTAAATATAGATTTGGAAGATGCTCATGATTATGTCATGAAAAAATTTAATACAAGAGATAAAAATCGCTGGACAAGAATTAATATAGAAAATGGAGAGTGAGTTAAATGGAACAAATAAAAGTAATTATTGCAGGACCGCGTGGAAGAATGGGAAAA
Organism: Neobacillus niacini; assembly: GCF_031456445.1. Classification (GTDB taxonomy): domain Bacteria; phylum Bacillota; class Bacilli; order Bacillales; family Cytobacillaceae; genus Neobacillus; species Neobacillus niacini_I. The sequence continues at coordinate 20,555 of NZ_JAVDUQ010000003.1, read as the reverse complement.
GAGGCCGTTTTGCTGGCTGCAAATACGGAGCATTTTGAGCTGACAGCTGTTGTCGATTATAAATATGATGGGAAGCAGCTAAATGACATACAAGGCTTTCAGCTTCCTATTGAAGTACCGGTTTTCGGAAATCTTGAAGCCTGTTTGCAAACCATTAAAGCAGATGTATTAATCGATTTAACAACACCGGAAGTCGGCATGCATCATACAAAAACAGCGCTTGAATATAATGTAAGGCCTGTTGTTGGAACCACCGGATTTTCTAAAAGTGACTTAGAAGAACTGGAGAGATTATGCAATGAAAAAGAATTAGGCTGTATCATTGCACCTAATTTTGCAGTTGGTGCTGTCTTAATGATGAAATTCTCGCAAATGGCCGCAAAATATTTTCCGGATATTGAAATTATTGAACTTCATCACGACCAAAAGCTTGATGCGCCATCCGGCACAGCTGTTAAAACGGCGGAAATGATTGCCGAAGTGAGAGAAGTAAAGAAGCAAGGGCATCAAAATGAGAAAGAAACAATTGCGGGTTCAAGAGGGGCTGATTTCGAAGGAATGCATATTCATTCAGTTAGATTGCCAGGTTTAGTTGCACACCAGCAGGTTTTATTTGGATCTGATGGACAAACCTTAACCATAAGACATGATTCTTATAATCGCGCCTCTTTTATGTCCGGGGTGAAAGTGGCTGTAGAAACAGTTATGAACCTTAAAACATTTGTGTATGGTCTTGAAAATATTTTAGAATAGGAGTTCCTTCATATGAATATCGCATTAATTGCCCACGATAAAAAAAAGAACGATTTGGTTCAATTTGTTACGGCCTATCAAACGATTTTTTCAAAGCATTCGCTATTTGCAACTGGAACAACCGGTTTAAGGATTGGTGAAGCAACGGGATTAGAATTGACACGGTTCAAATCCGGTCCGCTTGGAGGGGATCAGGAAATTGGTGCATTGATTGCAAAAAATAAAATGGATGCGGTATTCTTTTTTCGCGATCCACTAACCGCACAGCCGCATGAGCCTGATGTAACTGCACTTGTTCGCTTATGTGATGTGTACTCAATCCCGCTTGCGACGAATATGGGCTCTGCAGAATTATTGATTCGTGGGTTGGACCAAGGACTGCTTGAATGGAGAAATGTGATGAAAAATGGTGAGACAGATGGAAAAGAATAAGTCCTTACATATCCTCGCATTCGGTGCTCATGCTGATGATGTAGAGATTGGCATGGGCGGGACTATTGCTAAATTTTCCGAGCAAGGTAAGCGAATTGGGATTTGTGATTTAACTGATGCAGGACTTTCCTCAAATGGGACGGTGGAGCTGAGGAAAACAGAGGCGGCAAATGCTGCAGAAATTCTCGGAGTGACCTATAGAACATCACTTGCCCTGCCGGATAGAGGATTATATATAACTGAGGAATACATAAAAATGATTGCCGGGGTTATAAGACAATTGAAACCCAATATCGTGTTTGCCCCGTATTTTGAAGATCGCCATCCTGATCATGGGAATTGTGCACGCCTTGTTGAGGAGGCAGTTTTTTCTGCAGGCATTCGCAAATTTAAAACAAATCAAGATGAGGCACCGCATCGGGTTGAAAGAATGTATTTTTATATGATTAATGGTTTCCACAAGCCGGATTTTACCATTGATATATCACAGCAAATGGATAAAAAAATTGAGACATTAAGGGCATATAAGAGTCAATTTGAACGAACGGAAGAAAGCTTCGATACACCGCTTACGAATGGATACATTGAAACAGTTGAGGCAAGGGAAAAAATGTTTGGAAAACTGGTTAGCGTCCCTTTTGCTGAAGGATATAAGACAAAAGTTCCTCTCCTTGTAGATTATGATTTATTAGGAGAAACAAAATGAGGAAACTAAAAATCGGGATTACCTGCTATCCGACAGTCGGCGGTTCAGGTGTTGTCGCAACAGAGCTTGGAAAAATGCTTGCAGAGAAAGGGCACGAAATTCATTTTATTTCATCGAGCATGCCGTTTCGACTAAATCGGATGTACCATAATATTTATTACCATCAGGTAGAAGTAAATCAATATTCTGTATTTCAATATCCACCCTATGACATCGCGTTAGCCAGTAAAATGGCAGAGGTAGCGAATCGAGAGAAATTAGATATCCTTCATGTTCATTATGCCATTCCACATGCGGTTTGTGCCATTTTAGCAAAACAAATGAGCCACCATGAATTAAAGATCGTCACGACCTTACATGGAACAGATATAACCGTTTTAGGATATGACCCTTCTTTGACCGACGCAATTAAATTTGGCATTGAAAAATCAGATGCCGTGACGGCTGTATCAAATGCTTTAATTAATCAAACCTATGAACTAATTAATCCGGACAAGCAAATTGAAACGGTTTATAATTTCATCGATGAGCGAGTCTATCAAAAAAGTGATGTACAGCATCTAAAAACTGAATTTCAAATAAAGGAATCGGAAAAGGTAATTATTCATGTTTCCAATTTTCGTGCTGTAAAACGGGTTCCGGATGTAGTTAAAACGTTTGCGAAAATTTCCGCGGCTTTGCCTGCTAAATTATTATTAGTTGGTGATGGGCCGGAAATGACGAATGTTTGTAAGCTCGTCCGTAAATTAGGTATAGAGGACCGTGTTCTCTTTTTAGGAAAACAAGAAAGCCTTGAAGAATTATATTCAATCAGTGATTTAATGCTCTTATTATCAGAGAAGGAAAGCTTTGGCCTTGTGGCACTTGAAGCAATGGCATGTGGTGTTCCGTGCATTGGGACAAATGTTGGTGGTATGCCTGAAGTGATTGAACATGGAAAAACGGGATTCATATGTGAATTGGGAGATATTGAAGATGTCTCTAGTAAAGCAATTGAAATTTTAAAGGATGTACATCTCCACGAAGACTTTTCGTCAAGAGCAGTGGATACGGTTATAAATAAATTTAATGCCCAAAAGGTAGTTGCACAATACGAACAATTATATTTTAAGCTTTTGAAAAAAGGTGAAGTGTATGATTGAACCTTTTTTGTCTGCCCTGCCAGTTCTTCAAAAATTAGCGGACTCAGGCTATGAGGCCTATTTTGTCGGGGGATCTGTCCGAGATTTTCTTTTAGGGAAGCCAATAAGTGATGTAGATATTGCTACATCCGCGACACCGGATGAAGTGAAAAAAGTTTTTTCTAAAACCGTAGATATTGGTATTGAACATGGAACCATCCTTGTTTTGTACAGAAATTCATCATATGAAATTACAACGTTTAGAACTGAATCTGAATACCAGGACTACCGAAGACCAAAAGAAGTCTCGTTTATTCGGAACCTGAAGGATGATTTAAAGCGCAGGGATTTTACGATGAATGCCATCGCAATGGATCAAAGCGGTAACCTTATTGATCCTTTTGAAGGTCAAAAGGCGATTCAGGAAAAAATCATTAAAACTGTCGGACAAGCCGAGGAACGATTCCAAGAGGATGCACTAAGAATGATGAGAGCAGTCCGCTTTATAAGCCAGCTGTCTTTTTCAATTGAATCGCAAACATTATTAGCGCTCGAAAATCTTGCTCCCCTGCTTGGTAAAATTGCTGTAGAACGGAAACGGGCAGAACTAGAAAAATTACTGATTGGTCCAAATTGCAAGGAAGCAATCAATATTTTGCTTAACACAGGCCTATACCGCTACTTGCCTGGTTTAGATAATCAAAAGGAGCAACTAAAAAAACTTTTTCGTTTGAATTGGAACAGTCTGACCAAAAATGAAATGTGGGCGCTAGTACTGTATTGTATAAACTTAAAAGGAAAAGAGATTGAACTTTTTTTAAGAAATTGGAAGCTGGCCCTAAAAGATATTAGGGAAATTCAACAAGTCATCTTTTTCCTCGAGTCGCGGCTTAAAAAAGACTGGGAGCCATATGATTTGTATTTAGCGAAACGGGACATCATTGTATCAGTTGAAAAGCTTTTTCAGGTGATAAATGGAACGAGTGAGGCACGAATAATTGACGATTTGGTAAAAAGCTACGACAGGCTTCCCATAAAGGAACGGGGAGACCTGGGGGTTACAGGGAATGATTTGCTAGCCTGGTTCAATCAAGAAGCCGGTCCATGGTTAAAAGATTCTCTTTTATCAATCGAACGAGCTATTGTCGAGGGAAAAGTATTGAATGAAAAAAACAAAATCAAGGAGTGGCTGATGGAGTGCAATCAGAAATAAGAAAAGAATTGCTGGATGCCTTCACAAATGCAGGCGAATCCTATTTATCAGGACAACAATTAGCTGAATTAATTGGCTGTTCCAGAACGGCTGTTTGGAAGCATGTGGAAGAGCTCCGTAAGGAAGGCTTTGAACTTGAAGCAGTTCGACGAAAAGGGTACCGAATTTTGAAAACACCTGAGAGGATAACGGCAGATGAGATCAGGCTTGGATTAAAAACTGAATACATTGGCAGGAATATTCATTATGAGGAAAGTGTGGAGTCAACACAAAAGATTGCCCACCGGCTAGCACATGAAGATGTTCCTGAGGGAACAACCATCATAGCGGAAGAGCAGCTATCTGGGAGAGGAAGAATGGAAAGAAAATGGCATTCTCCGAAATATACAGGTATCTGGATGAGCATAATCCTTCGCCCGAATATTCCCTTAATAAAGGCACCCCAGTTGACGCTGTTAACGGCCGTTGCGGTCGTACAAGCCATAGAAGAGATTACAGGTTTAATACCGGAAATAAAATGGCCAAACGATATCTTAATGAACGGTAAAAAGGTAACAGGTATTTTAACCGAACTTCAAGCGGAAGCAGATAGAATTCACTCCGTTATTATCGGGATCGGGATCAATGTGAATCAGAAAAAAGATGATTTTCCTGAGGAGCTTCAGGAGACGGCAAGTTCTCTATTGATTGAAAAAGGAGAACCAATTTCCCGCGCTGAACTAATTAAAAGTATTTTTATTCATATTGAAAAATGGTATGGTCTTTATTTAGAGAAAGGCTTTTCTTCACTTAAGCTACTTTGGGAAAGTTATGCAGTTAGTATCGGCAAACATCTAAAGGCTCGTACTTTAACAGAGGTAATTGAAGGAAAAGCGCTTGGTATAACTGAAGATGGTGTTTTACTCTTAGAAGATAATAATGGTGTCATCCGGCATATTTATTCTGCAGATATAGAGCTTTAACAATCTTTAGTTGCACATTTTGGATATTTTGTTATAATTTCATTGGGCAGTATCAATCAGAACTGCACCTGTAGATTGAAAAAACATATAAAAATGGATTCTGCCTAGATCCGAAATTTCGGACCGGGACAGAGGGATGAACATAAACAAGAGTAACAAAGATCCTCTCTGCCTTCAGAAGGGTCTTTTTATTTGCTAACTCTTAACGTTTACTCGCCTCTTCCTAATAAAAGGAGGTATGTTGATGAAACAAAGTACTGATTTTCTTAAAATGAAACAAAATGGGGAAAAAATCGTCATGTTAACGGCCTATGACTATCCATCCGCTAAACATGCCGAGCAGGGAGGAGTAGACATCATTTTAGTTGGGGACTCATTGGGAATGGTTGTCCTCGGTTATGATTCTACTATTCCAGTAACCCTTAATGACATGATTCACCACACAAAAGCAGTTAAGCGTGGAGCCAAAGACACCTTTATTGTCGTGGATATGCCATTTTTAACGTATCATTTGTCTGTTCATGAAACGCTGAAAAATGCCGGAAGACTGATTCAAGAAACAGGAGCTCATGCGGTAAAGCTTGAAGGTGCAGATGATGTCATTGAAAAAATAGCTGCCCTTACGAAGGCAGGAATACCAGTTTGTGCCCATTTAGGGTTAACACCACAATCGGTTGGTGTTTTAGGTGGATATAAGGTTCAGGGGAAAGATGCCCATGCAGCAATCAAATTAATGGAGGATGCAAGAGAATGTGAACGTGCAGGAGCATTTGCTGTTGTTTTAGAATGTGTTCCAAAGCAGCTTGCACATGAAGTTGCAAAAGAATTGAACATTCCCGTGATTGGGATTGGTGCGGGGCAAGCTGTAGATGGACAAGTCCTTGTATATCATGACATCCTAGGGTATGGTGTTGAACGGGTACCTAAGTTTGTAAAGAAATATTCAAATCTAAATCCATTTATTACGGAATCAATCCAAGCCTATACCGAAGAGGTTAAATCAAATAAATTTCCGGAAGAACAGCATTCCTTTACGATGAAACAAGAAGAACTTCAAGGTCTTTATGGAGGAAAACAATGAGGGTTATTACAACTGTCAAAGAAATGCAATCAGAGGTTATAAAACAAAAAGGACAAGGAAAATCTGTCGGCTTTGTCCCGACCATGGGTTTTTTGCATGAGGGTCATCTCAGTCTTATAAAAAAAGCGAGAAAAGAAAATGATCTGGTTGTGTTAAGCATATTTGTAAATCCCCTTCAGTTTGGTCCAAATGAAGATTTTGCCACATATCCCCGTGATTTTGAACGGGACCGGGCATTGGCAGAGTGTGAAGGCGTTGATTTTCTTTTTCACCCCTCTGTTGAGGAAATGTATTCAAATCCTTCATCCGTTACCTTAGTGGTTCAAGCGCGTACGGACGTTTTATGCGGCAAATCCCGTCCCGGTCATTTTGACGGGGTGGCAACAGTTCTGACGAAGCTTTTCCATATTGTACAGCCGACTAGGGCTTATTTCGGGAAAAAGGATGCTCAGCAAGTGGCGGTTGTTGAAGGGTTAATTACTGATTTAAATTTCCCGGTGGAATTGGTACCTGTTGATATTGTTCGAGAAGCAGACGGACTTGCTAAAAGCTCAAGGAATGTAAATCTTCTTCCTGAAGATAGACAGAAGGCAGTTGTTCTTCATAAAAGCCTGCTGCAAGCGAAAAAGTTGATTGGTGAGGGTGAAAGAAAGCCTGATGCGCTAATCAGCTTAATTAAGGAAATGATTACTTCAGAGAGCAGCGGCCGTATTGATTACGTAGAAATATTGTCCTACCCTGAGTTACTTCCCTTAGAAAGAATAGAGGGGAAATTCATTATCGCATTGGCTGTACATTTTACTAACGTTCGTTTAATTGACAATTTCATCTTAGAAATGGATTAATCTGTAACAATAGAAAAACATCCAAAGACCAGGAGGAAAACGATCATGTTTCGTACGATGATGAATGGAAAAATCCATCGCGCAACTGTTACAGAAGCGAATTTAAACTATGTGGGCAGCATTACCATTGATGAAGATATTTTGGATGCAGTTGGAATGCTTGCTAATGAAAAGGTACAAATTGTCAACAATAACAATGGAGCACGTCTTGAGACCTATATTATTCCCGGCGAGCGCGGCAGCGGTGTGATTTGTTTAAATGGTGCGGCGGCGCGGCTGGTTCAAAAAGGGGATATTGTCATTATTATTTCCTATTGCCTTGTTTCAGAAGAAAAATTGTCTGAACATAGACCAAGGGTTGCTATCATGGATGATAATAACAAGATAAAAGAATTGATACACGCTGAACCGGCGTTAACAGTGATGTAAGTCCCCTTTTTTAGGGGATTTTTCTTTTTTTATTTGTTTTTTATATAATAGTTTTAAATCTCGGGAAATGAATTCTTTTTCTTTTACCCTTTTTGTGATACCGTTTTTAATGAGCGAAGGTTTGAGGTGTAAATTATGATAGAAAATAAATATGTTGTGATAGATTTAGAAACCACGGGCAATCTTCCTAAAAAAGGCGATAGAATTATTCAATTTGCAGCTGTGGTCATTGAAAACGGTGTAATCACAGAAAAGTTTTCATCACTGGTTAATCCCAAAAAACAAATTCCCGCTTTTATTGAGGAATTGACTGGTATTCATGATGATATGGTAAAGGATGCACCTCAGTTTGCTGAAATTGCTCCAAGGATTGAGAAAATTCTCGAAGGAGCTTATTTCGTTGCACATAATGTGTTATTTGATTTGTCATTTCTTCAGGAAGAATTACAGCTTGCCGGTTTTGAAGGATTTTACGGATCTGTATTAGACACGGTGGAAATGGCAAGAATTTTGTATCCAACAGCAGACGGCTATAAGCTGTCTGATTTAGCCGAAAAAGAAAATTTACAGCATGATCGTCCGCATCAAGCCGACAGTGATGCCGAAGTAACTGCAGAGCTTTTTCTCCTTTTGCTGGAAAAACTGGCATCTATGCCAATTACAACATTAAGACAGCTTTCCCAGCTATCAGGCGGTCTTAAAAGCGATTTGCAGCAATTGCTCGACGAATTGCTTGGAGAAAAGGATATTACTTCAGAAGTTCTTCCGGAAGGGCTTGAAATGTTTAAAGGTCTTGCCCTGAAAAAAATGCCAAAAAGGGAAGCTGTGAATGGGAAAAAGGAGTTTTTCCCTTACCCTGAAAAAGAAGCGGAAAAAATCGAAATGGTAAAACAGGGTTTTAGAATCTTCGAAAATAGAACCGGACAATTTACCATGATGGATGGAATTTATCAAGCATTTCAAAAACAAGAACATTTGTTGATAGAAGCGGGCACAGGGGTAGGAAAATCAATTGGTTATTTATTGCCCAGCGTATTTTATTCCAAGCAAAACGGGCAGACAGTTGTGGTAAGTACTCATACCATTCAACTCCAGGAACAGATTATTAAAAAAGAAATCCCAATCCTTGAAAAGATGCTTCCTTTTAAATTTACTTCAGTTCTTTTAAAAGGAAGAAATCACTATTTAAGCCTAGAGAAATTCAACGAGACCTTATTCGATGAAAACGATAACTACGATACAACCTTAACGAAAATGCAAATCCTTGTCTGGTTAATGGAAACGGACACCGGTGATAAAGACGAATTAAATCTGGCAAGCGGAGGAACTTTCTATTGGAATCGAATAAAAAATGACCCTGCTGCTTTTTTACAATCAAATGAATGGCTGGAAAAGGATTTTTATCATCGAGCAAAACAAACAGCCGAGGAAGCCAATTTAATCATTACCAATCATTCTCTATTATTAAGTGATCTTTCCGCCAACGGGACCATTCTGCCTCATTTTGATTTCTGCATTATTGATGAAGGACATCATTTTGAGAAAGTGGCCAGTCAGTTTTTTGGCTTTAGCTTGGATTATTTATCCACGAGAATGCTGCTAAGCCAATTTGGTCACTATGAACAAAAGCAGCTTTTTTATCAATTAGAGGAACTTCTGAAATTAAACGGCTTTAAAGGGGAAAAGTTAATACATACATCTAAATTAAATCAGCTGACAACAGATTTATTTTACGAAATGGATGAATTTTTTAAGCTGATTGCCCTATATGCCAAAAAGATAGGTAGTTTTAAAAAGGGATTCACGCGTGCAAAGGTGCGTTTTTCTGACGAGGATCATGGAAAAGAGAAGTCAGCACTTGTCCATAGTGCAGAAAGATTTGCATTCCTGGTTAAGGATTTGCATTCAGCGATGATGGACAGATTAGCATGGATTGAGAATAAGAAAGACATACTTACACAAGAACAAAAGAGTAAAATCGAGGAAATGATTACATTCCTTCATGAATTGGAAGAATTAAAGAATACTGTTCAATCATGCTTTATTTTAAAGTCGAATTTTGTAAAATGGATGGAAGTAGATTACAGGTCTCCGCAGAACGTAACCACCTTTTTAGCAAAGCCGGCCTCTGTTGCGGTATCGCTAAAGGAAAAATTTTTTACCAAGAAGAAAAGCGTTGTTGTGACATCAGCTACGTTAACGGTAAACCATTCATTTGATTATATAAAGAATGAAATTGGTCTTCCTTCAGCTTCAACCATGATGATTCCTTCTCCATTTGAATATGGAAATCACGTTCAGCTATTGATTTCTGAAGATTTACCGGAAATTAATTCCGTATCACTCGATGATTATGTTGTAGCAATTACGGAACATATTATTTCACTATCGGAAGCAACAAATGGAAGAATGCTGATTCTTTTCACAGCCTATGACATGCTGAAGAAAACATATGAACTCATTAAAGAAAGTGGTTTTTTAAGTGATTTTGCGATTTTCGCTCAAGGTATTACAAGTGGAAGCAGAACAAGGCTAACAAGAAATTTTCAGCGCTATGATAAGGCCATTCTATTAGGGACAAGCAGTTTTTGGGAGGGGGTAGACATTCCTGGAGAGGATTTATCCTGCCTCATTATTGTCAGGCTTCCGTTTAGCCCGCCGGATGAACCCTTTACAGAGGCAAAATGTCAATATATCAGCCAGCAAGGTGGGAATGCCTTTTATGATTATTCCCTTCCAGAGGCCATTCTTCGTTTTAAACAAGGCTTTGGCCGCTTGATTCGAACCACTTCAGATAGGGGAATAGTTATCGTTTTTGATAAAAGGATTATTACAACAAAGTATGGAAATGCCTTTTTAAAATCGATACCTGCTGTTCCGGTTAAAAAAGGAAATATATATGAACTTATTGAGATTATTAATGATTGGTTATGATTATGGAAACTCCTGCTTATTAATGTGGGATAAAATTTGGTAAAATTACACATCCTATAGATGATATAGGGGAGGGAATGTGTATGCGAATTTTACTAATCCTAATAACTCTATTTTTACAAAACACCTCATTGGGTTTTGCCGCTTCGTTAATCCCGGACGATTTTGAAAGTATCGACTTAAAATTGAAAGACCACGAAATGGCTGTGTCCTTTTTGGGGTTAACAAACGGGGAGGCAACCCTTATTCAAGGTCCCAATGATGAAAATATATTAGTGGATACAGGCGGAGAGGGCGTAGAGGCTGAATTAGATGAGTGGCTGCGATTTTATGGAGTTAAAGAAATTAATTCTTTAATTTTAACGAATAAACAAGGATTAAATGATTCTCAAATCAATCATTTAATCTCAAAATATTTTATAAAAGAAATCGTGACAACGCGTGAAATTTCAGGTCAATTATCAACGCATTTCCAGGGCACCAATCTAATCCCTATTAAGGTCTGGGGAGAAGGGACATCGAAGCAGATTTTACCTGAAGCATTAGCCAACGTTCTCTTTGCAGGAAATGAGCAGGATGAGGGGTTAGATTTTACTCTAAAATTTCATAAGCATCGTCTCTTTTTTATGACATCCTATAGCCAAAGGTCACAGCAGATGTTACTGAAAAAAAATCTAGGTGATATCAAGGTCTTTAAGGTTCCAATGATGAAAGAGGACAATTCTTTATCTGAAAAACTCATTCATACTGTCAATCCACAAATATCGATTCTTTTTTCAGCAGAAAAAAACTCACCGGACATCGATATTATTCAGGATTTACAGGATTCCTGGTCGGAAGTATATTTTACGAAGAAGCAAGGGACTGTGACCATTAAATTTACACAGACCAACTATGAGGTTTTTAACATCCCAATTGAAGAGGATGAAAAAAGTTAATAAAAAAATAATCTAATATTAGGTAATTTAAAACACGAAAACGTGCACACCTGTTATAATAGTTGAAGAGTTTTCAGATTTGGCAATAAGGGAGGCAGGATATGGAGAGTAAAATTGAAGTCTTATCAACGGTAAAAATCCAGCATGGTCCGGATTTATATAAAATAGTCGATGCCCTTAATCGAACATTAAAGGAAAAAGACCTCATGTTTGGACTTGCCCTTGATCAAGAAGATAAAAATAAAGCGATTTTTACCATTTATCGTACATAGTGAAGTGATAAAGTGAAAAAATGGATTATTAGTGTTATTGTAATTGTTTTATTCTTTACAGGGATTTTGATTAAAGTTTATGTAAAAGCACAAGAACCAATCAATTCTGCAGAAAAAAAAGCCGTTGCTCTTGCAAAGAAAACTGTTGCCATAAAAGAAGTGGATGATTTTCATGTTTACCATGGAAACGATACGGTTAATGTCATTGAAGGAAAAGCCAATAACGGTGAAAAAATGATCGTATGGATTCCTGAAAAGACGAAACAGGTTATTGTAAGGAAGGCAAAATCCGGTTTAACAAAACAACAAGCAATTAATAAGCTTTTAAAAGAGAAAAACCCTGAAAAAATTATTTCCGTTCGATTAGGAATGGAGAAAAATATTCCTTTATGGGAAATTTATTACCGTTCAAAAAATAATTTAATAAATTATTATTACATTCAATTTGATACAGGTGAATGGCTAAAAAAAATTGAAAACTTTTAGCAAAGTTGGCGAATGGAGGAGAAAAAGTTGGTAAATCTTGCAGATAGGGTGTTGGCGTTAACGCCTTCATCAACATTAGCGATTACAGCAAAAGCAAAAGAATTAAAAGAACAAGGTGAAGATGTTATAGGGTTAGGTGCTGGTGAGCCTGATTTTAATACACCGCAGCACATTTTAGACGCAGCAACAGAGTCCATGCAGGCTGGGCATACAAAATATACTCCATCAGCAGGATTGCCTGCACTTAAGAAAGCAGTAATTGAAAAATTTGAAAAGGACCAAGGGATTACCTATAAAGCAAATGAAATCATTGTAGGAAATGGGGCTAAACATGTTTTATATACCCTTTTCCAAGTGCTGTTAAATGATGGCGATGAGGTAATTATTCCAACTCCTTATTGGGTAAGCTATCCTGAACAAGTTAAGCTTGCCGGGGGAGTACCGGTCTATATTGAGGGTAAAGAAGAAAATCAATTTAAAATTACTCCTGATCAGTTAGCGAGTGCCATCACAGATCGGACTAAAGCAGTGATTATTAATTCACCAAGCAATCCTACTGGTGTTCTGTACACAGCTGATGAGCTTCAGGAATTAGGAAAAGTTTGCTTGGAGAAAAATATCCTAATCGTTTCTGATGAGATTTATGAAAAGCTTGTCTATGGAGAAAATAAACATATCTCAATTGCTCAATTATCTCCAGAACTAAAAGAACAAACGATTATTATTAATGGGGTCTCAAAATCACATTCCATGACAGGATGGAGAATTGGATATGCTGCTGGTAACAGTCAGATTATTCAAGCAATGACAAACCTGGCGAGTCATAGTACCTCGAATCCTACGACAACAGCGCAATATGCGGCTATTGCGGCTTATAACGGCTCTCAGGCTCCTGTCGAGGAAATGCGTCAAGCTTTTGAACAAAGATTAGAAATTATTTATGATCAATTAGTTTCCATTCCTGGTTTTTCATGTGTGAAACCACAAGGAGCATTTTATTTGTACCCGAATGTGAAAGAAGCCGCAAAGCTCACTGGATTCAGTAGTGTAGATGACTTTGTAACGGCATTGCTCGAAGAGGCTAAAGTAGCTGTAATCCCGGGTTCAGGCTTTGGAACTCCTGATAATATTCGTCTTTCCTATGCAACATCACTAGACCTATTAGAAAAAGCTGTTGCAAGAATGCGTCAATTTGTTGAGTTAAAGCGTCAAGGATAGTCTTTATTGATGAAAAAGTCTGCTAATGCAGACTTTTTTTACTGCTAGTTTTCTTTACCAATGTTGGTTTTCTAATACTCTTACTACCATGGCCTGTTCATGTTATACTTAGTCTTGAGGTGTCTAATATGAAATCAATGATTGTTTCATGGCTTCAGGAAGGTACGATTACTGTCCCGGCCATTTTATTTTCAGAGTATCGAAATCTAAATCTAAACGAATACGAACTTGTTCTTTTATTAAATATTATGACTTTTATCGAAAAAGGAAATCAATTTCCGACCCCTGAAGAACTCTCCTCCCGTATGACGGTTTCCGTAGCAGAATGTAATGAAATGCTTCGAAGATTAATCCAAAAGGGATTTATCGAAATCATTGATGAATATTCACATGATGGAATCCGGTTTGAAAAGTATTCAGTGGTTCCCTTGCTAGAGAAATTGGCTGAACAATTCTTAATGAAAAATAAACGGCTTGATGAAGCAAATAAGAAATCCGAAGAAACAGATCTTTATACATGTTTTGAAAAAGAATTCGGCCGTCCGTTGTCTCCATTTGAATGTGAGTCATTGGCTATGTGGATGGATGATGATCATCATGACCCAATGATTATTAAAGCTGCTTTAAGGGAAGCAGTGATGTCCGGGAAATTGAATTTTCGTTATATTGATCGGATATTATTTGAATGGAAGAAGAACGGAATTAAAACAATTGAACAAGCAAAAAACCATGGTCAAAAATTTCGTAATAAACAACTGCAAAACAAAAAAACAAGCCAGGATCATTCGGAACAGCCCCCAACAGTTCCTTTCTACAATTGGCTGGAACAATAAACTCCCAGTTGGCGAGAGAACTTTCTCTCGTTTGTTTTTATTTATGCTAGGTAGGTGAAGAGTTTTGTTGAATAATACACAAATCCGCTATTGTCTTGACCAAATGGGCGAGATGTTTCCTGATGCCCATTGTGAATTAAATCATTCCAATCCATTTGAATTAATTATTGCTGTATCATTATCCGCCCAGTGCACAGATGCACTAGTCAACAAAGTAACGAAAAACTTATTTCAAAAGTATAAGAAACCTGAAGACTATTTAAGCGTAGCACTGGAAGAATTGCAAAATGATATCCGTTCAATTGGGCTATACCGTAATAAAGCTAAAAATATTCAAAACCTGTCCCGCATGTTACTAGAACAGTATAATGGGGAAATTCCAATGGACCGTGATGAATTAACAAAACTCCCTGGTGTTGGAAGAAAAACGGCAAATGTCGTTGTTTCTGTAGCTTTTAATATACCGGCTATTGCTGTAGATACCCATGTAGAAAGAGTGAGTAAGCGGCTTGGCATATGCCGCTGGAAGGACTCTGTCCTTGAAGTGGAAAAGACGCTTATGAGGAAAATACCACCCGAGGAATGGTCAGTAACACATCATCGTTTGATCTTTTTTGGAAGATACCATTGTAAAGCGCAAAATCCGCAATGTCCTTCATGCCCATTATTAGAGTTATGCAGGGAAGGGAAAAAGAGGATGAAGGCAAAGGATGTTTCCTATGGATAAACGTATTGATTTTGAAAAGCCATGGGAGAAACCTTCGGAAGTGGTTCCAATTCTCCTTTTGGAATGGGGAAATTTAAAAGAGGATTTGGAAAGATTTTATTCCATTCGCGATCAGGAAAATACGAATTTAGGAATGAAAAAGGGGATTGACCTATTTCTTAAATTTTTATTTTGGTCGAATGAAAGGCCGATTGCTGATAAAGAACCGCTGCCTCTAGATTCATTAGAATATAAGCCCGTAAATATTGGCGAAAGGCTTGGATTCATCCTTAAAAGACCCAACCTTTTTCATTCCTATCGTCAGCTTTCTGAACTTTTTCTTGAACAAGAAAAGTTATTTGTAAAAAAGAATATCATGAAAAAAGCGTCTAAGCCGTGAGGCTAGACGCTTTTTTCCTAGTTTTCATTAGGTCCCGGGCTGTTCAGTGTCCTGACTGCTGGCACCACTGTCTGTTGTGCCGGTATTTGTATCACCGGAGCCTTGGTCATTATTTCCTTGATCAGTTCCTTGTCCGTTCCCATTACCCTGATCTTGGCCTTCACCTTGACCTTGTCCCTGTCCGTTGCCATTGCCCTGGTCAGGATTGGTTTCAGATGGTGTGCCGTTATTATTTCCGTTATTCCCATTCTCACCATTGTTTTCAGTTCCAGGGGTTGTTTCTTCAGGCGCTTTTGGAACGGTGAAGCTTGCAGCAGCGGCATCACTTTTTCGACTTCCGTCGGTTGCAACAATGGTAAATCTATAGGTTGCTCCCGGTGTAACATTTGGAACTGTAATTGAATTTTTCGCCGTTGTCAAACTTGTTTGTCCAGAACCGCTATCGACGGTAACCGCGAACTGAATATTTGCTGAAGACTTATTTTTATAGCTCCACTTAAGAACAAGTTGATTATTTTTTTCGTCATATTTTACTGAGGCATTACCAGGTGTATTCAATTTATCATATCGTGTTGATACCCTGCTCGGTGCATTCCCTTTAACAGCATATTCTGTAATGACTAAATCTGATGGCGTATATTGGCTTGCAAGTACTGGCGGCATCGAGCCTTTTTCAATTCTTACCCTCTGAACACTATTTGGAACAGAGAAATCGGATGTTTGTTTTCCTTCAGATACATAAGAAATTAAATTTCTAAACATATCCTGAGCAATTTTTTGTCCCTCTCCCGGCGCAATCGGGGTGGAACGGTCCTTATATCCGGTCCATATCGATGCCGTGTAATTTGGTGTATAGCCGGAGAACCAGGCATCTGGAATATAAGAGCTACTCGGGATATTCCACTGTCTTCTTTCCTCATCCGTATAATTGGTTGTTCCTGTTTTCCCTGCGATATGAAGACCAGGGACGTTAGCCCTCGTACCTGTACCAGGATACTGGAGGACACTTTTCAGCATATCCGTAATCATAAAGGCTGTATAATCCTTCATCACCACTTTTGTTTCTGGTGTGGTGTTAATGACCGTTCCATCACGAAGTTTGATTTTAACGACTGCATATGGTTTTGTATAAAAACCATTATTGCCAAAAGCACTGTACGCCCCTGCCATTTGAAGAGGGGATACACCGTCTCTTAATCCACCGATTGCATAGGATTCATAAATCTCTTTTAAAGGAATCCCTAAATTATTAGCAAACTTTTTAGCTTGAGTTAATCCTACCTGCTGTAAGGTTTGAACAGCAGGAGTATTTCTCGATAACTGCAAGGCGGTGCGAATGGTCATTCTGCCCATGTAGCGGTCGTCCCAGTTTCCAAAGGTTTGACCTGTTGAATATTTTACCGGTTTATCATCAATCGTCTGATACGTTCCCCATTTTAAATATTCAATGGCCGGACCGTAATCCAGTATAGGCTTGATCGTTGAGCCCGGTTGTCTTCTCGTATCAATTGCATAGTTAAAACCGCGTTTTACTTGCTGGTTTCGACCGCCGCCGATTGCCCGGATAGCTCCAGTTTTCGTATCAAGAAGTGTAATCCCTGCCTGGAACTTTTCATCGGGATAGTTAATAACATCTTGGGTGTTCAACATCTTATAAACATATTTTTGTGCCTTTGGATCTACAGTTGTATAAATGGTTAAACCATCGGAAAAAATATCAAAATCTCCTTGCTGTTTCACTTCATCTATTACCGCATCAACAAAAGAATCGAAAGGCTTCTCATCAATCTTGTGCTTGTCTTCTTTTACCAAGCCTTTTTTAATAGGAACTTTAATTGCCGCTTCCATCTCTTGCTTGGAAATAAAACCGTGCTGGTGCATTAATGATAAAACGATATTACGTCTCTTTTCTGCCAAGTCAGGATTTGTAAAGGGATTGTAATTATTAGGACTTTGCGGCATTCCAGCCAGCAGTGCAGCTTCCGGCAAAGTCAATTCCTTTAATTTTTTCCCGTAATAAGTTTCTGCAGCTGTCGCCATTCCGTAGCTACCTTCTGACATATTTACCTTATTGACATACATTTCAAAAATTTGATGTTTTGTATATTTTTGCTCAAGCTGATAGGAGAGCCATACTTCTTCTACTTTTCTTTTTAATGTTTTTTCAGGTGTTAAAAACGAGTTTTTAATCACCTGCTGGGTAATCGTACTTCCACCTTCGGCACCAAATCCGTGTTGAATATTCGCAAGTACAGCACCGCCAAGACGAATCGGATCAATTCCATGGTGCTTATAAAAGCGATAGTCCTCTGTAGCTAGGACGGCATTTTCCAAAAGCTTTGGTATATCTTCATAGTTAACGTATTCTCTGTTTACGGCACCAACTTCAGTCAGCAGGTGTCCATTCATATCTAAAATCTTCGATGAAATGGGATCTTTTAAAACCTTTGGATCAAGTTTTGGAGCGTCTTTCACCATGTAGGCAAATGTTCCAACTCCGGCCAAAATCACTACAATCCCTAGGGCAACCAGGGTTAAAAATATCTTTTTTATCATCCCTTTAGGTTTTTTCTTTGTTTTAGGTTTGCCCTTTACTTGCAGCTGTTTTCGGCGCTCCTCTCTTGATTGATATTGATCAGCCATTTTAAAGTCCTTCCTTTCCAACTTCACTCAAGGTTATTTAAGACAATTGATAAAGCGTTTCTAGTATACTAATATAGTCAATTCTTGCTTGGAATCCAAGCGGAATATAGTACCCATGTTGTTCGATTTCATCCTTGGTAATCGATTTTCTTCCCCCTGTTTTCATTCTTTCCCAAAATCGTAATAAGTTTTTCGCTTCGAGCAAATAAACTTGTTCATATTTTGTAAATCTTAAAATGACAAAACAGATTCCATCCTGATCCAGTACCTCTTCCATATGACGGATCTGGTGCTCATGGAAATTCTTTAAGGGAAATGAACTTGAATTCTGGGTTTCTTTTGCTTCAAAATCAATATATTTACCTTTATATACCCCATTATAATCGGTAGTAGACGCCTGCTTAAAATAAGCTTCTTTTATAACAGCCGCACTGCGCATCGGATAATCCACCTGAACAATTTGAACAGGTGTAGGTTTTTTGTGAACAACCGCAATTTTTTTCTCACGGTAAAATTCATTCGTAATATTTAAGTCTTCTTCAAGAGTCATTCCCCGATTACTGTAAGATTCATTTTTTTTCTTATTAGCATTTTTGGCATTTGCCGCTTCATTTGGAATATACCGTTTTCCGTTGGGATAATTCACACTCATATCTTGCACCTCTCAAACTATTACCTATCATAACAAATCATAGCGGAATTAGGTGCATAAAAAATTTATAAGTTCCATATTCTAATCATTACAACTTTTATTTAACCAAGGGAAGAGCATTATGAATCATTTTACAATACAGGAACAAGAGATTATCCGTCAAATAATAACTGAAACGGAAAAGAAAAATATCGATAATATTTCCAGAACAAATGCTTATTTACGCTATTTTAAAAAAAAACCTGATATTATTTGGTCCTTTCTTGCCCATATGGTTTCACGGAATGGGGGATGGAATATGTGTGACCTTGAAGGAACCATTTTTCCTCATTTATTAGAACCAAAAATAAGAAAGCAGCTTTTCTTAACCTATGAGCGGGCTAATTGGTTAATTTTCCACGACGTTTTCCCCCAGTTATTGCTCTATCAATATTCGACGAAATTAGAGCGCCCCATGTTTCATTTACTCCCATATTTCAACGTTTCTTCATTTATTCAAAAAGAATGGGTTCGCTATTGGAATGAAGGTGATAAACATAGAATGACGACGGCATTAATTATTAATGAACAAAATGTCATTCAGCAACCAATCATTGAGCATCCTGTATATAAGAAGAAAGTGTTTCGTTCAATGATTTTTGCTTTTCAGGATTGGCTTCATTTTAGCTGTGTATTGTTTCCAACCAGTGGGGGAGAAGTATACGGGGCCAGCGTTTATGGATTTCGATCTGTTTCAAAAAGGATTCAATTGGGGAAAAGGCTTGCAAACATTCTTTTTGATTCACGTCTATTTCCTTATTTTTTTGAATTTGCAAATCGTACCCCTCATACTGGTTCACGGTATGATTATGAACAGTACTTTAAAACAAAGATAGTAAGAAAAACGCCGATACTAAGAGCGGCTTTTCCTGTGATTGAACATCATCGACATACCTATGAGGATTGGAGTAAACATCAGTTTGTATCGCCAATTTGGCTGCATGGGCCAGTCAGTCATAAACATCCGATTCACTTAACAGATTGGTATTTCAAAAAATTAAGTCAATTGGAACTCATGCTTGCCTTAAAAAATACCCTTTCATAAACGGAAAAAGCAAATTTCCTTACTCAGATTATCAAATCTATATATCAATTTATTGATTGTTCCTGAAAAGGGCCTGTTAATTTCCGCTCCGGTCTCTCGCTTTCCGCGGGGAGGTCCTGGAGCCTCCTCGGCGCTTGCGCCTGTGGGGTCTCCAGTAACCTCTCTATCCCGCAGGAGTCGAGTGCCCTCCGCTCCAATCAACAGTGGGCAAATCAACTTAAAGTATTTCACACACTTTTTCAAACCTTGCTAAGTGTGTTGCCATCTTCTTTATAATTTGGCAGGCTGCAGTATGGAGAGCCTGTTCACTTGCATTCTTCAATCCCCGTAACTGGCAGTAGTGAAGCCCATGCAGCTCTTTGAGTCTACGAAGCTTCGCTCATTTATTTCCTTTCTAAATTTATAAAGCTTTTTTCTTGTTTTAGATAAGCAATTTAACCTTACCTTTTCCTTATACTCTTCCCATACATTGCCCAATCGAGCTGGAATTACTGTTAAAAGGGAAAAGAAAAGTGGTTTCATTGCCCGAACGAGCTGGTTTTCTCGTTAAAAGGGAAAAGAAAAGTGGTTTCATTGCCCGAACGAGCTGGTTTTCTCGTTAAAAGGGAAAAGAAAAGTGGTTTCATTGCCCGAACGAGCTGGTTTTCTCGTTAAAGGGAAAAGAAAAGTGGTTCCATTGCCCGAACGAGCTGGTTTTCTCGTTAAAAGGGAAAAGAAAAGTGGTTTCATTGCCCGAACGAGCTGGTTTTCTCGTTAAAAGGGAAAAGAAAAGTGGTTTCATTGCCCGAACGAGCTGGTTTTCTCGTTAAAAGGGAAAAGAAAAGTGGTTTCATTGCCCGAACGAGCT
>NZ_JAVDUQ010000002.1:0-379338 GCF_031456445.1 Neobacillus niacini | reverse complement strand
TGGCCGATCACCCTCTCAGGTCGGCTACGCATCGTCGCCTTGGTGAGCCGTTACCTCACCAACTAGCTAATGCGCCGCGGGCCCATCTGTAAGTGTCAGCCGAAACCGACTTTCAGCTTTTCCACATGAGAGGAAAAGGATTATCCGGTATTAGCTCCGGTTTCCCGAAGTTATCCCAGTCATACAGGCAGGTTGCCCACGTGTTACTCACCCGTCCGCCGCTAACCTTCTGGGGCAAGCCCCAAAAGATTCGCTCGACTTGCATGTATTAGGCACGCCGCCAGCGTTCGTCCTGAGCCAGGATCAAACTCTCCAAGAAAGTTGATGTAGCTCGAATGTTACGTTGGCTCGTGTTCTCTATATAATAGTAGAAACACGAATATTATTGTTTGTTGACGTTTTTGTTTGTTTAGTTTTCAAAGAGCAAGTTTACTTAATTTTCAATCTATCGCTCAGAAGCGACTTTATTATTATACTAAGATATCATTTGAAATGTCAATATCTTTTTTTTGATTGTGTCCTCTAAAAACTGTTTGTTTTTTAGCGACTTTTATACTTTAACATCATTAACGCATTTAAGCAAGATAATTTTTCATTCTAAAAATATCCTGTCCCATTAAATAATTTTCTCCCATTAATCTATTTGTTTGTTTTAGGAGAATTATTCAAATCTCTTTTACCTCTGTCTAAAAAAATGAACTCATTTTGGAAATGACCTGTTGTTTCTTTTACCTTTTCATTCAAACCAAACCCCATTCGGGCAATAAAACCGCCTTTCAAAAGAACCCAATCACAGCAAAAAATACACGAGCCAAACCCGTGTATTTTTCCATCATGTATTATTTCATTTCATATATTTGATTACGTATCTTCCCGCTCGTGAGATGCTTATGCACCTTTCTCCCTGTCGTAATTCCGCTCTCAATCGCTCCATCAATAAATCCTGCCCAGCCATTTGCATAAGTGGTTCCAGCCAAAAACACATTATTTTCCGGCGTATTCCATTCCTTATGATAGGTGGTTAACTGATTGGGCTTTAACATCGGCCATGTTTCCCTGGAAAACTCATCATTTACCCAATCATGGCCCGTGCTCTCCAACACCTCAATATCCGGAATCCAATGCCGTAACGCCATTTCTACTCCGGCCCTGTCATTCGGATCAAGCATAGCTGCACTTGGTCCAAACCCAACCACAATTGTATCTTCACCCGCATAACGATCCACATGAACCGAATTTAACGGATAGCTGCCTGGTGCTAGAGCATCAAATGGATCATACTTTCCTTTTACAAGCGCCCAAACTTTAACCCCTTTCGATGTTTGCCCTTCCTTAGACGAAGCTTGTTTCTCACAAGAAAGTGCCGGTACAAAGTCAATATCCTGCAATGTAGAAAGCGGTACAGTGACAATGACAGCTTTTCCAGTAAAAGAAGAACCATCTGATGTCATAACTTCAACAGAATTTTCATCATGCACTATTTTTTTCACAATCGTATTTACCCTAATTTCAGCGTCTGCATCTTCCGCAATCGACTCCACCAAAGCCTTAGTACCATTTTTCAACCGGTAACTCGATACCATGGCACTGTGGGTATCCCAATTTCCGCGTGAAAAAATCCACCAACGAAAGATTTGTGTCACCGCACCTTCTTCAGGTGCACCGCAGTAATCAGAGGCCACCCAGCCGTGCAAAATATCATATTCCTCTTGCGTGAGGCCAAAATCCTTCATAAACTGGGCCACCGTAATTCCATCCAAATCTCTAAAATCAGGCGAATGTAAAGGTTCAAATGGCATAGGCATATATTTCATGCTCTCGCTCATTAACCTTTCAACTGTATTCTTTAGCTTATTTTTAAATTCGGTTGCAGGGGCAGAGTGAGTTTTGCCTTCAGCAATCCAATAGACCGTTTCCGTTTTCGGGCCGGTTGCTAGTTCCAAGCCATAGCGCGTGATTTCTGTCCAAACATGCGGCTGATGCCAATGGACATAGGTTCCCCCCATTTCGAGCTCCGAACCTAGACGGGTGTCAACCCATGTCCTTCCGCCGAGACGGTCGCGTGCCTCCAAAATCAGGGCACGATGTCCTAATTGTCTTAACTCCCTAGCAGCGGTAACCCCCGAAAATCCCCCACCGATAACGATAACATCATAATCTTTTTCATTTCCCATTCATCTTTCCTCCCAATCCAATCGTTAGATCTCTTCCGTCTCAATCCCAATCACTTTGGTTTCCTGATGAATTGGCAGCGTGATATTTCTTCGTTTGAACCAAAGGTAATAATAAAAGTAGCAGGCAGCAATAAACCCAAATCCCCAATATAAGGATGAACGTTGTGTTGGATCAAAGGCCATAAAGCCGAAAATGAACAAACACATGATAATACAGAGAATCGGGATAAATGGATAGAATTTAACTTTATATTTCAAATCCTCCACTTTACCGCCATTTTTAATGAATTGTCTTCGGAATCCCATTTGTGCAACCGCTATAGCCAACCACGTCAGCGTTCCACCGATTCCACTCACAGCTAATAAAACAACAAACAAAGTATCGGCAGCCACTACACTCGTAAGAAGTGATAATAACGCAAAAATTAAGGTTACTAATAAAGCATTAAAAGGAATCCCACGTTTGTTAATTTTGCCAAGCGCTTTCGGGGCCATTCCATTTTCCGCCAAGGAAAACATCACACGCGTACAAGCAAACAGTCCGGTATTTCCAACGGAAAGAATCGCGGTTAAAATGACAAAATTCATAATGTCTGCGGCATAGGGAATGCCTACCATATCAAAAACAGTAACAAACGGACTTTCAAGCACACCGGCTTGTTTCCATGGAACAAGGGCTGATAAAACAAACATCGCTAATACATAAAAAATTAAGATTCGGAAGACGATATTGCGGATCGCCCGCGGAATATTTTTTTCCGGTTCTTCCGTTTCCCCTGCTGCAACTCCCATAATTTCCGAGCCCTGAAAAGCATAAATCACACTCATCATTGAAACGAAAACACCGACCATACCGGCAGGGAACAAGCCATCACCTAGAAAATGAGTAAAATATGGGGTAGATTCATGTTTTAGGCTGATCACTCCGAACATAGCTCCTAACCCAATCACAATGAACATAATGACAGCTAAAACCTTAATGCCCGCAAACCAATATTCTGTTTCGGCGAAGGTTCTTGTCGTAAGAGAATTAATCGAAAAGAGAAGGATAATAAAGATTGCACACCAAATCCAAACCGGAACATCTGGAAACCATCGCTTCATCAGTACACCAGCTGCCGTAAATTCAAGTCCCACATACATAGCCCAGCTCAGCCAGTAGACCCAGCCGACTACAAACCCGGTAGAGGGTCCAATAAACTTTGTCGCATGGGCTTGGAAAGACCCGGAAACTGGCATGACAACGGATAATTCCCCTAAACAAACCATGACTAAATACATGAGAAGACCGCCGACTAAATAGGCTAAGATGGCTCCAAAAGGACCTGCCTCACCGATTGCGTAACCGGACCCGAGGAACAGACCCGTTCCAATGATTCCTCCTAAAGACATCATAAATAAATGCCTGCTCTTCATTGCCCTTTTCAATTCTACTTGTTTATTTTCCATTTTCTCACCTATCTTCCACAAAAAAATTTTTAGTAAGGAAGCGCTTACACAGAGGTGATCCTTAAGAAATATTTCTATCTCTTAAAAGGTCTTGGATGGATTTGTAGTTTGTAGCGGCAAAACTGTTTCTAAATCCCTTTGCAGCAGTAAATGAAATTGATGAACTAGATTTTCAGTTAGAGAAAATCTTCCTTGCGTATAGGCCCCGGTCTCAATCCCTTTCTGCACCACTTCACAAATATCTAAATCCTCTTTTCTGACCAATTGATCCATCGCCATTAGTTCTTCCTCTTCCTCCGTAATTTCGTCGGTCATGAAAAAAGTAGTATAAACATACTTGGTGGTTTTATGATCAATTGGGATCGATTGGTGGATGGATAGATTTGCTGGACCAGGATCGAAAGAGAACCAAGTATTCGGATAGAGCCAATAATATCTGCCGCCTTGACCAAGACCAAATTCGCTATTCTT
This sequence comes from Neobacillus niacini, assembly GCF_031456445.1. Classification (GTDB taxonomy): domain Bacteria; phylum Bacillota; class Bacilli; order Bacillales; family Cytobacillaceae; genus Neobacillus; species Neobacillus niacini_I. The sequence continues at coordinate 375,244 of NZ_JAVDUQ010000002.1, read as the reverse complement.
TCCTTTTAACGGAGTGCCTTGGTAAGAATAGTATTCTTGCATCTCCATTTCGTATAGTTTCATATCAAGCTTGGAAACTAGGGTTTTATGGACAATCGAGCAATGGTCGCATTCAAGGTAATTATCAATCCCAATTTTCCAGTTCGATTTACAAATCGTTTCTTTTACGCGAATTCTTTTTAAATGATTAAGGTCATATTTCTCTACGTGTTTAAACAGGTCCGGAAATTGAGATACCATTGAAGGAGCATCGGGGTCTAAATTTACAAAAATAAAAGATTGAATGATTTCTAGTTGGATCGTTTTTAAACAAAAATCCTGGTAGTCAAAATGTTCACATCCGCCCATATTTGGCGCTCTTAACAGAGAGCCATCTGTCCGAAATGTCCATGCATGATAGGGGCAGGTAAAGACATGTTTATTTCCCTCCCCTTCGACTAACTTTGCCGCACGATGTGTGCAGACATTATAGAAGGCATGAATCTCCCCATCCTGTCCGCAGCTAACAATAATCGGGCGATCTGCCACTTCAGTGGTAAAATAATCACCTGGCTTTGTTACTTGACTAATATGTCCAACGTACTGCCATGTTTTACAAAAGATTTCTCTCTTTTCCACTTCAAGAACTTCAGGCTTTGTATAGAACCATGAGGGTAACGTATAGGCTTCACTAAGATTTTCACTTACTCTTACTTCATTATTTCTCAACTTCTTAACCTCCTTTTTACTATTAATCACATTACAATAAGGTAATTGTAAATTAAAAATATTCTGAATCATATGTACAGTTTAACTAAAAAAACAGAAATAGAGAAATCGCTTTTTGTTTTGTTTCACTAAAATCACCGAAAAAAATCGATAATACGCCACTTTCTGTGCAATCCTTCCGAAGAATTCGGCTACTTTTTCTTCTTTTTCATGGAAAATACACAGTTGATTTTCTTAGACCAGATGGGAACTTCAAAAATTTCACTTAATAAAAAACTGCAGTCCTACGATAGTAGATCTGCAGTTTTTTCTATTTTTATATTACCTTCATAAGAAATCTTTTTGTTCTCTCTTCCTTTGGATGGTTGAAAATTTCTTCCGAAGATCCTTGTTCGACTATGACTCCCCCATCCATAAAAATTACACGATCGGCTACCTCTCTGGCAAACTGCATTTCATGTGTAACTACAACCATCGTCATCCCCTCTTGCGCTAAATCCTTCATTACCTGAAGTACCTCTCTAACTAGTTCTGGATCCAATGCAGAAGTAGGCTCGTCGAAAAGAATAACCATCGGTTTCATGGAGAGTGCCCTTGCTATTGCCACCCGTTGCTGTTGCCCACCTGAAAGCTGTGAAGGATAATGGTTACAACGTTCTCCTAAACCTACTTTTTCAAGAAGGATCTGAGCGAATTTTCTTGCTTCTTCGCGCTGGACACCTTGTACGACAATAGGTCCTTCCATCACATTTTCAATGGCTGTTTTATGCGGAAAAAGATTAAATTGCTGAAAAACAAATCCTGTGCTTTGCCGTAACGACCTAATTTCATTTTTCCGTTTTCGAGTCAGCTTTTCACCTGCAGGTAACAAATGCTTGCCAATTTTAATAATCCCTTCGGTAGGTTCTTCTAAAAATGTAAGGCACCGCAGCAGTGTTGACTTCCCCGACCCACTTGGTCCCATTAGAACAACCACTTCACTTTTATTGACCGAAAGATCGATTCCATGAAGGACTTCAAGATCACCAAACTTCTTTTTAAGGTTTTGTAACTGGATTATACTCATTACTCCTCTCCTTCCTTCAAAGTTTTTAATATTAATTGCCAAGTGTTATATGCTGAGATGTGCGTTTTTCAAGTTTGTCTAATAAGTTTGAGAAAAAGGCAATAATGATCCAATACAGCACAGCAGCCAATAAATAAATGGTTAACGGTTCAAATGTTTTCGCGATGAGTAATGATGACATTTGCAATAATTCTGTAACGGTAATAACGGAGATTAGGGATGTATCTTTAATTAAAATGATAAAGGTGTTTGACATGGTTGGAATCGCAATTCGAAGACTTTGAGGCAAGATAATTCTTCTTAGGGCCTGACCATATGTCATTCCCAATGAAACGGATGCTTCCATTTGTCCCTTATCGATAGATAATATCGAAGCACGAAAGGATTCCGACAAATACGCTCCCGCATTCAAGCTCAGGGCAAGGATTCCGGAGGGGATCGGTTCCATTTCAATACCAATTTGTGGCAGACCATAATAAATGACGAATACTTGTACAAGTAAGGGAGTTCCACGGAAGATGGAAACATAAAAGGCAGCTAATTTGACCAACGGCTTTAGGCTGGATATCCTCGCCAATGCTGTGAAAAATCCAAGAACGAGAGCGATTAAAATGGAAACTACAGCTAAAAAAATCGTCATTAATGTAGCATTTAGTAATGCTGGCAGGGATTCTATTATTATTGAAAAATCCATGAATTTTCCTCCAGTCTAACAAACATCAATCTATAAAACTGCAAAAGCTGGATGATTAACGATTCGGTACTAGAACCTCTTCACGAAACGAAATTTCAATTCCCAAAGCTTTTAATTCTTCCATAAATGGGGTAAAGCGATCCCCGATGATAACATTTTCAACGGGAACAATTCCTACTTCGTTTATTTTTTTAGCAGCAATCCAATTGGCAAGTAACATGGCCGGGAGAGCGGTCGTTTTAGCCATAGAAGTTATATTTCGCACATGATCATAAAAATCGACCATTTCCCATGTATATTTAACCTGCTGTCCAGATTTTAGGCCGCTAACCTCTACTCTTAATACAGTAATATCCTCTTTTGACTCTCCTTTCATATTTGGCACCAATATTTTCTCTGTAAATGCACGTGGACTTGAATAATTTCCATTCACTTCAATTGGCTCCTCATCAAAAAAGCCTAATTCTTTTAATGTTTCCATCTTTCCCCAGTGCCCTTCATATCGAACGGTCTTTTCATATAATTTTTTCACTTTATCTTTTAGTGTATAGGCCGTACTATGCGCATCCGTAATGACGGCTTCACAAGCCCCTACAGGTTCAGGGAAAGTCATTTTTTCTAAACCTGAAAGAGGAGGGAATTCTACTAGTTTACCATTTTCAGCTGCTTTTGCCGGTCTTGTATAGAGTCCAAGTACACTCTCAAGCCGGAAAACCACCTGGTACCATAATGGAGGTTTTGGGTATCTCGGGATTCCGCCGCAAACCATGACCGCTTTATCAGCCTCATCAAGCATTTCGATTCCTTGTGCGGCCAAAAAGTTTGTAATACCCGGTGCAACCCCACACCCCGGCATTATAATGACACCTGCTTCTTTGGCTTGTTCATCCAATTCTAATTTTTCTTCAATTTTAGAACCGACTAAGTCTACGAGATGACATTTTGCTGAAATTGCTGCTTTAATAGCCGGTAAACTTAATGAATGTGGTAGACATGCAACAGCAACCTCTGCTTCTTGTAAAACTTTTATGATTTCTTCAACCGTCCCTAACGAAGTACATTTCCCAATCACTTTCGAGTTATTGGCAATTTCCAAACATTTATTAACACTTTCTTGATTTACATCGACTGCAGTTACTGATTCAATATTTGAAAACTTCACCAGTTCACTAACTACTGTTGTTCCAATCATTCCTGTTCCTAAAACGACTGCCCGCATTTTTTCTCCCTCCTATTAACCTCTTAATTAATCACTTTTTAATTTCCTAAAACCCCAATAATTTATTTTTCCAATGGCTCTGTACCAAACCACTTTTTGTAGATTTGGTTGTATGTTCCATCCTTCTTCATATCAGCTAGGATGGTATTCACTTTCTCAACAAAATCTCCATTTTCTTTTTTTACTGCCATCCCAATTTCATCTTTATTTAAAATATCGCTAGTGATTTTAATTGGTAAATTCTTTTCTTTTATGTTGTAGCTCATTAATAATTGGTCGTTAATAATGACGTCCAATCTTTTGTTCGCTAAATCCGCAATATAGTCATTTACGGATTTATATAACTTTACATTTGCTCCATCCACACTTTTTGCAACTTCCTCAAACGTTGTTCCCCCACCTACTCCAACGTTTTTCCCTTTAATATCTTCAAGCTTTGTAATATTATTGGTATCTTTCCTAGTGACTAAGACTGAACCCGTAACTACATAAGGATTGGTGAAATCAACACTCTTTTTACGTTCCTCGGTTACAGACATTTGGCCGATAATAATATCGAATTTATCCGATTTTAACCCACCAAGAAGACTATCCCACTTTGTAGCGACAAACTCCGTCTTCACACCTAGACGTTTTGCGATTTCGTTCGAGATGTCTACATCGAAACCATCATACTTTTGATCATCATTTAAAAAATTGAACGGTGGATAGGTTCCTTCAAATCCTACTTTTAATACCTTTGATTTTTCTACCCGGTCCAAAACACTATTTTTACTATTTCCACTCGCTTCCTTTCCGCTGCAGGCTGATAGAACACCGATGATTAATAATCCAATAATAGTCAGTAAAAAACTTTTTTTCATCTAAACTCCCCCTCGATATTTTACCTAAATTAGTAAACGCTTTCAGGTGAAAGAATTTTGCTCCTCCTTTCATAATATTTAAATTGTTGTCCAAAATTGTAGTACAATTAAATAAAGTGTATACTCAACTCATATCGCTGTCAATATTTTTTGAATATTTTAAATATTACTATATTGCTATAAAATACTTGTTTTGATAAAATATAACAGAGTAGGTGAAATGTCATATGAAAGAAAAAACCGTTGAGAAACATGTATATGATCAAATAAGAGCTGCAATATTAGCCCGGCAGCTTGCCCCAGGTAAACAATTAGTGGAACACAATATTTCTAATACTCTGGGAGTTAGCCGAACTCCAATAAGAAATGCCATAAAAAAATTATCACTAGAGGGATTAGTGGATATGATTCCAAATCGGGGGGCATTTGTAACCAGTCCCTCAAAAGAAGAAGTTGTTCAGGCATATGAATTACGTGCAAATTTGGAATATCTGGCGGTAAGGAAAGCAATGTTCGTTATGGATGAAAATGATTATCTTACTATTAAGAAGATCATAGAAGATGAAAAAAAGAGTCTAAGTAATCATAATTCAGAGGATTTTGTAAACGCCAATAAAGCTTTTCATATCGCTATCACCCAAAAATGCAATAATAAATTTTTAAATGATTTTATAGAGAGACTGATTAACCAAACAAATATTTATCTCATCCTTTTTGATGAATTTTTTTCAAATCCAGGACTAGAACCTTATAGTCCTAATGAACATAGTTATATTTTAGAATTAATCCAAAATAAAGATGAAGCTTATTTAAAAATTGCCCTAGAAAACCATTTTAAGCACTCTATAACAAGTATTGATATTCGTTATAGTGGATATAAAGACCTAGATGAAATTTTTTGAGAATAGCATTCCCATCCGCTTCCAATTATGGTTGCGGATTTTTTAATAGATTTGAATTCTAAATTTTCTAAATAAATTGTACTTTTAACGTAAAAATAGGTAAAATTATAGAGAATTTTTGTTTCTTTATTAATGAGTTATCGGAAGTTTACCTCTATAGTTGGCTGATTAAAAGGAAACGAAAGGAGTATATAGTATGAAAATACTCGAACACATCGCCCAGGATATTGTTGAAAAAACGAGCGAAATTTTGCAATATCCTATCAGTATTACCGACAAGGAAGGAATCATCATTGGTTCAACCGATAAAAATCGAATTGGCCTTTTCCATCAGCCTTCCCTTGAAGTCATCAGAAAAAATACGATGGTCAATTGTAAAAATGAAATCGAGAAGAGAATTCTTCCAGGAGTCTCCACTCCGTTGAAATTTAACAATAAAGTGATTGGCGTTCTTGGGATTGTCGGCGATCCAAAGGAAGTTAAAAAATATGTCCAACTTGTTAAGAATCAAGTAGAAATGATGTGTCAGGAAGCCTTTCGAAAGGAAATGGTGGACCTAAAGGAAAAAATGGTCGAAATGTTTGTCCACCAGCTCATTCACTATCGGGAATCCATGAATGAAATCAATGAACAAATTCTTCAATCAGCAAAACTGCTTGAATTTGATTTACATACCAACCGGGTCTGTCTGTTAATCGACATTCATAATTTTTCAGAAAAGATTTCCGCCAAAAAAGGAACAGACGATTTTTATGAAAGCTTTCCGATGCAATATTTCCAAAAAGAGCTTTTAAGCTTTTTCCAATTAATTTTTCAAGAGAATAATGATGATATGATTTCATTTCTTAGTCTGGAACGGTTAATCGTCATAAAGGCACTCCCTTATCCCCGCTCGTTTTCGACTTTAGTGGAAGGTTTGCCAAATAAACTGGAAAAAATCAATACGTTTCTCGCAAAAAAATACGGTGTGACGGCTGGTGTTTCAGCGGGAAATATCAGCAGCAATCTAAGCGGGATCGCTGAATCCTACCATAATGCCGTAAAAGCCATGTCGATTGGAAAACAATATAACCAGGATTCGGGAATTCATATTTATAATGAGCAGGAAATGCTTTGGAGGCTTCTACCAAAAGAACTGACATCTGAATATAAGGAAAAACTGGTACAATTCATTTCCCCTTTGATCAAACAGGATAATTACGAGATTTTATCCTCTACCTTTATCGGTTTTTGCCAATATAATATGAATTTAAGTGAAGCATCTAGGAATCTATTTATCCACCGAAACACGATTATCTATCGCCTTGAAAAAATTAGCGAAATCACCTCTCTCAATACGAGCAGCTTTGAGCATTGTATGCTCCTTTATACGGCCATTCAATGTTATGAGGAAGCAAAAATGGAATCTGTACGCTAAGCAGGTTCTTTTTATAAACATATACCCATAGTGCCCGTGATTAGGAAATTTGAATTTGTGCCGGCACTATCAGAGCTTCATAGTTCCCACGCACTGTGAATTTTAGTTTGTGGGGCACTATCAGAGGTTCACAGTTCCCATACACTGTGAATTTTAGTTTGTGCGGGCACTATCCGGGCTTCACAGTTCCCATAGACAAAGAATTTTGGTTTGTGCAGGCACTATCAGAGCTTCACAGTTCCCATACACTGAGAATTTTAGTTTCTGCGGGCACTATCAGGGCTTCATAGTTCCCATAGACAGAGAATTTTAGTTTGTGTGGGCACTATCATAGGTTCATAGTTCCCATACACTGGGAATTTTAGTTTGTGCGGGCACTATCATAGGTTTATAGTTCCCATACACTGTGAATTTTAGTTTCTGCGGGCACTATCCGGGCTTCATAGTTCCCATACACTGGGAATTTTAGTTTGTGTGGGCACTATCAGAGCTTCACAGTTCCCATACACTGGGAATTTTAGTTTGTGTGGGCACTATCCGGGCTTCATAGTTCCCATACACTGTGAATTTTAGTTTCTGCGGGCACTATCCGGGCTCCACAGTTCCCATAGACAGAGGATTTTAGTTTGCGCGGGCACTATCCGGGCTTTATAGTTCCCATACACTGTGAATTTTAGTTTCTGCGGGCACTATCCGGGCTTCATAGTTCCCATAGACAAAGAATTTTAGTTTGTGCGGGCACTATCAGAGGTTCACAGTTCCCATACACTGTGAATTTTAGTTTGTGCGGGCACTATCCGGGCTTCACAGTTCCCATAGACAAAGAATTTTAGTTTGTGTGGGCACTATCAGAGCTTCATAGTTCCCATACACTGTGAATTTTAGTTTGTGTGGGCAATATCAGGGCTTCATAGTTCCCATACACAGAGAATTTTAGTTTGTGTGGGCACTATCAGAGCTTCATAGTTCCCATACACTGTGAATTTTAGTTTGCGCAGGCACTATCCGTTCCCATACACTGTGAATTTTAGTTTCTGCGGGCAATATCCGGGCTTCATAGTTCCCATAAACAGAGAATTTTAGTTTCTGCGGGCAATATCCGGGCTTCACAGTTCCCATACACTGTGAATTTTAGTTTGTGCCGGCACTATCAAAGCTTCATAGTTCCCATGATGAGGTAAATTGTGAACGCACGGGCACTATGAGGTTTAGTAAGTTATTAAATACAAAATTCGACTCCATTATTGAAAAAAGCCCCCAAAAGCGTCAAGAAATCGAAGTTAAAAACCATAGCCTCAGGAGGAAAACATTCCCCCAGAAGCTATGGTTCTCGTAAATTAATAAATTGCATCTTCAATAATTAATTGGTTTTCAGCAAATCGTTCCACCCTTAATGGGGATAAATCCAAGGTTTCATATTTACCCATGCGAATCAATTCGGAAAGACATTTTCCTACAGCGGGTGCCTGCTGCATCCCATGTCCGCTAAAGCCAAAAGCTACAAAATACCCCTTCATCTCCGGATATTTCCCTAAAATAGCATTATGATCTTCGGTGTTAAAATCATAAAGGCCGGACCAACCTCTTTCGATTTTCGCATTCTCAAAGTTTTTAATTCGATTGGCCAGCACCGGCCATATGTTTTCAACAAATGCCGATCTTCTCCATTTAAAATCAATCCCTGGTTCAATTTCCTCAGCATAACCGGATATAAACTTCTCGCCTTCATGTCGGAAATATACGCCAGTTGGGTCCATGGTTAACGGAAGATAGTTTTGCAGCGGTGTTTCAATATCAAACTGAAAAATTTGTCTTGGGAGGGGGACGACTGGGAGAGGCAAACCTGCTTTTTCACTCAAGAGAGACGCCCAGGCACCGGCACAATTGACGACAACCGGTGAAAAAAATTCACGTCCATCCGTAAGCTTTACCCCTTTTATGTGATCCTGCTCGGTAATAAGACTGTCTACAGCGTCATAAACATACTCCGCTCCTAATCTTTTAGCATTTCGAATATACCCCTGCATGACAGAGTAAGGGTCCAAATAACCACTTTCTGAACAAAAGAGGCCCCCGGCTAAATCTTCTGTATTTAGTTCAGGAATAATCTTCAACAGGTCATTTGTATCGAGCAGCTGAGAATTGATACCGTTTTCATTTTGCAGCTTTAAATGTCTTTCGAATTTTGGCATCATTTCATCTGTTGCTAAAAATAAATAGCCTCTCTGTTTAAAGTCGATTTCCATTTCTTCTCCGTCGATTGCCATCGATTTTGAAAAATCTTTATAGATTTGAAGACTATATTTACTAAGCTGCATATTCACCGCCGTAGTATAAAGCTGTCTAAAACCCCCCGCACTCCTAGGGGTGGAAGCATATTCATAAAGACCATCCTTCTCAAATACTATTACCCTGCCATTAAAACCATCCTGTAATAAGTGATACGCGATACTTGAACCAATTACTCCACCACCAATAATGATAATATCTGCTCGATTTGACATGGTAACTCCTGCCCTTCCTCTATATTATTTAACAGCTAGGAAACAAAAGTGCGTCGGGATCGAAAAAGCACTCGTCAATTGATGTTTCACCCTATATTACTACTGTACTCATTTCGTAACTCTTAATCTATGTGCATTTTTTACGGTAAATTGAATGATTAGAATTGTTTTAATAGTCAATTTTAACAAGGGATTTTCACTTAATATCTAGAATGTATTATTCAAGGATTTTATTCGTTTAAAGGAGTGGTAAAATGGCTTTCTTAGAGGATATATCCCAAACGATTGTGGAGAATACATCCAGAATCATTGGATATCCAATCAGTATTACGGATGATAAGGGATATATTATTGGGTCAAATGACGAAAACCGCTTAGGAAGTTTTCATCAGGCATCGATCGATGTTTTAAAAAGGAAGGAAACCATTTGTTACGAGCATGATGAAGTCAAGAATCTTAAAAACGTTCTGCCCGGTGTAGCTACCCCCATCATCATTAATCAGGAGACTGTAGGGGTACTAGGAATTGTTGGAAATCCGGCAGAAGTAAAAAAATATGCTCAGCTTGTGAAGAGTCATGTGGAATTATTGTGCCATGAATACTTAAAAAAAGAAATTCGCATTCTTGAATCTAAAACACTGGATCATTTAGTCCATTATTTACTGAGTTCAGATACGATCGAGGACATGAGCCAAATCATCCGCTTTGGAAAAATGCTCGGTTACAATCTAGATTTAGAGTTCAAACGCGTCTGCCTCATTATCGAAATTGATATGCTGTCAGAACAATTTTCCGGAACAGACCCGAAAATCCCCAATACGTTTTCATGGCAATTTTTACAGGATAATATGATGGATTTAATGCGGTACTATTTAATAGACAATAAAGAGGATATCCTTTCATTATTGACATTAGATCAATTTATTTTAATAAAAGCAATCGATGCAGCTGAGTCCCCTGAAAGTTTTACCAAACAAATGGAACACAAAATTAGCAGGATGAGTGAATATATTAAATCGAAATATCAATTTAATGCAATAATTTCGATTGGAAGCATGAAAAAAGGGATTAAAGGAATTAAAGAATCCTACGAAGAATCGCTTAAAACTTTAATTGCCGGTAAAAAAACAAATATTTCTCCTGAAGTTTATCATTATAATGATTTAAATATTATTCTTGAATTAATTGGAACTGATTTACCTCCCTACATAGCTGAACGACTTTCCGATAAAATGACCTGTTTTTTTCAACATGTTAATTTTCCTACCTTATCTAGCACCTTTATTACCTATTGCAAATGTAATATGAATATAAGCGAAACCGCCCGGAGTCTATTTCTCCATCGAAATTCCTTAGTTTATCGACTAGAAAAAATCAGTGAATTGACTTCTTTAGATATTACAAACTTCGAACATTGTCTTCTGCTATATTTTGCGATAAAAAACTTCAAACTAGAAAAAACACCAGCCCATTCATTAATATTGTAAAAATGCTGAAGGAACCATACTTCTCAAACCATATCTAAAAGGGAGTGTCCCAAAAATCATTTTGGGACACTCCCTTTTTAAAAAAGATATGTCAATTGCCAATCTTCTGCCTGCTTATCCGCCAAGGTAAATTTTCTCGATGACCTTGTCTTTTATTAAATTTTCAGTTTCATCTTCACGAACAATTTCCCCCAATTCCATCACATATGCTCGTTTTGTTAATCGTAGTGCGGCACGGGCATTCTGTTCTACCAGGAGAATCGTCGTTCCGGTTTCATTGATTTTTTTAATGGTATCAAAAATGGTCCTCACTATAATGGGTGCAAGGCCCATCGACGGTTCATCCAACAGCAGCAGCTTGGGCTTACCCATCATTGCCCTTCCCATTGCAAGCATTTGTTGTTCCCCTCCCGAAAGGGTTCCGGATAACTGTTTTCTCCGATCAAATAACCTTGGAAATAACTCATACACCTCTTTTAGCCCATCCTGTAAATGGTCTCTGGCGCAATAGCATCCAAGCTGGAGGTTTTCCTCTACTGTCATTGTAGAAAAAACGCGTCTTCCTTCCGGTACATGGATCAATCCTTTTTTTACAATTTCATGGGCATTTCTTTTATGAATGGGCTCGCCATTATAATGGATGCTCCCATTTTTAGGCCGGATCAGTCCTGAAATGGTCCGAAGCGTCGTAGATTTACCTGCACCGTTGACACCAAGCAAGGCGACAATTTCCCCTTGGTTAACCTGAAGCGATATATTTTTTAGTGCAGGAACTTTTCCATAGGAAACTGAAACATTTTGGATTTCAAGTACCGTTGACATTTTATCCCTCTTCACCTAAGTATGATTCAATTACACGTGGATCCTTCTTTATATCTTCTGGAAGACCCTCAACAAGCATTTCTCCATAATGAAGGACAATAATCCAATCTGAAATGTCCATGATGAGCTGCATATCGTGTTCTATGATGACAACAGTTGTACCGCTGTCCCGGATTGAATAGATTAGTTCCTTTAGTTCGTTTTTTTCACTGTGGTTCATTCCAGCTGCCGGTTCATCTAAGAGAAGGATCGCCGGATTGGTCGCCAGCGCCCTTGCAATTTCCAATTTTCGCTGCTCCCCATAGGAAAGGTCAGACGCCCGAATCATTTCTTTATCCTCTAAACCAACAAATGAAAGAAGACGTTTCACTTCTTCTCGAACCCACTCCTCCTCTTTTTTGCTTTTACGCGGATTAAAAAGAGTGGAGAGAACATTACTTTTTGTTCGAATATGAAGTCCTGACATGACATTCTCTTCTACCGTCAAGGTCTTAAATAGTCGAATCGACTGGAAAGTTCTAGCTATTCCTTTTTGAACAATTTTGTCTGGAGAAAACCCTTTAAATGGCTGTCCCTTAAATAAAACAGTGCCGGAGCTTAAAGGTACAAACCCTGTCAAGCAATTGAACACGGTGCTTTTACCTGCTCCGTTTGGACCAATTAAGGATAATATTTTTCCTTCCTGTACTTCAAAATTCAGATTGGAAACAGCATGTAAGCCACCGAATTTCACACCTAGTCCCTGAGCCGAAAGTAATCCACTCAAACGAAATCTTTCCTTTCCTGTGTATTGACTAAATCAAGCAATCCTTCCTCTTCCTCTTTTCCTTTTTTCTTCGGTTTATTATATTTAACCCCCATCAGTCCCTGTGGACGGAAGATCATGAGGACTAGAAGTGCGGCAGCGTATATGACCAAACGCCATTCGTCAAAGGAACGAAGAAACTCTGGAAGGGCTATGAGAATAACGGCACCAAGCAGAACACCCGTATTTCTTCCCCGGCCTCCTAATATAACGACCATCAAAATATTGACAGACTGCATAAAGGTAAAGCTTTCTGGATTAATGACGGACATCTTCACAGCATAAAATGAACCGGCTATACCTCCACAAATGGCCCCAAGCAAATAAGCAAGCAGCTTATACCGTACAAGGTTCACTCCAATCGCCTGTGCCGCCGACTCATCCTCCCTGATAAACATCCAAGCCCTGCCAACTCTTGATTTACCTAGCTTGCTTGCTACAATCAAAATGAGAATTAGCAGCACGAAACCTAGGTAATAAAGATCCGTTTTTGTGGTAAATTGGAAGGCTCCGATTGAAGGTTTGGGAATGGCATATATTCCGTTTGGTCCACCGGTCCAGCTCAAATTGGTTGCTGTAATCCGGATAATTTCTCCGAAACCTAATGTTACGATTGCGAGATAATCACTGCGAAGCCGTAATGTTGGGGCTCCAATAATCAGGCCTAAAATTCCGGAAACAATACCCGCTGCAATCAACGAAATCCAGAACGATACATGGAAATTCACCATTAATAGTGCTGTTACATAGGCTCCTGAAGCATAGAATGCCGAATATCCCAGATCAAGAAGACCACAGTATCCAACCACAATATTTAATCCAATTCCCAACATTCCGTAGATGAATATTCCTGTCATGACATCCATAATGTATGGATCTGGATAAACGATTGGAATGAGTACTGAGCAGACTACCATAATTAGAAAGATAGGAGAAATTGACTTTGTTAAAGTAGATAGTTTTTTTCCCATTACCTTACATCACCTACAACTTTTCTGCTTGTGGCTCTCCGAGAAGGCCAGTCGGCTTAAATACCAATACCAAAATTAAGATTACAAAAGCAAATACATCTTTCCAGGCCGGAGAAAAATATCCTGCGCCAAGAGTTTCCAGTATTCCGAGTAAGAAGCCTCCGAGGACAGCTCCAGGGATATTCCCAATCCCGCCAAGTACGGCAGCAGTAAATGCTTTAATTCCCATTAAGAACCCCATCATAAAACTTATTTGACCATAGTAACCGCCCATCATCACTCCAGCGGCACTCGCCAAGGCAGAACCAATAAAAAAAGTGATGGCAACAATAAAACGAACATTTATCCCCATTAACTGGGATGCATCTTGATCTAATGAAACGGCACGCATGGCTCTTCCTAAAAAGGTTTTCTTGATAAAAAACTGCAAGATAATCATAAAGAGAATACTTATGAGAAGCATGCCAACCTGTGTGTAAGAAACTTTTACAGAGCTATTGAAAATAGCCCCCCCAGCCGACAGCTGGGGGTAAACCTTAAAACTAGGGCCGTAAAAAACCATGACTAGATTTTGAAGCAATAATGAAACCGCAAGGGCTGATATCATGATCGAGAGGCGCGGTGCATTTAATAGTGGTACATAGGCTACACGATTAATTAAGACACCGATTAATCCTGTGACTAACATCGAAACAATCATCGCAAGTATAAAAGTTCCGACCCCGGAAGATGTTAACGAGCCAAACAGCCCGAGAATGCTTAGGCCAAGAAAGGATCCAACCATGTAAACATCGCCGTGGGCAAAGTTAATCAGCCGGATAATCCCAAAAACCATCGTGTATCCGAGGGCAAGTAATGCATAAAAATTGCCAATCGTGAGACCGTTGATTAGTTGCTGTAAAAACTCTTCCAATTAAGGCACCTCCTAATCTATTAATTTTGTGTGGCTACAAACTTCCCATCTTTTACCTGTGTCGTAATATAGCTGATGCCTTTTCGATCTCCTTTTTCATCGAAATTAATGGTGCCGGTTACCCCTTGAAAATCTTTTAAGCCGTGAATGGTATCGATCATTTTCTTTTTATCTTGGGAGTTTGCTTCCTTAATCGCTTCAGCAATAATGTTCACGCCATCGTACGTATAGGAAGAGAAGGGTCCTGCATCCTGGTCATAGGTATTTTTGTACTTTGTAACAAAGTCACCTGCACCTGCGTTATCAAGGAATTCCGTGGTAGGAGCAGTACTCACAATCACGCCTTCTGATGCTGGGCCGGCAATTTTCATGAGAGTTGTGTCATTGTTGCCATCTCCTGCTGTAAATAAAACGTTTAATCCAAGATCTTTCGCTTGTTTGATTAGCAGCCCGCCTTCTGCATAAAAGCCAGTCCAGTAGATTGCATCAGGTTTTAAAGGCTTTAGCTTACTAATAATGACAGAAAAATCTTTTTCTCCTGGTGTTACTGCTTCAAAGAATGCAACCTTTCCGCCCAGTTTCTCAACACCGGCTTTTGTTTCTTCCGCCAATCCTTTTGTATAAGTAGTGTTATCATGTAAGATGGCTATATTTTTCTTATGTTGAACATTGACAAGGTAATTTGCCATGAACTTGCCCTGTTGATCATCACGGCCAATCATTCTGAATACGTTGGTAAATCCTTGTTCTGTTAATTGAGGGTTACTTGAGGATGGTGTGATAAAAGGAATTCCATTTTCGTTGTAGACTGTTTCTGCCGGTAAAGCCGCACTAGAACAGTAATGTCCAACCACTGCATCAACATTTGAAGTGACAAGTTTATTGGCAGCTTGGGTCGCAACCTGCGCATCACAGGCATCATCAATCGCTACAATCTTCACTTTTTTACCATTTACTCCACCTTTTTCATTGAGCTCGGAAGCTGCCAGTTTTGCAGCATCAACGATGTCCTCTCCCATCTTGGCACTTTGTCCTGATAATGGTGCCGGCACACCGATCTTAATCACGTTCGATTTTTCATTACTTCCTCCAGCTACTTCACTTGATTTTCCGCAGCCAACGAGTGATAATCCAAGCAGTAAGGTTCCAGCAGTCATCGCTATTTTTTTCGAAATTTTCAATGTGACCCCTCCATTATTTACAAATCTTTTATCCTGCCTTTTTTAAAAACTATTAAAAGATTTCAACTCGATTTAAGGAAGCGCTTACAGTTATTTTGCGATCCCTTATTTCTTTCACATACTGTTACATAACCTCCTTTATAACCTTATTTATTGTAAGATTAGGATAATTTTAAGTTAAAAATATTCTGAATAATATGTATATTTTTCACGAAAAATTGTTTAAAAGATGAATAAATTTTCGTCTTTTTTACTAGAAGGAATGGGAAACTTTGAAAGTACATAAAAATTGAAAGACACCCTTTTGGATCGGTTTAAGGAAAAATATTATAATTGAACAAACAAAGGGAGCATGATTCAGTTATTCATGCTCCTTTCGTTTACCACTTAATTTTCAATATTACATTAACGAAATGCTCCATTTTGCTGAAGCGTCTTATTACGAATCGATTGAATGGTATCATTAACCGATATTCGTTCAACATTTGAGATAATTTCAATCACTACTGATGTATTAGACAAAAGTGCTTTTTCAAAAGCCTGTTCAAATTCCTCGTCTGTTTGTACCTTAATTCCTTGAACCCCTAGGGCCTCCGCTAATTGGGTAAAGTTTACCTTGCCGAGAGCTGTGCCAATCACGCGTTCAGGATAGTGCTTTTCTTGATGCATACGGATCGTCCCAAAGGAATTATTGTTAAAAACAAGTGAAATCACAGGGATACCATAGCGAGCAGCCGTTTCTAATTCTTGTACTGTCATCATGAACCCCCCATCGCCTGATAATGAGACAACGGTTCGATTCGGAGAAGCAACTTTTGCACCAATTGCAGATGGAAGACCATATCCCATTGCACCTGATGTTGGTCCTATATAGCTTTTCGGATGATCGAATGAATACAGGTCATGAAGCCAGCTGGCAAAGTTACCCGCGTCATTCGTAATAATAGCATCTTTCGGCAGTTTCTCCTGCAGCACACGAATCACATTTCGATTACTAATCCAATTTTCGTCCTCTTTCGGTATTTGATCATTGCTTTTTTCGAAAACACTTCTTCTTTCCTTACTCCATTCTTTCCAATCCCCATCAACATTCATATCCATTAAGGCGTTAAGTGCTTCCTTTGCATCCGCTAGAATGCCAGCATCTGGAGTAAAGACTTTTCCAATCGTATCATAGTCGATATCAATATGAATGAGCTTTGGATGATGGTTAAAAATACTATAATCTTGCGTCGTAACTTCTGATAATCGAGTACCAACAGCCAAAACCACATCTGCCTGCCTAATCGTATCCAGTATGGAAGATCTCGCTCCTAACCCAGAATGTCCTGCATATAATGGATGGTTATTTGGAAATACATCTTGACGGCGAAATGCTGCCATTACAGGAATCCTAAACCTTTCTGCTACTTGAATAAGCTCTTGTTCCCCATTACAAGCGATTACTCCGCCGCCAGCTAAGATTAATGGGCGTTTAGCATCTTTTAAAATTTCCTCTACCTGATTGATTTCATTGATTCCTGGTCTTGGCGCAGGTAAATTCACTACAGGACCAAAGTACATTTCGGCTTCTTCAACTAATACATCCTCCGGAAGTGAAATCACTACCGGGCCAGGGCGGCCGCTTTGGGCAACACGGAAGGCACGCTGCATGATTTCTGGCACTCGTTCAGCATCTTTTAATTCTACTGTCCATTTAGCAATATGTCCGAAAAATTGATCCAAATCTACTTCCTGAAACCCTTCGCGCCCGCGAAACTTGCTATGTACCTGCCCTAGTAAGACAATCATTGGGGTGGAATCTTGATACGCTGTATGAATACCGATTGCAAGATTAGCGCCGCCAACACCCCGGGTGGCCATGGCAATTCCCGGTTTTCTCTTTGCTTTTCCATATCCTTCCGCCATAAAGGCAGCCCCGCCCTCATGCCTTGTGGAAATGAGACGAATTTTTTTAGATTCATAGATTCGATCCATTACCGGCAAATAACTCTCACCCGGCACACAAAATACATTTGTCACACCTTCACGTTCAAAGCACTCTACTATTGCAGCAGCAGCCGTCATTGTTTTTTTCATAACTTTCCCCTTTACAATCATTTGTTTTATCATCACTAAAAAATGGTTTTCATTCATTGATAATGAAAAATTAACCTGTATCCCGCAATGATGGAATAACAGGTTAATTTACTCATATACAAACCATATCACACTAAGATTTTAGTTATTATCAATCTGCGCCCGTTGCAATTTTCCGCTGTAATCCACATAGATGGATTTCCATTCAGTATAGACATCTAATGAAGCTGTACCGGAATCTCTATGGCCATTCCCGGTTCCTTTTGTCCCTCCAAATGGCAGATGGATCTCCGCTCCGGTTGTACCCGCATTGATATAGACAAGACCCGTATCCAAATCGCGCATCGCTTGGAAAATCCGATTAACATCTGCCGAATAGATAGCACTGGAAAGGCCAAATTCGACACTATTATTTACTTCAATCGCCTCTTCTAAACTATTAACAGGAATAATTGAAACAACTGGCCCAAAGATTTCTTCCTTTGCGATTCTCATCTCTGGAGTTACATTTGTGAAAATCGTTGGTGCATAGAAGTTTCCTTTATCTAAGCCGTTATCTGTGACAATTCTTCCGCCGATCAGAAGCTTCGCCCCTTCATCCTGGCCAATTTTCACATATTCATCGATCCGTTCTAAAGAAGAGCGGTTGATTACAGGGCCAACCTTTACCGTTTCATCTAACCCATCACCCATTTTCAATTCAGGAATGCTGGCAAGCAGCTTTCTTTCCAGCTCTTCTTTCACATCTTTATGAACAATTACCCGGCTTGTTGCAGTACATCTTTGCCCTGCTGTTCCAAAGGCTCCCCATAAAATCCCTTCCACAGCCAAGTCAAGATCCGCATCTTCCATGACAGTAATCGCGTTTTTACCGCCCATTTCCAAAGAGGTTCTTTTTAACAAAGCACCGGCACGGCCGTTGATTTCCTTCCCTACTTCATTGGAACCCGTGAAGGAAATCAAGTCGATATTCGGATGCTCTACCATCGCATTCCCTACAATACTTCCTGAACCATTAACCAAATTTAACAACCCTTTTGGAAGTCCGGCATCTTCATAAATTTTCACAAATTCTTCCGCTACCATTGGTGTTTCTGTTGCAGGCTTCCAGACCACGGCATTTCCTGTTACGAGAGCAGGTAGGGATTTCCAAGAAGCAATCGCAATTGGGAAATTCCATGGAGTAATAAGACCGGCAATCCCGATTGGTACACGGACGCTCATAGCAAACTTATTGCGAAGTTCAGATGGAACCGTATCGCCAAAAAGTCTCCGCCCTTCTCCCGCCACATAAAAAGCCATATCAATTGCTTCCTGGACTTCCCCGCGTCCTTCCTCAATTACCTTTCCCATTTCACTTGTAAGAATTTGAGCGAGTTTTTCTTTTCTTTCTTTTAAGAGATAGGCAACTTTATATAAAATATCCGCCCTTTCCGGAGCAGGAACAAGGCGCCATTCCTTCTGGGCAGCTTTTGCTGCTTGAACTGCACGATCGACATCCTCTTTGGAGGATTGCGTTACCTCTGCTAAAACCTGTCCATTTGCTGGATTTATAACAGGTGTAAATTTTCCTGTTGTAGATGGACACCATTCACCATTAATATAATTTAAGATTTTTTTCATCATATACCCTCCAAGTAATAAAGTTTTAGCTAATCATTATTTTTAAATTTTGTTTAATTCTCGCAATCGCTTCATGTAATCTTTCACTAGGAACAGATAAGGATACCCGGAAATATCCCTCACCCGAAGGACCAAACGCATTCCCGGGTGTTAAGATGACACCCGTTTGTTCTAAAACGCTTGTCACAAATTCTGTCGAGGTATATCCCCTTGGAACAGGAGCCCAGATGAAAAAGCTTCCCTTTGGCGGTTCGACTTGAACTCCAATCGTTTTAATCCCTTCCACCATCGCCAGCATTCGTTCTTGATAGATTTGATTATGTTTGTCCACACAGCTTTGATCGCTGTTTAGGGCAAAGGCTGCTGCCTTTTGAATCGGCGTAAACTGACCTGTGTCCGTATTGCTTTTCAGGATGGAAAGCGCTTTTATGATTTCTTTATTTCCAACCACATAACCAATTCGAAATCCTGTCATATTATAGGTTTTAGAAAGGGATCCAAATTCCACAGCAATCTCTTTTGCCCCTTCTGCCTGAAGAATACTTGGCGCTTTATAATCATCAAATGTGACCATATTGTAGGCCGAGTCATGAGCAATCGGGATATGATGTTTTTGCGCAAAGTAAATAGCTTTATTGAAAAATGAAAGATCCACCGTTGCAGCCGTCGGATTCCCTGGATAATTTAATAGTATAAGTTTTGATTGTTTCAAAACTTCCTTTGGTATAACTGAAAAATCAGGCTCAAAGTTATTCTCGATAGTTAACGGCATATTAAAATACTGTCCATCTGCAAGCATGGTTGCCATTCGGTAAACAGGGTAGCTTGGATCTGGAATTAAAACATAATCCCCCGGGTCTATGAGGGTGGGAATCAAGTGGGTAATCCCTTCCTTCGATCCAATTAATGCCAACACTTCCGTTTCCGGATCGAGTTTTACCCCATATTGCCGTAAATAAAAATCGGAAACAGCATTTCTATATTCAGCGCATCCTGTAAAACTCGGATATTTTAATTGATATGGATCTTGAATCTCCTCTACCAATTTATCGACGATGTGCTTTGGAGTGGGTAGGTCTGGATCGCCAATCCCTAAATCAATGATATCGATTCCTGCTTTGATCATCGCAGCCTTTTTCTGATTGATTTCTGCAAATAAATAGGGTGGAATCTGACCTATTCTTTTCGATATGAAACTCACAGCCTCACCTCACATTTCTTGTGAACCTTCCATATTTTCAGAACATTCAATTTCTATATTCTTAATTTATCGGTTTTCTCCTCATATAACTATGGTTGTTTTATACAAAAATAACTGCTTTTTTACCGTTGATTCCGTATGATTTTTACAATCAACCGCCTACGGTAGGATGCATATAACTAAACCACTTTTTATAAACATAGGTTAAGATGGATTTTTTTGGGGAAAAATACATGAGTAAAACTTCAGATAAGGAGATGGTTTAATTGGTCCAACAAAAAAAGGATGAACAAAATGGAAATGTTAATAGTGAAGAGCAGAACCTGGAAAATTCAACTGCTGACGAAAGATTACCTGAATTTGATGAATTTGGTACGGCATTAAATGATATTTGATTTCTCATTAAGCCCAACAAAAAACCCTTTGCAAAAAAGAGAAACATCTTTTTCGTGCAAAGGGTTTTTTTCTTATTATTTTTTCCTTGCCTTTAAAACGATTGCTTCGCCTTTAAAGGAAACAACCTGATTATTTTCGATTATAATCTCAAATTTTTCTTTGGTTTTGGCAGTGGATGCAAGAATAAATTGGGTTAATTCGACTTTATCCTCTTGGGACAAATTCATCCGATTACACCATGGGTCAAAACGGAAAGTTTTTTCAAATCGATGCCATTCAACGGCATCCAGTCCATTCAGTTCAAGCATCATTAGCCACTCTGTCTTTTTCCATGCCCGAAAATGGCTGTAATCCCGCTTTTTTTCGATGAAATTATAAAACTGGTCGAATTCATCCTCTTCCGGGACCACATTGTCATCCAATAAAAATTGCCCTTCATGCTTTAGAACGCGATATACTTCTTTTACAAATTGATCGACGTTTGGGAAGTGGTGCGGAGCAATCCGGCAGGTGACAATCTCAAAGGATTCCTCAGGGAACGGCAGGTTTTCCGCATCACCTTGAACAAAATCAACGTTTTGGTTTCCATTTCCCTTAATAAATTTCTCAGCCGCCTGTAACATTTCAACGGTAAGATCAATGGCGGTCACTTGTTTGACCAACGGCGCAAACGCATTTGCCGTATGCCCCCCGCCTGTTGCAACATCAAGAAGAGCTTCATTCCCGCTCACTTCCGCCATTCGCAACAATATTTGCAGGTCTTTCCCTTGTTTATGAATCTCGCTTGATACATAGGACTCGGCGCTTTTCCCAAATTGTTGTTGAACATCTTTTTTGATATCCATCTTCATTTCCCCTTACCGTAATGGAATAATTTAACTATAGTACGCCTTTACGATAATGAAAATGACAAGATTATTATGAAATTACATAAGAAAAAATTATCATTCACTACTTTATTTCTAGTAAAATTGGACAATGATCACTACCCAAAACGGTTGAATGAATGTTCGCGTCGACTAAACGATTGCGCAGCTGCTCGGATACAATAAAATAATCAATCCGCCATCCAATATTTCGCTCGCGAACCTTCATCATATAGGACCACCAACTGTAAGCCCCTTCTTGGTCAGGGTAAAAATGACGGAAGCTATCCACAAATCCTGCTTCCAGTAATCCGGTCATTTTCCCTCGTTCTTCTTCGGTAAAACCGGAGTTCCCCATATTCGATTTTGGATTTCGCAAATCTATTTCCTTGTGGGCGACGTTTAAATCCCCACATAACACAACCGGCTTGATGGCATCTAATTTTTGAAGATGTTCTAAAATTCGTTCCTCCCATTCCAAACGAAACGGAAGTCTAGCTAAATCGCGCTGTGAGTTCGGTGTATAAACATTCACCAAGAAGAAATCATCGAATTCCAGTGTGAGAATACGGCCCTCAGATTCCGAATCCTCCTCTAACAATCCATATTTTACCGAAATCGGTTCGATTTTTGTAAAAACTGCTGTGCCGGAGTAGCCTTTCTTTGCGGCATAGTTCCAATATTGCTTGTAGCCTGCTAATTCAAGCTCGATTTGCCCCTCTTGCAGCTTCGTTTCTTGAATACAAAAAATATCTGCGTCCACTTCTTTAAAATAATCTAAAAAACCTTTTTTCACACAAGCCCTAAGGCCATTTACATTCCATGAAACTAATTTCATTTTTCTGTTTCCTTCTCCCTTGTTGCCTTTTTCTTTTTATTTTGGAGGAAACTTTGAATTGTGACAATGGAAAAAATTAAAAAGCCGGAAATTTATCTTTCTATAAAATAGGTCGTCTCAGAATATTTCCGCTTATTTCTTTGAAAGAGAATATCCTTTTTTAACTTTTGGTTTGTCACTGGATATCATGTTGTTAACTGCACTAAACAAAGCTTTTACAGAGGAGGTCATAATATCAGCGTCAATCCCACAGCCCCAATAAACAGCACCATCCAATGCGGTGAACCCTACATAAGATACAGCATTTGCTCCCGAGCCGATTTCTAAAGCATGCTGCTTATAAAGTAAATCTTTATATTGAATACCTAGTGTCGTTTGGAGAACATTGCTGATTGCGTCCAGTCTTCCGTTCCCCTCACCTAAAGCTTCATGAACCTCATTTTCAATCTTGATCGATACTTTGGTTTCATAATGGTCATTTTGAGTAAATCTGTAATTGATAAACTCAACAGGGGTATTAATATTCACATATTCATTGATGAAAATGTCATAGATTTCATTTGGCATAAGCTCCTTGTGCAAACGGTCCGATACATTTTTAACATGATATCCAAAGCTTTCACGCATCTCCGCAGGCAGATCAAGCCCATAATTTTGCTGAAGCACATATCCGATTCCCCCCTTACCGGATTGGCTATTAATGCGGATAATATCTCCTTCATACTGTCTGCCAATATCCTTTGGATCAATCAATAGATACGGTACTGTCCAATACTGACGTTCGCTTTCCTCACGCCATTTCATCCCTTTGGCAATGGCATCCTGATGGGATCCGGAAAATGCAGTAAAGACGAGTTCACCGCCATATGGATGTCTTTCATGAACCTTCATTCTTGTCAATTCTTCATACTTGGAAAGGATGTTAGGGATATTTTCAAAATTAAGCATTGGATTTACTCCGTGAGAGAACATATTTAAGGCAAGCGTTACGATGTCTACGTTTCCTGTTCTCTCTCCATTTCCAAACAGTGTTCCTTCTACTCTCTGTGCTCCAGCAAGCATGCCCAGCTCTGCATCTGCCACCCCTGTTCCCCTGTCATTGTGTGGATGGAGTGACAGGATCACATTGTCCCTGTAGTTCAGATGATCACTCATATACTCAATTTGACTTGCATAAACGTGGGGCATTGACATGGACACTGTAGCTGGAAGGTTAATAATCACCTTGTTCTCAGCAGTAGGCTGCCAAATATCAAGGACCTGGTTACATATATCAAGTGCGAACTCCATCTCTGTACCTGTGAAGCTTTCCGGTGAATACTGAAACTGAAAATCCCCCTCTGTTTCAGCAGCATATTTCTTAAGTAATTTTGCTCCGGTTACTGCAATATCGATAATTTCTTCCTCCGTTTTTTGGAAAACCTGCTCACGCTGTGCCACTGATGTCGAATTGTAAAGGTGCACAACAGCTTTTTTAACTCCTTGAAGCGATTCAAACGTTTTTCTTATAATATGTTCTCTTGACTGAGTTAACACTTGAATTGTCACATCATCCGGAATCATATCCTTTTCAATCAATGTCCGTAAAAAAGTATATTCTGTATCCGATGCAGCAGGAAAGCCAACTTCTATTTCCTTGAAACCTACTTCCAAAAGCAATTGAAAATATGCCAGCTTCTCCTCCAAACTCATTGGTACGACCAAAGCCTGATTTCCATCTCGCAGGTCCACACTGCACCATGAAGGAGCTTCCTCAATGCACTCCCTTTCTGTCCATTTCAAGCTTTTCACTGGGGGCGTAAAATATCCTCTGGAATACTTTTCAACGTTTTTCATTCTGACGACCACCTTTTTATTTTTTATCGTTCGTTTATTAAGGCTCTTTTCGTAAACTTTGTTGCTTTTGGAGCTTAATAAGGTTCATTTACTAAGTTTGTAGGCAATTTTCGCAAATATTCATACGAAAAGATGCCACGAAGCATATAGTTATACGGGTTGATGAACTTATACGAAAAACAACAATCTATGCGAAAATAGCCTTTATTAAAAATAAAAAAGCCTATCATCTCATAAGAGACGACAGGCTTTGCCTACGTGGTACCACTCTTTTTGATTCGCATAAAAACCAAACGAACCCACTTAACGACTTGATTACGGCTGTCAACCGGTAAGACCTACATATCAGACTTACCACTCCTGGGCGAGTTGGGGAATTTATTGACTGTCTTCCACCAACCGACAGCTCTCTAAGCAATAAATATTCCTTAATATTCCCATTCATAGTGTTTAAATTTATTATATCCTTTAATTTTTCTCATTTTATAACAAATTTAAATAACAATCAAGTCAAAATTTTCGAACTATACGAAATATTAATTTAGGAATGAAAAAATAGAATTGTGGCCTATACGTAAAGAGTTAAATATAGTTTTTTGTAGAATTATTAAAAATTCATGGTATACATCCAGAGGATTGGTTTGTTTTGTTTCACCTAATACATAATTATATTCGTTAAGTAGCCTATCGAGTTCTTGGCTACATTTGATTGTTTCATGAAACTGCAATCCCTTATCCATTCCTAATTGAATCATCTCTTCTCTTTTCTTACTGATAGTCATTTCCAAATCTACTAGTTTCACTTTGCACTCCCACCTCGAAAAATTATTACTGTGTTATTTGCTAATCTTATGAGGTAACTTGGACACAAAAAACATTATAGCATTTTCCGATCTAAGATAAATTGATTCGATAAAACAAGACAAAAACAGACATTATTTCCGTGAAATTAAGGTTAGGGGTCGTTCCGAAACGTCTAGTAAAAATTCATTTTAACGAAATCAAAAACGCCGACTCCTAGATCGGCGTTAAAATTTTTTTAGTAGAGGGGAAAGGTTTTATTATTCATTTTTTTAGTAAATAGTTCTGACACAGGGACAATTTTGATATTTCGTTTATTAAATTCATTCAGAGATTCAAATATACCGATGGAACAAATCTTTCCGGTAATCCCCACATGCCCGATTGCAATTCCTTTTCCCTTGATTTCTGTCACCTTAGCAAGTTGAATCATTTGTTTTCTAACATATAATGACGATGAGATATCATCGAGAAACACATCTCTTTTTAAAATCGGTACCCCTAACTCTTCGGCGACTTTTGGAAATTTACTCTTTGGACTTGTCCCACTATCAATAATATAGAGACCTTTTTCCTTAGCTACTTCTACAATCGCTCGGACAATTTTCTCGTTCTCCACTGCCAGTGAACCCATATGATTGTTCAGCCCTACAGCATATGGAACACTTTTAATCGCTTCCTCAACGCGCGATCTTACCTCGTCAGGAGAAAGATCTGCCGTAATCGGTTTTGGACCCAACCACGATCTTTTTCCTCTTTTCGGTTCCATCGGTAAATGAATGATGACTTCAAAACCGTTTTTATGAGCCCATACTGCATGCTCCTTTGATTTTTCTGTAAAAGGCATAACGGCAGCTGTAATAGGAATATCTCCTTCTAAAAAGTCGCGTACACCACCGGTTCCACCGCCGAAATCATCAATTATAATGGCAGCTTTTAATTGATGAGGTACATTTTTTTCTGCAAAAACCGGAGTACTCGTAAAAAATACAAGTAAGGAAATGAAAATAAAAGCAAATTTCTTCATATGGACCCCCAAGGTTAGAATTTGAAGTTAATTTGCCCCGGTTTTAAATGATTTATCTGCGATAAAATGAAATTTATCTGCGATGAATGGTGATTTATCTGCGTTAAAGGCTATTTTATCTGCGTACCTCTGACTTTTATCTGCGATGCTGAAATTTGCCCCTCCAAAAACAAAAAAAGGCTGCCCAAAAGGAAAAACTTTCGGGACTAGCCTTTTTTCAAATACTATTCTTCATCAAGTACTTCGACTTTCTCCATTACATCGCCATTTCTCATTGCTTTTGCATGCTCAAGTCCTGAAGTTACTTGTCCGAAAACAGTGTGAACACCATTTAAGTGCGGCTGTGATTCGTGAACAATAAAGAATTGGCTGCCGCCAGTGTCTCTGCCAGCATGTGCCATTGAGAACGCACCTGGAACGTGTTTATGAGGATTTCCTTCTGTTTCACATTTGATAGTGTAGCCAGGTCCCCCAGTCCCTGTTCCGCTCGGGCAGCCCCCTTGACTAACGAATCCAGGGATCACACGGTGGAACGTTAAACCATTGTAGAAGCCTTCTTTTGCTAATTTTTCAAAGTTAGCAACTGTACCAGGTGCTTCATTTGGATAAAGTTCAAATTCGATTTTGTTT
Source organism: Neobacillus niacini (assembly GCF_031456445.1). Classification (GTDB taxonomy): domain Bacteria; phylum Bacillota; class Bacilli; order Bacillales; family Cytobacillaceae; genus Neobacillus; species Neobacillus niacini_I. The sequence goes on along the minus strand of NZ_JAVDUQ010000002.1, from coordinate 348,395 downwards.
CCGTTTTGCATGTGTATGTAACCTTTTTTCGCCACAACAAACCACTCCTTTATGTAAAAAATCATTATTATCATACACTTTTCAAACAAGAAAAGAAAGTTTTTAACAAAACTGTATTTTTTCCAGGTTTGTGGTAAACTAGAGGTACCCCTTCCGAACATTCGCTTGTTGCGGGACACTTAACCACTGTACGGACGGAAGGGGCAGGTACCGCTTACGCTGGTATCTGAAAAGCCAAGACATTAGTCTTGGCTTTTGTGTTTATTCTCCAACCATTGAAAGAAGCCGTATATTACCGTTAAAAAGATTAAATAGCCTCCTGCCGTATAAAGGTGTTTCCATTCGCTGGTATGGGCGAACAGCCCTAAAAGCTCTGATAATTTTTCCATGATTGGCATGAAGAGACTTAAAAATAGGATCATTCCCGCCTTCCCCCAGCCATTTACCCTTTTCATCATATTAAGAAAAATGAAAATAAAGACTGGAAGCACCAAAAGGGTAAACGCAATATTGATCGAAAAAATCTCCGGATAGGGCCGGATTGGAAAACGATAGATATGTTTTTCGACAAAATAGAGATCTAAATACGTTCCTAGAAGTGAGCCAAGCAACATAGGAGGTATATAGGTTTTAATCCAATACAGAAATCGCTTTTTTCGCAAGGGCGGCAAGCTCGAGCCGTTCAAGTGTTTTACAGTATTCATTCTTAATCTCCCCATCATAAGTTTCATTGTCCTCTATTAAATAGTCAACAACCCGCCAATCTTCAAACCAATCTCCTTTTTCCGCTTCCAGCTGTGTCCGATTTTTCCAAGCAGATTCCAAGTTGGGACTATATATTTTTCTCGCACCAAGCCGGAGGCGGCAGGATTTTAAACGAAGCTGGTAAGTTAGACCAGGAACTCCTTCATTCACATTATTAAAAACATCCGGCCAGTAATCCTTTCTCGATCCTGTATGGTGATGGTCTTTCGCCCATTCCACCACCTTTTCAAAAATGTCCCGCTGTTGATATAAAACTGCATATAATCTTTTTCCTAATAAAATCCGTTCATTTAACGAGCCAAATTGATGCAGGGTCTGTCCCACCATGTTTTTATTACCATAAGGAAAAAGGATTTGATTAAAGGAAAGCAGATCCTGCAGTTTAAATTCCAGCTTATTGAACACCTCTTTTTTATATTGAGGGTTTTGCACGACTCTTTTCTCTAAATAGCTTTGTTCATTGACAATGAGGGCCATCGTCAGAATATAGGTGTTGTGATTTTCCCAAAAATGATTCCAAATGGTTTCCATAAAGGTGGAAATATTGAGATAAGGAAATAAGTAAAATAACGGTTTATTAATATAAAGGCTTTCTCGATAAAGTAAGAATTGCGGATAGGCATCCTGGAAGATTAGCCAATTACCCCGCTCCAGAAAGGCAAAGAATGAATTCCTCTCTTTTTTCGATAACAATCTCGTCAAAAATTCTCCTTTTAAATCGGTCATATTGAAGCCGCCGTTCCTTGATACCATATGACCTAAAAACGCCCAATGAATTTCAGGATGGTACTGGTAAAATTCAAAATACGCCCTCGTCCTTGTGACATTGTTTACATTATGTTCTTGAGTTTTAAGCCGTATTTGTTTTAAGAGCAATCGGTCCCTTTTCGGTAATAGCTCTTCATGGACAGAAGCCTTCCCCATCATTTTACTTTTCTTCTTCAGTTCTTCGGTAATTCTTTCAAGTGGTGATTTTTCACGATTTCGCAGAAAAAATATGACACAGCACCTCCCTTACGAATTCTCCTTACCTAAAGGGAATATGTATAGATAAGAATCAATTACTGGGAGAGGAATGAGAATATAGGATGATCACTGCAAGTAAGGGCATCGACTGGATTGTGGGCAAGCTAAAGAATGATCAATCTCCCGACGGCTCATGGAACTATCCCTTTGAAACAGGAATTTCAACAGATGCTTATATGATCATTTTATTACGGACATTGGAATTACATGATGAAGAATTAATTCAAGGACTTGCGCAGCGAATTTTATCCAGACAGGAAAAAAACGGAGCTTGGAAAATATTTTACGATGAAGGCGAAGGGAACCTGACAGCAACCATTGAGGCCTATTACGCATTACTGTATTCAGGGTATTATCAAAAAAATGATCCCAGGTTGAGGGCTGCAAAAAGATTCATTTTGGCTAATGGCGGTTTGGAAGAAGCCAGCATGTATACAAAAGTGATGTTAGCCATCACCGGACAGTACAAATGGCCGAAATTTTCTCCCATTCCGGTTGAAATCATCCTTTTGCCGCTTAGTTTTCCCGTTAATTTTTACTCTTTTTCCGTTTTTGGCAGGTCAAATCTTACTCCCATGATGATTTTGGCTGATAAAAAATTCACGATCACAACAGCAAAAAGTCCAAATCTATCAGAATTGCAAGTAGACCGAACTACTCTCGCCCCATGGATTCGTTCCTCCGAAATGCGGTCGCTGTTTTCCTTTCTTGAGGATGGGGTGAAAAATTTACTCGGTCTTCCCGGCGACCTGCACAGGTTAGCCATCGAAAGGGCCAAAAAATATATGCTGGACCGAATTGAGCCGGATGGTACGTTTTACAGCTATTATAGCAGCACTTTTTTAATGATTTTCGCCCTCCTTTCACTGGGATATAAAAAGACAGACCCGATTATTATCAATGCGGTAAATGGAATTAAGTCGATGCAGTGTGAGATAAAGGGATTGCCCCATATGCAATACACAACTGCCAATGTCTGGAATACCTCGTTAATTGGATATGCGCTGCAAGGCTCCGGTATCTTACCCGATGACCCAATGATTGTGAAGGCAAACCATTATTTATTAGAAAGACAGCATCATAAATTCGGTGATTGGGTGATTCATAATCAAAATAGTTTACCGGGGGGCTGGGGTTTTTCCCATGTGAACCATATTCTCCCGGATGTTGATGATACCACTGCCTCGCTTCGCTCACTGTCAAGGATTGCGCCCTCTCACCTTAACGCTTGGGACCGCGGGATTAACTGGCTGTTTTCTATGCAAAATGATGATGGCGGCTGGGCGGCATTTGAAAAAAATGTGAATTCGAAGCTCATTGAGTTCTTACCGATTGAAAAAGGCAAATATATATTAATAGATCCTACCTGTGCAGATCTTACGGGCCGGACCCTTGAATTTTTCGGAAATTATACGAATCTATCACGTAATCATGAAGATGTGAAAAAAGGGGTTAAATGGCTGTTGAAAAATCAGGAAAAGAATGGGTCCTGGTATGGAAGATGGGGAATTTGCTATCTTTATGGGACATGGGCAGCCATCACAGGCATGCTATCCGTCGGAGTCCATTCATCTGAACAAGCTGTCATTAAGGCGGTCAATTGGCTGAAAAGCATCCAAAATCACGATGGCGGCTGGGGGGAATCCTGTCACAGCGATAATAAAGAAACCTTTGTCCCACTTCGGGCGAGTACTTTGACGCACACCGCTTGGGCTCTCGATGCATTAATCACGGCATCTGACCGTCCAACCAAAGAGATTAATAGAGGCATTACCTACCTTCTTGCCTCAATTGAAAAAGATGATTGGACAACAGACTACCCTAAAGGGCAAGGTATGGCTGGTGCTTTTTATATCCACTATCACAGCTACCGCTATATTTTCCCATTAATCGCCCTTTCGCATTATCAAAAAAAATATCGATCTTAAAACAGTAAAACATCGATGGAACTCCCGTCGATGTTTTTACCTTTCAACTAATTTAGTTACCTGCCGGTATATTTCAACAATCTCTTCCATCTTCATTCGAACAAGGCCGCTTGAAGATGGTGCGACAAAGTCAATCGTCCCTTCTACTACGGACTCCGTTTGGACTCCCCATGGAGCCGTTTTTCGGCCGCTGTATTCGTGATATACGCCTTTCCCTACAAAGCAAACCACTTTTGGTTTAAACCGTTCAATCTTTTGTTTTAAAATTTCTCTACCCACTCGATATTCTTCTCTAGTAATTTCATCGGCCGCCTTTGTGGGCCTGGCCACAATATTGGTGAACCCATAACCCATATCTAATAAATCTCCATCCTCTGAAGCTTCATATTTTCTTGGTGTCACCCTCGCCTCAAAAAGAATCTTCCAAAAGCGGTTATTGGGATTTGCATAATGGTGCCCCACTTCACTAGATCGAATACTTGGATTAAATCCAACAAATAAAATCGTTAAATTTTCTTTTAAATAATCTGGAATTGGTTTCATAGATTTATTTTAGCAAATGTCGCCAACAAATAAAATTTTCGCCCATCCCCCTTTTGTTTTCAGTTTCTTTTCAGAAAGCAGGTCTAAACTTAATTATAACAGGACAAAGGAGGATGAAAGTATGACTAAAAAAGGTAAAAAATATCTCATTTCATTATTCACTTTACTCTTGCTATTTATGATCGGGACAAGTGCAATGGCAGATGACGATGACGAACATGACCACGATGAAAAGTATGAGTACAATCTAAAATCTGATGATGATGAAGATGATGAAGAATGGGAAAATGAACAGCAAACTCCATTCAATGCAGAACAACAAAACGAATATTGGAATATTTGGTCCCGCGAACCGCGGAACGATCCAAATAATGCATTACCAATCACTGCACCATCCGAAGTAAAAGTGTTATCGGATACAAAAGAAATGCGGGTATACCTTATCCCACAGGATGGACAGTTGCTAGCTTCTATCGATGCACTTGCCACTGTATTGGGTGCAGAAAGAACTTATTACCCACAAAGTAAAATAGCAAAATTAACAAAAGCGGACTTGGAGTTAGTTGTACGCTCAGGTTCAAATGCTGCCTTTGAAAATAAACTAAAAACTCCTATGCCCACTAAGGCAGTTGCCTATGAAAATAGCCTTTATATTCCTGTCTCTGTAGGAGCAAACGCCTTTGGCTATCGAGTTTTATGGGATAACAAAAAATCATTATTAATTTTCCAATCAATCAATTAAGAGGGTGAATTAATTGGCAAAATCAAAAAAAGCGAAATGGATGCTCGGACTGACAAGTACAGCCTTTTCCGCATTTGTTATCGGTCAAATCGGAACGAATCAATCAAATGAAAGCATCCACACTGAAACCTTATCAATGAATAAAGAAGAAAAGAACTTGGTTCAACTCGATTGGTCCAATTACTCAATCAATGGAGTGGAAGCAGCCATGGGGAGAGAGAAAAGTGATCGCAAAACAAGAAGATCATAATGACCTGGATACATTAACGATCGAAGCAATGAACACTTCTTTCTATATCGCTGTTACAAACTGCAAAATAAACAATTGGAAAAAAGTAATCCAGGGATGGGTCCGTTATGTTGAACAAGAATGGTCGCGCTTTCGGAGGGGCAATGAACTTGATCATGTTAATCATTTGAAAATAGGTGAAAAATTAACCTTAACTTCCCCTCTTTTCGATGTCCTATCATGGGCTGAAACGTATAGGCAAAGGACGGATGGTTTTTTCTCACCTTATTTATTACAACAGATGGAGTTCCACGGATACCAGCAATCGTTCCCGTTTATAACAGACCAGTTGGAAAATACCCCCATCCCTTCCGTGGTAAGACTAAAGGATTCTCCGTTCGAATTTTCGGCTGACGAGAGCACCATTATCCGTAAGGGAAAGGGGCAAGTCGACCTTGGCGGGATTGGCAAAGGCTATGCCGTTCAAGCTGCAGCAAATTGGCTAAAACATATAGGTGAAGCAGCAGCAGGAATGGTCGATGGCGGCGGTGATATCACCGTATGGTCAAACGGATGTAAGGAGTGGAGAATCGGAGTTGCCCACCCGATCCATGAAGACAAGGAAATTTTTCAATATCGGCTGAAAAATGGCAGCATTGCTACTTCGAATACCATTTACCGCAGCTGGAAGCAGAACGAGACCAAAAAACATCATATTCTAAATGGAAAAACAGGAGAACCAGTTGAAAGCAATATTATCCAAGCAACCGTTACCACTGAAAATTGCTTGAATGCAGAGGTGGCAGCGAAACTTTGCTTTATGACAGAAAAACCTTCCATAGAGAAGCAATTAAAAATGTTCACGAAGAACTTTTCTGTCCTTCTCGTTCGACAAGACGGAAAAATCATGATGTAGAAAAGGAGAATATGATAAACATGGCTGAATACTTAAATACATGGACATTCATCCGCAGCTCAGGATTTGTCGCTTATTTCCTATTGACCCTTTCTTTATCATTTGGATTATGCAGTACACTCTCAAGTTTTAAAAAAAATAAAGCATTATTGCAAAATCTTCATCAAACAAGCGGCTGGTATGGTCTTTTGACGATTATCTTTCACATGGGTTTACTATGGCAAGATCAATATGTTCCCTATAGGTTTCAAGAACTGTTCATCCCTTTTACCGCTAAAAACGAACCGCTGGATTCGGGACTGGGCACTCTATCTTTTTATCTATTTTTACTTGTGATCGGCTCCTCTGACTTCTTAATCAAGAAATTAGGAATCAAAAGATGGAAAAAGCTCCATCTGGCCGTACTTCCCGCTTGGCTGCTTATAGTTTTTCATGGCCTCGCGATTGGGACCGATTCACGGGAACCTTGGGCCTTAATGATTTATGCTTGTGGAAGCTTGCTAATCATAATCTTAAGTGGAATCCGCTACTTAGATGCAAATCGAATTCATCGGCAAAATGAACGGAAAACAGTATACAAATAAACGGCAGCCGCCATGCTGCCGTTCATTTTTCTTCATTAAAAATAACCGTAAATTTGCTGCCTTCCCCTTCTTTACTGTCTACAATAATTTGCCCGCCATGGAGGATAACAATCGTTTTTGCAATCGAAAGCCCTAACCCTGTTCCACCCTTTTCCCGAGATCCATCAGCCTGATAAAACCGATCGAATATATGTGGTAGATGGGTTTCAGAAATTCCACACCCTGTATCTTCTATCATGAGAATTATTTTTCCTCCTTCAGTATTTAAGCGAACCGCAATCATTCCTTCTCCTGTATAGCGAAAAGCATTATCCAGCAATATATAGACCAGTTCCTGCATTTTTATTTCATCACATCTTAAGGATATACCTTTTTGAATATCCACAATAAAGTCAATAGACAAGCCTTCTCTCCGTGAGAATCTTTTACAAAGGTTCTTTAATAGTTCTGAAAAATTCACCCTTTTCATTTTCAATGGCAGTTCCTTTTGATCACTTCTTGCTAAAAACAGCAGGTTATGGATTAATTTGTTCATCAGTTCCGCTTCAACCTTTGCATCTTTGAGAACCTCCTGCCCATATGCGCTTAATTTTTCCTCTCTTTGTAACAAGTCAATGGAACTATAAAAAATACTTAAGGGGGTTCTTAGCTCATGAGAGGCATCCGAGACAAACTTTTCTTGTTTCAAAAATGCCCTTTTAATTGGTTTCATTGCTTGTCCCGCAAAGTAGTATCCAAGAAAGGCAAATAGCAGACTAAACAGCATGGTCATTCCAATTAGCGTCCAAGTAATATTTTGAATTAAATGTTTTTCACCAGTAATTTCCGTTCCTAGAATAACAAATCCGTGTGTGGCTCCATTCGCAGTAAGAGGTTTTTTGACGATAAGAAAATGGTTCTTCCCCCAATCGATTTTTTTAATAAAAGAGTTTTCCTCCGTTAACTCGATATGGCCGAAAAGATTTCGAACCGTTTCCTTCCCATAAATAATGGTATTTTCTTGGTTGCAAACATAATAGAAGATAGACCGATTTGGATCATATTCCACATCATGATGTTTTTTTTCGTAAAGATCTTCGATAAAGTCCATTTTTTCTTTGTTAAAATATCCGTCTATTTCATCGAGCTGTTTTTGATTAATTTCATGTGAAATAAAAAAATAAAGGAGTCCAATAAATAGGATGAGTACACAAAGCAAAGAAATGGTATAAAGAAAAGTCAGCTTCGATTTGACTTGTTTAAACATACATCGTTCTCACTTTGTAGCCGATTCCTCTGACGTTTTGAATCAAGGAAGGACTACCGGGAACATCAATCTTCTTGCGAACCAATTTAACTAACGCATCCAATGCATTATCGGAGACCTCTCCATCATAGCCCCAAAGCTTTTCAAACAGAACCTCCCTTGTCATAATCTGATTTTGGTTGCGCATGAGAAGTTCAAGCAGCTGGTATTCTTTTCTTGTTAATTCAATTATGAAATTTTGACGCTTAAATTCATGTGTATGAAGATTGAGTGTATAATCATGGAGTGCAACCACTTCTTCAAGTGGTTTTTCTTTTCGGCGGCTGATGGCCCGAATTCGTGCCAGCAGTTCATTAAATTCAAACGGCTTTACAATATAATCATCAGCACCCGCATCTAAACCGGAAACGATATTTTCATTTGCATCTTTTGCCGTCACGAACAAAATACCGCTGCAAATCCTTTTTTCACGAAGTCGTTTACAAACAGAAAGTCCGTCCTCTTTTGGCAGCATCCAGTCCAAAATAATCACATCGTATCCGACAAATACGGATTGGTCATAGGCATCCTTGCCATTCCTTACCCAGTCAACAAGATAAAATTCCTTTTCTAGCATATGACTAATAAGCTTACCAAGCCGGACATCGTCTTCGGCAAGTAAAATCTTCACTTTTTTCACTCCTTTTACTATTATCATAGCAAGCTTTTCTGAAAAAAAAGTGAAAAAACCGTGACAAAAAAATTACTAGGATTAATTGATATACACTTGCACACCACGTAAGGATGTAATCAGACTTGCGAGCAACCCGACAATCGATACAATGAGCAATGAATAAAACAGTTTTGCGTCCTGGAGCAAAAACAGGGCAGCAAATATGATAACTGTATCCATCGCATAGATAATTACACCCACATTGATTTTTGACCATTTCGCCAAAAGCAAGGCCAGTAAATCCATTCCCCCTGGGCTAATATGATTTCTTAACATGACTCCGACTCCAATTCCAATCATCACTGCGCCAATAATCACACTGCTCATAATCGGTAGATGGAAGGTATCTTTTAACGGTTTCAGTAATTCAATCATCAATCCCGAGATGATGGCTCCAATAATACCGTTCATAAAATAAAGCGGATCGGATTTAAAGGCAAACATGTATACAGGAAAATTGAGGAAGATAAAAGTTAAACCGGCTTTTAATCCCCATAAATAATTTATAATCAGACTAATTCCTAAAAATCCGCCATTAATTAAATGGAATGGAATAATAAAACCGTTTAGACCGACGCCAATTAATGTACTCCCGAATCCAATAACCACCATTTTTTTTACCATGCAATCCATCCTTGTCCAAAGCTCTTTTTACTAACATATATGTTAAAGAAAAAAGTCTTATTCGAAAGGATGGAATTTAATGAAATTCTAATTCATATATTGACCAAATAAAATAGAGCCGTCAGCGAAAACGGCTCTTGGATCACCTATAGCATATTCTTAAAGTGGGAAGTGATGACCGCCAAATAAAAACGCAATTAATTTCTTATTTTATTAGCTCTGTTAAACTTAGTTGTTGATTTCCGCTCCAGGATGCTCGCTTTCCGCGGGGCGGGCGGTGAGCCTCCTCAGCGCTTAAGCGCCTGTGGGGTCTCACCTGTCCCGCTGCTCCCGCAGGAGTCTCGCACCTTCCGCTCCAATCAACGTTTTTCAAAAATCAACATTGTCCTTTAACACAGCCATTTTATTAAAGCTTCGATTTACTTAAGAAAGGTTATTTTAGATAACCTCTATGTGCACCATATCTTCGCCTGTAAACATATTTCCTTAAATCAACATCCTTTAAATTTCCGTCATAGCTCAAAAACAGCAAGGATTGAAATTCTTTATACTGCTTCATAACAAAAAGAGCGAACTCTTTACGTTCGCTCTTCATTTTCATTTTTACATCTTCCTTTGAAAGAATCTCTTTTAGCTGATTCTGATAATAAGCAACGGTATCTTCCCACTTCTCTTTGCGGTTGACCAAAATATCCCGTCCATAATTCGGTAATTGTTCAATGACAACATCGATGTATCCCTCAGACCACATTAACATTTTATCCTTCTCCGGAAGCTCGAGAACCATTTTTAATAGCACTGTATCTTCTACATTCTTTCCGCTCGCATATTTTCCGACCCGATTCATCTCATCACCTCTGACGTGATTCTTTAGGTCTTATTTTGCAACAAAACATGCAGACTTATTTAGATAGCTTTACATCGATCGTTTTGAGCTTACCATTTCGGTATACCCCAAACTTAACAGTATCTCCTACATTCACTTTCGTATATAAATATTTACGTAATTCGGAAGAGGAACCGATTTTCGTGCCATTCATGGAAACAATGACATCCTTCACTTCTAGTCCTGAACTAGCAGCAGCCGATTGTGAATCCACTTGGGTAATCATTACCCCTTTTTGAATATTGCTAGGAAGGTTTTGCCAATAGATTTGCGGAATTTGATCTAAATCTTCAAGACCAATGCCGATGTATGGACGCTCAATCTTTCCATTTTTGATTAATTGATTCACAATTGGAATGGCATCATTACTTGGAATCGCAAAGCCTAAGCCTTCAACGCCGTTTTCGGAAATCTTAAGACTGTTAATTCCGATTACCTGTCCTTGTGAATTAATCAGCGCACCACCGCTGTTTCCCGGGTTAATGGCTGCATCGGTCTGAATAACATTTGTATCCCAGTTCCCTGCAGAAGTATCAACAGAAATACTGCGATTGGTTGCACTGACAATCCCCTGTGTTACTGTTCTTGATAGGTTAAGTCCTAACGGGTTACCGATAGCATAGACTTGGTCACCAGGTCTTAGTGAGGAAGAGTCCCCAAAACTTGCCGTTCCATTCACATATTTTGCATCAATTTTAAGAACTGCTAAGTCCGTTAAAGCATCTGTGCCAACGACCTCAGCCTTTGTTTTTTCTCCATTATATAAAGAGATTTCGAGTTTTGAAGCCCCTTCGACAACGTGGTTATTGGTTACGATATAGGCATAATCCTTATTTTTTTGGAAAATTACGCCGGATCCCGAGCCGCTTTCGACACTTTGTGAAGAATTAGATTCAGAATTAGAGTTAGAGTTGCCAAAGAAATCATAGCTTTGCTGTTTCTGATAGTTGACAATTCCAACAATCGCCTTTGATACCTTTTCAACGGTATCCGCAATGGACGAATCTGAAGTTTTTGCTTTTGCCACTGTTGGCTGTGCTGTCACTGGTTTTACTTCCGTTGGTGCTGATTGATTATCCGCATTCTCAAAATAATTTTTCATATAGTCTGTATGCGGAAGAATCGTTAAGGTTAATACAGATCCGATTACCCCAGCCGCTAAGGTGGATGCAAAGCCTTTTAAATTTCTTTTTTTACTGCTTTTCGGGTTTTCATTGGAACGGGTTGCTTCCATAACGTGAGAGGCGCCAGTATATTCTCTGTTATTCGCGTCTTGTGTATTTTGAGTCTCATAGGATGCTCGGCCAAAATCATGAGTATTGGGTTGGTCAAAATTTGTTTTCCCAGCGTCCGATTCGTTTTGAGAACTTGCCGGCACGGTAAGGTCAAATGCATTGGTTTCGTTTTGCTCATTTTCATGGTTAAAATCGTCTTTATAATTCATAAGCTTTCGATCTCCTTTTGCTTATTATTGAATCATTTATTTATTCTTACTTTATCCAACAAATATGACAAAACTATTAACAAACTTTAAATGGTTTTGTAATAAAACAAGAAAAAATATGAATATAATGCTTTTTTATGGTATTAAAAAAACTGCGAGTTCACTCCGCAGCTTTTTTTTCATTTTTAAAGCGAATGACAAACTTTGTTCCTTTACCCTTTTCACTAAAAACATCAATTTCCCCATTATGGAAAACAATTAATTGTTTAACAATCGAAAGACCTAAGCCAAACTCACCGTATGGATTACTGGTTCTGGAGATATCCGCTTTATAAAAGCGATGCCAAATATTCTCGACTTCCTTCGGGTCAATTCCAACACCTGTATCTTCAATTTCGATCATTGTATCGTTCTGTTCCGTCCTGCCTCTCAGCCAAATGGTTCCATTTGTTGTGAATTGGATACTATTCTTAGTGATATTAATCAAAATTTGGATGAGGCGGTCATAATCGGCATTTACATGCACATCCGGGTCTGCCTCCACAACAATTTGATTATTTTTCTCTTCCGCCTGCAAATATAATTGCTCTTGAATAATTTCAAGCACTTCCTGGAGCTGTATATCTTCCCGGAACAGCTGAATTTGATTCGAGCGAATTTTATCATAATCCAAGTTTTCATTGACGAGACGAATCAATCGTTTCGCTTCCTGACTAACAAGGTTAATTCCTTTTTCCTTATCTTCCTCAGGAATCATATTGTTTTTGAGTCCTTCAATTACTCCGCTGATGGTCGTTAATGGCGTTCGCAATTCATGGGAAACATCGGACATAAACTGCCTTCTTCGATTTTCTAAGCTTTCAATTTCTTCCATGGAACGATTGATTTTATTGACCATATGATTGAAATCACTGGCCAATTCACCGATTTCGTCAAAGTTGGAAGCTGGTACATTCACATGGTAATTTCCTGCCGATACAAGAGATGTCGCTTCTTGCAGTCTTTTAATTCGATTTACATGTAATCTTGATAAAAGATAGCTGAGCAAAAAGGAAACCCCTAGTGCTATGAGAATGGTGTAGAGTAAAAACTGATTGACCTTATCAATCATCGCACTTGTTCCACTAATAGGTGATGCGATAAGAATTCCACCGTAAAATCGGCCGTCATTTAAATACGGTTTCACGACAAAGGTTACACCTTCTGTATCAAACGTTTTATAATCGGCATTTACCACAAGGGTATGACCTTTAGCGATTTCCTTTAATTGATCAGGGTCTAAATTCCTGATGGTCGGCCCGCGTTTTCCGACAGTATAAAGGTTAAAACTTTGATCAAACATACTAAAGGTTATTTTTCTTTTTTCTAGGACAGAGCTGTATTTATTAATAATTTGACCTGATGCCTCTGGGTTACGGTCAATATCGGATAGAATGGCCTTGCCATATGAAATCAGTTCATCCGCCTTATTTTCGAAAACTAAATTTTCAACATAATGGGCAAACAATAGACTTAAGACTAAAAAAGCAACAATGATAATGCTAATATGGCTAAAAAATTGCTGATAAGCATACCTAAATTTCATCCGTTTTAATCGACTCATCGAACTTATATCCAACTCCCCATACAGTGTGGAAGAAAGGTTTTCCTATCATTTCTACTTTTTTCCGCAGCCTTTTGATGTGAACATCAACGGTCCTCTCATCCCCATAAAACTGGTAGCCCCAGACTCTTTCCAACAGCTGTTCTCTTGAAAAAACTTGCTTTGGATGCTCGATCATATAATATAACAAATCAAATTCTTTTGGCGTTAAATTCGTAATTTGCTCCCCGTCTACAATGACCTCCCGGGTATTTTTGCTTATTTTAAAATGATTGGTCTGGAAATATTCCTCTTGGGGCTCCGTTACCTGGTTCTGAAATCTCCGTGTTACCGCTTTAATTCTTGCCATTAGCGTGAGCGGGCTGAACGGCTTTGTCACATAATCATCGGCACCCATTTCGAGACCAAGCACTTGATCGGACTCACTGTCTTTTGCTGTTAGCATAATAATGGGCACCGAATGTTTTTCTTCTCTTATTTTCCGGCAGATGGTAACCCCGTCCATTCCCGGCAGCATCCAATCGACAATGAGTGCATCCCATGTCTCACTTTTAAAATGGTTATAACCCTCTAGACCATTATTGACAAATTCGCCTTGAATCCCTTCTTTGGCAAAAAACATTTCAATCATGGTGCATACACTTTTATTATCCTCGATCACTAGTATTTTCAATATGATTCATCTCCTACATGAAAAACTACTTACTTCAAGTGTATACCAATTTAAATGCTAATCAACACAATAGGGGATTTCTTACATACTCTTTAAAACTTTGTTCATAGTTTATTAATAATTGGGATTAGTGAAAGGTTTTATGAAGCTGTTGGGGAGCTGATATGTTGAAAAGCCCTTCTGCAAAAGAAATAGAGAGATTCCCGAAAGAACCTCTCCCTGTTTTTTATTTAGCGGCAGTATTTATCCCTTAATGCAAGTGCATACCTAACCGATTGCTCAGCACCTTTTTCTTGATCCTCAATCATTTGTTCTAGAAGTTCTTCTGGCGGATAATAGTAATCCAATGGTTTAATTACATTTAAATCATAAGGAGGTTGTACCACCTTAAATGCTCCTTCGCCTACTGCAAAGACTCCGCCTGTACCAAGTTCTCTCTTAAAATGGATGGCATACGGGAAGCACATTTCAACATTGATTCTAGTTAACATTGAATTCTCAACCAATATTTTAAAACTTTCTTCCAAATCGATATTGCCTGTCCCAGCAGGTACGCCACATACCCTGTAATCTTCACCATCATGGACGATAATATGATCTTTAAAATGAGTTGTAAAGGCATATGGGGCTAATTTTCTTACAGCTTCCACCGGGTCCTCCCATGCCATCATTCCGTTCCCAAGATCACAATGTGCACCGACCCAAGGGCTATTAATCTCTTTAATAATGTGAATCACTTCATCCGCTAGTTCTTCCTCATGATTTTCCACGGCAAGCTTGATTCGATATTTCTTCAACAGCGGCACGATTTGTTTAATATCCTCAGGCGCCCTTCTTAATCTTTCCGGGTCGTACTCTCCCATGCAGGCATATGTACGAACTACATCCGCGCCAATTCGATGGGCAGCCTCAATGACCGCTGTTAGATGTTCCGGATCAGTTCCATTTGTATCGATTTCAGCGAAAAATCCATACTTTTGAATTTCTTTTTTTACTCTTTCCAAGTATTCCGGTTCAAATGATTCCAACGTTCCCCATCCCGGCAGCCCTGGCCATGGAACTATATTGATCATGACACCGTCTAATCCTAATTCAGCTGTTTTTCTGATAAAACTGAAGATATCCATTCGCCCTGTTATAAACTGCAAGTGAAAACTTTCTGTTTCTAAGCCAATTTTCATTTTGTACACATCCTTATCTCAATTTATGTTTCGAAAACAAATTAGGCATTGATTTGATTTGACTCCAAATTTTGTTGGAGTGCTTTTTTCTTATTTACCATTTTCACCAAATAACTGCTAATAATGAACCCTATTACCGCAAACCCAAGCATGGTCAAAAAGACATGCCGATATCCGGTTATCCCCGGGGATCGGTCCAGCATGCTTCCATAAAGCGTAAACGCGAACATGGAAGGTGCATAGCCTACAAGGCAGGCAATGGAAACCGCTGCACCACTTATTTCTTTAGGGACCCCGACTTCATCTATTGGCGCAAAAAATACTGCTCTTTGTGTAAAGATGATGGCGCCGTATGCCAGTGTAAAGATGATGCCAATATATACATTCAGATGCTGATGCGGCAGCATAATAAAGATAATCATGCCAATAATGGATGCCGCAAATGCCACCCGCAAATATTTAGATGGGGATTTAAACTTCTTATCCGCAAGAAATCCGCCAATCGGACCACCCACCATTTTCAAACAATACTGATTAATGATCCCATATACTCCAACTAAAGCGACAGGAATGCCATAAATGTCTTTTAAGAAAGGAATAAAGTATGTCAAACCAATATAAACAGAATAGACCGAAAAAATCGTGAAGGCCACTACCCATATTTCCGGCATTTTGATCGCTTTTAAAGCCCCTTCCAGCGCGGCCTTATTTTTGCTGACTTTTTGGCCTTTCTCATCTACCTTCGTAATGACATCATCTTCAAGAAGGATATATAAAATAATAGCGCTCACAATCATAGTGATTGAAAAGAAGATGATAGCGCCTCTTAAACCCGCAGCACCTTGTCCAAGCCATTCAAAGATTCCCAGCGCTGAAAACGCTACAACCGTATCGACGATTCCTCTTCCTGCTTCCAGAAAGCCAAACATTCTCCCTTGCTCATCTGAATCCCCCAGCAATCTTACCGTTTTGACTAAGACGGGCCAAAAAGCGATTTCTGCAAATAAAGCAAAGAGCCCCCAAATGACTAATATTTCATAATAACTTGGAAATGTGGTTAAGTAGAAGCCTGTTGCTCCAACCCCAATTAAGGCAATTGGCATTAATTTTTTCTTAGAAAAGCGATCGGCAACATACATGGAAATCAGATAACCGAATGTCTGAATAAAAGCATAAACAGATAGCGTTACACCAATTTGTGTATGGGTTAAATGAAAATACTGCATCATCGGGATATAGAAGGCATCTTTTAACCACGGGAGTTTAAAAACTGTTCCACCACCCAATATTAATACACCAAGCGTAAACCATTTTTTTGTGTTTTTATTTTGATTCGTCAATATTAAGTCCCTCCTAAAATAGATGATTAAGTAGAAAAAATAGGCGAAAGGGCTTACATAAATGGTTAAATAAAATGCTATCTCACCACCTTGCAAGGTCGTTATTTTAATAGAATCATTTGAATCTACTAATTAATATTTCGTACACATGCAATGACTTCGATTTCCACTAAAGCGTCCTTAGGTAAGCGGCTAATCTCCACTGCACTTCTAGCAGGATAATTTCCAGTAAAGTGCGATTGATATACTTCATTCATTTGCGTAAACGTATTCATATCTTGTAAAAAAACAGTTGTTTTCACGACATGTTGTAAATCGCTTCCAGCAGCTTCTAGAATGGCTTTTACATTTTCTAATGATTGCTTCGTTTGTTCTGCAACGGATTCCGGCATTTCATTTGTACTTGGGTGAATCGGAAGTTGTCCCGATACAAAAAGCAAGTCTCCCATTTTTACAGCTTGAGAATAAGGTCCAATGGCACCTGGTGCATTGTTCGTTGAAATAGTGTTTTTCATTGCATTTCCCCCTGTAATAAAAAATTATTGTAATGATTTAATTTTATTATAATGTATAATTATTATTACAACAACTGAAATTTCAGAAAAACATCTAGTTGAAATTTAAAAAATCTTTGCTAAACTAAAAATGACAAATGGAAATTGAAGGTGCGATGAATGATGGTAGTGACAAATGTCGAAAAGCTGAAACAGTATATTCCAATGGTGCATTTTATTGCTGACATAATGGGGGAAAATTGTGAGGTTGTTTTACACGATGTAACGAACCCTGATCATTCTATTATTGAAATAGTGAATGGACATGTTAGCGGAAGAAAGATTAATAGTCCCATTACGGATCTTGCTTTGAAAATAATAAAAGAAGAAAGCTATAAAGATCGAGATTATATCAGCAATTATAAAAGTAGCTCAAAAAAGAATAAGACACTCCGTTCTTCGAGCTATTTTATTAAAGATGAAACGAACAAAATCATTGGCATGATTTGTGTTAACATGGATATTTCCGATGTTTTAAACGCTCGAAACATTTTGGATCAATTCATCATGATTGACAAGCCCAAAAATGATCCTGTCGAGTCATCAAAGCCTACCTTTGATGCACATCTTTTTGAGAATTTTGAAGAAAATATTGAGGAACTTCTCTTATCTCTTATTAAAGGGGTTTTAGCAGAGTATGACATTCCAGCAGAGCGGATGTCCCCACAGGAAAAAATAGATGTGGTAAAAAAACTCAATGAAAAGGGAGCTTTTTTACTAAAAGGCGGGGTAAGTGAGGTTGCAAAATATCTAGATGTATCAGAAGCGACTATCTATAGATATTTACATAAAATAAAATAATGGATTTGTTTTACCCAATTTTTGAAATAAAAATGAGTATAATAGGGATTTACTTACCGTATTTTGTGTTTCATATAATGTCGATGGAACAACCATCATAAAATATGCTCTTCCTCTTCATTGAGTATAATTTGAGAATGACATTGTGAAAATCTACGTACCATCTACATATAATGTAGATCAACCCATTGATAACACACCATATGTTAATAAATCACTGGAGAAATTCTCAAAAATGTTTGGAGGGGCAACTAGGTAAAAGGGAGCAATGCTTTGCATTCCTCCCTTTTTGAACAACATCCCCTGTTATTGTTTCGGCTCAAGACCGACAAGACGCAGGAAATATGCCAAATCTTTCTTGCCATTGCCGAGTGATTCTTTTGGCTGCTTTTTAGCAGGTGCATCCGGTCCCTTCGTTAAGAAGTTTTTCTCGACGAAGCGAATATCTGTTTTGTCCACCACGCCGTCTTGATTGAGATCTTGCGGCACGATCGATGGATCATTCGTACCATAGGCCTCTGCTATACTTTGAATATCGAGAATATCAATCATGCTGTCGTCATTCACGTCTCCCGCAAGACTTTTAGCATTTATTCTAACATATTGCCCGCGCATCTCACCGTCTACAGAATATCCAGGAATGAATTTCTTCATCGCTTTTAGATGTCCCGGAACATCAATAACAACTGTGTGTGCTTCAGTAGAAGCTGGGATACCATTAATCTTGTAGTATCCATTATTATCAATTGTTCCCTTATATTTTTTACCGCTTGGGGACATCACATATACTTGGGCACCGATTTTTGTATAATCCGCTTTTCTCAAATATTGAGCACCTTCAGGCCCCATCAAAAATGCTTGCGGTCCGATATAACCCTGCACACTCGAATGCGTTAGAATAAGGTTAAAATTTTCCGTGTTGTAAAAAGGGATGGCAGTAACTGCTGTTTGTCCCGCTTTCATATAAGACCCCTGCTTGACATCAAATCTGATCACATTATCGAAATATGCATCACTTACTACTTTGAACGTTACATCAAGGAAAGGCATATCTCCATCCATACCACTGAATGCATTCCCTTTCATAGATGCGCCAACTTTCACCGTATTATTGTAAGTTCCTTCTGTCACGACAGGTTCTTGCAGCGATACCTCTAAGCCTTTTTCCTTCGCGTACTCGTTTGCCGCATTGTTCAGTTTCACATTCTCAAACTTGAACAGATCGTTCATGTATTCGACTTGGAATTCCCCAGATACAAGCTGTTTTACATTATTGAGGCTGAGTGTCATCGTAACTGTATCGTCAACTTTCACATCTTTCTTATCGTAACTAGAAGTCGTATATTCCGTTCCTTCTTTTACGAAGAAATAGTGTTGTTTTTCCATTGCCGTTGCCAAATCAAACGTAGTCAAAACCAAATTTAAAGGTCCTTTTGCAATATCACTTGCCTCAATTCCGAATTTTACATCTCCATTCGCTTGGATCAGGAAGTATCCATCTATGAACGGAGAGTTTGCAGAGTAACCCATTGTGTTGGAAGATTGATCATAGCTTAAGCCTTTTGATTTTAATAGATCCACTGTCGCATCCTTTGCTGTTCCATGCAGCCATACCGCTTTTTGGCCATCCTCTTCCGTAAACATAGAGTCATTGATCTCAATCACGCCCGGTTTTTTATCCATATTTACTTCCGGTGCTGTATTGTCCACGATAAGCGGATTATCTGCAACATATGATTTCCCTTCCTCATCGTGCGCAATCATTTCCAATATATAATCACCTGCTGGAAGCTTCACAGGAATATCGCCAATCGGCTTGGAAGGATCATTTGTAAATGGATAGACAGTACCGCTGAATGCTCCTATAAGATAAGTTTGTACGTCTGTCTGTAATTTACTAGTGTTCGCTGTTCCTATAAAACCTACAGCTTTTCCTGTTTTACTGTCCTTAACAAGCACATCGATTGTTTTCATTGGGCTATTCAACTTCATTATTCCGTGGACCGCAGGATTTAAATATTGCCAGTAAGGTGTCGTATTTGTTACGGATGGTGAAGTCGTTTTTATATATTCAAATCCCTTTTCCGTCACCATGACAGCGAATGGAATTTGATACGTTTCGGCTGGATTGTTCGCATTGGTCACATGAATATACCCCTCGTATCTACCTTTCGCTGCACTAGAAGGAATCGTAATTTTAGGCTGCAACTCCTGTGATTTTCCGCTTGCTACTGTAATGGATGCAGGCACATCAACTTGTACACCGTTCTTCACTGCATCTTGAATACCCGTACGCTCGCCGTGATACTCCACTTCTACTTTAAAGGATTTTTCTTCTTTGCCGTTGTTTTGAACCGTCACTTTTGTGCTCGCTTCAATTGGTTTATCATCTTGCTTAAAATGTCTGCCGAACATAATAGAGCCTGTTTGTTCGTCAATTTCGACAACATTTCCGTTCTCAATATTTTTTGTTTTGTCCCATACTTTGATGGATGTATCCGTATGAACAGCTTGATACGCGTCGATGCGCCCTGAACCCACTTCGTATACGGAATATTTCCCATTCAAATCATCAGATGTGTTCATAAGAGCTGCTTTCACATCGAAAGGAGTGTAATCTGGATGCTCCTGCAAAATTAATGCTGCTGTACCTGTCACGTGAGGAGTCGCCATGGATGTTCCTGATAGGCGTACATATGCATTGCTGTAATTAATGCCATCCTGCGGATCATTGATATATTCCGGTGCAGTTGAGAAAATTGATACACCAGGAGCAACTACATCCGGTTTGATATCATAATTTCCGTTTACAGGCCCACGTGAACTGAAATCAGCTAAGTGATCACCTTCCGTTTTTGTATTGCTCAGCGTTTCGAATTTGAAAGATACTTCACCTAGCCCCTTTAACCGTTCACCATCTGCTTTTGATAGGCGGAAAGACGGAATTAAGCCGACAGCCTCGCCCAAGTAGGCAGGTATTTGCCCGTCAACATTGTTGTAGACGATCACTGCTTTAGCCCCAGCGTTTTTAGCATTTTTGATTTTTTCATCAAACGTAATTTCCCCACGCTCAATCAATGCAAGTTTCCCGCTGACATCTTTCCCTGTAAAATCAGCTGGTTTACCAAGTCCCGCAAATACTATTGGTAAAGATTGTCCTTGTAAATCTTCTAACTTATCAGAAAAATCTTTACCTAGAAGCTGCATATTTTCAAATCTCTCGGCGGAAACGCTTCCATTAAATGTCGGAATGGTCATGGAAACATCGCTTGCCCCTACTGAAATGCCGAGAGCTGCCGTTCCTGGAGAGCCAAGAGTTTTTTCGTTCGGTCCGGAGTTGCCCGCGGCAACGACGGCCACCAAGCCTGAAAGCATAGCATTATTCACAGCTACAGAAGTGGCGTATAAAGGATCATTCGTCTGGGCGCCGAGCGACATATTGATGACATCCATGCCATCTGCAATCGCCTTATCGATTCCAGCAAGGATTCCCGCTGTATTTCCTCCACCCCAAGGGCCTAATACTCTATAAGCATATAAATCTACTTCAGGTGCTACCCCTTTCACAGCATAATCGACATTGTTTTTCTTTTGAGCTGCAATTGTTCCTGCCACATGTGTACCATGATTTGTGTAATACACGTAGCCTAGAGATGTTGGCTTACCAGCTTTTATCCAGTCCTCGTATGTCGTTTCCATTGGATCGGCATCATTATCAATAAAATCATATCCGCCTTTATAAGCATCTTTTAAGTCTGGATGATTGTAGTCAACACCTGTATCAAGAACACCGACTTTAATGCCCTTACCGGTAATGTTCTCGGCATGAAGCTTGTCCACGCCAATTTGCGGAATACTGTCTGCCATTTTCGGATCGATGGCTTCTTTCGTTTTTACCGGCGGTTCCACTTTTACCTCGTAATCTTTAAAAATACGTTTAACGACTCCAGATTGTAGCAAATCCTGCACTGCCACGCCAGGCAGCGTCATCGCTACACCGTTGATGGCGTTGGTATACTCTCTTGTGATGTTTACATCTTCTGCTTTGTATTTGCTCACGTTTTTCTGTGATTTCAATGATTGCACATGTTCTTTAAAAGCTTTGTGAGATTCTTTTACTTTTTCATTAGCAGCAGAAGAAGATAGTTTCTTTCCTTTCGCTGCTTGCTTCATTACTTCAATTTTCACCGGCGCCTGTTCAAATTCCACGATGACTTTGACTAATTCCGGACTATTCGTATTAATATCCGGAGAAATCGTAAAGCTTGGTTTGGCATCCAATTGCTCTAGCGCCTTTCTTTGTTCTGAAGACAAGCTCTTTAGAATTTCTTCTGCATGATCAGCTGGATTCAGCTCATAGGTGCTTTTCGCCAATACGTTATATGGAGTACCTTGAGATAGTAACATGCCAACAGCTAATGTTCCTGTAAGGATCTTCCTTTTCGTTTTTCTCTTCATACCGCATCCCCTTGTCCAATATAATTGTTTTTACACACAAGCCATTTACAAATGAATGTATGAAACTAGTAAACTATGTTTCGACTCTTATCATCCCACATTTCCACTTTTCTGAAAATTAAACATAGGAAGTAAATTTTGCTGTTATTGGTTCTATACCAACATAAAACAAAAGAACTATCCGCACCTTATGTAGGCGCAAGATAGTTCTTTAAGAAAACGGAACAAGGTGATTTCGAACGGCATAAATGACTGCTTGTGATCGGCTTTTCACATTTAGCTTTTTGAAAATCTTGTTGATGTGAATTTTGACGGTCTTATCACTGATAAATAAGGCTTCAGCGATTTCTTTATTGCTGAGACCTTTGACCAATTCAAACAGTATTTCTTTTTCACGCTCTGTCAGCATATTTTCATTTGATTCTGATTTCGTTTGCTGGTGATGATATGTAATTAGCTTTTTGGTCATACGAGGATGAATAATAGAATCTCCTTGTGATACCATTCGAATGGCCTCCACCACTTGTTCAGATGATGAATCCTTCAATAAATAGCCATCTGCACCAGCCCGCAGTGCTTCCATTAAGTATTCATCATCTTCATACATCGTCAACACAAGAACGCGGCAATTCGGATATTGACTTTTCACGAGTGACGTAACCTCAATTCCATTTTTCCCAGGGAGATTGATGTCCATCAAAATACAATCAGGTCTACACTCCTCTACT
The DNA here is from genome assembly GCF_031456445.1 of Neobacillus niacini. Classification (GTDB taxonomy): domain Bacteria; phylum Bacillota; class Bacilli; order Bacillales; family Cytobacillaceae; genus Neobacillus; species Neobacillus niacini_I. The sequence continues at coordinate 325,412 of NZ_JAVDUQ010000002.1, read as the reverse complement.
TTCTCCAATACCTCATCCCCGGAAACGGCTTCTCCTGCAACTCGGATGTCAGTTTCGAGATCCAGTATACTCCGAATTCCATCACGTAAAACTGTATGATCATCTACTAATAATACTTGAATCATGATATCCCTCCTTTGTTTCTGAATCTGGAAATAATAATGTAATTTCAGTACCTTTTCCTGCTGAACTATCAATCTGAAGGGTTGCACCTAACTTTTCAGCTTGTTCATTCATATGCAAAATGCCATAATGAGGCTCATGCTTTGTTTTAATCATGGATTCAAAAAGGGAAAAGCCAACCCCGTTGTCTTTCACTTTTAAAAGCACATGTTCACTTTGATAGCTTAGGAGAATGCTAACTTCGTCCGCTTGTGCATGCTTTATAATATTCTGCAAGCTTTCCTGTAAAGTATCGAAGATGACTCGTTCTTTTGTAAAACTGAGTGTTCGAGAACGGCCCCTTTCATGATATTTAATCGCTAGATCATTTTCTTGTTTTATCGATTGAATTTTATTTGCAATTGCTTGTTTTAGCCCTAGCCTTTGGGTAGGATAAGGCTTTAAAGCATAGATAGAATAGCGAACTTCGCCTAAACTCTTCCGTAATTTTTTTATACTTTTGTCTACCGCTTGCTCCATGTTTCCTGATTGATCCGCGGACTGCCTCAGAGCGGATTCCAGCTGAAATATGACACCGGCTAATACTTGTGCAATTCCATCATGGATCTCACGGGCTAGCCGGTTTCTTTCTTCCAGAATGATTCGTTTTTCCTGTTCGGAGACGAGAGACCGCGTTTTAAGCAAGCTGCCCAATTGATTGGCAAACGTAGATAAGGACTGTATATCTTCGGTAATAAAACTCGCCCCCCTGCTCTTGCCTGCAACAAACATTCCAACCAATTCATGATTGACTTTAAGGGGTAAATAGACAAGGGAACGGATGACATCATCAAACACTCCATCCCCCGGTGACATACCCGGCTTCCAATCAGCCACAACAACCGTTTCGGATATCGTGTTAAATTCTTTTTGCAGATCAGAAAAATCGGAAGAAGCCGCATGAACTTTACCATCCGTTAGCAGCAGATTCCAGTTTCCCTCATCTTTTGCCCATAAAGCATAGGCCTGGATTCCCAAGAATCCTTTCAGAGATTGTTTCATCTGATGTAAGTTTCTCGAAGACAGTCCTTGACTTAACTCCGTCGTAATCGAAAAAAGGTTATATAATCGTTCTTTTTCAATCCGTATTTGTCTAGAGAATGAACTAATGATACAGATGGCTATAAGCGGAAAAAAGAAGAACAGAACGAGTATTCCATCCATCTCCCCGCGATACTGGTGAGTGATGATTTCGATGAGAGAGGAGTAGAGTATACAAAGACTGGCACTCAGAAAAACCAGTATATTTTTTTGGTACCACTGTTCCAGTAAATAGGGCTGGGGAAGAAGCACCATTAAAAGATCGTAAAAAAAACCATTGAAAAGGCAAAAAAATACGCTGAATAAAAACAAGCTGATGACTGCCTCATATAAAACAGGCAGGTTCAGTCCCGTCATTATCAAAGAAAGGCATTCGTCGGAAACCCAATCCGCTAAAAAGATACTAAGAGCAAGTTGAGAACAATTATATACAGTCCTTTGCATCGGTAAACGGCGCAGCAAATGGGTGGATAACATCGCACTTACACAAGCCACAACCGTTATATGGATGCCAAACATCTCATTAATGGGATAAATAAGCGCAAGGCTAAGGGTAATGCCTCCTCTCCCAATACGGATAGGAAAGTACTCGGTAATCCCCATAAACAAAATGAACAAGAGAAGGATAATAGGATCAGAAGGCATTTTACTTTTAAAGAGGGACATGATCATCGTAATCAAACCAAGGAAAGAAACAGAATAAAGATAAACACTCGTTAATTGTTCTCGCGCAGAAATAGAGTCTATCTTTTTCAAACCGATCCCTTCCTTTATCTTCTAGAGTCTACTATTACTATTATTATGCAACAAAAAACCGGTACTGGCAAAATGGAATAATACCACTAGCCAATCACCGGCTGCGCTAACCTTAAATGGTAAGACACAATCCTAGTATAATATTTGATACGTCATTTGCCTGCTCATCAAATGTTATAATTTGTAATCGCCTTATGCACTAGGCGTATAGTACAAAAGATATAGACAGAATCCCGTAAAAGGCCATTAAGCTAAGGGACTTTTTTAGAGGTATTTGTGGACCCATTGTGTTTTGGCATTTAATAACCAAGTATCCAAACCTAATTCAGGTGATTCAGCTACTGGCTGTACATGAAAAACACCATTCTATAATTATTAAAAATAACGATAGAATGGTGTTTGTTTAAATGAAGCATAGGGAGAACCGGCCACTTCACTAGCAAAAAGGACTGACATCACCTGTGCCGGAATTTTTTCTTTGAATCCCATAGCTCGTCGTGCTAGAACAATGGCAGCACTTTGATGAACGGAAAGACCGTAAGATTCTTGATATTTAACCCGACCAATTAAAGAAGAATAGTATGCGGGTACTTGTGCAAGAGTAACTTCATCTTTTATGCATTTTTGACATAAGGATAGTAATTATTTTTCGATAGACAAAGTTACTGCTCATAAGATTAAATATCTTTCATATTATATTAAATAACTCACGGGCTTGTTTTTGAGTTAAAAAAATAGACATAGAGACACCACTATACCTATTTTACAATTTATCAGAATTGTTTCTATCATTTTTTGTACAATCTACTTTTTATTACGAAATCCTTCTTCCGCTAAACTGCACCCATCTTGGATAGTTCATCCGGTGAATGACATTCTTCGCCAGCTTAAAGATTAATTTTATAAAGGATAAAATTGTGTGATATTACGCCAAGAGACCCTTTAAGGGTCTTTTTTATTGATCTATGACTATCAATCCGATTTTTATTTTAAGTTCGTATCCTATATTCCAAAACCTACCCTAATGTTGTATCACTTTATTTAGATACTTCTCCACGAACGTTGCTTTTCCCTATTCCCGAAAGACGCCCTTTTCTGGAATAAGACCGAGTGTTTTTAGCTGGTTTTTGAATTAAAGATACAACAAAAAATTTAACTAATCCAAGTCTCTTCTGACTCTTCGACTTGCCATTTTCCTTCTTTGAAATGGATGGTACCCTCTACACCAATAGCTCCTTTCGCAGAACGATACTTGGAACCTTCAAAAAATACTTTGTTAAAGAGTTTGTATTTAATATTTTCAATTTTTAATAGTACTCCTTTTTCTAGCCCAATTGTATCTGTATTAAACAAACCCTTTTCTTCTAGTTGATCTAATGAGGCATCCATTACACTCACTTTATACTTTTCCTTGAGATACCTTAAAATTTCTTTCTTATCTTTTTCTTTTAGTTCATCAAAATTACTCATATCAACAGCTATATACTCTAGATCACTACTTAATGCATCATCTTTTTTCATTATCTCTTCTAATGCAATACTGTAAATTTCACCCAAGTGTTCTTTTGGATTTTCACCATTAGAACAAGCAGCCAAATTTAAAGCAAAAACAAATATGAAGATTACATGCTTAATCTTCAAATCAGTCCCCCCTTTTACTTATTAGACGAAGGGTAAATGGTTTACGATTCTCTGTTGAAGAAAAGCGCTCGATAATTGAAGAAGAAACTTCTATAAAAGTTTAGACATATAGTATTCATCAACAAATTCTCCGTCAATGTATAACGATTGTCTTTTTGTGCCTTCGATTTCAAATCCTATTTTTTTATATAACCGCAATCCAGCTTCATTTCGAGTTACTACGGATAATTCTAATCGATGAATATTATGTTCCGATGCCCACTCCTCTAATTGTTTAAATAGTTTTGTTCCAATTCCAATCCCTCGATATTTAGTTAAGATACCAATAACAAGATATACAGAGTGCTTGTTTCTTTTGACATTACCACTAATCGCAATTAGGTATCCTATTAATTCATTTTTTTCTTTTGCTACAAAAATAGTTGAATTACACTCTTTTTCCATTTGTTCCAATCGTTTTCGTTGTTGTTCAGCGGTAGTTTTTCTTTCTCCGGATTCCATAAGCATAAAATCAGCCTCTGCTTCAACTTGCTTAATTAAATTTATAAAATTCTCTGCATCTTCAGGTTTTATCTCTCTAATTAGCATAAAAATACCCCCTGCATTCTATATTCCAGCCCATTACTTCATTACAATTATCCCAAAATATGTAAGATCACTCAATCATTTATTCCAATAAATATGTAAAAGCACGTTAAATTAAGAACGTACTTTTACATTGGGATGGTGATGATCGGTATGCCGGGAATGCAACGAAAGTTGTCTCGATATCCGCAACTTTATTCTCGAATTGGTTTTTCTCATGAGTACAAGACGCTACATTTATTTTAGAAAACCGCTTGAGAGAGATTAGTAGTTATAAAAGGATGGATCATTTTGAGAACTATGAGGCAATGGGAGAGTTATTTCGTGTTACACGTGGGAACTTCTGAATACTAGATCGAATGCTTACTCAAATTGAACAAATCATGAAAATTAATCATCTATCCAGTATCAATAAAGGGGTTATTGATACAGCAAAGAGTATTCTTGTAATTGGCAAGTAACAGAGCTTACATCTGTTACTTGCCAATTTTTTTGAAAAAACATACGACAAAACAAATGAAAAGTAATACTTCTGTCCAATAAAATCCTGTTTTATAGACACTTTTCCTCCGACACTAGACTTTTGTCTATATAATCCATTTTTATAGACACTTCTCCTCGCCGACATCGGACTTTTGTCTATATAATCCATTTTTATAGACACTTCTCCTCTCTGACATCGGCTTTTGTCTATATAATCATGTTTTATAGACACTTCCCCTCGCCGACACTAGACTTTTGTCTATATAATCCATTTTTATAGACAATTCTCCTCTCTGACATCGGACTTTTGTCTATATAATCATGTTTTATAGACACTTCCCCTCGCCGACACTAGATTTTTGTCTATATAATCCATTTTTATAGACAATTCTCCTCTCTGACATCGGACTTTTGTCTATATAATCATGTTTTATAGACACTTCCCCTCGCCGGCACTAGACTTTTGTCTATAAAACCCTCTTTTAATCCTTGAGGAGAATGTTTTGCCCTTGCCGTGTGCCCGTGCATCTCATGTTTTCACCACCTTGGGCACTTTCCACTTACGGCTCCAAGATCAGCTTCCCGCTCGTTTTTCGCGATTGCAGCAATCGATGAACAGAAGCAGCTTCCTCTAATGGGTAAACCCCGCCAATTGTCAGTTTGAGTTTCCCCTCACCCAAATAAGTAAGCAACTCCACTAAACTTGGCTGCAATAACCCCGGTTTTCTCATAATTTGCGGCAGGAAAAAGCCAATAACCGATTGGTTTCGGGCCATCAAGCTAGACGGATAAAAATGGCTTTGCTCGCCGCTCGCCACCCCATAAATCACCAATCTTCCGAAAGTAGCAAGGCATTTAAGAGTCTTATGAAAAACATCTCCCCCCGCCATTTCAAGAGCAACATCGACACCACTCCCATCAGTCGCCTCAAGCACCTGCTGCTCCCAGTCCGGTTCGGTATAATTTACTAAAACATCAGCACCCATTTCAGCTGCAAGAGTCAACTTTTCAGCACTGCTTGCCGTAGCAATCACTTTCCCCGCACCAAACAACTTAGCCAGTTGAACGGCAATCGTCCCAACACCGCCGGCTGCCGCATGAACAAGGACACTTTCGCCCTTTTCCAACCGACCCATTGTTTTTAAAATATGATAGGCACTTAAGCCTTGGAGCGGCAATGCAGCTGCATGCTGAAAATCTAATTGTTCAGGAAGCGGGATCAAGAAGCGTTCATCCACAACAGCATATTCCGCATAACCACCACATTCAATCAATGTGACAACCCGGGTTCCAGGCATCACATTTTTAACTTGATCACCGACCCCGCTGACCACTCCGGCAATTTCTGCCCCCGGAATAAATGGCAGTGGTGTCGGAACCACATACTGACCTTCCCTTCGTGCCGTATCCGCATAATTGACACCAATGGCTTTAACTTCAATTATCACCTCACGCCCTTTGGGTATAGGCTTTTCACTTTCTACCAACTTAAGAACTTCCGGACCGCCATATTCACTAAATTGTATCACTTTCATCCTATCTCCTACTTTCCTTTAAATATCGGCTTTCTTTTATCTTTAAAAGCCGCAATCCCCTCTTGATGGTCCTCTGTTTGTACCATTAACGTCTGGGTCAGCCGCTCCTCTTCAAGAATTTCCTCAAGTGTTGCGGTAAACGAATGATCAATGAGTTTCTTTTGCTTTCCAAATGCCTTGCCCGGACCATGAGCCAATTTTAATACCAATTTCGTTGTACCCTCCTGAAGCTTTTCTAATGGAAAAAGGAAATTAATTACACCCAATCCATAAAGTCTTTGTGCTGAAATCGGTTCTGCACTTAAGAAAAATTCTTTAGCCAAATGCGGACCGATCAATCTCGGCAGAAAATAAGAGCCGCCGCCATCCGATACCAGTCCAACCTGTGAAAAGCTGAGGGCAAACTTACTGTCCTCTGCCGCTGCGATTAAGTCACACGCGAGCGCTAGGTTAAATCCGGCACCGGCGGCAAAACCATGAACCGCCGCAATGATTGGTTTTTCAGTTGCTTTCATCGTTAAAATCAATTCATTGAGCTTGCCAATATGCTCGTAAGCCTGTGCCGGATCTGCCTGCCCCATCGTTTTCACATCACCGCCGGCACTAAAGGCCCGACCGGCTCCGGATAAAATAATTACCTGAACATCCGCATCAGCCTGTGCATCACGAATGGCACTTGTTAATCCTATAATCATCTCGGGGCTGAACGCATTTAAGCTTTCCGGCCGGTTCAACGTTAAAGATAAAACCGGGCCTGATTTTTCGACGATTAAATGTTCTTGAGTCATTTCCAACTTCCTTTCTCACTGGTTTTTATCATCAATTTATCTCATACAGACTGTCATATTCTAGAAATACTTATGTCATGCTTAATTAAACTTTTCACCAAATCATTAAATTGAGCGAAGCGCGAATCATTTGTCTGCCCCTTTTTATAACGGTAATAAATTTGTTGGCAAATAACCGCAAGCTTAAAGTAGGCAAAAGTTAAATAAAAATGAATATTAGTTACATCCCGCCCACTCTTTTTTGCATATAAATCGATAAATTCATTTCTCGTTAAAAATCCTTCAAAAACCGTTACCGGCGGCCTACCAAATGCTTTTTTCAATAAATCCGGATCATCTGCTTGTATCCAATAACTCATCGCTGCCCCTAAATCAACAAGCGGATCACCGACTGTTGTCATCTCCCAGTCAAATAATCCCACCATTTCCGTTAAATCTTGATTAAACATCGCGTTATTCAATTTATAATCGTAATGGATGATGGCAGCCTCATGTTTTTTCGGAGTATGATCCACCAGCCATTTCATTAATGTAATCACTTCAGCAACCTCATCCGTCTTCGCCCGTTCATAACGCCCTATCCAGCCATGAACCTGTCTTTCCATAAACCCATCCGGCCTACTTATTTCGACAAGACCTGTCTGTTGATAATCAATCGAATGCAGATCAACAAGCCTATCGACGATTACTTCAGAAAGCTGGCGGCAAAGCTCTTTCGTTACCCTGACCCCCTTCGGGAAAGAAGTATCAAGAACAATCCCATTTTTTCTTTCCATGATAAAAAACGGAGAGCCAACAACCTCTAGCTTATTAGAAAATAATAACGGCTTCGGTGCCACTGGGAAAATCGGATGAAGTTCTGAAAGAATTTTACACTCTCGTTCCATATCATGAGCTTTTGGAGCTACAGGACCGAGCGGCGGGCGCCTTAGTACGGCTTCCCAATCCCCGACCTTTATTTGATAGGTTAAATTTGAGTGCCCTGCTGAAAATTGCAAAATTTCAAGTGGACCATTCGGTACATTTTCAATATTTTCCCGTAAAAATTGTTCCAGAATAGGAAGATTTACTTCCTCCCCCTTCCGAACTGGAATTGTATCCTGACTTATTTGATGTGGCATCGTATCCCTCCACTTTCATTCAAACTTTCATACCAACTAGTCAGTATGCAAATAATAGTAAAGGGTGATAAAATACCCTCTACATGTTTTATTTTACTTGAATCCCTTTTAGAATCATTTCCACAAAAATCTCCACAACCTCACGATCAGAGGATTTACCGGTCGGATTAAACCACTGATAGCTCCAATTTGTAATGCCAAGAATCCCAAAGGTAATGATGGCAGCATTTAAATCGGGACGGAACTCGCCGAGCTTCATTCCTTCGTTAATCAAACCTTCTATATTCAAGCGGAATTGATCCCTTTTAGGGATCACCAATGTTAGGCGTTCCTCACTTAAATTCTTCATTTCTCTAAAAAAGATTTTTGCTGCCTGCCCCTGCGTTTTGATATTCGTGATCAGCATATTGACAATTTCAAATAATTTTTCCTTACAGCTTTTCGCAGGATCATTTAAAATCCGTTCCTGGTGCTGGAGTAATTCATTGATATAGCCAAGATGTATATCTAAAAGCAATTCTTCTTTACTGGAAAAATAATAATAGAACGTTCCTTTTGTTACACCGATCGACTCAACTAAATCTTGTATGGAGGTTTCGCTAAATCCCTTTTTTTCAAATAAACGGATGCTTTGTTCTGTAATTTTTTCTTTCACACTTATGTCCCCGCAATCTGTTAAAAATCTAAGAAAAATTATACCATATCTAGAATCGCTCCCTTAACACGCATGTATACTTTTTACATTGCTGATGTACCGCCATCAACCACTAATATAGTACCTGTAACATAATTTGAGGCATTTGAAGCAAGGAAAAGTGCAGCACCTTTTAAATCATCATCTGTTCCAAAACGCCGTAAGGGTGTACCAGCTAATATCGCTTCTTTCCCAAATTCGATTAACCCCTTTGACATTTTCGTTGGGAAAAAGCCCGGAGCAATCGCATTCACATTGATATTATATTTTCCCCACTTTACCGCGAGATCCTTTGTAAAGGTAATAACGGCCCCCTTACTTGTGTTATAGCCAATCGTATCCATCAATCTCGGGTCAGTACCCCCAAGGCCGGCAACGGAAGCAATATTGATAATTTTTCCGGATTGCTGTTCAATCATCACTTTTCCAACCGCCTGACTCATTATGAAAGTTCCTGTCACATTCACATCGATGACCTTTTTCCAAGCTTCCAGCGGCATTTCAGCTGCAGGAGCGCCCCATGTTGCCCCACTGTTATTGACAAGAATATCAATTGAACCAAAAAACCCTTTTGTTTCTGCAACAACATGGGCAACATCATCGGAACTTCCAATATCACATTTAAGTGCCAAAGTTTTTACACCTAGCTTTTCCAGGTTCTCCGCAACTTCCTGACAGGCTTCCACCTTCCTGGAGCATAAAACAACATTGGCCCCCGCTTCTGCAAAACCTTGGGCAATTTGAGCACCAAGCCCACGTCCGCCTCCCGTAACTATCGCTGTTTTCCCGGTTAGATCAAAAAGTTTTAAGACTTCCATTTTAGGATTCTCCTTTATTGGTATTTTTTTAATTCAAGCTTGGCAACCTGTGCTCTATGAACTTCGTCCGGTCCATCCGCAAGACGTAAGGTCCGGGAATTCGCCCATAACGCAGCAAGCGGAAAATCATCCGAAACGCCGGCGGCACCAAATGCTTGAATAGCGCGGTCGATTACCCGGAGGGCCGTGGAAGGTGCAACCACTTTGATCATCGCAATTTCCGTTTTCGCCTCTTTATTACCGACGGTGTCCATCATATAGGCAGCCTTTAAAGTTAGAAGCCTCGCTTGCTCAATCTCTATTCGCGAGTCGGCAATCCATTCTCGAATCACGCCTTGGCTTGACAATGGTTTGCCAAAGGCCACACGACTTTGGACGCGCTTACATAATTCTTCAAGCGCTCGTTCTGCAGACCCAATCAACCGCATACAGTGATGGATTCGTCCTGGACCGAGACGTCCCTGTGCAATCGCAAATCCCTTTCCTTCTCCCCAAAGAATATTCTCTGCCGGAACTCGGACATTTTCATACGTGATTTCACCGTGGCCGTGCGGGGCATGATCATAGCCGAATACTGGAAGCATCCGTTCAATTTTTACTCCGGGTGTATCGAGTGGTACGAGAATCATCGACTGCTGCTCATGACGATTAGCATACGGATCCGTTTTCCCCATGACAATCGCGATTTTACAACGCGGATCCCCGGCACCTGAAGACCACCATTTCCGGCCATTGATAACATACTCTTCTCCATCCCGTTCAATTCTTGCCTCAATATTTGTCGCATCCGATGAAGCCACATCCGGTTCCGTCATCGAAAAACAAGAGCGGATTTCGCCCGCTAACAAAGGCTTTAGCCACTGCTCCTTTTGCTGTTTGGAACCATAACGGACAAGTACTTCCATATTTCCCGTGTCAGGTGCATTGCAATTAAACACCTCGGGACCAATCAAAGAACGCCCCATAATTTCACACAATGGCGCATATTCCAGGTTCGTCAGACCTGCCCCATATTCACTCTCCGGTAAAAATAGATTCCAAAGACCCTCCGCTTTTGCTTTCTCCTTCAATTCCTCCATGATTGGAGGCACTGTACTCCAGCGACTCTCCTGGCGATTTAATTGCTTTTCATACACATGCTCATTCGGATAAACATTCTTTTCCATGAAATCTGTTAATCTCTGTTGTAAATCTCTTATTCTTTGAGAATATGAAAAGTCCACTTTCTCCACCTCTTTCTACATACTAACCAGTTGGTATGTTATAGCTACAATTATACTCTATGAATTTTATTATTCAAATAATTTTGTAAATATTCTAAAATCTTTTATTCATCTGTTTCTGTTTTTTCATGACCTCATAGTATTTTTCAATAATATCTGTTAAAACATCCCCTTTATACACTCGGCCAAATTTAAGGTTTTCCTGATAGTATTCGACAATTTCATCCAGCTTTACAGCAATTTCCTTCGATACTCTTACATTTAATTGAACACGTCCATTTTCCGTCATGATTTCCACTCCTATTTATATGATAGCTAATTGCTAGCGCATGATATCTTTCCGTTATAACTACTGCAACTATACTATTTTTCTACAAACTTTTCATTGATTTTATAAAAAAACAGCGAGGAACAATTAGTCCCCCACTGTTTTAAAAAATTATACAATTACTGAATCATCTGATTTTTTGTCAATTTGGTGTTTATTGAGCCATTTTTCTACCAATGCTAAAAGCTCAGGGTGAATAGGCAGATTTCCATCTGCAACAATGTCCTTTTTTGCAGAAAGGATGTTGGAGGTTTGAGCTTGAAATTTACATGAATGCCCCATATTTTCAACAATATAGTATTCCACATCCCCCTTCACGTATTTTGGAAGATCCTCTAAATCCTTAGGATTTGCCTGAATATCCCTTGCGCCTGTAATTGCTAAAACTGGGCAAGAAACCTTAGCCAAGTCTTCTCGCACATTATATTGAAAATGTTCCCGCATCCACTTTGCATTTAATTTCGTAAATCCAATTTTCATGACCTCTTTATTTGAACTAAGGACCTTATCTGTCAATTTTTGCGCTTGTTTTTCAATTTTATTTTGTACTCCTAATAAACGAAACAAGAACCCTTGAAAGCCCTTTGCCGTTATTACGTCCCGGGCTGCAATTTCCCGTTGATATTTCAATGCTTCACTCAAGGTTGAAACAGCGCCAGAAAGCAAAATTACCCCTGCTAGTTCTTCTCTTGCTGCCACTATTGTGCCAATCATACTTCCTTCACTGTGGCCTAATACAAATACTTTATCGGGGGCAATCTCCGGCTGATTTTTTAAAAATTGCACCGCTGCTCTTGAATCATCCACTAAATCCCAAAGTCCTGTTTTATAATAATCCCCTTCGCTTTCTGCAACTCCCTGCTTATCGTAGCGCAAGCTAATGAATCCTATAGACGTTAAAAATTCAGCTAACTGGCGATACAGTTTTAAATCCAGCTTTTCATTTACTTTTCCATTGCGGTCTAATTTCCCCGTACCACCTATGATCAGTATTGCCGGCCGATGTTCTTCCCGTAGATTAGGTAAACAAAGCGTTCCTTTTAGCGCAACCTTACTTTGAATTGTTACATCCTTCTCCCTAAATTCCATCGCGGAAATCCCCCTATTGTTTGTTTTTTTTATCCGGGATGATAATGGTACCAATCGTTCTCCGTGTTCTTTCCTTTGAAGGTTTATTATTGATTACTTTTGAAAAAGCCTTAACAAGTTCGTGGGTAAACTCAGAAAATTCATCATCACTTAAATAAATAGAAGCTTGGCGAAAGGTTACTCCATCTGCAGCAAAATCTTTATATTCCTGTTTTAGATACTGCTCAAACTCCGCCATTAAATTAGCCATAAATTTAATAAACAATCCCATTTGCTCATCCTTGGATAATTGATTGATTTCTTCAGAGCCAATTAAAGATTTATTTGGATTTTGAATGGAATAAACTTTTTCGACAGTTCCCCGGTTCGGAATCTCCTCAATCACATGAATGATTTCGGCTTCAGCTAATTTTTTAATGTTACGATATAGTGATGCTTGCGGGATATCTGGAAGCAATTCTTTCAATTGCTGGGCAGTGAGTTGTTGGTTTATTAAGCACTGTATAATTCTCATACGAACTGGATGCAATATAACATCAACTGTTGATTCCTTCATTATGATCCATGCTCCTGTTTTTTTATTATCATTATCATTAATGATAATATTATACTATTTGATATTTGTAAAGGCTATAATGGAAAAATAGTTAATTTTTTTCCAAATTTATTACATGAAATCATTTTTTCGAACCATCCTAAAATGAGGAGGGTTGATAAATGTTATCGTGGTTATTTGGATTAATGGTTTTTACGGGACAAATGCTCCCTCAGGATACATTGTCGATTACAAAGGATGGCCGAACTATATCTGTTGTTAAGCGCGCAGAATTCTCCTATCAATATCCCGGGTTACCGATTATCGCTGAAAAAAAATACAATTCATTTCTAGACCAGCTGGATCAGCAATTAACGGTTCCTCCACAAGACGCTAAGCTTGACACCAATGGGAATATTGTAGCGGAGCAGGTTGGTTTTCAAGTTTACCGCAAAGCGTTTACTGAGCAATTTTATGCCTTTTATTTTGGAAATAGCTCGGTTAACCTTGAAATTCCCATGCTGTCTGTTTACCCAAGAGTAGATAGTGAATTATTAGCAGATATAAAAAGTAAACGAATTGGCCGATATGTAACCTCATTTAATTCGGGAAATAGAACTAGAACCAATAATATAAAATTAGCCGTAAAAGCAATCAATAATTATGTCGTTTTTCCTGGTGAAAAGTTTTCCTTTAACGGTGTGGTTGGAAAAAGAACAGCAGAAAAAGGGTATTTACGAGCTCCCGTTATTGTAAGGGGGGAATACGCTGAAGATATTGGCGGGGGGATTTGTCAGGTATCCTCTACCCTTTTTAATGCCGTTGATAATGCAGGTCTGCAAATTGTCCAGCGGTTTTCGCACACCAGAGAGGTTCCTTACATCCCTAAAGGACGTGACGCAACTGTCAGCTGGTTTGGACCTGACTTCGAATTTAAAAATAAATACAATCAGCCGGTATTAATTCGTGCTAGAACACTTGGGAATTTATTAATCATTAAACTTTATTCCTCTGAGGTTATAAATTATCAGCCAAAAGAAGTTCCGAATCCCCCATATTGAAAAAGTCCGCTAAAAGAAGCGGACTTTTTTCACTATTGCCTTTTATTTCTTAACGCACTTTCTAATAACTCCTCAGAAAACTCTGTTAAGGCAGCGTTATCCATCATACTTATATTAGTTTTAGGAGTAAAGGTTTTCACCATATTTTGCATATTTTGTAAAGGAGGTACTGAAATTTTGCGTTTTCCTTTTGTAACTCCATAAACAGCGGCACTTATTCCAAGTCCAAAAAGGGAAGCCCACATGGCCCCTCGACTTTTTCGTTTTCGTTTAAACATATTGAAAAACGGCTGGATTTTTACGTTCCTCATCTCAAAAGCACTCCTTCAAATTATAATGAAAAGGTTTAACCCTTTCATTAGCTTAATTTGTGCACTTTCATCCAGCTTATGTTTGGAAAACACCTCATTGATTGTTATTTGTTAGGAGATTACGCCCATATCTTTGATAAAGCTTATCTTTAGACATCAATAAATAATTCAGTTTATTTTTTTGAAAATTTCTGAACGATGATTTTGTAAGGAGAAAAATGGGCAGTTGACCGACTTTTTTGACACGTCGGTATAGGCCGTTTGTTGGTCTAAAAGTTTCAAACCCTAAAGGTACAACCGCTTTATTAATTGTCGTGATTCCTATAATTCCTTTTATTTGCTCTTCTCTTGGATGAGTGTTTACATAAAGGGCAAGTGATGGCATCGAACTTAGTACTATCTTATAGATCAGCCTTGCCCTGTTCAAGTCATTTTTAATTTTTATATATTCATTCAGGAGTCGGACATTGTGTAAATGAATCTTTATTAGAAGATCATTACGGCAAATTTTCGTACCGTCTGAAAGAATTACGTTTTTCCCTTTATATTTAGTAATTCGCACCCTAAAAATTGACTTTTTCTTATTTTCTTCATGGATATAATGTAATCGTGAACATAAATAAAATAGCGGATCAATTAATTTCCAAATCCATAAAATCGCTAGGCGTATGCTCATGGCCTGCTCTCCTTCTCCCAGTATTCCTTTTTAGGATGTTTAAGAATCACATTTTTAGCAATGGTAATGTCAGGATATGTTTATGGATTTTAAAATGATAAAAGCCGGGAAAAGTTCCCCGGCTTTTACGAAATTTGATGGTAGGTTATTTCTGGACGACTGCCAATTCGGATATTCACTCCTGTTTGCCCTAAACCTTCACTGATATAAAAAGGTTTTCCTTCATGGTAATGTAATCCTTTTATAATGTTCATTCGAATAAGCTTCCCCATTTTTAGCAAATGATAAGGCTTGGGCCAATGGATTTGCCCGCCATGAAAGTGACCAGATAGAAGATAATCATATGGATAGTTTTTCATTTTTAAAACCACATTAGGATCATGGGTCAAAACCAAATTGTAGCCCTCTTCCAAGTTCCTGTATGATTTTTCCACATCACTTCTATGTGAATGGTGGTCATCAATTCCAATAACGTTAATCACTTTACCATCAATTTTGAAAGAAACGTGTTGATTTTGAAGGGTAATACAGCCATTTTCTTCTAATGTTTGTTTAAGCTCTACGAAATTTTCATTTTTTAAATAATAATCATGGTTTCCAAATACAGCAAACATTCCAAATCTCGGATTCAAACGGGATAGTACTGAAAGATATGGAACCAATTTTGGTATACTTCTTTTTCGATCTAAAAAATCACCGGTTAGCGCAATTAAATCAATTGGCTGACTTGAGACAGTTTGATACAATTCCTCCGGAGAAACCGAAATATTTTCAAGGTGCAGGTCAGATAGATGAAGGATTTTAAGCGGTTTTTCCGTTAATTTTGAATGTGAAACCGTTATGTTATTTAAAACAACATCTTTTGTATTTTTATGTGCTTTATAAATAAAATAAATTCCGGCAAAACAAAAAAGGAAACCAAGTAAATAGAACAAATTATCCCCTCCCACTTTCAAGTATAGTGGCAGTTGAGAATTCCTTATAGTGGGAGTTAATGGGATTTACTTTTTTGTTTACATAATAATATTATTATCAAATCAAATAAAATTATATCCTTGAAAAAGAACCCATCCACATCCTTTTACATAGTATGCAAAAAAGAGATTTGGGTGGTGTGTCTGGTGGGAGCCTTAACATATTTTGATTTTTTAGCCAAGTTTGGTGTTGGCGGTGCTCATCCCGGTGGTATCATATTAACAAAGGAATTACTTGCAAATGAAAAAATCACCAAGCAATCACATATATTAGACGCTGGATGCGGAACCGGGCAAACTGCGGCATTTTTAGCCCAACAATACCAAGCAAATGTTACGGGGTTGGAAATTAATCCAATCATGATTGAAAAAGCGAAAGACCGATTTCAAACAATGAAATTACCGATTCAGATTTTTCAAGGATCCGTTGAAGAAATTCCATTTCCCGACAATTCCTTTGACTTTGTTTTATCGGAGTCCGTCTTGGCCTTTGTGAATAAACCAAAAACTCTAAAAGAATTCTATCGGGTTTTGAAAAAAGGAGGTCGCTTTATTGCCAATGAAATGACTATTAACCAAAAGCTTTCATTGCAGGAAGAGCAAGAAATCAAACAATTTTATGCAGTGGATTCTTTATTGTTAGAGAAAGATTGGAAAGAGCTATTAGAAAAAACGGGATATAAAAATATTGAAGTAACAACACAAAAACAGTCCTTAGCTGAGGGGAACCATGCACCGGAATTCAATTTTTCGGCTAACTTCGAACCTGAATTATTTGCAATCTTCAACATGCATGCCAATATGATTCTAAAATATCAGGATGTACTTAGCTATCGAATTATTACATGTACAAAATAATGATTGAAAAAGCCTTTTCCGTGAAGGAAGGCTTTTTTTGAATTTAAAAGGACAAGACATGGCTAATCGCCCTCTCAACTTGTGGACTTTTTTCATAATTTATAGCAAGTCCCTTACGAAAGGAGGATTTTTCATGAAATTTGATTATGGAAAAGCACGTCAATTAGAAGGTCAAATGATTCGATTTAAAAACGAAAAGGGAGACTGGGTAATTGGAAAAATTGTTAAGGTAAAAGAGGACGGTTTTGAAGTAGCTGAATTAAATTCAAAACAACCAAATGAAGGATATGGATTTGGATTTTTCCCTGGTCCATTTTTCGGGAGACCTTTCTTTGTACCGTTTGGTGTTCCATTTTTCCCATTCTTCTTCTTTTAATTACATTTAGAGCAATGCTTCCGAGCTTGCTCTTTTTTCTTTCACTTCCCTCACAATTGAACGTATATAAAAACTTTTCCGTTAAAAAATAAGAACGTGAAAGGTTTGGTGAAATGAAATATGGACAAAACTTTGGGATATCTTCGTGAAATATTGTCAAATTACAATGACGAGCATCATTCACAGGGCCGGCATCTATTTCGAAAGGTATCAGAAGGTCAATTTTCCTCTGAAGGGGATTTTGTTCGGCATTTAAATCAAAAAGAAATTGAATTTTTAAATGACATCCTGCCAAGAGAAATTAAATATGCAAAAGAAGAACAAGATGAAAAAAGAGCGCATGAATTAAATGAAGTATATGAGTTATTATTTTAACTTTCATAAAGTAAACTCGCCCACTGGCGAGGCCCTAAGGGCGAAGACAGAGGCGTAGTTGCAGTTATGCCTGATAGGAAAGCTATGCTTTCTATCGGCTAAAAAGATGGCAGCGAGATTCTGCCATTTTTTTAGCCGGATAATTTCCTGTATTTTCTGATAATATTTCCTAGGTAAGCGCATATTACGACAAAATCCATTTTATTTCCTCTTTTGATTCATCAGCAAACGACAAAATTCTTCGCGTAGTTACTCTGTTTCTGACATGGAAAATAATATTTCCGGACCTAAAAAAAAGAAGCTATTATAAGCTTCTAATGAATATCTTTTTTCTTAAATCTTCCACCACGGACTTCAGCGATATCCGCAACGGCTAAAAAGGCATGATCATCATTTTCGGAAACGATTTCCTTTAATTTTGCCTCTTCAAGACGATTGATAACACAAAAAATTACTTTTTTATCATCGCCGGAATAGGCACCCTCCCCCTTCATGTAAGTCACGCCGCGACCAAGACGGCTCATGATGGCATCCCCTATTTGTTTAGCGTTGTCACTTATAATCCAAACCGATTTTGATTCATCAAGGCCGGTAACCGTGATATCAATCGTTTTGTAAGCAACAAAATAGGCAATTAATGAATACATAGCCCGATCCCATGAAAAGACGAAGCCGGCACTGCCAAGAATGAAGAGATTAAAAAACATAATAATTTCCCCAACCGAGAACGGGAGTTTATTGTTAAAAAGAATGGCAAGGATTTCAGTTCCGTCTAAAGAACCTCCATAACGAATGACAATTCCAACTCCTATTCCGAGAATAATCCCCCCAAACACTGTTGCAAGCAGAATATCCTGCGTAAAGGCAGGGACTGGATGAAGTAATGTGGTAGCAATGGAAAGAATAATAATTCCATAAAGAGTGGATAAAGCGAAGGTTTTTCCAATTTGTTTATATCCAATGTAGAAAAACGGGATGTTTAGAATAAAGAGGAAGATACCTATTTTCCATCCGGTAATATAGGAAAGCATAATGGAAATTCCAGTAATACCTCCATCAATTACATTATTGGGAACGAGGAAAATTTCAAGCCCAACTCCCATTAATGCCGCCCCGAGCGTGATTAACAAGATTCTTTGAAATATTTTTCTTTTCGTTAGTCTTCTGTGCTGCATTCTTTCCATAAACGCTTCCTGCTGTTCAGCTAAAGAAATATTTTGAATTTCTGACATTAAATTTCCCCTTTCAATGGATGTTCTTCTTTAAGTATATCGGACTATGGATGATATTAATATCTATTTGTTCAATAATGCACAAAAAATCTGCCTGGTTTTACAGGCAGAACGATTGAAAAATTAACTAGGATCTACTTCATCATATGAAAGGGTCGTGACACTTGTGTATTCTCCTCTATCAACCTCTTCTTCTGTCGCACTTTGCCCTAGTTCTTCTTGATCATCCATTCCAGGTGCAACAGTGGGTTCCTTTTTCTTATCCTTTCCGTTCAACATAAACAAATCAACTCCTTCTCCCTAATTTTTTCCTATAATATCTGTGTTTATTCCTAAAAAAACAGTACAAAGCTCTACATAGTAAATCAACATTGACATTTAATATCCAAAAAATAAAAAAGCTGCCGTTAGAGCTGGCAGCTTAAAGGTATAAAACATCTTAGGGGACCCAACCATGACATCTGCCAATTTGTTTATTCATTACCCTTCCGATTTTTCTGGAAGTTTTAAACAATCAGCCGATGGGTGTTTGTTCCGTTGAAGGAATTAATTCTCATGGTAAATGGAATTCAAATTCCTAAAAAGAAACAATTTTTTTGATGTATTACCGTTTTAAAGACTCATTTCCATTCCATTTGGTTCGGTCTCATGGCAATGAAATACTTAATTGGAAAAAGGTTAAGATTATTAATATTGGCATTCACCCTTTCCATTTTATTAATCCATCGCTCCTCCTATCCAAGTATTGGTACAGATTTCCTTACTACTCGTTCACAAACGGAACGAACACGTATGGTTGAGTCTCCTAAGATGTTTATTTATTTTATTAATCTCTACACCTATAGTATAGCACCGAAAAGTGAGTATCTACCGATTACCTGTGACAAAAATGTGAAATATTTGGAAATTATTATAAAAAATAGGGCTCAGTAATCGCTGAGCCCTATTACCTTGATTATTGTTCTTTTATACGTGCGCGTTTAATAAAGAAAGCAAGAACTAGCGCAACTGCTGCTATAGCTGTTGCAACAACGAATGAATCATTGATTCCTTCAATGGTTGCTTGTTTCATTGTCTGCCCATAAATCATAAACAATCCCAGTTGGTTACCAGTCTCTAAGGGCACATGGGCAAGAGCTGCAATACCTTGACCAATTTGTGATACCTTTCCTGCGATAAATGGGTTTGTACTCGTAATGAGGTTTGAATATTCACCCATATGAGCACCCTGTCTTGTCGACATAACCGTAACCAGAAACGCTGTTCCAATACTTCCTGCAACCTGCCGTGCAGTATTGGAGGCAGCAGTACCATGGGCGCCAAGATGACGCGGCAATTGGTTTAGGCCTTCGGTCATAACCGTCATCATTAAAAATGACATTCCAAACATCCTCATAACATATAGAAATAAAATATGAGAATAACTTGTTGTCATACTTAGGGTAGTAAATTGCCAAGTTGTGATGACCGTAATCGTTAATCCGACAACGGCTAACCATCTTGCTCCGATTTTATCAAATAATGCACCGGAGATCGGCGACATAATCCCCATCACAATTGCTCCTGGAAGTAACAGAAGACCTGATTCCAATGCAGTAAAGCCGCGAATATTTTGCAGATAGATTGGCAGTAAAATCATTGCGCCAAACATCGCCATATTAATCATCATACTAATAATCGTCGTTAATGCGAAAATATCATATTTAAAGACGCGCAGTTCTAACATTGGATGATCGGTTGAAAGCTCGCGAATGACAAAGGCAATTAATGCGACAATACCAATGACAAGGGAGATCACTACTGTACCGCTCGACCAGCCTTTACTTCCGGCTTCACTAAATCCATAAAGCAGAAAACCAAATCCTAATGTTGAAAATAATACCCCTGGGAAATCGAATTTGGGATTAGTAATTTTCGTGACATCCCTCATCCATAAAAAGCTTAAGATTAAATCAATGATACCAATTGGGATAACAATATCGAACAATAATCTCCAAGAATAATGCTCAATCAGCCAACCTGATAAGGTTGGACCAATAGCAGGGGCAAACAGCATAACAATCCCCAACATCCCCATCGCCATTCCGCGCTTTTCAGGAGGAAAAATGACAAAGAAAACAGTCATCAAGAGTGGCATAATGATACCTGCACCTGATGCTTGAACAATCCTTCCCAACATAAGGAAGCTAAAGTTTGTTGAAAACGAACAGATAAACGACCCGATTGTAAAAAGTATAATCGCCGTAATAAATAACTTTCTTGTACCAAACTTTTCAATTAGATAGGCTGTGATCGGGATACAAATTCCGTTCACAAGCATATAGCCCGTGGATAACCATTGAACCGTTGTTGCTGAAATATTTAGATCTGACATGATATGTGGTATGGCAACATTGAGCAGTGTTTGGTTTAAGATCGCAACGAAGGCACCTAACATCAAAGCGGTAAGAATCTTTCCTTTTCCTACTTCCTTTTTCGATTCTTTCACCCTGGATAATATTGATGGCTCCTCTTCCTCAATTGGTTCCACATTTGCTTCTACATATTCAAGTGCAGGTTCTGTAATCGTGGATTCCTTTAATAAATCTTCTACTTGTTCTTCCATGTTTTTTTTGTGATTCTCTTCCTGACGGACCAGGGTTGAATCATTTACAGAACGCTTCTGTTGTTTTCTGCTTTTTTTCATAAACATAAAATTTAAAAGTAATAACACCAATATGCTTAAAATGACATAAACCGTGATATATAAAGACATCTGTATCACCTACTTATGAATTCTCACGGTCACGTTCATACCAGGGATAATTTGTAGTCCTTTGTTATCATCAATTGAAATTTTAACAGGAATAACCTGGGTAACTTTTGTATAATTTCCAGTGCTGTTTGAGCTTGGTAATAACGAAAAAGTACCTGAAGTGGCAAGACCCATTTTCTCAACGGTTCCTTTTAATGTTGTATTTGGAAATGCATCGACATAAATATCAACATCTTGTCCCTCAGCTATTTCATCAATGGAGGTTTCCTCGATATTGGCTGTTACCCATAATTTATCAAGATCAAATACTTGAGCAAGTGGAGTGCCAGCAGCTACAAAGGAGTTTTTAACGGCGTTTGTTTGCACCACTGTTCCACTAGAAGGAAGGGTTATATTAATGGAAGTTGGTGCAGCAGCTGCCCCTGTCCCCGTTCCTGCAGAAAGAATCGTTCCGATTTTTTCATTTTTGGAAAAATGATCGCCGACATTTCCTGTCCAATCTGTTAATTTTCCATTGGCTGGTGCAGCAACTGTAACCTGCTGCCCTGCAATTTGAGCATTATCTGTAGATAAATAATTTACTGTTTTGTTATAGTAGGAATAGGCTGCAAAACCCCCTCCAACTAAGATAATTAAAATTAAAATATTTAACAAAACCATCCGTTTTACGTTCATTAAAAAATTATTCCTCCTTAATTGAAAGCTTCGATAAGATAAGCTTGTGTAAACTTAATAGATGTTCAATTTCTTCTTTTGGTAAGGCCATCACATCATTTAATTTTTTTATTAAGACAGATTCAGAAGAATAAACTTGATCTAATAACTCTTTTCCAGCTAGTGTTAAATGAATCGACACCGCTCTGCGATTTTCAGGCGGAACAATCCGCTCCACTAATTCACTATGAACTAATCGATCGATAACCCCGCTAACTGTACTGTTTGTTAACCTTAATTTATCCGCAAGGTCGCCCAAACCAATATTAGGGTTTGAGGAAATTCTATAGAGAGCCTTTAGTTGAACCACCGTAATGCCCATTCGATCTGCCTCTGATTTTACAAGCCTATAAATGGCCTTGTTAATTTCAGAAAATGATTCAACTATTACGTTATTTAATTCGTACATTTCTTCCTCCTTTCCCTCGGCAATCTAATGTTTTCTAATCAAATATTTCGTATGCGAAATGATTTATTACAAGATAGAATTATAAATAGTTTCCCTTTAGTATGTCAACAACAAAATATTTCACCCTTACCTAAAGAAAATACTGAATTAGGTAAAAAACTCCCTCCTTTTCCCAATGGAAAAGAGGGAGTTTAAACATCAAAGGTCTCTCTTCTCAGGAAGAGAGACCTTTTTGATTTAGTTATTTCGTGCCTGGTGCAGGCTGATCAACACCTTTCACATGATGAGTATGACCATCAGCTTCAGAAGTGTGAAAATCATAATAATGAACATGCATACCTTTGCCAACCGGAATCGCTGGACCTGAATATGCCCGATAATGATGGGTGTGGCCATCTTCAAATAAAACGTATCCTTCTGTATAGTGAATATGACCCCCATCTTGGGTTGGGATTGCAGGTGATGTCACATCTAAACATTGATGTAAATGTTTTCCACTTATCCCCGTATAATCAACTGACCCATGATTATGATTCGGAACAAACCCCTGAACAAAATCATCTTTTCCGATTTTTTCTCTCACACTCTTCCCTCCATAATAAAAAATTCCTACTGCTTATCTATATGCACGAAATTTTGAAAAAAGAAAATAAAAATGTACATAGGCAACGGTGCAAATCCGCATACTACTTTTGTACTTGAAATCATTGATGAAAGAGGGATTATTAGATGACAGTCGGAACACAAGTAAAGCAAGCCTTAGCCAGCTTAAAAAGTGCCCAAGCAAGTTTTGAAACCTTCGCATTAGCCACTGATAACCAAAATGCAAAACAGCTTTATCAACAAGCTGCCCAGCAAACTCAATCAGTATTAGATAGCTTGGAGCCGCGCCTACAAGAAATTCAATCTGAAGAGCCACAATATAACCAATAAGAAGAAAATAGGTTGGCGTTTCTGCCAACCCATTTTTCATTTCAATCGTGAATCCCACTACATATTAAAGTCCTTCAAGAAAGGAAGATGCATTGTGACCATTGCTTCTAATGTAAAGACCACTCTTGCAACGCTTAAAGATATTGAAGCACAGTTATCAGCTCTAGCTCTGAATTCACTTGATGAGGAAGCGAAAAGAGTATTTCATGAGACTGCCCTTACATTTGAACATGTAAAAAAAGACATTCAGTCAAGGGTATATGAACTTGAACGTCAAGAACCACAATACAAAGGATAATGGATTGAGGTGAGAAAAGATGCCTGGATGGGTTTTAATTATTGCTCGATCACTAATCTTCTTATTACTATTATTTTTAACCACAAAGCTCCTTGGAAAAAAACAAATTTCTCAGCTCTCCTTTTTCGAATATGTTGCAGGAATCACCATTGGAAGTATTGCAGGTGAGGTGGTAACCGGATTAGAGAGTAATATGGTGCATGGAGCAATTGCAATTATTGTTTTTGGACTTGTAACCTTTTTAGGAGATATCCTTTCATTAAAAAGCAAAAAGTTCCGTGATGTCATGGATGGTAGGGGAGCCGTCGTTATTAAAGACGGACGGGTTTTAGAAGAAAATTTAAAAAAGGAAAAGTACACAATTGATGAATTATCAGCCCTTCTCAGGCAAAAGGACATTTTTAGAATCGCAGATGTCGAATTTGCGGTACTTGAACCAAGAGGAAATTTAAGTGCTTTGTTGAAAAAAGAGAATCGACCGCTCACTCCAAAAGATTTGCAAATGAAAACGGCAAATGAAAAAGAGCCCCAAACGATTATTATGGACGGAAAAATTTTAGATGAAGCACTTCGTTCTTCAGGAAAAAGCCGTGGCTGGCTTACTACAGAATTAGAAAAACTCGGGGTTACACTTGATAATGTATTCATCGGACAGGTGGACTCATACGGGGAATTAACAATTGATATTTATGATGATAAATTACAAGTCCCAAATCCCCAGCAACGTCCACTGTTAATGGCGATGCTGAAAAAAACTCATGCAGACTTGGAATTATTTTCGCTTGCCACTAACTGTAAGGAATCAAAGGACATGTATACGAAAAATGCAGCCATTGTCCAAAATGCTATCGATCAGTTAGCGCCTTATTTGAATGGTTAAAAAGAAAGATCCTTATTCAAAGATAAGGATCTCTTCACATTTTAAGCGTTTATTTTCATTTTACGCGGTACCACCATTTTATGGGAGATATAACTATGGAGAATCATTCCCGCCATAACCAAAAAGATTCCCCCCCACGATAAAGCGGACGGCAGTTCTGTGTTTAGCAGGATTAGCTCACCGATTAATGCAAATAGCACCTCCATGGATTGCGTTGCTTCAACAGCCGCCAGTTTTTGCATATTTCCTCGTACAAGATCCGTAGCATGGAAAAATAAAACCGTTGCAATGACTCCAGAAGAAATCGCAACGAGACCTGATTGAATGGATTGAGACGTACTTGGGGGACCCACTGTGATCAGTCCATAAACCGCTAAAACAATCCAAAATGGGAGACTGGCCAATGTCATCCCTAAAACTCTTTGAAAAACATCCAATCTGCCGCCGCAAACCTCCATCATCTTTCGGTTTCCCAATGGATAGGCGACTGAAGCAACTACAACCGGTATAACTCCTAATGCAATATTCATCATTGAAAGATGACCGGCTTGTTCGATTTGCATAAGAACGATTCCAAGCAAGATAATGCCAGACATGGCTAATCCTTTTAAGGGAATTTTCCCTTTCATTTGCCTTGGACCCTTATTGGTCATTACCGTTTCATAAAATAGCGGTGCTAATAAAGAGCCGGATATAATCGTAATTTGCCAGGTAGCCGCAATTAACCATCCAGGAGCAAATGATGCCGAGAAACAAATCGGTGCATAAAACAGACCAAAACCTATAGAACTCCATTTGAACCATAACCAAGGTTGATTTTTCATTTCACTGAGAAGCGGTTTTAAATTTTTTCTCCCCATTACAATCACTAAAAGGAATGGAAGCATGAAAAAATATCTTAATGAGGCACTCCAAATCCAACTTCCTCCAGATAAATCCATTGCCCGATTTAATATGAAGGTAAATGCAAAAAAGAAAGCGGCAAGGATGCCTAAAATAATGGAACGCAAGCTTTCCTCCCCCTCTACTCTACTTGATCTTCTTTTCTAGAAAAAAACAGCATTTTTCGACAATTCTTACTTTTTTAGTATAACAGATTTGTAAATTTTTTGTTTTTTTTCTTTCTTAAGATATTGGGACAAAAAAATAACCCCGGCTGCGGGGTTATTTTACATTAAATATATTCTAATAATACTTCATCTAAAGGCATTCTTGTCGTTTTATAAGCAGTACCTGCCGCTTTTCCTACCGAAATTAGCACAACCGGAAAAAAGCGGTCAAAAACATTAAATCTTTTTGCAAATTCTTCCTTGTTAAAGCCGCACATTGTAACGGTATCATAGCCTCTATCTTTCGCAATTAACATTAACTGCATGGATACAAGTCCAGCGTCAAAAGAAGCGATATTTTTCCTTGCTTCTTCTGGGGCTTTGCTTCCGTTAGCATTTCTCTGATTTCTTCTTAGCTGGAATATGAACTAACAAAAGCAGGAACGGAACTTGAAGAAGTAATTAATGCCATAATAAAATGGGTTAAAAATAGGGAAAATTAAAAAGCAAAAGGATTGTACCTAATAAGTACAAGCCTTTTGCTTAATTTGGACTTGGCCGATGAAACAGACCCATTACTTCGATTGTTTCAGTAATATTGACAAAAGCTGAAGAATCCACCTCAGAGATGAGATTTTTAACATCATTTAATTCATACCTGGAAATAACCGTAACTAAAATATTCCTTTTGTTATTGGAGTATCCGCCCACTCCATCCATAATCGTTAAACCTCTGTACAAATTAGTCAGCAGATGTTTCCGCATTTCTTCGCCTTTTTCTGTAATAATCATAATGGTCAGCTTAGCGTGATCTGTGTAAATGGCATCCACTACTTTTCCGGTAACAAAAATGGAGACTAATGTATTGAGTGCTGTATCCCAATTAAATAGAAATCCACTGATAATTATCACTACACCGTTCATACCAGATAAAAGCGTACCAATTGGAAAATCCATTTTTCTCGCTAGTATCATGCTAATTATATCGAATCCGCCAGTTGAACCAGAACAGCGAAATACCATCCCGACACCCAGTCCGGTTATTGCCCCACCAAATATAGAAGAAAGTATTTTATCTTCAGCGATGGCATGAACGGGAATGATATAAAGACCAACTGAAATAATGATTACGGATAGGATTGATTGAATAATAAATTTTTTGCCTAGCATTTTATATCCGATAATTAATAATGGAAGATTTAAAAGGAAATTCGCAAATCCTGTATTAAGCGGGGTGATCATCCCCAAAATCATGGAGATTCCGCTCATTCCACCACTTAAGACTTGATGAGGAATTAAGAAAAGATTAAATCCCAACGCTACAATGAGAGAACCGAGAAGTATTCCAAGAAATTGCAAGAAAGTGTCCCTCCTACTATCTATCCTTTTCAAATATCATACCTATTCTCGGAGTCCAAGTAAATTTAATAGTTTTTTACAATAATATACAATTATCAGACAAATTTAAATTTTCTTTTATTAATCTTTTCGGATATTTTACCAATATTATTGAAAAATCCCTAATAAAATTGAATTTTTATGTAAGATACGTACTATTTATTCATAGTTGTATTTTTCCTTATTTTGATGGAAATTATTCTTCGAGTAAAACAATTGACAATTCCTCAATAATATTTATACTTTAGTAATATATTAACTTAAAATGTAAATCCTCATCAAACCGATGAGGTAGAGGTCGCGGTTTTTATTAGTAAAGCGGACGAGATGCCAGAGACATCATTAACTCCGTTTGAAAGGAAAAGCTGCCGAAGTGTGCTTTTATCTCTTAAAAAAGCATGCTGGGGCTGTCTCCGAATAGGAACAGAACTGTCATGATTAGTTCTACCAGCTAATCGTGTTGAGCTATCTTTCGGAAGGTATGATGCGGGGTATTGATATGTCACCTGAATCTACTTCGGTGGCATTTTTTATTCCAAACTCCTTCCTATTAGAAAGCTATAGCATCTTTTTTTGATGCTGTAACTAGACAGTAAAAGAAAAGGAGTAAAAATAATATGCAAACTTCACGTGTATTAAAAGAAAATACGAATGCTGATATTCTTATTTCTAATAAAGAAGAATCTGGATTAAAACGCAGCTTAAAAGCTCGCCATCTCACAATGATTTCACTTGGAGGGACAATCGGAACCGGATTATTCCTTGCTAGCGGCGGCTCGATCGCTACTGCCGGTCCTGGTGGGGCGATTCTTTCCTATCTGGTCATTGGGATTATGGTTTACTTTTTAATGACAAGCTTAGCCGAAATGGGTGCCTATATGCCGGTTGCCGGAAGCTTTAGTACGTATGCAACTAAATTTGTTGATCCTTCCCTAGGATTTGCGCTTGGCTGGAACTACTGGTATAACTGGGCGATTACCATTGCAGCAGAATTAGCCGCAGTTACAATGATTATGAAGTTTTGGTTCCCGCACACCCCATCTATTTTGTGGAGTGCCATTTTTTTAGCGATTATGTTTCTATTAAACTTTATTTCAGTAAAAGGCTTTGGTGAAGCAGAATATTGGTTCTCCTTAATTAAAGTTGTTACGGTTGTCATCTTTATTATTACTGGAACCTTAATGATATTCGGTATTATGGGCGGACATGTGATTGGCTTCAAGAATTTCACGGTAGGTGATGCTCCATTCCATGGCGGATTCATGACCATGTTAGGTATCTTTATGGCAGCAGGATTTTCTTTCCAAGGCACTGAGCTTCTTGGAGTGGCTGCAGGTGAAACAGACAATCCGGAAAAATCAATTCCTCGTGCTGTTAGACAAGTATTCTGGCGTATTCTTTTATTCTATGTTTTAGCCATTTTGGTCATCGGATTATTAATTCCTTATACAAACGGTAACCTTGCAAACAGTGACGTAACAGTTAGTCCATTCACGCTCGTATTCCAAAAAGCAGGTATTGCTTTTGCAGCATCTGTCATGAACGCTGTCATTTTAACTGCCGTATTATCAGCAGGAAATTCAGGTATGTATGCCTCAACCCGTATGCTTTGGGATTTAGCACGTCAAGGTAAAGCCCCAAAATTCCTTGGCAAATTAAATAAAAATGGTGTACCCGTTAATGCTTTAATTGTCACTACCTTAGTTGGTACTATTGCATTTCTTGCTTCCTTCTTTGGAGATGGAACAGTATATATTTGGTTATTAAATGCTTCAGGAATGTCAGGTTTCATCGCTTGGCTTGGAATTGCAATTTGTCATTACCGTTTCCGTAGAGCCTATGTTGCACAAGGCAGAGACTTAAGCAAACTTCCATATAAATCAAAGTTTTTCCCATTTGGTCCCATTTTCGCTTTTGTCGTATGTGGATTCGTCGTTTTAGGACAAAACTATTCCGCGTTTACGGGTGACCATATTGATTGGAATGGTGTATTAGTCTCCTATATCGGATTGCCATTGTTTATCGTCCTTTGGCTTGGATACAAATTTACAAAGAAGACGAAATTAATTCCTTTAGATCAATGTGATTTAAATAACTGATTTAAAATAGCACGCTTCGGCGTGCTATTTTTTTATTCCTTCCTATATAGAAAAAAAGCAATACTCCAACCCTTCAAGAACGCTACTTAAAGCTTAACCGTGACTTCTGTTCCATCCTTTAATTTTGTCTCTACCAATACTAATCCTTTATACTCAAAAAGTGCATCCTGCAGGGGTTTTAAATCTTTTCTGTCTATTTTCGGGACCTTAAAAGATTTTCCTTCTTTTTCTATTGCTTTATTTGCATATCTTAACATTCGTTTTGATGTAAGAATTGCACTGATCATGGCTAAAAGAGCATAAGGGACAGGAACAGTAAATTTTCGATTCTTTGTTTTAATTTTCACTTTTAACATGGCATCACTCAATAATCACAAATACTTTCTCGCCTTTGGCTGAAGTGATATCAACAATTTGACCATCCACTTCATTTTCGATTGCCTCAATTAAAAGGTCAACATTAATATCCTTTACATATTTTTCTGCTTCCGGAATTTTCTCCGCAATACTCGTTCCCACTTTTAAAACTGCCTTTACCAATTTAATTGGTAAGTTAACATTAACATTATCGCCTTCTTCAGAAGTAACTCTGATTTTGAGCATTTTATTAAGATAGGGTGTTTCTTTTCTTAATTGAACGGGATTTTCTTTTCCCTGTAACGCGTTAATTAATTCTGTTGCCTTCTCCTTATCCAGCTTTCCTTCCTCGACCATTGTAAGCACTCGTGAAATTTCCTCTTTCATTTAGGAATCCCCCTCTTTTATTAACTGAATGGCTTCTTCGGCGGTAATTTCCCCTCTTTCAAGCATGGAGACAATTTTTTTCTTATCCATTTCCGTTTTCTTTGTTGCGGTGTAGCCCAACGAACTTATAATATCATCCAATTTTCCACGAACAGTTGGATAAGATATCCCAAGTTCCTTTTCAACTTCCTTGATGTTTCCACGGCATTTTAGAAAAATTTCAATGAAATGAAGCTGTTCTTGAGCAAGAGCAGAAAATTTCGATAATTCAAATTCATTTTCCACTGTAGTATGGCAATGAGTACATTGCAGCTTCATAATGGTTAATTGATTACTGCAAACCGGACAATTTGTTATTAGTGGATAGGTCATGTGGTTCTCCTTTCCTAATATATCCATATCATACACTACAAAATTAAAAAATGAAATATAAAAAGTTAAATAATCAATAAAAACTTTTAAATTTATTAAAATTATTAATTTGTACATTAATAATAAATTTAATATCTTATACAAATTAAAAAACAGACCCAATTCTGAGCCTGTTTTTAGGAAATATTATTCATCGTCTGATGTCCAAACATATAGATCTTCAATCTGGCAATTCAATTCTTTGGAAATCGTCATGGCATTATTCAAATTCATTACCTTCTTGGATAAGTACCCATTGAGCTGACTTTTAGGAATATTCGTATTCCTTTCCAAGCTGTCTAAATCCATACTGTTTTTTGATAATAATTCTTTGAGGTTACTCTTTTTCGCCCTATAATTCGTCAAAATGACACCTCACTTTTTATTTAGTATAACATACTAATTAAAAATTGGAAGGTAATAGATAGATGAGGGATATTTTTCCATAAAATTATAAAGTTCCTTATTTATAACAAGGAGTATTTTTTCATACTATAGTATAATGGAGGTAGAATATTAAATGGGGTGTTAATTTGGGAAGTTCAAATAACCGCTATAACAGTGGAGAGATTGTATATATTAAAGGCACGGAAGAAATGGTTACGATTTTAAAATGGCAATATGTAAAAAACATGAAAAGATATTCTTATGTTGTTAAAGAGCATCCGACGACTTTTTTCTTCGAGGAGGAATTACAGCGTCCGTAATTCAACTCTTCTCAAATTAACAAAAATAAAAGAAGGCTAACATAGGTCTTCTTAGGCTGTCGAAAAACTTTCGATAGCCTTTTATTTTATTCTTATTTTTCACATTTCACCGCGTTGATTTGTTTTTAATAAATATGCTTTTCAACAGGTTCGTTGATTTCCTCTCCAGGCGCTTCGCTCCAATCAACTCTGCGGTATTCAATATAGATTTTCCTCAAAACTGAATCAATTTCATAATTCCTTTTTTTAAAGAAGCACAGACCTTCAGAATTTGGTTGCTTTTTTAATTTTTATTTCGGCTGTTTTCGTAAACTTTGTTGCTATTAAACAAAAAGAGAGCAGAGGTTGATTTCCACTCACTCCAGGATGCTCGCTTTCCGCGGGGCGGGCGGTGAGCCTCCTCGGCGCTCTGCGTCTGTGGGTCTCACCTGTCCCGCTGCTCCCGCAGGAGTCTCGCACCTTCCGCTCCAATCAACTTTTTTATCAATAGTTATCCTTCACAAAACCTATTTATAAAAATAACAATCATAGCGATATGAATGTTCACGGACACATGTAGGTGCGAAATGTTTATCAAAACCAATCGGTTCAGGCTCATTGCGTTTATTATAAGCAGTAACAGCTTGATGCCCCATTTGGTGAATCTGGTTATAAATAGGTTCGTAATCATACCCCGCACCCATGGTTTCATAGCGGAGAGAAGGTAGTGATAGACGTTCATGAATGCCTTTTAATAAAGGGATAGCGGCCGTCCATCCAATCCCCTCATTCTTTTTAAAAAGATATTCATTGAATATCTTTTTGGTATTCGTTCTAAAAGACAACTTGATAGAGAAATTAAAATGAACATTGCCTACCGTTGGTTTTTAGGTTTAAAATTCCATGATCCAGTTCCGCATCATTCGGCTTCATCCCACTACCAGCTTATTCCCTAAATCGAAATTTACATATGATAAAGAACAAGATCTATACATTGCTCCAATACCCAAGAATTATCATATCGGACAACAACCAGGGAGGGAAATAGAGAATACAAATCTAATTCGAAGAAGTGTGAGAATTGCCCATTACTATCCCAATGTACACGCTCAAAGAATAAGGTAAAAGTCGTAACACGACATGTATGAGAGGAGCACAAAGAAAAGTTTAGGTTAAATCGCTTACCTAAATAGGGAAAAATTCTTTATAAATTTAGAAAGGAAAAAATTGAGCGGAGCTTCGCAGACTCAATAGAGCTGCATGGGCTTCGCTACCGCCAGGTAAGGGGATAGAAGAATGTAAGTGATCAGGCTCTCCTAACTGCAGCCTGCCAAAATATAAAAAAGTTTATCACTCACTTGGCTAGGCTAAAAAAAGTGTGTGGCAATTTATTAGGTTGATACTGTTGATTGGAGCGGAGGGTGCGAAGACTCCTGCGGGAGTACGGGGCAGGGGAGACCCCACAGGAGCGAAGCGACGAGGAGGCTCCCCGGCACGCCCGCGGAAAGCGAAGCACCCGGAGCGGAAATCAACAGGCCAGTTAGCAGGTACAAATATTTATTGAAAAAGCGGTAGTTTAGATTCAGACATAATAAAAAATTGCCGAGAAAAATACCCTTTCTTGACAATCTGAGAAGCCCATATGGGTCTTCTTTTATTTTAAATTAAAAATCTGCATTTCCTGTTGTTCTTGGGAATGGGATTACGTCTCTGATATTGGACATACCTGTTAGGTACATGATTAAGCGTTCAAAGCCTAAACCATAACCGGAATGCTTCGTACCACCGTATTTGCGAAGCTCTAAGTACCACCAATAATCTTCCTCATTCATTCCCAGTTCATTAATTTTTGAATAAGCATTATTCAGGCGATCTAATCATCTAGTTTTAGGAGCTTGCCATTGTATCGATAACGTTGCTTCATTTGTTTGACCATTCCAATGACAAATAGAGAAGCCTTTAAAAGGGGACTATTTTCTTCGAAATAGCCCCTTGAATCGTCTTACCGGTTCTCGATCCATTTGTTCTTTTTATGACAATAGCCCACCATCAATAACATAATGGCTCCCTGTAATAAAAGAAGCATGATCTGATGCTAAAAATAAAACAAGATCTGCAATTTCATCCGGCCGTGCATAGCGGTTCATCGGTACCTTTGCCTCCGTTTGTTCTCTTACAATATTCGCATGCATTGGAGCTTTTCCTTTTTCAATCGCCTCCATCATCCGAGTATCTACATAGCCGGGGCAAATCGCATTCACTCGAACCCCCATTTTTGCCGATTCCAAGGCTGCTGTTTTAGTCAATCCGAGCACTGCATGTTTTGATGCAGAATAGGGAGCCAAGCCGACGGCACCCCTCAATCCAGTAATGGATGCCGAATTGATGATACTTCCTGATCTTTGCTCCACCATGATCGCCATAACATGCTTTAATCCCAAAAATGCACCTTTTAAATTGACATTCAGCACCTTATCGAATTCCGCGGAAGAAGTTTCTAAGATTGAAGCTATCTTTCCTTCTATTCCAGCATTATTAAAGAAAACATCAATTTTTCCATACTTCTTCTTAGTTTCCTGCACAAACTGCTCTACTTCCTCTTCCCTTGTCACATCGGCAGTATGAAGCAAATAATCCTCTAATTCTAGTTCCTTAGCAAGCGATTCTAGTTCTTGTGTATCCAAATCGACTAACGCCAATTTCGCTCCTTGTCGTGCAAATATACGAGCCGTTTCCTTGCCAATTCCTCCTGCCGCACCTGTGATTAATACAACTTTCCCGGTAAAATCCATTATGTTTCCTCCTTACCCAAAGTTCTTTCCTTTTTCATCTATCAAACCCATTCTCCTTAGGAACCCGACGTTGCCTCCTCCATTTTAACCAAATTGACTGTTTCCATTTTTCGATCCGGATAAACAAAAATCGTAAATAGGATGGAGATAATCAGAATAATCAAAGAGATCATCAAAAAAGAATAATTAAACCCTTGAGTCACATTATCTTTTCCAGCAAATTCAATCATAAATCCAGTAACAATCGGGCATATCATTGCGGCAATATTCTGAAAAGCTACGATCACCCCTGAGAGAGTGGACGTACGTTCGGGAAGCTGATGGCTCATAATGATATGTGAGGTTGACATAATAAGGAATGACAGCCCATATCCTAGCGCAATCGCGATAACAGACCACACTGGAGAGTGAATAAAGCAAAGTGAGCCAATAAATAAAGCACCAATCAGCATCCCAATCCCTGTTACCCACACCCGTGCCATACGAAGATTTTGTGTTTTCTTAAATACGCGGTCAGAGATGGTTGCCATTGTGATCGAGACTAGCACTGAACTCGCTCCGATCAATAACGTAGCATACGCCATCCCCATTTCTGAGATGTGAGCCACTTTGACGAAGTATATTGGCATCCAAATCTGCATCCAACTTGACAGGCAAAAGAATCCAAATGTAGCAAATAAGGTTAATAAGCAAGTTCGTGATAACAAAATCGGATAAAATTCTGACCAAGTGAATTTGCTTTTGGGAGTAGAGACGGACTCCTTTTCTACTTCTTGAAGCTTGGGACTCTGCTTAGGGACAACAATAGTCCATACGACAAAAAGAACCAAACTGCATAGTCCCATGATGGCAAACGTGTGCCTCCAACCTGTCATATGAATTAAGGCCACAACCAAAGGGGCAACAGCATAAGCGCCAACCGTTGCACCGGTGGTGAAAATGGTTGTCGCCCTAGCCCGCATGTTTGGAGGGAAATAGGCAAACAATTGTCTAAGCGATGCCGGAGCAAAACCTCCTTCAGAGAAGCCAAGTAAAATCCGATACAGAAGAAGTGTAGAGAACCCAGCAATCACATAGCCTCCAAACTGGAGGACTGACCATGCCAAAAGCATATAACTTAATATTTTCTTGGAACCGATTTTATCCGTAATCGCTCCTACGAAAATTGCAGCAATGGGAAAGATCCAGAAAAAACTACTTCCTATAATACCCCATTGCGCATAAGTTAAATTCAATTCTTTCATCACAGAACCAGCAGCAAGCCCTACTACACTCTTATCTGCAAAGTTAATCAGGAAACCGAAAAATAGGATGGCTAGAACAACCCAGCGCATTAGCATTCCCCCATATTATAGTTATAAATCTTTCATCTCTTAGACCGTTATTCCGATTTTATAGCCAAAGAAAAACGCGGGGTAATAGTTTAAATCTGAACGGATATCATTTTAGTGTCTAAGTAATCATCTAAGCCATACTTTCCGCCTTCGCGGCCCAGCCCGCTCTCCTTTACGCCGCCAAATGGCGCTTGAACTGCAAAAGGAATAGCATCATTTACACCGACCATGCCGTAATCCAATTGTTCGGAAACACGGTACATACGGGAAAGATCTTTCGTATAAAAATAAGAGGCAAGTCCGAATTCAATATCATTTGCTCGTTTAATAACTTCCTCCTCATTGTGGAAGATTAATAGTGGAATGACGGGCCCAAACGTTTCTTCATTGGAAATCAGCATGTTATCCGTTACATTGGACAAAACAGACGGGCTGTAAAAATATCCATTGGAATAGCTTCCACCTGATAACCTTTTGCCTCCGTTCAAAACACATGCACCGTGGTGTATCGCATCATCAATTTGCTCTTGTACTTTTTGGATGGCCTCTTCATTTACCAATGGCCCCATTTCATTTTGTTCATCTAGTCCGTTACCTACTTTGATTTGCTGGACTTTCTCTTTCAACTTTTCGGCAAATTCATTATAAATTCCATCCTGTACATAAATCCGATTCGGACAAACGCATTGTTGGCCATTCGAGCCAAATTTACTTTTTATTAAACCTTCAACAGCCAAGTCAATATCCGCATCATCAAAAACGATAAAAGGAGCATGTCCCCCTAATTCCATCGACACACGCTTGACGGTTTGTGCAGACTGGGCGATGAGTATCTTCCCGACTTCTGTTGAACCGGTAAAAGAAATTTTCCTCACGATTTTACTGTTCATAAGCGTGTTGGCAATAGGACCTGAACTTCCGATAACAAGATTAGCCACTCCTTTCGGCAGGCCTATTTCATCAAAGATTTTAAATAATGCTACCGAAGACAAAGGGGCTTCTTTTGAAGGCTTCAGAATCACTGTACACCCTGTAGCCAATGCCGGCCCTAACTTCCTGGCTGCCATGGACAGCGGAAAATTCCAAGGGGTAATGGCTCCAACAACACCTACTGGTTGACGAATAGCCTGTAGGCGTTTATTTGCTGCAGACGGCGGAATAATATCTCCATAAATTCTACGAGCTTCTTCAGCATACCATTGAAAGAAAGCTATGGCGGAAGCCACCTCTTGCCGGGCGTGGTGAATGGTTTTACCCATTTCTTTTGTAATGATTTGCGCAAGTTCTTCCTTCTTTTCCCGAAGTTTATCAACAATCCGCCATAAATAGGAACTACGCTGTTCCGCTGTGAATGCGGCCCATTGGGGAAATGCCTTCTCTGCGGCTTGAATCGCCCATCCCGTTTCTTCTTTACCACCAAAATATACAGTATTCACCATTTCCCCTGTGGCTGGGTTCTTTACTTCAAATAACTGATCCGTTCTTATCCATTCTCCATTGATATACATCGTTATCACTCCCTAAAGAACTTATATCTACCAGAAAAGCCGAACTGCGACTAGCCGGCTTTTCCGCAATGAATGAAGCTTACCGGAATTCTAGGAAACTGTCTCTTTTGAGGTGGAATATATTAAAGAAAAGCCTTCGTAGCCTTTATCGGCGACTTCGTTACATATTTTACGGTATTCCCCAACACCCCCGACATAAATGAGGAGTCCCCGTGCCTTACCTTCAATATTTGCTCCGGTATACCAAGAGTCAACCTTAGTCATAAGCGTAGCATCGGCCAGTTCACTACAATGGTTACTCCAAGCATCTTCTGCCTCAACATCCGCCTCAATCGTCTCCACTTCATGATCACGAAGAAACTCGATACAATCACCAATCCATTCAACATGCTGCTCAATAGAGACAGGCATGTTAGACAACACAGAAGGACTCTGAGGGCCGGTAATCATAAACATGTTTGGGAATCCGGCATTTGCAATACCGAGGTAAGTCCTCGTTTGTGTTCCGTCAGCCCATTTATCCTTTAGTGCAATCCCGCCTTTACCACGGATATCAATCTTAAACAATGGTCCTGTCATTGCGTCGTAGCCTGTAGCAAAAACAATGACATCCAGTTTGTACTCTGCTTCCGAGGTTCTCAGCCCCTTCGACGTGATCTCTACAATTGGAGCCGCCTTTACATCAACCAAGCTGACATTCTCACGGTTGTATGTCTCATAATAATTGGTGTCCAAGACCGGCCTTTTAGCGGCGTAGTAGTATGTAGGCTTCAACTTCTCAGCCACCTTAGGTTCTTTTACAATTTCATCTATCTTTGAGCGAATGAATTCTCCTGCAGTTTCATTCGCTGTTCCGTCTACCATCAGATCTTGGTATGTTTGGCTAAACCCTAATCCCCCTTTTTTCCATACCTTTTCATATTCTTGCAGACGTTCCTCTGGTGTATCATCCAGTGCCGATCGATCATTAATCACCTTATGAAGGTAGCCCATCTTCGACCATCGTATTTGCTGCTTTATTGCATTGTAGTTTGCTTTCGTTTCACGAATAAACTCAGGATCATAACGATAGTTTCTCGCTGGAGTACTGTACGCCGGGGTCCTTTGAAAAACAGTGAGATGTTCTGCTTCTTCTGCAATGACTGGGATTGACTGGATACCACTTGAACCCGTACCAATCACACCTACACGTTTCCCTTTGAGATCTACTTTTTCATGCGGCCAGCGGCCAGTGTGGTACCACTCACCCTCGAAACGATCTAAGCCCTTAAAGTTAGGTACATTGGAGGCAGAAAGGCAGCCTACCCCTGTGATAAAGTATTTAGCAGACAATCTCGTGCCATCGTCCATTTGGATTCTCCATCTATTATTGACTTCGTCATAATGAGCAGCCGTAATACGTGTATTGAACTGGATGTCACGACGCAAGTCAAACTTATCTGCCACATAGTTAAGATAACTTAATATTTCCGTTTGTTCAGGATATCTGGAAGTCCAAGTCCATTCCTGAAGGAGCTCCTGGGAAAAAGTGTAATTATAAATGATGCTCTCTGAGTCACATCGCGCACCGGGATATCGATTCGCGTACCATACGCCCCCGACATCAGCTGCTGCCTCAAAGGCACGAATGGAAAATCCGGCCTCCCGTAAGCGATATAACATGTACAACCCCGAAAATCCTGCTCCAACAACGACTGCATCCAAGTTCATATTCTGATTCGTATTATTCATTTCTTTCCTCCCCTTTTATCACAATTTGTTAAGTGAATGATCCTTATTTTGAAAAACTGATTGCAAGTAGCGGGCCACATGATCAATCGCCTGCTTCCCTTTATCCATAATTCCAGCCATCCAGAAAAAACCATGAATCATTCCTTCGTAGGAGGTGTATTCTGCCTGAACACCCGCTTGCCGCAGCCGCTCAACATAAGCCAATCCCTCATCACGAAGTGGATCATATTCTGCCGTTATGACGAATGCCGGAGGAAGTTGGCTCAGATCCTTAGCCTTAAGCGGTGCTGCGTAAACATTGAGCTTCTCTTCCTCTTTATTTAAATATTGACTAGTAAACCATTCCATGCTATCACGGGTGAGGAAGTATCCTTCTCCATTTTTCAGATACGATGGCGTTTTAAATGAGAAATCAGTTACCGGATAAATTAATATTTGGGCCACAAAATCCGGACCATGCCGTTCCTTTGCTTTCAGCGAGACGGAAGCAGCTAGGTTCCCTCCGGCACTATCTCCACCAACAGCGATTCTCGCTGGATCTCCCATCCAATCACTTGCATGTTTTGCCACCCATGTTGCCGCTTCATAACAATCTTCAAGAGGAGTTGGGAACTTATATTCGGGAGATAGGCGGTAATCTACGGACACTACGATGCATTCAGCCCAGTTGGCCAAGCTGCGGCAAGGTGAATCTGCTGTATCCAGATCTCCAAAAACCCACCCTCCACCATGAAAATAGATAAAAATCGGAAATGGACCTTCCCCTTTAGGCGTATACATCCTCACCTTTATTTCAGTATCGTTTACGGGAATCAACTGCTCTTCTATCCTGGCAACCGGCTCTGCTGGACCCGTTAGTTTTTTAAGTTCCGCCGCTCTTGACCGGTTCTCGTCAGGTGTCATCGCAGAGTTTGGCTCCCTTTCCCCTAATAAATCTAGAAATGCTCTCGCTTGAGGATCTAACATAAATGAACTCATTCCCTCCTTTGAACGCATTATGAATTGACTTTGTTTGAAGCAAGTCCGGATACTTCGTTTGTCACTTGTAGGATTACATCAGCCGGAATGAAGAATCGTGCAGAAGCGGGATCACTATGCACATCGGCAACAATACTTGGAAGCAAATCCTGGTCAAGATTATATTCTGTAAAGGTCCCAGGCAAGCCTATCTGATTCCGCAGACCTCGGATGAATCCAATTACCTCTGTTAAGCACTCCTTTTGATCAGAAGACGGTTTTACAATTCCCAATGCCTTTGCAAATCGCTTAATTTTCGGCAAATATAAGGAAGGTAAGGCAGCCATAACGTTAGGCAAAAGAACTGAATTGGCCAGCCCGTGCGGGATTCTGAACCTGGCCCCAAATGCATGAGCCATGTTATGAACTGGAACACCATTGTTACCAAAGCCAAATGCTGTTATTGCCATCGCACTTGCC
Source organism: Neobacillus niacini (assembly GCF_031456445.1). GTDB lineage: Bacteria > Bacillota > Bacilli > Bacillales > Cytobacillaceae > Neobacillus > Neobacillus niacini_I. The sequence continues at coordinate 285,572 of NZ_JAVDUQ010000002.1, read as the reverse complement.
ATCAACATATTTGACCTTGCTTCCAGATTAGCTCCATCTTTGACCGCTATTGGGAGATTCTTTACAATTAACTGGGTTGAATACAGAGCATAGGAATCTGTAAGTGGAGTTGCTGTTGTTGAGAAATAACCTTCTATTGCATGCGTCAAGGCATCAAATCCCGTAAAGGCGGTAATCTTCGGAGGCAATCCAACGGTTAACTCCGGATCCAAGATCGCATTGTCGGCACTAAGATATGGGGTTCGGACGACTATTTTCATACCGAGTTTTTCATTGTAAATTACAGCCATCGGCGATACTTCTGCACCGGTTCCCGCTGTGGTAGGAATCGCAACATGTGGGATGCCTATTGGTTGTGCTTCCGGCGGAAATTCCCTGATATGAGTGTTAAGAACTTCCTCCATATCTTGATAACCTTTGTTGAGCATCCACTTTATGCCTTTAACAGCATCAAGAACGCTTCCCCCTCCCAAAGCTATCACCGAGTCTGCCTGATGCTCTTTAAAAAACCGTACTGCTTTGGAGACGTTTTCCGCTTTGGCATCCTGTTCAATCTCGTCATAGACTCCCACAAGCTCTACGGACCCTTTTTTGTCTTTAAACAAATCGATGATTTGGGCAGTAACACCTGCTTTAACTAATCCTTTGTCCGTAAATAAGATGGCCCGCTTTCCACCTAAACCCTGAATCATTTGCGGCAGCAAGATTCTTGAACCTGCACCGCTGGATATCGATGTTCTTAAATGAAATTCAGAAAAATAATTATTCATTTCCATCACCCACTTTGCCAAAATATAAATTCATTCGATTACTAAAACGACATTCACCCCTAAACTTTTATGGCTTTCCCTTTGCGACCGTTTACAATTTTTATAATAAACAGAATACTTAATTAAATATACCCCCTAAAAATAGGGGGTCTTTCCTCATGTATCTTCTTTTTCACTATTTAACCAAATATAAAAACTCGCCTTTTTAATGGATCGTTTTAACCAAAAGCATTGTTTCAATCATGTAATCTTACACTTTACAAATTTATTAATAACGTAATTATAGTGTTTATAATTAAAATAGTTTTTCGTATACTGTAAGTATTCAGTTAATTGTAGGAGGCGATCCAGCAATGCTTAGTACAGCCATAAAAAAGCAGATTCATACCATTGAATCAGCCCGTTCTCATGATGAAAAGCAAATCCTTGCTGTACGGGGATTTATGGATCTTTTCCAATTTTCCCGTGTTGGTCTCTATTTCTATTCGCCTTTAAGCAAAATTGGTGAAGGTATTTTGCGGATTGATAAACAAGGTGTATCTTCCTTACGAGAATGGAGAGAAGATGTTCGAAACATGCCGCCCATCTATACTGCTATTCAAGAGAGAAAACCAAAACATGTTGATTCTCAATTAATTCACCAGATACCGGAGAAATTTACCAATGGCATAAAAACTGAGCTGCTAGTAGTCCCCCTGATCCATGTTTCACACGTGGTTGGCTATGCGTGTATGGGGAGTACAGATACCTTTACTGTTAGAGATAATCTTCTCTACTCTCTGGGTATATATGGACAACATTTAGGACAAGTATTTAAAGATGACTATTCCGGAGATTCCAAAAAACTTAGCAAGAGGGAAATTGAAGTTTTGCAAAAAATGTCTTGGGGTGAAAGCACCAAGGAAATGGCTGTAACCCTTGGGATTAGTGAATTTACCGTCCAGGATTATGTACGATCTGCAAATCGAAAACTTGGTGTGCTTAATCGGGTACAAGGAGTGGCTGAAGCTTTGCGAAGAAGAATCATCCAATAAGAATGCTTTACCAACAACAAAACTCTCCTTCATTAAAGGAGAGTTTTAAAGTAATGAACACATCGTTTTTAGACCTTTTTCTCAGTCTGTTTTTCCTTTTTTTAAAAATCTGCATTTCCTGTTGTTCTTGGGAATGGGATTACGTCTCTGATATTGGACATCCCTGTTAGGTACATGATTAAGCGTTCAAAGCCTAAACCATAACCGGAATGCTTCGTACCACCGTATTTGCGAAGCTCCAAGTACCACCAATAATCTTCCTCATTCATTCCCAGCTCATTAATCTTCGAAGCAAGAATTTCTTCGCGCTCCTCACGCTGACTGCCACCAATCAGCTCGCCAATGCCAGGTACAAGTAAATCTGTTGCAGCAACGGTCTTGCCATCCTCGTTTAAGCGCATATAGAAGGCTTTAATTTCTTTTGGATAATCGGTAACAAATACTGGCTTTTGGAAGACCTTTTCGCATAGGTAGCGTTCATGCTCCGTTTGTAAGTCAAGTCCCCACTCGACAGGGTAGGCAAACTTTTCTCCGGATTTTTGTAAAAGTTCAATTGCCTCCGTATAGGTTACCCGGCCAAAATCAGCAGTATGGGCGTTTTTGAGACGATCTAACAAGCCTTTTTCAATAAAGCTGTTAAAAAAGTTCATTTCTTCAGGTGCCTGTTCAAGAACATAACCAATCACATATTTGACCATTTCCTCAGCGAGATCCATAATATCTGGAAGTTCGCCAAAAGCGATCTCCGGCTCAATCATCCAAAATTCTGCAGCATGTCTCGCCGTATTCGAGTTCTCTGCTCTAAATGTCGGTCCAAATGTATACACATTACGGAATGCCAACGCAAAGGCTTCAGCAGATAACTGACCGCTAACCGTTAGATTGGTTTCTTTGCCAAAGAAATCAATTGTATTATCGATTTTTCCTTCTTCACTTTTCGGGAGATTATCCATATCAAGTGTTGTGATCCTGAACATTTCACCCGCACCCTCTGTGTCACTTCCTGTAATAATTGGAGAATGAACATACACAAAGCCTTTTTCCTGGAAAAACTGATGAATTGCATAGGAAGCTAAAGAGCGAATACGGAATACAGCCGAAAATGTATTCGTTCTTGGGCGTAAGTGAGCAATCGTTCTTAAATACTCAAATGAGTGCTTTTTCTTCTGTAATGGGTAATCTACATTCGAAGTGCCTTCAATGGTAATTTCAGTTGCTTTAATTTCAAAAGGCTGCTTCGCCTGCGGAGTATGAATAAAATCACCGACAACCTTAATCGACGAACTGATTGGAAGCTTGGTAATATCTTTAAAATTATCCAATTGTTCATCAAAAACAATTTGAACGCCTTTAAAAAAGCTTCCATCATTTATTTCAATAAAGCCAAAGGTTTTGGAATCACGAATGGTACGAATCCAACCCGATAATTGAACTTTTTGATCAATATAATTTTCTGTATTTCTGTACAAATCCTTAATTAAGGAATTTTTCATTGCAATAGACCTCCTAAAGCATTTTATATATGTAAAAAAACCTCTCACCCCAAGCGGGACGAAAGGTAAATCCACGACAAAAAGTTTTTCTTTTATCCCTTCAATATTATATAAAATTTTTCACCCAAAAAACAACCATCAGCTAATATTCCTAATTTTTATAGTATTAAATTCATATCGCCAAATTCATGCCATAAATAACCCTTCTTAATCGCTTCTTTTTAGGCTGTTACTAATTCATTCTGGTTAATCTTTCGCCACTTTTTTTGCAATTTTTCTGAAAATTTGCAGGAGATTTTAGATTACAGTCGAATTAGTATAGAATCATTCGATTCTTGATTTGAGGAGTGGTTCTGGTGGATAAAGTTACATGCCTTGCTTTTCTTCTTTATGAATCTTCAAACAGTCAAGACATCAAAGAAAAAGCCATCCAATTATTGAATGGCGATTCATCACTGCGGGAATTAAAAAAGGATACTTCGATTCAGCATTATCTTGTCATTGCAGAATCTTTATTAAAAAAGAATAAAATAGACAAAAACCTTGTGCAACGTTTTGCAGAGGAATTTATGGTTCTTGAGGTCTAGCCTCATCAGGATGTTTTTGTACTAATTGCTTTTCATAGCATAGAATTTCTATACCGTTTTTCCAAATTTTTGTTTCAAAAAAAGTAAATCCTAATGACTTCCAAAAAATATGTGCCTTTAAATTATCTTTTATCACACCGATTCGGACACATATTAAACCTCTATTTAGCATGTCATTTTCGTATAGTTTAAACGCTTGTACGCCAAAGCCATATCCTTGATAATCACTGTGGATGATTAATAGTCCCAACCAGGGAGTATGATCTTTTGAATTTTCCAGCAAGTAATCAATGATACCGATATAAGTGTCATCCAATTTAATAAATGCACTAGTTGATTGTGGATTTAGAAATTCTTTTTCCATATCGGCAATCGTTCTTGTGGCATTTCCATTTTCAAGTAAATTATACGCTGGATTTGAGTTGATAATCTCAAGAGCAATATAAAGTGTTTCTTGGGTAATTTCTTCAAAATACATCGACATAATCCTACCTCCGAACCAATATACTTTAACAAACATTATAACAAATCCGTCAAAAATATTTCGAAGTCTCAAGTCATAAAATTTCCTTATCGGCATAAAATGAATCGTTTTGATTTTGATAGAAGAATATTCAACTTAAAGAAAGGTGATTTAAATGTTGCAAGTAAATGTCACGGTAACCTACCAAGGAAAAAACTATTTAACGAATGTAATTACAAACCGAAATACGTCTGATGAAGAAATTTTTCGGTTAGCATATGAACAAGTACAGAAGCAATACGAAAGAAAAAATATATAAACAAGAAGAAGCTGCATGATCAAGAGTCATGCAGCTTCTTCTTGTTATTCAAATATATAGGCAGACTGCGGTACATTTTCCATTAACGGACTAATTCCATCCGTTGTAAACAGATATAGTTCATGCATCGCCCTAGTACAAACCGTATAAAATAATTTTCTCTCCTGTTCATTCTTATATTCTGAACTATCGTAGAGAATGACAGCGTCAAATTCAATTCCTTTTGCTAAATAGGAAGGGATAACAAGAATCCCTTTCTCATAGGAAATGGTTCCTTTTTCAATTAAGTGAAGAGATATCTTCCCCTTTAAAACCTCATACACAGCCTTACTTTCTTTTTCTGTTCTGCAAATCACCGCAATGGTCTGATGCCCTTCCCTTTGGATGTCATTTATTTTCTTTAGTATGCATTCATGAATCCTATCATTTTCGACCTTCTGGACCGTCGGTTTCTTCCCTGTCCTGTTGAATGGTTCAATTTGTTCTCCACCTGCAATCAAAGCACGAGTAAACTCAACAATCTCCTTTGTCGAACGATAGGTTTTTGTTAATACACTCCTCTCAACCTCATCACTGCTGATTTCAAGGTCGGTCAAAACCGTATCGGAACCGGTTGCCCCGGAGAAAATTGCCTGATTAAAATCACCTAGCAGGGTCATTTTACTATAGGGAAATAACTTCTGCAGGAAAGCAAATTGAAACGGTGAATAGTCCTGTGCTTCATCAATAAAAATATGCCGAATCGATGTATTTGAGGTACGGCCCTCAATGAGATCCTGTAAATAAACAAAAGGGGTGGCATCTTCATAAGCAATTTCCAGTTTATTTAGTTTGTGTATGGTTTGCGTACAAATTTGAGGCCAGACTTCAGGAAGCGCTCCACCAGAACTTCCTTCAAAAAGCTGCTCGTATATGGCCGGCATATCGACAAACTTCAATTTTTTGACTTTCGCAAAAATCGGTTTAAACTTTTCTTTTACAACCATTTCTGCAAGAAGCTTCTGCTCTTGTTCAAAATCATCGAAGCTGTTATCCGTAAAGCGATTCTGTTCTTGCAATTTTTTAAATGCTACTAGATAATCTTCCTTTTCTAAAAATTGCACTTCTTCCTCGACCCAGCTTTTGGAGCGTTCCTTTCTCACCCTTCTCTTCAATTCTCTTAACAACCATTCCTTTACTAACTGCATTCGATTAGGAATCGAGTAGGATGAATCCAAAGAATAAAAGTAATCATGAATCGTCTCTTTTGAAAAAAGCACGTCACCTCTAAAGGATAAATCCCGGAACATTAACCCCTGCTTAGACAATTTCAGAGCATATGAATCAATCACTTCTTTAAACGCTAAACCAGCCTTGTAACGAATTCCTTCAGCCCTTGTAAAATATTCCTGCCCATCAGGTCCGTGTAACAAATATTCCATTTGGGTAAAAGGGTCTTCTACATCAAATTCTTTTCCAAGCCGGTGGTTCAAGTACTCCTGAAAGGTTACCTGCTGCATATTTTCTTCCCCTAATTCGGGAAGGACGGTAGCGACATAGCTATTAAATAAAGGATTCGGGGAAAATAGCATAATATTTTCCGATTTCAATGTCCCACGGTATCGGTATAGTAAATAAGCAACTCTTTGCAATGCTGCAGAAGTTTTTCCACTCCCGGCAACTCCCTGAACAATTAAAAGTTTGCTTCGTTCATTCCGAATGATCTGATTTTGCTCCCTTTGAATAGTTGCGACGATACTTTTCATTTGCGTACTTGCATTGTTCCCCAGGACTTCCTGAAGCATTTCATCGCCAATCGTAACTCCGGTATCAAACATTCCTTTAATTTCGGATGCCCGAATAATAAATTGGCGTTTTATTTTCATTTCTCCTTCAATGGTTCCTTCAAGCGTTTCATATTCAGCCGGACCTGGAGGATAGTCATAATAAAGGCTAGAAATCGGGGCACGCCAATCATAAATCAAAAAGTTCTCATCCTGCTCATCCATGAGTGAGGCAATTCCAAGATATACTTGATCAGCGGTCTTTTCTCCCTTCTCCCAAAAATCAATCCTACCAAAATAGGGTGAATATTTTAATCTGGCTAAAGCGTTAAGCTGCTTATCAATCTGTTTATGTGTCCGTTCCCGCTCCGAAAGTAATTCAGCCTGCTGCTTTATACTTGCGGCAGTCTCAATCACATCATCCGGTTCATCCATATTAACAGTTACATCTTCCCAGAAAGTTTTCCGCAACTCGAGTACGTCTGAGCTGACATTACCGGCACTTTGCTTGAATTTTTTCGCCTTTTTTTCAATTTCTTTTACAACGAAATCAACCCGATCCTGTTCCGCTTGCCAGTCTATATTTCGTAAATCGCTCATCGAACCACTCTCCAGAAAAAATTTTGGTCTATTTCTTTGACAATCATGAAAAAATGTGATAATGTTATTATAGGATATTTATATACGATTTTAAGAAACGCCAAATAGACCAATTTTTATTTTAACATGCCTATATTTAACATTCAACCTATATTTCAAACAAAAAACGCCAAACTGGCGTTTTTTTTATGCACATTTTTAGTATTTGTTTTTTCTGCCTGCATTCATTCCTCCATTTCTGTTTAATCATTCCCATAAAAAGAATGAAAAAATTTTGCGAAAACTAATTGACAATTACTAACATCCAACATATAATTTACCTTGAATTAAGTTATTCTAATTTCAAGATAAATGATTTCAAAACAAAATTGGAGGAGAAATAAAATGACAAAAACAAAATGGGCTCTTGATCCAGTACACAGCAGTGTAGATTTTTCTGTTCGCCACATGATGATTGCAAACGTGAAAGGTACTTTCAATAATTTCAGTGCTACAATTGACGCAGATCCAGCTGACCTAACAACTGCCACCATCGAATTCTCTATTGAAACAGCAAGTGTAGACACTCGTAATAAAGACCGTGATGGTCACCTAGCCTCTGCTGACTTCTTTGATGCAGAAAATCACCCAAACATGACTTTCCGTGCTACAAAAATTGAAAAAACAGATGAAGGTGAATACAACGTTACCGGTGATTTAACACTACGTGGCGTAACAAAACCAGAAACTTTTGCTGTTACTTTTGAAGGTCAAGGAAAAGACCCATGGGGAAATGAAAAAGCTGGTTTCAGCGCACAAGGCACCATTAACCGTTCTGACTATGGTTTGGTGTGGAATGCTGCACTAGAAACTGGCGGCGTGCTTGTAGGCGATAAAGTGAAAATCAACTTACAAATCCAAGCTGCAAAAGCTTAATGATATTGCAAACAAGGGCAGTTTATTAATGGACTGTCCTTGTTTAATTAAAGAAGCTCTCCATATTTACATAGAGAGCTTTCAAATAAAGCTTAGATATTCATTTTTTCAATGTCATAGGTATAAATTTCTCCGTCTTTTTAAAAATATTATCTCGACAAATTAATTGTTTTCATCATAATATTTAATTTTCATGTCGAAAAGATAATTCCATTTTCCTATTTTTTGTTATTAATTGAAATAATTTGGGGGTTTTTTCCTATTGTCTCGTCCTAATTTTCAAAATATTATGGAATTGTAACAGAAAAAAACAGTTTAGGAGGAATTTGGTTGAAAAAGTTTTTAAAAACGGGTCTATCAACAGCAGTCATTGCTGGAACATTGTTTGCCGGTTTTCCTGGCAACTATGTTAGTTCATCTGGTGGAGACATATTACATAAAAATCCTACTGTCTCTCATTATTACGGTTCACTAGACTTATCAGTAGTAAATGAAGACAAATTGCTAGATTCACTCATCAAACGTGGAGTGATTTCTAAAAATGCCTCTACTGCTGAAAAACAAAAAGCTTTGCATAACTATATAGAACTAAAAGGGAAACAAGACAAAGTAACACAATCTGACCCTTTAGCTGCTAAGGTAAAAGCAGCTGATGCGGAAAAACAGCGAAAATTTAAAGATTTTAATAACGGCCTGTTAAAAGGGAAAGGAAACAAATACGGACAGTTAAAAGGGAATCCTGATCCTGTAAACGAAGGAGCTTCGCCTGGGGTACAGAAAAAAGGGAAACTATTAACCTTAATGGTTGAATTTTCTGATCTTCCACATAACACTCTCAAACCTAGTGAAACAGACAACTACTATAAAGATTATGATACTGAACATTATGAGAATATGATATTTGGCGAAAAGGGACAATATAAAGGTCCAAATGGTGAAGATCAAGTTTCTCAAAAACAATTTTATGAAGAACAATCAGGCGGGACTTACTCGATTGAAGGGCAGGCCTACGGCTGGTTAAAGGTACCTGGCACTGCTGCATACTATGGGGCTGATAAGACTACTGGCGGACATGATAATGTTACTCCTGGCGGTTCAAAACAATTAGTGATTGACACTTATGCTGCTGCAAAAGCTGCGGGAGTTCCTTTACAAGACTATGATTTAGAGGATCCACATGATTTAGACGGCGACGGAAACTTCTGGGAACCGGATGGTTTAGTTGATCACCTGCAAATCATCCACTCCGGTATGGGACAAGAAGCTGGTGGCGGTGCCCAGGGTGATAATGCGATTTGGTCACACCGTTCTGCAAAACTAGTTGATCCTGATGGACTTGGAAATGGATTACCTGGTTTCTATGATTATACAATGATGCCTGAAGACGGTGCTACTGGGGTATTCGCGCACGAATATGGGCATGACTTAGGTCTACCTGATGAATATGATACTCAATATACTGGAACTGGCGAAGCGATTGGCTACTGGTCTATCATGGCAAGTGGTTCATGGGCTGGTAAGATCCCAGGTGCTGAACCAACAGGATTTTCGCCTTTCGCTAAGCAGTATTTCCAATCAACCCTAGGTGGAAAATGGACTGCACCCACGGTTGTAAATTGGGATGAAGTTTCTACAAAAGGAACTCAATTTTTACTCGACCAAGCCAATTCACCACTTGGCAAAAACAATCAAGCAGTACGTGTGAATTTACCTAAAAAGAAAACACCAATCAACACTCCTACTGGAAGCTATGAGTACTGGGGAGGACAAGCGGATGAATCTGATACAAACATGGTTACTGATGTTGATTTGACAGGTAAAAACGCAGCAACATTAACGTTTGATGCTTGGTACGATATTGAGCCTCAGTGGGATTTTGCTTTTGTTCAAGTTTCAACTGATAACGGCGCAACATGGAAATCATTGGGGAATAGCAACACCCGTTCTGATGTTGTTCCAGAGGGTTATCCAACCATTTTAAACTCTATGCCTGGTTTTACTGGAAGTACCAATGGCGAATGGCAGCCACAGTCATTTGACTTGTCAGATTATAAAGGTCAAAAAATTAAACTTCGCCTTCGCTATGCAACTGACTGGGGCAGCTCGTACACTGGCTTCTTTGCAGACAACATCAAGGTTGTTGCCGACGGTCAAACTTTAGTGGATGATGGTGCTGAAAATACCACTTCTAAATTTACTCTAAATGGATTTACAAAAGAAGATGGAAACAAATATAGCGACCACTACTATCTATTAGAATGGCGTAACCAAAAAGGCGTTGACCGAGGTCTGGCCCACATCAAACGCGGTCAATCCTTAATGAGCTATGATGGTGGTTTAGTAGTTTGGTATGTTGATAATAGCTTCACAGATAACTGGACAGGTCCGGTATCGGCAGGAGGCCATCCTGGAGATGGATTCCTAGGTGTTGTTGACGCCCACTTAGCTAATGACCTACAATGGCTCCTAAGTACTGGAAAAACTGCCGAAGCGAGCACTCGCTTCCATATTGCCGACGCCGCCTTTGGTTTAGATCCTACATCTGGTCTAAATATTGATTATCCAGGTGAACAAACATTAACTGCTCCAAGTCAACCTGCCGTATCATTATTTAATGACAGCAACTCTTTCCTAAACACATTTATGCCGGATGCAGGCCGTAATATCGGTCACTATGGCCTAAAAGTTCGTGTTAACGGTGAAGCCAAAGACAAATCAGTTGGCTCGGTTGTCATCTATAAATAAATAAGTTCATTCTGCCTCTGCAGTCTGACTATAGAAAAAGTCCGATTCGTTGTGAATCGGACTTTTTCGGCATGAACTTACTGACGAATAACCACCCGTGTTCCATTCGGGACAGTGTCGGCTAGCTGCAGGACATCCCTATTATACATTCTTATGCAGCCGTGAGAGACGGCTTTTCCAATCGAACTTGGGTTATTTGTTCCATGGATTCCATAGCCTTGTTTTGAAAGCGAAAGCCACATGACTCCAAACGGTCCACCCGGATTCATTTGCCGGTTTACAATAACGAACTCACCCGTTGGAGTATTGGTCAGCATTTTTCCTACGGCAATCGGAAAGATTTTCACTAACTTTCCATTGTGATACAATGCAAGTCTTCTTTTACTAACTGAAACATCGATGGAATAAGGAATCGTATTTGGGTCAGGGAGTCCTGGAATTTGTACTTTTTGACCCACCTGTAAATGTCCAATTCCGGGGTTTGCACCATAGAGCCGGTGCAAATTCACCCGATAGTCAGCGGAAATCGACGAAAGTGTTTCACCGCGCTTTACGATATGAATCATGACTTCCCACCTTTTTCATTATCTTATGCCCGGACAAGGAGGCCGTTGCCTGAAAAAAGATTATTCCATTCGGAACAGCGGTGCCATATCCTCACGAATATGGTGGATATAAAAATAATCGTTACTAGCTGAATCGTAAACATAATCCTTTTTCCAAACCTCAATATTCGCAATAATTTCTTTTATTGCATGAATAAACATCCAAATTTCCTCATTTGTCATTATTGGATGCAGGGAAAAGCGCACCCATCCAGGTTTTGTAGAAAAATCTCCATGGTTAATTTTGTCTGTTATTTCTTTCGATGCGGGTGGATTAATCTTGTATAAATAATGTCCATAGGTGCCTGCACAGGAACATCCGCCTCTAACTTGAAATCCAAAGCGGTCATTCAGTAAACGGACTATTAAATTATAATGGATATTTTCAATGTAAAAAGAAGTAATTCCTAAACGGTTCTTTAAATGACCGTCTAATATGTGAAAGGTTGGAATTTTTTCAAGTTGAGGAAGCAGGATTCCCAGCAGCTCTTTTTCTCTTTTTAATATATTTTCGACACCCATTTGATCTTTTAAATTCAAGCAAAGTGCAGTGCGAATCGCTTGCAAAATCCCCGGCGTTCCTCCATCCTCTCTGAGTTCGATATCTGGATAGTAGTGATGCTCCCCCCAGGGATTGGTCCAAAGTACGGTTCCTCCCCCCGGATGATCCGGTACTTTATTTGAATAAAGTCTTGAGTCAAATACCAATACCCCACTTGTTCCTGGTCCACCTAAAAACTTATGCGGCGAGAAAAATATCGCATCTAGTTTTTCCAAAGGATTTTCCGGATGCATATCAATTTTGACATATGGTGCAGATGCTGCAAAATCAATAAAACATAATCCTCCATGTTGATGCATGATTTTTGCTAATTGATGATAAGGGGTTTGAATTCCCGTGACATTCGAACAAGCCGTAAAGGACCCTATTTTTAATGGACGTTCACGATATTTGAGGAGTAGATGCTCCAATTGCTGAACATCAATCCCTCCGGATGAGTCAGGTTTTAAAATGACAACCTCCCCGATTGTCTCCAGCCAGGTAGTTTGATTTGAATGATGCTCCATATGGGTGATAAAAATAACGGGACGTTCATTTTCCGGAATTTTCAAATACCCTCTCAACTTTTCAGGCATTCGTAACCCTAAGATTCGCTGAAATTTATTGATGACTGAAGTCATCCCAAAGCCATCCAGGATAACCGAATCCTGTGCTTTCGCGTTTACATGCTCTTTTATGATCTTTTTTGATTGTTTATAAATCGCTGTCATCATTAAACTTGTTGTGTTAGATTCTGTATGGGTATTCGCCATATATGGACCAAACACTTCAGAAATTTTCCGTTCGATAGGGCGGTATAGGCGCCCGCTTGCCGTCCAATCTGTATAGATAATTTTCTTCTTTCCATAGGGTGTTTCAATTTCATGATTCATTCCGATGACTTGAGAACGAAATCTTTGAAAATATTCCTCCAGGTTTTCCGGCAATTTGTAGGTTTTACTGCCAATCATGGCGGTGATCATTTGCTTCACCTCTTCTCTATCCTGTTAATCAATATATGCAAGGTGAATTAAAGCGGATTCCCGTTCTTTCGCATCAAAAAAGCAGCTTCATACTTTCAAAGCTGCTTCCATCTGATTTTTTGATTACGATACATTTAATTTAGCAGATTCTTTCCGAGTGACTTCATCAATTTTTTGGATAAACATTTGAAAAACCCTTCGTTTTTCTTCGAGATCACGTATGTATTCTTTCAATTGGTTATAACTTTCCTCAAATGGTTTATGATACATTTGCCGGATATTTTCAATAATTTCTTCATTTACAGTGGATTGAATCACTTGTTTGGTAATGTTATATTTATATGAATACACCTTTAACTCCTGTGCTACTTCTTCATATTCTTTATCGATTTCACCAAGGAAATTGGAGATATCCTCCTTCCATTCGTCCAATGATTTTTGTAAATAGGATTTTACCATTGTTTCTTCTATCAAAACCCCGCCTTTTAGCATTTTATTTCAGTATAGCGGTGGTTGGTTACATACTAATTTCCGTTCGTTTACAATCTAATTTCATTATTTTTAAATCCCTATTTACTTAACAAATTGTTAATATTTTTTTCATCTGTTTTTAATTATTTCGGTTTATTATGTGGATTGTAGGTCACAGTTGTCCGGGCTTAAAATACTCTGGTTGGGAGTTCACATGAAGGATTGAGTTTTTGGCTATGATGCTAAGCTCGAACAACGGCCAAATACAGTTTTCTACTTTAAAGTAGAAAACTTTTTTATTGACTATCCCTGTTTTTCATTTTACAATTTTTGCAAAATCATTTAACTTCGTTGAATATTTGATATACGTCCTTGGCAGGAGATAGTCTTCGTTTTCAATCCCTTGTTTGATGTAGGGTCCTGGAGTAGTCGTTAATCCAAAAAGATAATACTTTTTTGTCTCCGTCACAACCCTGGAATTAACATTTCCATAAGGATAAGAAATCGCAATTACCTGTTTACCTATTATTTTTTCTAACTTCCTTTTCGAGTCTCTTAATTCTGAATCAAGATTTTCTGTTTCAGTCAAATCAGGGTGGGTTGCGGTATGAGACTGGATAGATATCAAGCCGGATTTAGAGAGTGATTTTAAATCATCTGATGACAAACGGTTTGTGCGACCAATGAAATCCGAGATGATAAAAAAGGTACCTGCTGGTTTAAACTGATTTGTTTGCAGTTTTTGAAAAACCTTAAATACATTCAGATTATTTTTATAGCCATCATCAAATGTGAGGAAAATCGGCTTCTTAACAAGATCAATATTCTGCCATTGCTCAAACGTTAATAAGGTATATCCATGGTCCCGCAAATAACCAACTTGCATTTCAAAATTCTCTGGGGTTACATACAACTCCTTTTGACCGTGTCCTGTGAATTGCGCAATGGAATGATAGACCAAGATTGGCACCTTCTTTTGTGCAAACACTTCTGTCGGAGAACCGAAAAACAGAAATCCAAGGATAAGGAACAATAATTTATACATAGAATTCCTCTCTTCTATTATATTGTCTACTATTATTATCCCTGAGAGAAATAATTCTATGAACGATTGTCAAATCGGTTTTATAGAGGTTATTTTTTTGCTCAGGTTCTACTTATGTGACTTCTTTAAAGCGAAAGTGGTAGACTAATGTCATATTCACAAAAAAGGAGTACCAATCATGCCGGAATACAAAGTTTTATTTCTTGATGTTGATGGAACCATCTTAAGACCGGATGACACCATTGAAGCCTCAACCAAGGAGGCGATTGCCAGTGCCCAGAGTAAGGGAATCGAAGTCTTTTTAGCAACCGGTAGACCCCTGCATGAGCTTGATAAAATTGCTGAGGAATTAAATATTCATTCTTTTATAGGTTATAATGGCGCTTATGCCTTTTACAATCAGGAAGATCTTTTTAAAGAGTACATGAATGAGGAAAATGTTCGACAGTTCCTTAAAATAGCAAAAGAAAATCAACATGAAGCGGTCCTTTATACAAACGAGAGTAACGCCTTCACAAATTTGGAATCTCCGCTTGCTGCACAGTTTATTGAAAAATTCCACATCCATAAAAATTGCAGCTATACACCTTCAATGATCAATCAGATTTTGGGAATCACGCTAATGAATTTACAGGAAGGTGATGTTGAGCGTTATAAAAATGACGATGGAATTCATTTATCACAGGTACATCTCGAAGGGTTAAAGCACTGTTATGATGTTATCAGGGACAAGGTAAACAAAGGAATCGGAGTCCAAATGGTATTAAAACATCTTGGAATTGAAAAAGAGAGCTCGATTGCTTTTGGTGATGGAATGAATGATAAGGAAATGCTGATGAGCGTAGGTGAAGGTTTTGCGATGGGAAATGGTCACCCAGACCTCTTTCAATATTCGAAACATAAAACGACTGAGGTGACCAACTCTGGGATTTATAATGGCTTGAAAAAACTTGGGTTAGTGGATTAATACAAAGAGCAGTGGAAAATTAAATTTTCCACTGCTCTTTTAACTTCTTATTATATTTTAGTTAAAAGGATTCCCAGTACTGCCGAGAACACACCAATAATTTGATACAATTTTAACTTTTCCTTATAAATCCAGCAGCCCGCCAATACTACAATTAAACAATTTAAGCTAACAATTGGGAATACGATACTGGCTGCTCCAAACTGTAAGGCAAAGAAATAAGCGGCATAACCAAAAACACTAATGATTCCAACTAATGCCCCAACACCTGCCTCATTCCGGCGCCATTTTTCTTTTTGCAACAGGCTGCAAATCGCTAAATACACACTTCCCCCACCATACATGGAGATAAGGATATTTACAGAGTTAATGTGTAAATAGGTGGAAGTTTTCATTAATATTCCTAAAACTCCAAAAGACATAATGGCTAGAATAACTCTTAGGATCCAAGGCAGATAGCTTGTGTTTCTTTTTGAAGATGGTGAATACTGAATGACCATCGCCGACCCCAACATAAAAACTATCCCCAGCCATTGTAAAAGGCTAATTTTCTCGTGAAAAATGAGTCCAGCACTTAAAATTGGAAAGAGTGCATTGGTGCCGATTAATGGCGATGTGAGACTTGCTGGTCCCTTTTCAAAGGCTTTTGACATTTGGATATTTCCGTTTGCATTTAAAATACCAATTAATGCTCCTAGTAAAATAGTGAATAAGCTAAAATGAAGGATGCCATTCAACAGACCATAACCAAACGATAAAATAAATGCCACAAAATAAAAGAAAAATTGGATATGAATTTTTGATAGTCCATTTCCTGTACTCCACTTAAAAATCGTGTTATTCGTTCCAAAGCTAATCATGGTTACAAACGCAGCAGCAATCCACATGTTGACCCTTCTTTCTCTCTTTCAAATCCTCTTAAAATTTTATTCCTTTTTACTAAGTTTCTCAATCCTTTTTTACCAATTTTCGATTTTTGCGCTCTTTTTGCAGAAATCTGTTAGTATTTTTAGATTTCCGTCTTGTTTTGATAGCTTTTGTCACCTGGCAGGAAAAGCAGGTGCTTCTTGGTGAATTATAAGATTCAGAGAGATTTATTTCGTAGATAATAGAGGAAGGAATGAATTTTTTATGAAAGCATACACAATGAAAGAGGCTGCTAAAAAAATTAATATACCACCAAGAATTATTCGCCAATGGGAAAAAGATTATGATGGACTTTTAGAAATTCCACGAACGAAGCAAGGCGCCAGAATCTATACCGAGACGGAGATAACACTTTTGCAACAGCTTAAACGAAAGTTTTCTGAAAAAGAAAGTAAAGAATCAGTACGTGAATGGCTGAAAATGAAACAAGCACTTTTCGTTGAAACACTATCTGAACTGGAAGAAGGATCATCCTCAAATGATACTCCCGAAACGGTTCCGTACCCTAATGAAAGTGAAAGCCCGGAAACTCAAGAAATCTCCATGGAACTTGTCTCCAGCCCCGAACCGGAGTCGAATAATGATACTCACGAACTAATCAATAATACTGATTTGTTTTTTGAGGCAATGGATACGTACAAGCAAACCTTTTTAAGTGAGGTAAAAGATGAAATCCGCAGTGTTGTTCGCAAGGAAGTACTGGAGGAAGTAAAAAAAGAAATTTCCAACGGGGCTATGTTAACCGTTAAATCCCTTTCCAATTCCATTTATAAATCAACGGAAAACACAAAGGAAGAAATTAAAGAGCTTTCCGCTGTCATTGAAAAAAATTCTGAGCAGACAACGGATTCACTTAAATACCTTTCGAACAGTATTGCGAACGTATCGATTGAAACTACGGAGGAAATTTACTCCCTTTCCAAGCAGGTTGCCGAAACGTCAGAGGGGCTTTCTCACTATATGGATGTCACCAATGAGGAAATTGCCAATTTATCGGAAGCGATTACAAAGGAACGAGAGATTCACCTAGAAGAACGGGAACTACTGTCACGAGAAATTATCAAAAGAGAGGCGGCATTTCAAAACATGTTAACCAGTTTTCGAGATGTAGCTGTCGCGAAAGAGAAGAAATGGTGGAAATTCTGGTCTTAAGGTTCTTGTTCACTTTGTGTTTGAGATTCAAATCATTTTAGGAGGGAGTCATATGAATACAAGTGAGGTTGCAAAACTATTAGGAGTATCTTCAAGTACCATCCAACGCTGGGTAAAACAGCTCGAACTTCCGATGGAAAGAAATGATCGCGGCCATTATTATTTTAAAGATGAGGACATTGATTTATTAAAAAAAATCCAAGAACAAATCCAAAATGGAGCACTCTTACAAGATATTGCTCCCATTCAAGAGAAAAAGTCACGAAGAGGAGTTGTTAAGGCAGTAGAAAACGAGCAGGCAATGGAAAAACTGTTTGCAAAAGTAAGTGAGTTGGAAATCAGCCTGAACGCAAAAGCCGACTCCGTAGCCTCCTATCAATTGCTGCAGCACCGAAGAGAAATTGAAGATTTGCAGTCCCAAGTAAAAGAATTAAATCTCCAGCTAGAAACACTTCAAAAGCAGGTTGCTGAGTTAACCACCCCTGTTCAGACCGAAACAACTCATTTCCATAATAAGAAGAAACCTAAAAAGAAAAATATCGTCAGCATGCTGTTTGGCTTTTAATAAAAAGGGTCAAATGTGGAAATCACATTCGACCCTTTTTAGGGAAGATTATCTAGTCAGACCTTTCTGCCTTGAGCCAGATAAAATGTCTAATTCAACCAATGGGCTTGTATATTTTTTTATGAGATAGCTTCCAAGACCGATACAAAGAATAAGTGAAAAAATAATCAGTAAAACATAGTGATCTGAAACCAAATTTAAACTCTCGTCAGGTAAAAACGATTGAATTGATTTTAAAATAAACCCATGAAACAAATAGACGTAAAGGGTTCTTTCCCCTATTTTTGTTAATTTAAATCGATTCGACGGGATGAGCGCTAAAAAGCCGAAGACAACAACCAATGTAAGTGAATATTGGCCAGCACGTAGTAAACCATCTGTAAACTGCTCTTTCCCCATATGTGCATAAGAAGTATCACCTAACAGCCATGGTACCGCCTCCTTTGGAAAACCAATCGCAAACAGTACAATAATCAAAAGAATGACCGCGAAACCAACAGGTCGGGAAAATTTTGTGCGTATCAACCGTGTCAGCATTTCCTTGTCTAATAAAAAACCTAATAAGAAATAAGGAAAAAACACAAAGGTTCTCGAAAGACTTAAAAAACTGCCGATGGAATCAATATAACCAATTGCGATTCCCAGAATAACGGAAATAAAAAATCCGTACCACCTGTATCTTGCAAACAAATAAAGCATTACATTCCAACAAAACATACTTAATAAAAACCATAAGGACCAATGGGGATGAAGAAAATCAATTTCAAAAGTTTTTTCCTGGCCGCTTATAAAATAAAAAATGGAATAGATAATTTGAAAAATAATATAAGGCAATAATATTTTCTTAATTGTTTTTAATAAATAGCCTTTTTTCCGGTATCCTTTGGCAAAATATCCTGAAATTAAGATAAAGGCTGGCATATGGAACAGGAATATTACAGTATATAACGTGAATAGAAATCCATCATCCTTTTTTAATGGACTGATCACATGACCAAAAACAACAAGAAAGATTAACACAAATTTCGCATTATCAAAAAACATATTCCTTTTTGAAGCTGAAGCCATATTATCACCTCAAATATTTTCTTACAAAAAGGTATTTAAAATTATTCAAGATTTTAAATGTAGAAGACTAAAAGCATTATACCTTATTTATGTTACAGGGATATGTAGATAATTTTTCTTTCTGTTTCATCACTTTTACAATTTTACAATAATAATCAAAAATACCTACGAATAAATTACCACAAAAGGCTTAACCCAAGCTTAATATTTTAAAAATTATTTTTACAAAAAAGGGACAAGTTCAAAAAAATTGAACCTGTCCCTTTTTTATATCATCCAATATTCAGTTATTCTAAATTACTGTGCCGTTTGAAATGCTAATTGATGGTCTACCTGACCTAAGTTCGCCAAAACTTCCGAGTCATATTTTCATTATTTATCTAATGTATCGATTAATTTCTTTACCAAATGATTGTAAATCCCTTTAACCTCTTCCACTTTCTTGGAAAAGGTTTCTGCTAATTGTTGCAGACACTCTTGGTCATAACGAAGCCATGATCCATAGGTCCGTTTTATATAACGTTCTGCTTCATCATATGAATGAAATATGGAATTATGTCTTTTTCCATTATGTATAACTGTATAGGCATTTTCTTGTAACGGCCGAATAAATGAAATTTCACCTTTTACACTTTTATAGCTTGTTCCACTTTTTGTTTCCTTTAAATTAAATTCATTCTTGTCCGGATCCGGTTTTAATGTTGGTAAACTAAATACCTTAATGACAAATTTATCAAATGCTTCGGCTGACATTTCAGAGCCGGAAGCTTTCGGATGTCCGCCGCCTCCAAAACGTTTTGCATATTCGGCTACATTCACATGATCATGAATGGTTCGATAACCAACCTTCTTTCCACTTACATTCAGAAGAATAATCATATCTAAATGTGGATAGAGTTTATTTAATGCGTTCCCAAGCTCTGACAAATACTGTTCCGCATGAATAATCCCGACATAATATTCATCAACAAAGGCTTGAACCGTTTGCCTGCTTTTCGAATGAATATAGCGATTAATTTTTGCTTCTTCCATATCGAGCAGCATATTTTCTGTTTCGGTTAAATAGAAAGTTTGCGGATTTTCAGAAAAACGCTTTAGCATTGCTTCTTCAAATTGTTCACGATTTAAAATATAGAACAAATCATTTAGGCGTTTCGCATCAATATTATTATTTTCATCCCATTCCCATGTATCATATTGGCGGACTAATTCGATAAATCCCTCAAGTGCTTGATTTCGCTGCATTAATCCCTGTTCAATTATATAATCGTAAAATAAGGAAGTTGCGCAGGTTTTCTTTCCTGTATCATATTCCGGGTGAACAAATGCCCACTTGTATTCATTGAAATGCAGGGCTGTAACATGATGGTCAATCATTCTAATATGCTTCCCTTGTTGATATCGGGCAGCCAGCTTTTTCTCATTCGTTTCATTGACCGCTAAATCCGTAATATAAATTTGTGAATTATGATTTTCCGGATTTTCAATATACGTTTCTACCTGCTGGTTCAAGGTACGATACGAGCAATACGAAACATCGGCATTTTCACCAAAAGCCAGTTTGGCAATAATTCCACAGCCTAGCCCATCTAAATCAATATCGGTAAATAATTTTACCATCTTCTAACCACCATTCTTCATTTATTCCATAAGGTATAGTTTGTTAATGGAATGATTTTCTTATACGATTCCATTATTGTCAAAAAAGTGGAGCCAACTGCAAATTAGCAATTGGCTTTTCTAGTCTATGGCAGTTCCTTTAGTTTATTTTTCATTGGTGTCCTTGGTTTCGGCTCACTGATTTCTTCAGGGTAACCAACGCCAAATACCCCTATCACGTCGTATCCTTCCGGTACCCCCAGAATCTCTCGTTTGTTTGCCGGTGCCGCAATCGAGGACCAAAATGTCCCGACCCCTTCTTCCCAGGCAGCTAAACTAAAATTTTGAACAAAACATGCGGTTGCAAGGGCATTTTCCTCTGTTTCAATAGCTGTTGCCCCATGTTTTGATAACACAGCCATTAGGACAGGAGCATTTCCAAAATTGGTTTTATGGTTCAGTTTCGCCCGTGTTTCTTGTCCAATAAAGTATATTTCCCATGGCTCTGTCATGCGATGATTGGGAGCCATGGCTCCCGCCTCTAGCCAAGTCATGAGTTGATTCGTATTGACCAGGTCGGATTTGAATTTTTTTATTGTGCGTCGTGATTTAATGGTTTCCAAAATACTCAATGGACTTCTTCCTCCATTTCCAAACAGTTAATGAATACACGTTATACTATCATATATAGGATGTATTTTCCATGTTCTTTTCTTTTAGAGTAAAAGTCATAAAAATTACCTGCTTGTACACAATAATGGTCGGGATTGAAGAAAAGAGGTGAAAACATGACGAATCGTAATGATAATCGCGAACGTAAAAACAAGTATCCTAATAACAAAAAACAAGACGCCGAATTTGCAAAAGAAACAAGCATTCGCAGTGAAATAACCCAAAAAGATATACAAAATAAATAAAAAAGAAAAGAAACTCTTTCCAAAAAAGGAGAGTTTCTTTTCTTTTATGATCTAATTAATTATTCTATTATTCATTTTTAAATTCTTTTCTTGCTCAACTAATTGTCCGTCTTTCATCACAAAAACCCTGTCACATAACGGAAGAATTTGCTCATCATGTGTAACAATAATCGCTGATTTATTTTGTTCCTTCACAATTTTAGAAATCAGTTCAATGATCGCCATACTCCGATTCGGATCAAGACTCGCAGTCGGTTCATCCGCCAATATCACCTCAGGGTCATTAACAAAAGCACGGGCAATCGCCACTCGCTGCTTTTCCCCGCCGGATAATTGGTGGGGATAATACTTAGAGCGATGGTCCATCCCCACTGCTTTTAAAAGTTCTTTAATCCTTTGTTTTTCCCTAACCGACCATTTATCTGCCATTTTTAACACAAAACTTAATTGTTCTTCTACCTTCAAATAAGGAACTAAATTCGAGGTTTGAAAAATATAACCAAGATGATTCAAGCGAATATTTGCTTTTTCCACATCACTAAAAGATGAAATATCCTCTCCATTCACAATAACTCTCCCTTTATCAGGAGAAAGCAGGGCACCGGCAATCGATAAGAAAGTCGATTTTCCTGAACCGGATGGACCTATGACAGCCATTACCTCCCCTTCATTCACACTGAACGATAAGTTTTTTACAATATGATTAATACGATCTCCGTCTTTAAAGGATTTTTCAATATTTTCTAGAACCAATGTTTGTTTAACCATTATTCAATCCTCCCCATTGCTTGAATTGGATCTGCCTTCACAATATTAAACACCGATAATAAGGAGCCAAAAATTGAAACTAAGAATAAAATTCCTGAGAATTTTGCAATTTGAAGCATATCAAAAATAAACGGAATATCTGCCGGAAGAACTGCTTTAAAGATTCTTGTGAACCCGATGGCTGCGGCAATATTAATAAGTGTTAAAATGATTACTTGAAAAACCGTTGATTTTACTAAAAAGCTTGATTTTGCACCAATGGCTTTTAAGATTCCGAATTGTGCCGTTTTTTGAATGGTCATGATATAAAAGAATGCAGCTAGTACGAAAACGGCAATCACAATTAAAAATGTCAGCATCATCATTAAAGAGTTTTGCTCTGCATTATATCCGGGGATCCCTTTAATCACCTGATCTTTTTGAACCCATTCGCCGTCTTTAACCAATATTCCAATTTGTTTTTTCAAAGATTTATTGTCTGTTTTGAGGACAATCGCATTATACTCGCCTTTTTGAGTTGCACCTGACAAATTGTCCCAGGTTGCAAACGAAACAATCGCAGCAGGTGTATGGCTGAAAGTTTGGTCTTTCATAAATCCCGATACCGTTAACTTTGTCCCTGTACGGGAGTCTTCAACGATACTGCCCACTTTAATTTTTTCTGATTTTAATGATTGATCGAGTAAAACGGTATTCTTTATTCCAGATTCTTCCCCTTCGACCACCTTTGGCTCGAAAAAAGCTCCTTCATTGATCGCCATATACGTTACATCCAATTTATTCTCCGAATTCAGCTTCGAAATTGATCCCATCTGAATGCCAAGTGGTTGAACCTTATTTTTGTCAGCCAATTTTCCCAAATCCACTTGAAAATGAGAGCGGTCAATCCGGCCATCCGCCGCTTTTTGCAAATAAAAGGAATCAGCCGGCATATTGATCATGGAGGAGGCATTGTTCATCGAAAGCCCATGTGCCAAACCGCTAATAATAAAAACCAGCACGGATACAAAAAACAAAATGAAGCTTATTAATAAATATCTGACTTTAAAAAATGTCATCTCTTTAAACGGTAAGAAATACATAAAAAAATCACCTTCCTTATTTCATTTCGTAAATAGAATACTTTACGAATATGAACGGAAGATGAACGTTAGTTTACATTTTCGGCAGGATGACTTTAATGGTTGTTCCTTTGCCTTTTTGACTTAAAGCTTCCACTTTTCCATGATGCAAATCGGCAATAGACCACACAATCGACAAACCGAGACCAGTTCCTTCAACAGAGCGTGTCCTGGAGGTATCTGCCCGATAAAATCGGTCAAATATTCTTTTCAATTGCACTTGTTCCAACCCAATTCCACTATCCTTAAATGTCACTTCAATGGAGGAACCGGAATCAATTAAATCAATATCAATATTTCCATTTTCATTATTGTACTTAATCGCATTGGTCAACAGGTTTTCCCAAACAGAGTAAAGCAAAGAGGAATCCCCATTGATCCATGTATCAGGAAGTGAGTAACTCATCATAATTCCTTTATCACCAATACTCCACTGGTATTGATGAATCACATCTTTTAACTGTTGGGCAAGGTTAAATCGACTGATTTTCAATAAATCCTTTTTACTTTCAATCGAAGCGAGCAAGAGAAGCTGCTTTGTAATCGTTGACAGTCGTTCCACTTCCGATTGAACAACCTGGATATATTGTGTTTTCTCCTTTTTTCCAAGATTTTGATCATCAAGGAAATTTAAATATCCCTTAATATTGGTTAGCGGGGACTGTATATCATGAGATATATTTGATATCAATTCCCTTCTCAATTGTTCCACTTTATCCAATTTCCGAGACATATTTGTAAAACTTACAGCCAAATCTCCCAATTCATCACTCCGATCGATGTCCAGTTTGATGGAAAAATTCCCTTCAGAAATTTCTTTTGTAGCTGCGTTAAGCTTTCGAATCGGTTTCACTAAATAATTTGTACTGACTAAAACCATGATAATACTTAATAAAATTGTTAGCAGAAGTAACCAGCCAAATAATATATGCATTTCGTTGAACATGAGTTTAATATCTGGACGAATAAACATAGCATATGGTTTATTCTGATAGGTAAACGGAACGCCGACCGAATTCGCTAATTCATTGGCAAAAAAGCCTGTTATAAAAGTCTGCTTTGGAAAATTTCGAATCCCATGATAAATTTCACCATTTAGAACTTTTTCAGGAACATTATCAGGAAGATTTTTTATTCGAAAGGCTGATCCAAAAAACTGCTTATGGCCTTTAGAATCGATCAAAAGAATCTGATAGCCAATCCCACCCATGTGGGTAAAATAATCGTCCAAACCAATCGTTTTTTGCTTGCTGGCAAAACCAGCGATTTTTGTGGCGAAGCCAGTGATTTTCTCATCATTCTGTTTCTTCAAAGTCACTTGATAATAATGATTGGAAACAATAAACGAAAGAACTCCACTTAAAATCATAATTAAAATCGTCGTGATTGCGAACTTACTATAAAGAGATTTCATTTACCTAAGCCTCCAGTGAATAGCCAACCCCTCTGATTGTCTTGATGGAAAAATCCTTTTCAATCGTGTTGAATCGTTCTCTTAGACGCTTAATATGAACATCTACTGTTCGTTCATCCCCTTCAAAATCCAGTCCCCAAATCTTTTCGATTAATTGGCTGCGGCTAAATACCAGATTATGATGCTCTGCAAGGAAAGAAAGAAGTTCAAATTCTTTCAATGGGAGCATATACGTTTTATTCTTAATTTTAACCTCATACCCCTTTTTATTAATATAGAGCGAGCCAATGCTTATGTTCGCTTCACTAGTTTTTCCATATCTTCTTAAAAGAGCATTCACGCGAAAAATCAATTCCTTTGGCTCAAATGGTTTTACTAAATAATCATCGGTACCCGCTTCAAAGCCTTTCTCTTTATCTTCAATTTGGCTTTTGGCTGTTAATAAAATAACTGGTATGTCATATTGTTTCCGTATTTCTTTTGTTAAACGATATCCATCCATAATGGGCATCATAATATCGACAATAGCTAAATCAAATAGTTCTGAATCAAGAATCTTTAACGCTTCTGCACCGTTTTCCACAACAACAACCTTAAATCCTTCCTTTGTTAACAGTCCCTTAATCAAATTAAGGATATGCACATCATCATCTGCTGCTAATATGGTTTTCATCTAAACACCTTCTATTTACTCATATTTTTCTCCTACAATTGTAATCAATCCTTATGTATAAGGAAAGAATTAGCTGATTATCTAGGCTTAAGAAGGTCATTCGACAAAGTAACAACTTGTATGTTATTATTAGGTTGTTACATTATCCCGGGTTAAATTTCATATAAAAGGAGGAAGCATTATGATCCAGTTTAAAAATATTGTTAAAAAGTATCGGACGAAAACGATTATTAATTCTTTTTCGTTAGATATCGAGGGAGGACAATTAGTCGTTTTTATCGGTCCTAGCGGATGCGGAAAAACAACATTGCTAAAAATGATCAATAAATTAATTCAACCAACATCGGGAAAGATTTTTGTAGATGGAAAAGATATCTCGACCATGAATACCATTGAATTGCGCCGAAACATTGGCTATGTTATTCAAAACACGGGTTTGTTCCCGCACATGTCTATTAAGGAAAATTTGGAACTGATTCCAAAGCTTAAAGGAGAAGCTCCTGAAGCGATTGCAAAAAAAACGGAGGAATTATTGGAGACGGTTGGATTGAATCCAAAGGAATACCTTCATCGTTATCCAAATGAACTGAGCGGCGGTCAGCAGCAAAGGGTTGGCGTGGCTCGTGCATTCTCCACTAACTCCGATATCATCTTAATGGACGAACCATTCAGTGCCTTAGACCCCGTGACTAGAAGCTCTCTGCAAGATGAATTATTCCAAATGCAAAAGGAATTTAATAAGACGATCATCTTTGTAACGCATGATATGGATGAAGCTATTAAAATAGCAGACAAGATTTGTATTTTAAAAGATGGCGATATTCTTCAATATGATACACCAGAAAATATCTTAAAAAATCCGGCTAATCCTTTTGTCGAGGACTTCATCGGAAAAAGACGAGTATGGAATAACCCTGAATTATTGATGGCTGAAGATATTATGATTCATTATCCCGTTAAAATTACCGGGAAACGAAATGTACTTCAGGCCATTGAAATTATGAAGGATCAAAAAGTAGATAGCTTGATGGTTACCGATAAAAACAATATTCTCATTGGTCTGGTAACATTGAAAGGAATTCAATTACTGAATCGAAATGCTGCGATTGAAGATGTAATGGAGCAAAATGTTCTATCTGTTTCACAGGATGCCAATTTAATCTCCGTTCTTGCAACCATGAATGAACATAAGATTGGTTACGTTCCTGTCGTTAACCATATGAACCAATTGACGGGGCTCATTACAAGAAGCAGTATTTTATCTGTATTAAGCAGTCAACTAATTGATTTGGAGGTGGCTTTTTAATGAAAGAATTTTGGAATTATCTACAATCAAACTCTGACCAAATTTTTGGTTTAATCGGGGAACATTTATATTTAAGTGTCCTTTCCGTTGCCATTGCCATCATTATCGGGATACCACTTGGAATTTTAATTTCCAGGGAGCCTAAATTATCAAAACCAATCATTGGAACGACCAATGTCATTCAAGCGGTTCCAAGCTTGGCCTTACTCGGTTTTTTAATTCCATTTATCGGGATTGGAAGTACCCCTGCTGTTGTGATGGTTGTCCTTTATTCATTACTTCCAATTGTTAAAAATACCTATACAGGATTAACAAATATTAATGCAGACATTCTGGAAGCCGCCAAAGGTATCGGTTTAACCAAGAGCCAGACGATGAGAAAGGTTCAGTTGCCGTTAGCTTTCCCGATGATTATGGCGGGAATCAGAATTTCAGCCGTTACCGCTGTGGGTCTGATGACCATCGCTGCTTTTGTCGGAGCAGGCGGACTTGGTTATCTTGTCTTCTCAGGTGTACAAACCGTTGATAATAACATGATTTTAGCTGGTGCCATCCCTGCATGTATCTTGGCATTAATCATTGACTTTGTTGTCGGGAAACTTGAATCTTCTATCTCTTATACTAGTAAAATAAAAGCTTCTAAAACGAAAAGAAGCCCGGCAAAAAAATGGTTCATTGCAACAAGTGCTGTTGTAGTTATTGCTGCGGGAGGTTTTGGTGTTTATGCAAAATCAATTGGAAATTCCAAAGATAAAATTGTCATCGGCTCTAAAAATTTTAGTGAACAATTAATTTTAAGTAATATGCTTGCTGATGTAATTGAAGCTAAAACAGATCTGCAAGTGGAAAGAAAGTTAAATCTCGGCGGTACCCAAGTGGCCTTTAGTGCAATTAAGAATGGTAATATTGATGCCTATGTCGAATATACAGGTACTGGTTTAGTTGATATCTTAAAACAGCCGCCTGAAAGTAATCCTGATAAAGTCTATAACTTTGTCCAAAAAGAATTTAAGACTAAATACGGAATTGATCTATTAAAGCCAATTGGCTTTAATAACACGTATGCACTCGCCGTTCGCCAAGACACGGCGAAACAATTTGGTTTAAACACGATCTCCGATTTGGCAAAAGTGAGTAACGGCTTGATTATGGGACCGACCATCGAATTTCCAAATCGTGAGGATGGATTAATCGGACTTACGAAAACGTATGGCATTAAATTTAAAGATGTCAAAGCCGTTGATGGCGGCCTACGCTATACGGCTTTAGACCATCATAAAAGTGACGTCATTGATGCCTTCTCAACAGATGGGTTACTTGAAGCATTCCATTTAAAAGTGTTGAAGGATGATAAAAACTTTTTCCCTCCATACTACGCGGTACCAATTGTAAAAGAGGAAACCTTAAAAGAACATCCTGAACTGAAAAAGGCACTAAATGCTCTATCGGGTAAAATAACAGATGAGAAAATGCGTGAATTAAACTATAAGGTAGACAGCCTTAAGCAGTCACCTGCCAAAGTGGCGAAAGAGTTTTTACAAAAAGAAGGTATCATTAAAGAATAAATTACAAGACCAGTCCCGAACGCTAGGGAACCGGTCTTTTTTTCGTTAAAATCTATTCTTCCTCTAAAAAATGCAGTACCCTTTGATACGTTGTTTCATTACCAATAACCAAAAGGATGTCTCCTTCAAGGATTGAGGCATACGGTCCGGGGGAGATGATCGTCTCCCCTTTCCTTTTCATCCCAATGACCGTCCCTCCTGTGTTTTGCCAAAACTTCATATCTGAAATTGTTTTGCCGATATGGGTACAGCCTGAAAAAATTTCAACCTCAATCGGTGCTAATGGATTCGTATGACGCAGCTTGTCTGAATAGTCCATAATTTTCCTTAATGTTTCATACAACTCCTCGTCCAGCTTCTCCCGCTCTACAATTAAATGGTTCATTTGCTTCTTTAAATCCTTTACACTTGCTAGATTCGAGAATCGATGAATATATTTAAAAGCATTTTCCCTGGAGGAGATGACAATTCCGCTGCCTTTTGTAGAATGAACAATTTCGACATCCTCTAAAATTTTTATTGCTCTTCGGACGGTTTCAGGAGAAACCTTGTATTCACTGGCCAATGTCGATCTTCCATGAATTTTTTCTCCTACCTTAAATTTCCCATCATAGATTCGATTGGCTAAATCAATTGCAATTCTTTCATATGTAGGTATTTGAGTCCTTTCCATAAAAAAACCTCCGACACCACTATTATTAAAAAAGTTTCTCTTTTTTATATCTAATACCTTTCCACTATACCGTTTTAAACGTTAGCATGCGAGTAAAAAAGTTAGAGACTTTATTAAGGACAAATTGGACATAATTGTAAAAGAAAATAATATTGAGGTGAGAACATGAAACGGAAAATCATCATATTTTTAAGTGTAGCCTTCATGATATTTATGGCAGTATTATTTGTTTTTTACATCATAAAAGATGACTCATCCAAATGGCAGGTAGCACTCGGTGGAATACTTGTTAGTGCCTTACCTTTATTATTATTGCGATTAAAAAATAATCCTTTTAATATTCCACAAATTTTGGGTTATTTCATACTTCTGTTTTGTACTACGTATTTAGGTTCTATCGCGCTTTTCTATTTACATCATAAATGGTGGGATTCTACCCTTCATTTATACAAGGGAGCATACGTTGGAATTATTGCCATCACACTTTTTAAGGTAATGGTACCTTCTCAAGTTCGAGAAAACGTATCCCGGTGGGTTCTCTTTTTGTTTGTCCTCTCTCTCGGAAGTTCAGCCAGTGTGCTATGGGAAATCTATGAGTTTTTAGGGGATCTAACCTTTACGCATACGATGCAAAGGGGTGGAAATACAGATACCATGTATGATTTATTATTTGGTTTATTGGGCGGACTGCTGATTGCACTATACTCCTTAGTCCGAAAACAACAGGTTTAATGGGAGGAAAATAAAATGAATCGTAAACTTGTCTTATTGATTAGTGCAGTTTATGTAATTTTTATGGCCATTTTAGCTTTTTACTATCATTCAACCGGTGCCACGTTTAAATCGACGGTAGCAATCGGAGGAATTGTCTGCGGTGCTATCCCGCTCCTATTAGCCCTATTTACAAAGCTGCAATTCAATTTACCCATTGTTTTTTCCTATATCATTTTTCTGATTGGGTCACAATATTTGGGTTCCATCCGCGGCTGGTACGGACTTGGCTGGTGGGATACCTTTATGCATTTTATCAGCGGAGGAATCCTTTCCTTTACAGCAATTGCTTTATATGAGCGCCTGATTCATCGAAATGCAGGGACGGCTATTTCTCCTTGGTTCGTCTTTTTGTTTACTCTCTCATTTGCGGCCCTTGGTGGAGTCTTATGGGAAGTTTACGAATTCAGCTGTGATCAATTTTTGGGCATGACTCTGCAAGGCGGTGGAAATACAGATACGATGACCGATTTGATTGCCGATACTGCAGGAGGTCTCCTTATTGCCATTTGGGCTGGAGTTCGAACCAAAATTAAATTTAAAAAACAAGAATAAAAAGGTGACTATTTTTTAGTTCTTTCCTAATTAAAACTGCCTATGATATGATGGCGAAGTAAGAAAGCAAAATAAAAACGCACACAGAGGTGTTTACCATGTATAAAGAAAAAACTTCGCTTGAATTAATTCAAACGGCTTTGAAAAACTGGAGAGGCTTCTTCATTCAATATGAGATGGCATTATATGAAATGGAAAGTGATTTCAAAATTATTGATTTAGAATGGAAGGCACGATTTGGCTACTCCCCAATCGAACATTTAAAAACACGCATGAAAACTCTACAATCATTGATCCAGAAAATTGACAAAAAGAATATACCTCTGACTCAAGAATCAGTTAAAAAGCACATAAAAGATATTGCTGGAATTCGAATTGTAACCAGTTTTATCGATGATATATATATGCTAAAAAAACATATTGAGGAACGTGAAGATTACCGAATAATTGAAATAAAAGATTATATCAAGGATCCTAAACAGAGTGGCTACAAAAGCCTTCATCTTATTATTGAAACACAAATAATAGTATCTAACAAAGTATTATGGATTCCCGCTGAAATTCAAATTCGCACATCTGCCATGGATTTTTGGGCATCGACAGAACATAAACTAAACTATAAGTACCAAGGTAAGGACATCCCAAAAGAAGCTAAAGATCAATTAGTTGAGCTTTCAAAGGCTTCTTATTTATTGGACCTTGAAATGTCTACATTAAGAAATCAACTGTTATCAAGTGAATAGCATTTAAGTTGAGAATTTTTAAATAGACTCTCGGAATAAATAAGCAATTCATCGAGAGGCTTGTAAAAATTCCACTGGGAATTCCGTCAGAAATATCTGACGTAATCATCGGTTTCATTGTATTTTTAAAAATGTACATGCCAAATAAACCTACATCTATCATTTTTTAAAAAAATCGACTAGGTAAAGGCTGTTTTCGTAAATTTTGTTGCTTTTGAGAAGTGGTTGATTTCCGCTCCAGGATGCTCGCTTTCCGCCCACGGAAAGCGAAGTGCCTGGAGCGGAAATCAACAGGCAAATTTAGAGCCTTTTTGTAAAAAGAATAATCCCCCCTATACAAAGTAGGAGGAATTAAATATAACTGGTTTAAGAAAACCCTTGAACCATCTGACTCGGCGAATGCCAAGAGTCTATTTAACTAAAAAGAGGGATCATCCGTATTGAAGGACTGACGTTCTAACAAAGAAGTCAGTCCATTTTAATACACCGTGACATCTATCATTTAAAAATACTGCTTTTTTTCTTCTTGTGATGTATGTAACTTTTAAACCATCACAGCCGCAAAGAATTCATCATAAAGTGCTTGAACGGCTCTTTTTTCTTCCACTTCTTTTACTCCAAACATCATGCTCACTTCAGATGAACCCTGGTTAATCATTTCGATATTAATTTTAGCCTTTGCCAGTGCTTTTGAAGCTCTCGCCATCGTTCCCACATTTCGGCGCATGCCTTCACCAACGACCATAATTAGGGCCAGGCTATGTTCAAATTTTACTAAATCAGCATTAAGGTCAGTTTCAATACGTCTTTTAATCTCCTCTTCCATTCCTGGTGCAAGCTGGTTCTCTCTTAAGATAACCGAGATATCATCAATTCCGGAAGGCGTATGTTCATAGGATAGGCCAAATTCCTCTAGAATACCAAGAAGTTTGCGTCCAAACCCAACCTCTCGATTCATTAAGTACTTGCTCACATAAATACTGCAAAATCCTTCGTCACTAGCAATCCCAATAACAGGACCATTGGTATTATCGCGTTCATAGACAATTCTTGTACCAGGTGCAGATGGATTATTTGTATTTTTGATATTCACTGGGATTCCTGCGCGGAATGCTGGAACAAGCGCTTCATCATGAAGGACCGAAAACCCCGCATAGGAAAGCTCACGCATTTCGCGGTACGTCAATTCTTTGATCTCCTTTGGGTGACTCACTAATGACGGATTAACGGAATAAACTGCATCCACATCGGTAAAGTTTTCATAAAGATCCGCCTTTAGGGCATTGGCAAGGATGGAACCGGTAATATCGGATCCGCTTCGTGAAAAGGTAAACACATCGCCTTCCTTGCTATAGCCGAAAAATCCAGGGAATATTAAAATTCCTCGTCGATCATGCAGTAAGGCTAATTTTGCATATGATTCCGGCAGTGTTTGGGCATTTCCCGGCTCATCACTAACAATGAGTCCTGCATTTTTAGGATCAACATAAGAGGCTTCCACACCTTGCGACTGAAAATAGACGGCAACTAATTTTGCGTTATTATCCTCTCCGCTTGCCTTTATTAAATCCATAAACCGATCCGGATTACCCTTATCCGAGGAAACTCTTCTTTTTAAGTCTTCCTCAATTTCCTTAATGACATCAGAAGAAATGGCTAATTCCTCAGCAATTTGCGCATATCTTTCAACTACTGCTGCTAATTTTTCGCTGGGATCCTGATTCTGTAAGGAAAGTTCACCACACTCAATCAATAAATCCGTTACCTTCTCATCTTCGGAATATCTTTTTCCTGGAGCGGATACGACCACTACTTTCCGCTCGGAATCAGAAATGACAATCTGGAAAACCTTCTGTAATTGTTTTCCAGATGCTAAAGATGATCCGCCAAATTTAACGACTTTCATTTGTTACAACTCCTAATCTTTCAAAATATAATCTTAATTTTATTCTAATTCTGAAAATAATCAATAGTTTTTTCCTCCTAACGAGGACATTTGTTTATTCATAGTGGACATTTATATAATTAGACCAAAAAATCAGAAATATTTCAACTATTAAAGCCCACTGGTTTGGCTATATGGAAAATTTAACGAATGAGTTCGATAAAATGGAAAAGGATTTTGGCAGTCAAACCCCATATAACTTTTTCTTCGTAAATATAAAAATATTCGTCTAATCCTCTTGTCCGCCATTTATAATTTTCTCCCCCCGGAATTAACTCCAACGGAAAATTTTTTTCCGGTTCAACTTTAAAATTCAAATTGTAAACTTCCGGGTTATTATTTAAGAAAAAGGAAATGGGTACTGAAAAAACTTCCCCTACCTCCGCTGGATTTGGTTGAATAGATTCAGGACAATTAATAAATCCTGCGAAAGGATAAATAATCATACCAAACTGTGAAACCATATAATCCAAGGGAAATACTCTCGAGATATTTTGCTTTTTAATTCCCAGTTCCTCAAGTGTTTCCCGTATTGCCGCTCCTTTTTCATCGGGATCATTAGAATCAATTTTTCCTCCTGGAAAACAAATTTCTCCTGGCTGCCTCCTGAGCTCCTTTGACCGGACTTCAAATAGGACATGGATTCCATCCCCTTTTTGAATAAGAGGTAATAGTATAGCGTATTTGGAAAACTTTTCACTTCCCAGTATGATTGGCGTATGTGTTTTTAATTTATGATGAATAAATTCCAACTCCATAAATTTCACCTCTTTTGATTCACTCACCTTGATACACTGCGATCAAGTATTCCCTGTATATGAATTAACTGTTCATCTTAATTTTAGACAAGATTTATAGAAGAAATTACTCCTTTCAATTCAAAATTTCTTATCCTAATCAAACATTCGTCTTAATTGCCAATAACAGCCCGGTAGACCAATCCATTTCTGTTATCACCAAATCCGGTCTTTTTCGAAGGGTATGCACAAGTTTAGGTGCTTTGATTCTATATTCTTCCGGCACTCTCCAATCGGGAAGTAAATCATGAATCACATAAAACCCTCCCACATTTAAATGATCTAAGGTTTTATCAAGTAGCTCGAATTTTCCCGGCCAGGTATCGGCAAAAATAAAATCAAATCGCTCCGACATTTTTTGAATAAAAGCCGCTCCGTCCTCGCAATGGAATGATAGTCTACTGTCATGTCCCAGGTACTTCTTAGCAATAGATTGCACACTCGAATCTATGTCTACGGTCGTAAGCCTGCTGTCCGTATCCATTCCCTCAATAATCCATGAAGCTGATGCACCTGCTCCCGTTCCAAGCTCTAAGAAATTTCCTCTTGATTTTGACGCAGCCAATCCTTTTAGTAAAAACCCTGTTTTTCTGTCACATGACTGCTCAAAGCCAATCAACTTAGAATCTTGTAATATTTTCGCGTAAGCTTCAGGCGCTTGCAAAACTTTGCTTTCCTCCATGACGATCCCCCCTTTTATTCAATCGATGTATTCAGTTTCTTTCATTGAATACGGCAATAACTTTATGAAGTGCAATAGAAAAAGGCCTCTTGTGATAAGAGGCCTTTGGATTAACTATACCGACCTCTTATCTCCCAGAGTATGTCAACTCTGTTGGAATTAGCACCTTCCTGAAATATTCAGGGGTTGCTGAGGTTTCGCAGGGCCAGTCCCTCCACCTCTCTGGATAAGAATAAAATTTATGGAATTTCCTTCATTTGCAAATAAGTATCGCACAGATTTTACAAAAAAACAATCCTTTTAAAATATTTTAATCTCAACCAATTTAAAAATAGTTATTGCTTTTTCTCCACCCAAGAATACATATAATCGGGATCTTCGACATCAGCTGCTGCTTTAACCACCTTCAATGGATGAAACGTATCAATCATGACTGCTAATTCCAATGTTTCCTTTTCGCCAATACTTGCCTCTGTTTTCCCCGGATGAGGTCCATGCGGGATGCCGCTTGGATGGAGTGTAATGGACCCTTCTTGAATCCCCTTTCGGCTCATAAAATTACCCTCTGCATAATAAAGGAGCTCGTCACTGTTCACATTGCTATGGTAATACGGCGCCGGTATTGATTCTGGATGATAGTCATATAATCTTGGCACGAAAGAACAAACAACAAAATGATTCCCCTCAAATGTTTGATGAACAGGCGGCGGCTGATGAATTCTCCCCGTAATCGGCTCGAAATCCTCGATATTAAACGCAAAGGGATAGAGATACCCATCCCAGCCAACGACATCGAATGGATGATGACCAAGAATATGAGAATGGATCCGCCCTCTTGATTTCGTTAGTACCTCAAACTCACCTTTTTGATCATGTGTCTGCAATGATTCCGGCCCGCGGATATCCCGTTCACAAAACGGACTATGCTCCAAAAGCTGCCCATACTCATTACGGTATCGCCTTGGAGTTGTAATTTGACTAAAGGATTCTATAAACAGCATTTTAGTCGTTTCATTTTCATTCGGTATCACCCGAAAAATGGTTCCAATTGGAATCACCAAATAATCCCCTGGACGGTAGGAAATCGTGCCAAACATGGTTTCAAGCTTCCCGGAACCATAGTGAATAAAGAACATTTCATCTCCATCGCCGTTCCGGTAAAAGCTAGGCATCCCTTCCGTCACATTTGCGGTTCCAATCAGCAAATCCTGATTGCCTAAAAAGTACTGTCTTCCTGTTAACGCATTTCCCTTCTTGATTACTTTGCTGGTAAAAAAATGACGGTGCCGCAAATGTTCCTGTTCTTCAAATTCCGGTAAATACTTCCTGGTTAATTCCGATTTAACAACTTCGGTTGGCATATATTCATGATATAAAATCGACTGAGTTCCCGAAAACCCGCGGGTCCCCATTACCTGCTCACGATAAAGACTGCCATCTTCCTTTTTAAACATCGTATGACGTTTATGGGGGATTCTGCCCATTTGACGATAAAACATCCTGTCACCTCTTTTCTATTCTTCTATAATCGTATTTCTTAAAACCCCTAATTTTTCAATCTCAAGTTCAACGATATCCCCAGGCTTTAACCAGCGGTGCACCTTAGATCCTAGCTCAAAAATACACCCGGTACCAACAGTCCCTGACCCGATGATTTCTCCGGGATAAAGGGTAACCCCACGTGAAGCACGTTCAATCATTTCTGCAAAGGAGTAGTGAATGTCTTTCATATTCCCCTCTGAAAGAAGTACACCGTTTACACGCGCCTTCATGGCGAGATTATAGCCTTTCCCCGTTCTTACATGTTCTAATTCATCTTTTGTCGCAATCCATGGTCCTATAGAAGTGGCAAAATCTTTCCCCTTCGCTGGACCAAGCCCCACCTTCATTTCCTTGCGCTGAAGGTCTCTTGCACTCCAATCATTTAATATACAATAGCCAAAAATATACTTGTCTGCTTCCGAGGCAGAAATGTTTCGACCCTCTTTACCGATTACACAAGCAATTTCCAGCTCATAATCCAGCCAATCAGATTCTACCGGCTTCACAATTTCCTCTTCCGGTCCTTTGATGGCTAAATGATTAGAAAAATAAAAAACAGGAATCTCATACCACTCGGGAATCATTTCAAGGCCCCGATTTTCTCTTGCCGTTTTAACATGCTGCTCAAAGGCATAAAAATCACGGAAACTCTTCGGTACAGGTAATGGTGCTTTTAACCGAATATCAATTAATCGATACACTGCCGAATCTTCAACTGAAATCGATAGAAGCTCAGCAGCCTTTTTCCTATATTTTTCATGGCAAGCGATGAAGTCTAGTAAATTAGCAGGGAGTTCATCGCCGGCAGCTTCAAACATATCCACTACATACTCGTCATTTAATAAAACGCCGGCCCGAACGGTTTTATCATTTTTTTCAAAGGTCACAAATCTCATTTTCCAGCCTCCTTTTTTCTCTCCATATCAAAGGTCCGTACTAACGGATCCGTAAAGGTGTTCCCCGCCATCCTGCCAATGGGCTTTAATTTTTCAGTTTGGATCCGGCCATTACTGTATAGCTCATCGTTTACATGTACATGGATCACTTTGCCAATGACAAGGCTTCCGGCACCCGGCTGATCACCAAAATGCAGTACTTGGTACAACTCACATTCCAGATGTACAAGCGATTCCTTTATCCGTGGGACCTTTACCTTTTTACTAGGTTCTTTCGTTAATCCTGTCTCATTTATTTCATCAATTTCAGGGGAAAATTCAATTGCACAGTTATTCATTTGTTCCGCCATTCCTTCACTGACGATATTAATGACAAACTGCTCCGTACTTTCAATGTTAATCAGCGTATCTTTTTTCGCACCGTCCATCCCTCTCCGCATTGGCGAGAAACAGATCAGCATCGGATCGGCACAGATAGCGGTAAAAAAGCTAAACGGCGCTGCATTCGCTATCCCATCCTCCGCCAAAGTTGATACAAATGCAATTGGCCTTGGCAAAATGGATCCGACCAATAGCTTATAGGCTTCTCTCCATTGGAGTGTCTCCGGGGTGATTTCCATTCCATCCACCACTCTTCCTTTTCAATAAAAACTTTGAAAAAAGGGAGAAAGCCTTTCCTCCCTTTTTACCGACCCTATGGTGATCCCTTTAAAAATATTACATTCTTTATCTAGTCATTATAAATTGCCCCGTTTTTCCTGCTCACGTTCAATCGACTCAAATAAAGCTTTGAAATTTCCTTCACCAAATCCCCGTGCACCTTTGCGTTGGATGATTTCAACAAACAAAGTCGGGCGGTCCACAATTGGTTTTGAAAAAATTTGCAGTAGATACCCTTCATCGTCACGATCAACTAAAATATTCAGTTCACGGAGTTTATCAATTTCTTCATCTATTTTTCCAATCCGCTCGCCTAATGCTTCATAATAAGAACCCGGGGTTTTCAAAAACTCTACACCATTCTTTTTTAATGTTGTTACAGTAGACACGATATCTTCTGTTAAAATCGCCAAATGCTGAACACCTGGGCCATTATAAAATTCCAGGTATTCTTGAATCTGCGACTTCCGTTTTCCTTCTGCCGGCTCATTAATTGGGAATTTAATCCGACCGCCATTGTGCATGACCTTGGACATGAGGGCAGAATATTCCGTTGTAATATCCTTATCTGTAAAATGTTTCATTTCCTTAAATCCCATAACCTTAGAATAGTATTCCACCCATTCCTCCATCCGTTCCACATTACCGACGACATGATCGAAACCGATTAATCCAGCATCCTCGATTGCCAAATCAATTGAATATGGTTGATAACCCGGCATGAATACACCCTGATAATTTTTCCGTTCTACTAACGTATGGATGGTATCCCCATATGTACCCAGAACGGCCTTTTTTACGACCCCCTTTTCATCTTTCATTTCAAAAGGTGCAATGATGGCAATGGCTCCTCTTTCGACTGCAGCACTGTAAGCCTTTTCCACATCATCGACCAGTAGGGCTATGTCTTTTACGCCATCCCCGTGTTTTTTTACAAATTGGGCAATTCTGCTGTCTTCCGTATAGGATCCTGTAATAATCAAACGGACATTTCTCTGCTTAAGAACATAAGAAACCGTTTCCCGATTTCCCGTTTCTAAACCGGAATAAGCAATCGGCTTAAATCCAAATGCCGTGCAAAAGTAATGGCAGGCCTGCTTGGCATTGCCAGTGTAAATTTCAATATAGTCAACATCACGTACTGGAAAGAAGTCATCCACAAGCTGTTCAGCTCTCACTCTTTGTTCTTTCATACCAAAACCTCCACAGAAAAATTTCTACTTTTCTGAATTCATTTTATCTGAAGGCTTTTCGTCCTCTCAAGTATAGGGTGTAAAGCAATAACGCTTTTAGGTAGTAAAGAAAACAACATGAAAATAGTGTTAAATCCTGTATAAAACAAAAAAGAAACAGCCTATTGCTGGCTGTTTCCCTTTGGTAAGACAAAATATTTTTTTGTCGACAAAATTTCACTTAAATGGATTATGCTAGGATAGCCCTATCACTTGCCATCTGCTCCCCGCGAATTCGTTTAAATTCTAATAATAAGCCTTCAATCGTTAATTCCTTCTTGTTTTCTTCGTCCACTTCAAGAATGATTTGGCCCTTATCCATCATAATTAAACGGTTGCCAAGGTCAATAGCCTGCTGCATATTATGAGTAACCATTAAGGTCGTGAGCTTGTATCGATCGACAATTTCTTTTGTAAGATTGGTAATAAGCTCCGCTCTTGACGGGTCAAGGGCTGCAGTATGCTCATCGAGAAGGAGAATAGATGGTTCTGTAAACGTAGCCATTAACAAGGAAAGCGCCTGCCGCTCTCCTCCGGAAAGTAAACCTACCTTTGCCGTTAAGCGGTTTTCCAAACCTAAATGTAATGTTTCAAGTACCTCACGAAAATATTCCCGGCGCTTTTTTGTAACTCCTCTTCTGAGTGTTCTTGTTTTATTCCGTGAAAAGGCCATCGCAAGATTTTCTTCGATGGTCATACTTGGAGCTGTGCCTGCCATTGGGTCCTGAAAAACCCGGCCAATCATCTTGGAACGATTATATTCTGTCATGGCTGTGACATTTTTTCCGGCAATATGAATATCGCCAATATCTGGTGTGATCACACCGGAAATAATATTCATCAAGGTTGATTTACCAGCACCATTACTCCCAATGATGGTGACAAAGTCTCCCTGCTTCAGATTTAAATTGATATGGTCAATCGCAATCTTCTCATCAGGTGTTCCTTCGTTAAAAATTTTATGAATCTGATTTAATTGCAGCATGACTTTCACCCCTTTTCTCACCTGAAGCCTGCATGATGTTCATTCTTTCCGCTTTTCTACGCGCTTTCCGCTTTCTCTCTTTTGAGCCGTCAATAATTTTTGGAGCGATTAAGGCAATAACTACAATGACCGCGGTAATCAGCTTCATATCACCAGGGCTTAAGAATTCGATTCGAAGTGCCAACGTAACCACAATACGGTAAACGATCGATCCGCCAATTACTGCAAGTGTCGTTCTCGCAATGGTTTTCGTTCCAAACAGCGCTTCACCAATGATAACCGATGCAAGCCCGATGACAATCATTCCGATCCCCATTCCAACATCGGCAAAACCGCCTTGCTGGGCAATTAATGCCCCGGAAAAGGCAACTAATGCGTTGGAAATACCAAGACCAAGAACGACGAGAAGGTTCGTATTAGCAGAAAGACTGCGAATCATTCGTTTATTATTTCCTGTTGCCCTGATGGCAAGACCAATTTCTGTTTGTAAAAACCAATCAGTAAAACCCTTAATGATAAAGGTAATGATAATCATGGAAATTAAAATTCCCCATGTAGCGGGAAGGCTGTCTCCTAAACCAACAAGTGATAATAAATTGTTGAAAAAGGAATCGATTCCAGCCTTTTCAAATAAACTGCTGATTTTTGTGAAGGTAGTATCCGAATTTAATAATGGTATGTTCGATCTGCCCATAATTCTCAAGTTAATGGAATAAAGAGCAATCATCATTAAAATACCTGACAGCAAATTATTAATCTTTCCTACAGTATGGATCAATCCGGTCAAACACCCTGCGGCAAAACCTGCGAATAATGCCATGATTGTAGCAAAAAACGGATTGGCTCCTCCTGCAATCATTACCGCCGAAATCGCTGCCCCTGTAACAAAACTCCCATCCACCGTTAAATCTGGGAAATCCAGAATTCGAAAGGAAAGATAGACGCCAAGTGCCATAATCGCATAGATGATACCAGCTTCGAATGATCCAAATATGGCTGTAAACATTGAGAGTTCATCCTTTCTTTATCTATGTCCTATAGGTATAGGTATAGGTATAGGTATAGGTATAGGAACCTATATGTAAAAAATTGGGGGAGCAGACGCAAAAAGGCCTCCCCCACGCTACTATTTTAAAAGTGATTATTTTCCTTCGTAAAACTCTCCAAGCTTACTCCATTCATCTTTTACAGTTAGTCCCTGTGCTTCTGCCGCTTTCTTATTGATTACAAGTTTCAGAGATTTAGGAAGTTCAACTGGAATTTCAGAAGGCTTTTTCTTACCTGTTAAAATGTCCGCAGCCATTTCACCTGATTGATAACCAATATCGAAGTAGTTAAATCCGCTTGCTGCCACAGCCCCGCGCTTCATTGAATCCAGCTCACCAACAAATAACGGAATTTTCTTGCTGTTTGCAACTGAAATAACAGACTCCAGTGCTGATACAACGGTATTGTCCGTTGGTACATAGATGGCATCGACACGACCTACTAATGATTCTGCTGCCTGTTTCACTTCAGCAGATGTAGATACCGAAACTTCAACAAGCTTAGCACCTTTTGATTCAACCAAATCCTTTACTGCCTTTACTTGAACTTCTGAATTTTGCTCTCCGGAGTTAAAAATGACACCAATTTTCTTTGCTTTCACTTCATCTGTAATAAAGCTGATTGTTTTTTTCGTTGCATCCGGGTGGTTATCCGTGGTACCGGTAATGTTTGGTCCCGGTTGATCAAAGGATTTCACTAATTTAGCCCCAACCGGGTCGGTTACAGAGGTAAATACAATCGGAATTTCCTTGGTTGCATTCAATGCTGCTGTTGCACTAGGAGTTGCATTCGCAAAAATCAAATCTACCTTGTTGCCGACAAAATTTTGAGCAATCGTCTGAGTATTATTCATATCCGCCTGCGCATTTTGCACATCGAACTTAACCTTTACCCCTCTATCTGTAAGCGCCTTTTTAAAGCCTTCAGTCGCTGCATCTAACGATGGGTGAACAGCAAATTGGGTAATGCCAATTTTATATTCCTTTTGACCCTCTTCTTTTTTCCCGCTTCCAGCTGTATCCTTGCTGCCGCATCCAGCAAGCATCAGCATTCCTGCTAACACAAAGGAAAGCGATCGAACTGTCTTCTTCATAAATAATAGTCCCCCTTAAATTTCTCTAAAATAATATTCAAAAAATTCTTATATTAAAATTATTCTAATATTTCTTTGTACTAAAATCAATAGAAAATTGAAAAATATTTTTCCGCTTTAAAGCGGCAATTTCCACCAAATATTCTTTAAACTGAAAAATATTTTAATAAACCGTCATAATTCTCTTTTTTAAAAAACAAAAAGCCTTCTCATCACGAAGAAGACTTTTACAAATTCTCTATTTTACTGGATAAATTTAAGAACCAAAGATTCTACCATTCTCTTGTTTTTTCTAGTAATTGATCAATTTCAATTGTCTTTACTTTATAATTGTTCTTTTCAGATGTTAGATCTGCTGTAGATTCTAGTAATTTGTCAATATCAATCAAAGTGATTCCCATTATCTAACCTCCAAGTTTTGATTTAATTAGGAAAATATTTATCTTGCTAAATGGTTCGAACCT
This sequence comes from Neobacillus niacini, assembly GCF_031456445.1. Lineage (GTDB taxonomy): Bacteria > Bacillota > Bacilli > Bacillales > Cytobacillaceae > Neobacillus > Neobacillus niacini_I. The sequence continues at coordinate 243,111 of NZ_JAVDUQ010000002.1, read as the reverse complement.
TCTTGGATGGTTATGGGGGTGTTTTTTCCAAATTAATTGTTTTCCTTTATCCTAGCTGGCTAAATAGTGCAAAAGTATTAGTCCTTATAATAATGCACTAGTAAGGTATGATATATTTCACTTTTATTTCACAAATTGCCATTTAAAATGATAATGGGAAATCAAGCAAGTGGTTGGGGGACTCCTTGCTTGATAAAAAATTAATGGGAGGGGTTATTATGTACCAATCAATTGCATGGTACGCTACACTCTTTTTTGTTTTCCTTATTGCACTGGCATTTTCCTTCGTGTACGGGGAATCGAGAAAACTCAAAGATTATGGACCAATTCAAGAGAAAGGCTACAAAATTCGTAAATTTTATTTTCTTGGTCTAATCGCGATATTAGGGTTCGCCTCTGCTATATCGCTAAGCAGACTTCCTTATCATGCTCAACATGCTGAGGCAAAGGAAATAGGGAAAGTAGTTAAAGTTACAGGAATGCAGTTTTCATGGGAATTAAGTGACGACCATTTTACGGTTGGGGAGCCGGTTATGTTTCATGTCACAAGTAAAGATGTTACACATGGTTTTGGGGTGTATGATCCAAATCTGCATCTTATTGGACAAACACAGGCAATGCCGGGATATACGAATATGCTTGCCGTTACCTTTAAAAAACCTGGAACTTATAAAATCCTATGCTTAGAATATTGCAGCACGGGTCATCATTTAATGATGAAAGACATCGTAGTGGAGCCTAAAGGAGGAAGCAGCAATGGAAACTAATGCGCGGAATTCCATCAAAAAGGGTGTTTCTATTTACCTCATGGTAACCTCGGTGGTTCTTATTCTTATGATGATTTTCGGTGTCACCATGCTATTAAATCAAGGGAATGTTATTAAAATTTCTGCGCAAACGTTTTATAAGCTTATGACAATACATGGAACCGGAATGATTGGGATTGCTTCTTTAGGTGGAAGCGCGATCCTATGGTACTTCCTTTCGAAATACATCCATCTAAATCCAAGGGTACTATTTGCCAATCTAGTTCTAACAGTTATCGGAGTCGTTATGATTCTTGTGGCGATTTTTGGATTTAATTTTTCTGATGGATGGACCTTTTTGTATCCACTTCCATCTTTTTCAGCAAAACTAAATGGTATAACGGGTGCATTATTATTTTTAATTGGTCTTTTATTAGTAGGCGTTGGTTATCTGGTCATGTATTTTTATTTAGCTGCAAGACTCATAAAGGAATACGGTGGTCTAGGGAAATCACTTGGGTGGGACTATATTTTCCGAGGTAAAAAAGGATATGGTCCACCGGCTGCAGTCGTTGCCACAACCATGGTGATTATCGCAAACTCTGTGGGAATTCTAGCAGGGGCAACCGCATTAGTAGAATCGATTTTAAACATTCTTAATCCTAATTTTGCTTTCGATCCAATGCTCGCGAAACACTTAACCTATGCTTTTGGCCATATTTTTGCTAACTGTACGATTTATATGGCAGTTATTGCTGTTTACGAAGTTCTTTCTGAGTATACAGGGCGCCCTTGGAAATCAAATAAAGTATTCTTAATTGCTTGGAACTTTTCGACCTTATTTACTTTAATGATTTATACCCACCATTTATTAATGGACTTTGCCGTTCCTGAATGGATGTTAATTGTCGGGCAGATTTTCTCCTATGCAAACGGTCTTCCTGTTATGGTTGTAACCGCATATGGCGCCTTGATGATTGTCTTCCGCTCAGGCATGAAATGGGATTTTGCTTCAAGTATGTTTTTCCTTTCGATGTTTGGCTGGGTAGCTGGTGCCGTTCCAGCGATTATTGATGCAACGATTGTTGTTAACCATGTAATGCATAATACAAAATGGGTTCCAGGGCACTTCCATACCTATATGGGAATGGGAGTTGTCGCAATGATTTTCGGTTTCATGTACTATTTCAATAAAACTGAAGGAACTCAGGAGCAAAAAGGTATTGATAAGTACGCGATTTTCACTTATTTCGTTTTCTTTTCCGGTTTAACCGGCTCGTTCCTCTATGCTGGAAAAATAAGCGCACCTAGAAGATGGGCTGAACATCTGCCACAATGGACAGGTTCTGACCAAGTAGGGGCACTATGCGGAGTCTTTATCATTATTGCATCGATCATTTTTACAATTCGATTTTTCATTGGCTTAAGAAATGTCGGTAAGAATTCACCAACAATATCCATTAAAAGAGTTTCATAAATTTTAAAAAATCCAGTCATTAGGGAATGACTGGATTTTTTCAGTAAAATTAATAGACTAGTAATCTTTTATTCATAGTTTATTCATTTTAGTTTTGTAAGATTTTATTTGTAGGACAATCACTTCCCCCCTTTGACATCCGGCCCTAGAATTGGCCGGATTTTTTTATGCAGTATTTTTGATGAACTTAAATGTTCGGATACAGGTTGTTACTTTATTTATAAACTATTGTTTTTTCACTGCGTATAAAGTTAAAGTTTCACGTAATTATCCATGGTCTCCCCCTACTTCGGCTTCGATAGTGGGATTGCTTCACCATGACCCAGTTTAATATCATTTTAAACTTGGGTGACTCTTATTTTTATAAAAAAATTGTTTACTTTTACCATTCATGTTTAAGTTTTTATATCCAACTCCTTCCACTCTTTTTTCCATAGTCTCCAATATGGAATATCATTTGAAGAAGGAGGAAGTTCACATGGATCTATTTGTACTAGACTTGGAATCACACTGTATTCACCAATTAATAGTGCTTCGTCTGCACTAAGTGAAGGCAATTTATCTATTAAGTTGCCTAATGTGTCGGGCCATAGTTTTTTCACATAAGTTTGATCATTAGGATTTGTTAATCTCATTACAATAAAATTATTGCATTGGGAGAAGATCGTTTCAGAAAGTTCCGAAGGCCTTTGACTTCCTAAAAATAATGCAACTCCATACTTTCTTCCTTCTTTTACAATTCTTTTAATGGATTTTTTTGAGGATCGGAACTTTAATAAATCACTATTTGGAACGTACTTATGTACCTCCTCAAAAACTAACAAGATAGGCACATCATTGTTAATTTTCTCCTCTGAGTTTAACTCACACCTTAATCTTTTATAATAATATCCATACTCAAAAATAATCCTGGAAATTAATGATACAGTAATACTGTATTTGGCAATTAAAAAATTCTGTTTATGGCAGTAGGTTATATGTATTTATTTTTATTCCTTATTGTTGTAAAGCACCCAGTTAAAAAGATTTTTATTAAAGCATATTAATTTACCTCCTGAGGAAAAATAAGGTACCAATTTAAACTAAAATCCGGTGGTAAAAATGAAAGTTAACAACGAGGTATCAAATGTTCTGCATTACAATATCCAAACCTTAACTGCCCTTTTAGGAAAGAGCTCTGATCTTCAAGTAAGAGAAATTACCTTAACCAGCATAAAAAAGAAAGCGGCAGTTCTATTCTTCGATGAGATTGTGGATACTCATTCAGTTCAGCGATACGTACTAGAACCTTTATTAACATATAACCTACCACATTTTAAAACCGACGAAGAACTGCTTGCATTTATGGAATCATCTGTCATTCAATCGAAAACTATTACACGCGTGAAAGATATGACACATGCTTCAAGTGAGTTGCTGGCAGGCAAAACCCTTTTCATAGTAGAAGGAATAAATGCTTTTCTCTCAACCGATACAACAAAATGGAACGCACGGAGTATAGAAAGCCCAAAAGGACAACGGGTCGCGAAAGGACCTGATGTGGGTTTCTCCGAAAATAGAAGCACAAACATCTCTCTTGTCCGGAAGATTATTAAAAATCCTAATATCAGAGTAACAACCACGCAATATGGAACGAAAACCCGTACAGACGTATCCGTAATGTATATTGAAAATATTGTAGATAAGCAAATACTGCAATCAATCTATGAGCGGCTGGATAATCTGCAGTTAGATGCTGTGCTTGAAGCCAATTACATTGAAATGGTTTTGACCAAAGAATCGAAGTCTTTTTTTCCTCTAATGCTCAATACCGATAGACCAGACGTGGTAGCGGGTGAAATATTGGAAGGAAAAATTGCGATATTTGTGGATGGTACTCCTTATGTCCTAATCGCTCCCGCAGTTCTCGTTCAATTTTTCCAAACACCTGAGGATTATTATATCGGAAAAACAGGTTTAATAAATCAGCGTCTTCTTCGTTGTATTCTATACTTTGTGGCTTTGTATATTCCGGGAGTGTACGTAGCGTTTATGACCTACCATGCAAACTTCTTGCCCGTTAAACTTCTAGTAGGGTTTGTATCGCAACGAGAATTGGTGCCCTTTCCGACCGCATTTCAAGTAACCGTTTTGATTATAATAGTGATGGCTATAAATGAAAGTTCCACACGGTTACAGCAAAATATTTCCATTACAGTGTCCATTTTCGCCGGAATTGTATTGGGTGAGTCTGCCATTGAATCGCAATTAGTTGAACCTGCTAGCTTAGTTGTAGTTTGTGTAACGTATATTTTAGTCAGTGTCGTCCCAATTTACGCCATGAGAACACCAGCAGCAACTATTACCCTTGTTTTTATTAGCGCCGGAGCGACTCTAGGGTTTTACGGCATTGCTTTAATGTCACTTGTTTTACTGCTTCATCTGAATTCCTTGAGAAGCTTTGGTGTTCCTTATTTATCTCCTTTTGCACCTTTCGTTCCTCATGATTTAAAAGACAGCGCGATTCAATTGTCACAGGAAGAAATGACAAATGATGAGTCTCGATACACGAAGGAAGAAACGATGGAGGAAACAGATGAAGCATAAACATACCAAATCAAATATTACTATTGTTTTGTTAATAGGATTGGTCATCGCTAATGTCGTCGGGAAGTTTGTGCAAGACAGCATGTTGAATAAAATTTACATTATTTCATCAATAGGGATAGATAAAAGTAAGAGTGGGTACGTCACAACCCTACAAATCTATAATCCCGCCTCCAACAGCAAAGAAGGAGCAGCCGAACAAGGTGCTTACTCGTACAGTGTCGAGGCTCGGACCATCCCTGAAGCCATCGACCTCTTGCAAAATAGAATTCCTCGATCCATTTTTTTGGATGATACTGAAGTGGCGGTTATTGGGGAATCATTAGTAAAATCCGAAGGAATTTCTTCCGTAACCCATTACATTTTGCGGGAATCCAATTTTCCTTCCAATATAAGGTTTGTCATTGCGAAGGGAGTAACACCGGATAAACTACTTCAAATTTTTACACCCGTTCAAAAAATTTCAGGAAACAGATTTGAAGAAATGCTGAATAGGAAACAGGAGTCTTGGGCGGACCTTCCGAATATGACAGCCGACAAAATAATGGGATTGTTAAAGCAAAATAGGAAAAAACTAACCATCCCTTATATCACCTTAAAAGGTGATCTCTCAAAGGGATTGTTGAAAAGCAATATTGAAAAGTCAACGCCAGATGCTTACCTAGAGATGGATGGAGTAGCCGTTTTTCAGCATCAACGATTATCATACTGGCTTTCTTCAATGGAAAGCACATTATATGCGTTAGCCCGTAACAAAGTAAACAATACTATATTGGTTACGAAGTGCGGTAATAAGCAGGGATATGTGACATGGAAAGACGTTCAAAGTAAACCAGAAATAAAAATAGATGATAACAAGGGAGTTCCATCCTTTCTTCTACATATTCATATAAAAGGTAAATTGGAGGATGTGTCGTGTAAGATGGACACTTCCACTGTCCAAGCCATTGCGCGATTAGAACAGGAGACAGAACTTGAACTTCAAAATCAGATAAATAAGCTGATCGCCAAAACGCAAAATAGAAAAACCGATATCGTGGGATTTGCGGAAACTTTATATCGAAAACAACCAGATAAGTGGAACCGAGTTAAACATAATTGGGATTCCGTCTATCCAACCGTACCTATTCGGACAAAAGTGAAGGTTGATATTTTAGATACAGGAGACATTTCATCACAATAGAGTACTACGTGTATGGAAAGGACTTGATGGGATCATGGTCAGATTAGGACAAGGTGAAATATTTTCCTTAATGATTTGCTTTTTGCTTGGAAGTGCTATTGTGGTGGGGTGGAACTTCGAGACTAAACAAGATGTCTGGATGACAATTTTGTTGTCGTTAGCCTTGGGTGTGGGGATATTTTATTTCTATCTTTTGCTTCACTCATTAGGAAATTGGGGCAATTTGATCCAACTTTTGGAACTTGGATTTGGGAGATGGATATCCAAAGGGCTTGGATTCATTTATGGTCTATACTTTCTTTACATTGCTGGTAGGGTGTTAAAAGATTTCTCCATTTTCGTCGGTGAAGTGCTTTTTGATAACATCCCTTTTGTGGTTATATCCTTCACCCTTCTTCTGGTGGTATCGTATAGTTGTTATGTCGGGATCGAAGCAATGGCAAGAAGTACAGTGATTTTATGTGCCTTTACATGCGTAATTATATTAATTATCATGTGTTTTGGGTTTCTATCTCCATATTTTGAATTCAGAAATTTAACCCCCGTATTCCGGGCAAGCTGGAAACAGGTGCTTTCATCCGTTTTTCCAACCGGATTGACCGTGCCTTACGGAGAGCTCATCGTATTTACCATGCTATTTCCGTATATAAACAATAAAAAAGCGTTACTAAAATACGGTTGGATCTCTGTATGTATAACAGGTATGCTCCTGCTTCTGGCAGGAGAAATGATACTAGGCTTGTTAAATTCGGAAACCGTTAACATGTATATATTTCCTTTTATGAAGGCTTTAGAATTGACCAGCGTCTTAGAATTTTTGCCGCACTTAGAAACTTTTGCGGTAATCCTTAACCTTATCGGAGGATTTGTAAAAATTTCAGTTTTTATGTATGGCGGGCTTATGATTATGTCTAACATTTTCCCAAAAACAAAACCAAACCGTCGTATTTTAATTGCAGCAACCCTAACCTTTTTAGTTACCTTTATTTTATCAAAAAACATTATACAACACTTGTACATCGGATTAAAAATTATCCCTATTATTTTCCATATTCCATTACAATTCATCATTCCATGTATCTTGGTCATTTGTTTGTTTATAAAGAAATACATTATAAAATCAATTTAAATAAGGGCTCTAATTGTTCATTTCTTATTAAATTGAAAAATACCAAATCATTCTATAAACCATATTAATTAGAAGTAAGATGGACTTTATGCAAATTTGCTTTTTATGTAAATTATCAAACTTTTTGAATTTTAGGATGAACTTTTATACAAAAAAGCAAAGGATTTGTTTAGATGCTGTGCTTAAATAATAACAATTAGTTAGTTTTATTTCACCAGTCTCTGGTTCATATTTCTTTTTAAATAGATATTGTTAATAAAAACTCATCAAATCAATTTTTTTCTTATTTCACTAATGCACCCCGTTCGTAATATAAGGTTAGCCAGATTTTCTGGTTGACCATTTTTTATATGGTTTTATTATAACGGCAGCCAGGGTAGAACGTACCTGCCCGTGGGACATAAGATCCCGTCAGCTAAACAGTTCGCCCCCCTAATTGCTTAAACATGATTTGGCTGGTTGGGACATAGATCTCGTATAATAAGCGAAGCTATGATACTACAAGGAGGAACTGGGAGTACCGGTGATTTTAATGTTGGAGGAGGAGATTTAACAATGAATTCAGTCGTTGGTCTGGATATATCAAAAGTGAAAGTCAGGTACAAGTTTTCTAGGATAAGAAAAAAACTTACAAAAGCAGTTTTAAAGTAAAACATTCCCTTGAAGGACTAAATAACTTCCACCAATTTCTTTTAGAAATAGAAAGTGTAACAGGAATACAACCTCCGTTTGTTTTAGAATCTAAAGGGCATTACCATGCTCCTGTTGAACTGCATTTTTAGGGCAAAGGGTGCTTGCTAATAATCGATAACCCACTGATCTCTTATCGAGTGAAGAGCTCAAGCTTACGGAAAGTAAAGACGTAATCGATGTAAATCATCTATGCGAGCTGTACTATAAAGAGGATTTAGAACCATATAAAAGGATCCAACTCTTAAACCTTCGTAAACTTACAAGACAACACGAAAATCTTACAGATATCTATGTTCAAACAAAGCTACAATTTCAAGCAGTGCTAGACCAAGTTTCCCGCAATATAGAGGTGTTTTCGGAATTTATATTCCGTTGTTTCTTTACTTACCCCATTGGAATATCCTTCATCTAAAGATGTATTAGCAGCTGGTGAATGAACTGCAGGAGCTAAAATCAACGAACTATCAATAGTCGATTTAGTAAGTGGGCGGATAGTAAAGCAGAGTAACTTATGGATGCCGCTACTAAAAATCCTTTCCAGAATAAATATTCCAAACATGTAAAAAAGATTAATCAAAGAGCAAGATTAACCGCTATAAACACTATCACATGTTCCAGCTTTTGGTTCATAAAAACAATGTTGTTTAAATTGACCGGATTGAGGTTGACCGTACCATGTTGGAGGACATGGAGCATGTGGATTAAAGTACCAAAGAGCATATTTCGCTGGATGGTCTCTCCAATAATTCAAATTCTGTTTTGCTAATCTTTTTTCAAATGTTCTTGCTCTTTGATAAAAAACATTTCCTTTTTGAACTGCTTCAAAAGAATAATTTCCTCCTTGTACTTGAAATATTACATCATGAATAGTGTTTACATCTTTGAAGTCTAAGCAGGTTGCTACACACCGATTCACTATTACATTTCCAACATATAGCATTCCCTGTTTTCCTTCACCTTCAGCTTCTGCTCTCATCATCCTTGCCATTTCGTCTACTTCATAACTTCGATAATTTACTCTTGGCATTTTATCACCCCAAAAATATAGTATGAAAAAATGCCTACATTATGTCATTGTTTATATAATAAGAATGCTAAGTTTTTATAGCATACAGTATTTAAGTAAAATGAAACTATTTCGTTCTTTTATACCTTTATTCAACTATACTCCTTCTATATAAAAAGGAAAAGCTACCATTATGGCGGTTGCTCTTTAACTCTTGCAACCCTATAACCTAAGTTATCCTTTTACAATCTTTACTTTCAATAAAAAAGGTCTCCATGGAAAAAAGAGCTCTTTCACACAAGGCCACAATATTATTTTATTCCTTTAATACTAGTAGTTATCAGCACGCCACATCTCTGGTTTGCTGATTGTAGAAACGAATTTTTTAATGGATGTAGATTTTTTTGATAAAAATTATCCAAACGGGAACCATTAAAGGCTTCATAGTCGTAATCTAGAATGACGTTATGGTAAATATCATGGAACATCGGTTGTTTCAGTCGTCTACGCTTGGAAATAATTGTATAGTTCCAGTTAGTGTTGGGAAAAGTTAAAAGAGCAACTTCAATATTTATGAGAGGAAAAGTTTATGAAACATAGTTTTTCCATTCAAGACACTTACCACTATTTCCAGGAAGCCTTTACTTTCAGCTCGGATTTAAAGATGAAAATAATGAGCTTTCCACAATACGAATATTCGCTTTTTTACTTGGATACGATGGTCGATTCGCAGGTTTTTCAGGAACATATTGTAAAGCCGTTATCAATAAGGCCTGATGCGAATACTCAAGAAGTCATCACTGTCCAGGATATGAAGGAAACCGAAGACTTGGATGAGGCCGTGAAGGCCCTCGTACAAGGAAAGACGGTATTGCAAAAGGAAGGAGAAAGTGTTTTATTACTTCTCGGAACTGAGTTACACAAAGAGCGCCAGGTTAATTTTCCTACGAATGAACGGGTGCTTCGGGGGTCAAGAGAAGCCTTCGTGGAGCATTTGGATACGAACCTCAATCTGCTTAGGAAGCGCATTGCCTCACCCGATCTTGTCATTAAGCACTACACCATAGGATGTGTTTCACAAAACAAAGTTTCAGTCATTTACATTAAAGGGATTGCAAATCCGAAAGTTACTAACTTAATTGAACAAAGACTGCAAAAAATAGATATTGATAGCATTTACGCTCCTGGGTTCATCCAGGAATTCGTCCAAGACAGACGATTTAGTTTATTTCCGCAAATGCTGACATCAGAGCGCTTAGATCGGACGAGAGCCTATTTGATGGAAGGTAAAGCCGTTATCCTTATGGAAGGCTCTCCTGATGCTTCTATATTGCCAGTATCGTTCTGGGCTTTTTTTCAATCCCCGGACGATTATCAAATCAATTGGTTGATTGGCAGTGCAATCAGATTGTTGCGTATCACCTGCTTTTTTATTGCTCTCGGATTACCTGGATTATATACTTCGCTTGTTGTATTTCAATCATACGTTCTTCCAATAAATATAGCTTTGACTTTTCAAAGCGCATTAAAGTATATCACGTTTCATCCCGCGTCTGAGGTGATACTCTTGCTTGTTGCGCTTGAAATATTAAAAGAAGCAGCGGTGCGGCTTGCAAGTCCTATAGGGCAAGTTATAGGAGTAGTGGGAGGCATTATTATCGGAACTGCGGTCGTCCAGTCCAATTTGATTTCTAATACGGCTGTCATTGTCGCTGCGTTTACTGGCATGGCGTCATTTCTCATACCTTCTTACGAAATGAGCAGTTCCATCAGACTCATTAACATTCCAGTGACCTTGCTTTCTGCTTTTTTTGGGATTGTAGGACTTGTTTTCTCTTTTCTTATGCTGAATATTTATTTGTGTCGAATGAACTCTATGGGTCTTCCTTATTATTATCCGGCGTTCGCGGACAGTGGAGTTAAAGATACGCTAATAAGAGCGCCCATTTGGAGCTTAAGAAAACGTCCGAAGGAAGCTGCTCCAATCAATCGGCAACGATTCGGAAATCCCGAAGGGTGGAAGGAATGATGAAGGAAGAGTCTATTTCCAACCGACAACTTCTATTCCTTGTTCTACTCATGCAAATAGGCAGCAGAATATTGTCTTTGCCTTACATGGAGGCGAAATATGCAGGTATTTATGGATGGATGGCTGCTCTTATCGGAGGAATTGCCTCTCAATTAAGTATTATGCTGATTTGGAATCTTGGAAAACGTTATCCAAATCAGCATATCTTTCAATATGTTTATACCCTTGCAGGCAAACCTATTGGTAGTGTCTTAACCTTCCTTTATGCAATTTACTTTTCCTATAGTGCGCTCATTGTCGCACTGCTATATATCGAAAAGCTAAGCCGATGGGTCTTGCCTAAGACACCCTGGTGGGTGCTGCTACTCCTAATTTTCATCGCTAGCGGTTATGCGGCCATGTCATCATTGCGATTGCAGTCTTTTATCAGTCTTTCACTGGCACCTATCCTCATTGCAGGATATTTAACGATAGTTGTTAGCGGACTTAGAGAAGCAGATATCCGGAATATTTTACCTATAGGGCACAGCGGAGGCTCTTCATTTGCAAATGGCGTATTTCAAGGCTACACTGCTGGTTTTGGATATGACCTGCTCTTGTATGCATTCCCTTTTGTAAAAAGCCAAAGCAGTAGAAAGCTTCTGGGAGCGATAACTTGGGCAAATGGCTTGACAACTCTTATTTATGTGACAGTTGTTTTGATTTGTGCTTTAAACTTTACACCTGACCAAATGAGCAACATACCAGAACCAACCGTATTCATATTAAAGCAATTAAAATGGGACGTTGTGCAAAGCATAGATATGTTGTTTATTGCATTATGGTTTTCCATTCTTGCAGCTACCGTATATGTTTATCTATTTTTAGCCGCTAAAGCAGTATGTCATATCGGAGCTGTTCACAAGGAAAAGCATGTCCTATGGGTTTGGATATGCACAGGAATCTGCTTTGCAATTGGATGCTGGATCCCAGAAGAAAATGTGATAAATGCTGTATCGGGGAAACCATATGAAATAATGAGCGTAGTCTGTATAGTTTTCATACCACTCCTTTTATTGCTCATACCTAAAGTTTCACGTTTGAGGGGGAGAAATATTTGAAAAAACTTACACTCTCCTTTTTAATTTTGCTTTTGCTAAGCGGATGCTGGGATCAGCAAAATTTTAAGAGCCTCCAAATGATTGATATGATTGGATTTGACAAGGCGAAGAAGACCGAAGATATGAAATTAAGCCTCGCCATTTCTTCACTATCTGAAGCACATCAGGGTGGAGGAATGCCAGATATGGAAGTGACTACGACACAAGGATCTAGTTTAGCAGACGCTATTGAAAACACAGATTTTAGGACGCCTGGATTGCTGACTTTCAATCAAGCCCGTATGTATATCATGAGTAAATCGTTCGCATCCGACAAGCCGATTGAGAAAATGAAAGTATTAGGACAGGTCGCCACCTGCCCGTTAACCTCAAGTGTTGTTGTGTATGACGGAGAAGTTTCCAAACTGCTTGCAAAAAAAGAACTAAAGAAAAAAACGGTTGCAAATTATTTGGCCATTTTAGTAAAAGAGGCCGAGTCTATTAACTTCATTCCCAAAGAGACGCTTCTCCGGTTTCTTTTTGCAAAAAAAGACCCCTATGTTGATGTTGCATTGCCATTAATTCAGGCCAAAGGTGATAATATTCTGCTGAATGGGACGGCTTTATTTCGGGAGGGTAGCTACTCAGGAGTAGATTTGTCCCCAGCTCTGACAAAAATAGTTTTGCTAATGAAAGGAGTGGCAGGGTCGGGCCTTCATCTCATCGTAGATTTGGACGGAGCCACTTACGATGTATTGGTAAAAAAGGCCCGCAGAAAAATTGTAGTCAACGCTAACGATAATAAGGTAACTGAAATCATGTTACCTTTAAAAATACAAGCACAAATACTGGAGTCACATACAAACAATAATCCACTGACACAAACAAAGCGGAACAACATAGAGAAGATGCTGACATATGAAATAAATGATCAAGCGCTTCAAGCAATCCAGACTTTACAGAAGGCGAGTTGCGACTATCTAGGACTCGCGCGTGAACTTCATGCTTATCATCATGAGGAATGGAGTAAAATGAACTGGCGAAAGGAATATCCAAGATTAACGATACGTCCTGATGTCAAACTTCAGATTTTAAATTCTGGAGTCATGTTCTAAAAGATATTCGGCATGCATGTGATAAAGAAACCTTGTGGAAGTTCCACAAGGTTTTTAGCATTGAAATTCGCCTTCAATCTTTTTCTAAATTTCTTACAGTTAATCGTGACTGTGCGAAACCTGGGTCTTTACAATGTGAATTGTGCAGGTGGCGGCGATCAAGAAGCCATGTTAATAAAAACCCTACTTATCAATTTTACTAATAATATGTTTAGTTTTATTAAATTTTCAATAGATTTAAATTCATATATAATGAATGTTAAATGATAGTATTAGGGATCTACTATGTGAATCACACGTTAATTTAAATTAAAAAATTGAGATCTAATAGAAAAAAAATTTTTAGTGGGCTGTCAAACGGAAAAACTTCAAGAGGGTGAATTCCTTGATATATTAATCACAATACAAAAAAGTTATCTAAATTGCATTTCCCCCCTTGAGATACAATTAACTCCAAATAGTTGAGGACCAACGACAATTTCCTTTATTAATTAATATGGTCTTTTTGATTCGTACTTCGATTATTACTGTACTTACGCCACCCTCTTGTAGAAAAAGCTGCCTTGATAACACCTATATATTGTCGAAAGAGAGAGGCGTCTAGAATGGAAAACACTACTCATGTTTTGATAAATATACTCGCTATATTGTTCAATATCCTACTTTTGCAATACACTTTATATAGAAGGAATCTTGAGGAGCTTCAAATCGAAAGAGCGGTCTTTATGATGATCGGTGTCATGATCGCCGCGAACATCCTATTTCCCATCGAATTGGGAAACGGATTCATCTTTAACCTGAGTCTGATCCCCCTGGCTTTTGGGTGTTTCTATGCCATGAGATTTATCCAAATTTGGTTTTTTTTCCTATTCCTGTTCCTTGTCCTGCGGTTTATTGAGGACAACGATTATTTATGGCTCACCATTTCAACAGTACTTCTATTTTGTCTCCTGTTTATTCTGTTTCGTAATCGCTTTCAATTCTATCCGATGAAAGAGAGACTGCACTTTCTTGCCGTGGTTATGCTGTTTATCAGCATCTGGTGGTTGGGGTGCGTGTATTATTTTTACCATATTTCTTATTCCGCCCTTTTCTGTCTCGCCTATATATTCAGCCAAACCGGCGGAATTTATGTCTTTGGCTATATTCTTGAAACCGTGCGGCAGCAGCAAGCTTTATTGAGCAGGGTTGTGAAAATGGAAAAAATGGAAGTGGTCAGCCACTTGGCAGCCAGCATCTCCCACGAAGTGAGGAATCCCCTTACGACGGCAAAAGGATTCATGCAGCTTCTTGGTGAGATGAAAGGTGCCGATCAACGACAAAAGGAATACATCAGTATCGCTCTGCAAGAGTTGGACAGGGCGGATAGCATCATCCGAGATTATTTGACGTTTGCCAAGCCTGCACCGGAAAATATGGAGGAATTGGAGATAAAAGAAGAAATCGAAAAATCTTTACAACTTATCGAGCCGCTCGCAAGTATGAACGGAGTGCAATTAAAAAAGGAAATCAATTCTTGCAGCATTAAGGGAAATCGAGGACTGTTCCAGCAGGTGTTGATTAACATCCTAAAAAACGGTATTGAAGCAATGTCAAACGGCGGTGAGCTGGTGATTACTTGTTTTCAAAAAGATTCCACAATTAAAATCACCATTAAAGATGAAGGTATCGGTATGACCGAAGAACAGAAAAATCGGCTCGGAGAGCCGTACTTTTCGTTGAAAGATGGTAAAGGGACAGGTCTTGGTATGATGGTTGTTTACCGAATTGTTGAGACGATGAAAGGAAAAGTTAGTGTAACAAGTGAACAGGGAAAGGGGACAGGCATTACGTTACTTTTTCCATCAATTAATGAGAAAGTGATAAACAAATAAAGCTGGAATTTCCAGCTTTATTTTTCTGAATTGGTTTCTTCCGAATTAAGTTTCGTGATTCCCTGGAGGTTGCTTAACCGTTCACTCCTTCTTGATTACTCCTGTTATTTTGGAGAGAATGGTCTGGTTTGTCGCATTGGTGTCCACTAAAGATTATCATCTATCAGGATTTTGAAGTATATTATTCCGCAACAAAAAGTTTTTCGGAGGTTTTCATTCAACTTCAACATACCATTAGTTCTATATGAATGAATAAATGCCCTAGGCTCCGAAAACGATTCGGAGCCTAAATGTTTAGAAATTTATACCGCTTCAACAATGATCGATACCCCTTGCCCGCCCCCAACACATAGGGACGCTAATCCAATTTGTTTCTTTTGCCGTCTTAATTCATGAACTAAGGTAACGACAATCCGGGCACCGGAACATCCGATAGGGTGGCCCAATGCAATCGCCCCTCCATTCACATTTATAATTTCCTCTGGTAAACCTAATTCTTTATTTACCGCCAGCACTTGTGCCGCAAATGCTTCATTTAATTCAGCCAGTTCAATATCCTGTATGGTAAGGTTTGCTCTCTCTAAGGCTTTCTGTGTTGCTGGCACCGGTCCAATCCCCATAATCGAAGGAGGCACCGCAACACTTGCGACGGAACGAATTCTTGCAAGCGGCTTTAAGCCGTATTCTTTTACTGCTTGTTCAGAAGCTACGATCACGGCGGCGGCCCCATCATTTAAACCGGAAGCATTACCAGCTGTCACCGTTCCATTCTTTTTAAAAGCTGGCCTCAGATTTTGTAATTTCTCTAGACCAGTATTTTTGATGTTTTCATCCTCTGTAAAGAAAGTGGTACCTTTCTTGTTTTTAATCGAAATAGGGATGATTTCATTTTGGAATTTACCTTGTTCTTGAGCTTTAAGGGCTTTAATTTGACTCTCCAGAGCAAAAACATCTTGTTCTTCCCGTGAAATTTGATAACGCTCAACCAAGTTCTCAGCAGTAATCCCCATATGATAACCTTCAATTGCACAATGAAGACCATCGTGAAACATGGCATCCACTGTCTTTAAATCTCCCATTTTATTTCCCCATCTGGCATTTAGCAGCAAATGCGGGACATTACTCATGCTTTCTGTTCCCCCCGCCATCACTACATTGGAATCTCCAGCAAGAATCTGATGATAGCCTAATGTAATTGCGCGCAATCCCGATGCACATTGTTTATCGATGGTAATGGCTGGTACTGATACAGGCAGTCCGGAATGAACCGCTGCCTGTCTGGCTGGATTCCCTTTGAGCCCTGCTTTTAATACATTACCAAGTACTACCTCATCAATACATTCCCCTGCAAGACCGGAGCGTTTCCAAACCTCCTCGACGACAGCAGTTGCCAGTTTTACTGCACTAACCTCTTTCAGTGAGCCGCCAAAACTTCCAATCGGTGTTCTAAGAGCCTCTACTAAGTATACATTTTGCATTCAGTATCCCCTCATTTTCTATAAAATTTTAGTTTGCCGATTTCCGTAACCTTTTAAAAAACTCAAACTTTATAACGGAATATTTCCATGCTTTTTCTCGGGTCTTTCCTCTTTTTTGTTTCGAAGCATCTCTAATGACTGTCTCAGCACTTTCCTGGTTTCCCGGGGATCAATTACATCATCAACTATGCCATGTGACGCCGCAACATATGGATTCGCAAATTTTTCGCGGTACTCGGCAATTTTTTCAGCCCGGGTGATGGCAGGATCATTGCTCTCATTAATTTCTTTGGCAAAGATGATATTCGCGGCACCTTCTGGACCCATAACGGCAATTTCTGCATTAGGCCAAGCATATACAATATCCGCACCAATTGCTTTGGAATTCATGGCGACATACGCCCCGCCAAAAGCCTTCCTTAGAATCACTGTAATTTTTGGAACGGTTGCTTCTGAATAGGCATAAAGAATTTTTGCTCCATGACGAATAATGCCGCCGTGCTCCTGATTAACACCAGGGAAAAAGCCTGTCACATCTTCAAACGTAATGATCGGAATATTAAAGGAATCACAAAATCTAATGAATCTTGATAGCTTATCGGAGGAATTGATGTCTAGCCCTCCAGCCATTACCTTAGGCTGATTGGCAACAATCCCGACACTATTCCCGGCAATTCGTCCAAACCCTACCACGATATTCTTCGCAAAGTTAACATGGACTTCCATGAAATCACCGTCATCCAGGACTTGTTCCAGTACCTTGCGAACGTCATACACCTTTGTGCCACTGATTGGCACCAAATCAAGCAATTCTTCTCTCCAATCACTTTCTTCACTGTTTTGTACAACATGTGGAGTTTCGTTATTATTTTGAGGTAAAAAGCAGATCAATTTACGTACCTGTTCCAAGACCTCTTGTTCGGAATCTGCAGTGAAATGTGAGCACCCGCTTATTGAGGAATGAACTTTCGCTCCTCCAAGATTTTCAGCAGAGATTTTTTCTCCGGTTACGGTTTCAATGACCTTTGGACCGGTAATAAACATCTGACTGGTGTTTTCAACCATGAACACAAAATCGGTGATGGCTGGAGAATACACCGCACCGCCTGCACAAGGACCCATAATGACGGATATTTGCGGAACTACCCCTGAATAGATGGCATTTCGGTAAAAAATTTGACCATAGCCGTCTAAAGATACAACCCCCTCTTGAATCCGGGCTCCCCCTGAATCGTTTAACCCAATAATAGGAGCACCATTTTTTGCCGCTAAATCCATGATTTTGCAAATTTTAACAGCATGCATCTCTCCTAACGCTCCGCCAAAAACGGTAAAATCTTGGGCGAATATATATACAAGACGGCCATGAATTTTTCCGTATCCCGTTACAACACCTTCGCCCGGACTTTCCATTTTGTCCATCCCAAAGTTTGTGGCACGGTGCTGAATAAAAGGATTCAATTCCACAAAGGAATTATCATCCAGCAGTAAATCAATCCGTTCCCTGGCAGTAAGTTTCCCTCGATTATGCTGGGTATCAATCCGGTCGTCTCCGCCTCCTAGCTCAATTTTACTCTTTCGGTCCCATAAATCATTGATCTTCTCATAAACTGTGCTCATTGATATTTTCAACTTCCTCTCTGGTTGACTTTGCAGGCGGCTGGCATAACTCCATCAGTACACTATTGGTTGACTTAGGATGCAGAAAGGCAACTAGATTTCCGTGTGCACCTTCTTTAGGAACCTCGTTGATCAGCTTAATACCCTGATTTTTTAGAAAATCCAATTGTTTTTGACAGGTTTCTGTTTGAAAGGCAATATGGTGAATACCTTCTCCTTTTTTCTCAATGAATTTTGCAATCGCACTTTCAGTGCTAATAGCTTCCAAGAGTTCTAGTCTTGTTTCACCGATTTCGATAAACGCTACGCGAACCTGTTCGCTCTCAACGGTTTCGATTCCTAAAAGTTTTAATCCGAGAATATCAGTATAAAAGGGGATAGTTGTCTGTAAGTTTTTGACCGCAATCCCTATATGCTCAATCTGTTTGAGTGCTGTAACCATCAAGTGCCATCCCCTTTGTTCTATTTTCGAAAATATCTAAAAGTTGTTCAGCGGCCATTGTCGCTGTTAATAACCCCTTCGAAATGGATTGTTCTATCTCCGGAATACTGTTTTGTACAGCAGGGTTGTTATAAAAACTGGACTTTAGATGCTCGTGGACCATGCTATACATCCAATCCAACTTTTGCTTTTTTCTACGTTCATGAAAGAAACCGGACGAAATAGTATTTTGTCGAAACTCCTTAATTTCCGACCAAATTTCTTCAATCCCTTCTCCCTCCAATGCAGAACAGGTATATGCCTTACTAATCCAGCCAGGAGTGGATGGCTTTAAAAAGTGCAAAATTCTATTATATTCAGCTTTGGTGGCAGCTGCTTTTATTTTGTTATCACCGTCTGCCTTATTAATGATAATGGCATCCGCTAACTCCATTACGCCCTTTTTCATTCCCTGCAATTCATCGCCGGCTCCTGTCAGTAGAATAAGTAAGAAAAAATCTACCATTGAACGAACCGTTACCTCACTTTGACCCACTCCCACCGTTTCTACCAAAATAACATCGTAACAGGCTGCCTCGCATAAAAGAATGGATTCCCGTGTTTTGCAGGCAATTCCACCAAGAGTTCCTCCCGTAGGAGAAGGCCGTATGAACGCATAGGGATTCCTAGATAAGGAATCCATCCTTGTCTTATCACCCAAAATACTGCCTTTTGTTCTGGTACTGCTAGGATCTACTGCTAATACAGCAACTCGATAACCAAGACTGCATAACATACTTCCTATTGATTCGATAAAAGTACTTTTTCCTGCTCCTGGAACACCTGTAATACCAATCCGGATTGAGCGGCCAGTCTTAGGAAGTAATCGGGTCAAAAGATTCTGAGCAGTTTCTCTGTGAGCTGGTAAATTGCTTTCAATTAAGGTAATTGCCTTGGCAAGAATGGTCCGATTCCCTTGCAGAATCCCTCTTTCATAGTCATCCACTGAAAAGCTTTTTAGCAGCTTAACTTGAGTCTCCATTAGTCCGCACCCTCAAGTTTACGACTAATTTCTTCCAGAACCTTTTGTGCAGCCACAGGTATAACTGTTCCTGGTCCAAATATAGCCGCAGCACCATTTTCGAGTAAGAAATTGTAATCCTGGGCTGGAATTACACCTCCTGCCACAACAACAATGTCTTCTCGATCCAGCTTTTTCAATTCAGACATTAGCTTTGGCAATAATGTTTTATGGCCGCCAGCCAGGGAACTGATCCCGATCACATGAACATCATTTTCAACCGCCTGAAGTGCTGCTTCTTGTGGTGTTTGAAATAGGGGACCGATATCCACATCAAATCCTAAATCGGCAAACGCCGTTGCGATGACCTTGGCCCCACGATCATGACCATCCTGTCCAAGCTTGGCAACCATGATTCTTGGCCTGCGTCCTTCCCTCGCTTCAAAATCATCAGTCTGTTGACGAACGATTTCGACTTCTTGCTCTTCACCATACTCAGCACTATACACACCAGTTATCGAACGAATAGTGGCTTTGTGGCGTCCTACAACCTTTTCATAGGCATCAGAAATCTCACCAAGACTTGCTCTCGCTCTAGCGGCTTCAATTGCAAGCGCTAACAAATTTCCTTCTCCTGTTCGGGCCGCATCAGTAATCGCATTTAGAGCGGCTTGTACCTTTAGCTTATCACGATTTGTGCGGAGATCTTGTAAACGCTTAATTTGAGCTTCTCGTACAGCTGCATTATCCACTTCAAGGACATCAATAGGATCTTCATTTTCTAACCGATATTTATTGACCCCAATAATTGTTTCTTTTCTAGAGTCGATTAAAGCTTGGCGACGTGCAGCTGCCTCTTCAATTCTCATCTTTGGCAAACCGGTTTCAATCGCTTTTTCCATCCCTCCCAGAGACTCCACTTCTTGTATATGCTCCCAGGCTTTGTGTACCAATTCATGCGTTAAGGATTCCACATAATAGGATCCGCCCCAAGGGTCGACAACATTACAAATACCCGTTTCTTCTTGCAAATAAAGCTGTGTATTTCTTGCAATTCGAGCCGAAAAATCTGTTGGCAATGCTATGGCTTCATCCAGGGCGTTCGTATGCATGGACTGAGTATGTCCTAATGTTGCTGCCATTGCTTCGATGCATGTTCGGGTTACATTATTAAAGGGATCCTGTTCTGTTAAACTCCAACCTGATGTTTGGGAGTGAGTACGTAGTGCCATTGATTTTTCATTTTTAGGGTCAAACTGTTTGATAAGTTTTGCCCACAATAAGCGAGCCGCTCTCATCTTAGCTACTTCCATAAAATAATTCATCCCAATTGCCCAAAAGAATGATAACCTCGGGGCAAAAGAATCGATATCAATACCGGCTTTCAGTCCGGTTCGAACATACTCCAATCCATTCGCCAATGTGTAACCAAGCTCAATATCCGCAGTTGCTCCTGCCTCTTGCATATGGTAACCGGATATACTAATACTGTTAAATTTCGGCATATTTTGTGAGGTATAGGAAAAGATATCTGCAATAATTCTCATTGATGCCTCAGGCGGATAAATATAGGTATTACGAACCATATATTCTTTTAAGATATCATTTTGGATGGTACCGGTTAACTGTGACTGGTTCACACCTTGTTCCTCGGCAGCTACAATATAAAAAGCCAAAATTGGAAGTACAGCACCATTCATCGTCATGGATACCGACATTTTATCCAAAGGTATCCCGTCAAATAATATTTTCATATCCAATATGGAATCGACAGCCACACCTGCTTTGCCTACATCACCTTCAACCCGAGGATGATCTGAGTCATAACCGCGGTGGGTCGCCAAATCAAAGGCAATGGACAATCCTTTTTGTCCGGCTGCCAAATTCCGGCGGTAAAAAGCATTACTTTCCTCCGCTGTAGAAAAGCCGGCATATTGTCTTATCGTCCATGGCTGGTTTATATACATTGCAGGATATGGCCCTCTCAAGAACGGCGCCATTCCTGATAGAAATCCCAAATGTTCCATATCAGTTATGTCAGCAGGTGTATAAAGAGGTTTCACTGAAATGTTCTCTAATGTTCTCCAGCTGACAGCCATGTCCTTTGGTAGTTGAGGAATAGGTGAAGCAAAAGTGTCACGAAATGACATTTTTGTATAATCAGCTACTTTGTTCATTCTCTTATTCCTCCTTTCTTTTGAAGATCAACCAACTTTTCATATGCGTTAATATTCGGATGGATGAAGTCATCCACTCCTAACTCCATATACAAGGCTGTATCTTTTTTAGGTGGATTACCAGCCAATAGAACTACTGTTTCTCTTTTATATTCTTTAATGCTTCTTACTAATGAAGGGACCAACTCAAGATAGTCCTCATTCATGCCCACAATGACGACAATGCCGGCATTGGAATTTCTAAATTGGTCCACTACCTCGGGTATCGTGTGATAGCTTTCCTGTTGGATTACATGAAAACCAGCAACCTCAAAAAACTCCGTAACGAAGTCTGCCCTGCTTTTATAGTTAGAAACTGAGCCAATTTTGGCAACAAATACTAACGGGTGATGACCTGTTCTTTTCTTGTACTTTTTTGCATTCTCACGTAAAGACTCAAAAGGTTCTGCCTCTCTGAGAATGCGGAGAGGACAAATAGAAGGACTCTGTTCTCTTGAATTACAAATTACTTGAAAAAGATCATCGATTGATGCACCGGCACTTGCCGCTTTAATAGCGTCCTCCATTGTATGATTAGTGATAAAATCTTTTATTTCATCTTTTATATAAAAATAATCGACGGTAGAATAGTTATAATTAACTTCATCGTTCCTAGTTGAAATGGAATCATGGCTCTCAATTTTCTCGTTCAGATTTGGATAGATGTTTGTACCGATGATTTTGTCTTTCCTGCTTTTGATATTTTCCATTCTTACTTCAGCCGTCTTGGAAACTTTATCTTGTGGAAACCCTTCTAAGAGTGCATTATACATTCCACCTAGTTCTTCTATTTGCTGAAAAAGTTCCCATGATTTTTCAGCTAAAGTATAAGTTAGTGTTTCAATGTACCATGAACCTCCCGAAGGATCAGTCACCTTAGACAGATTTGCTTCTTTATCCAAAATCATATGGGTATTCCTTGCGATTCGACTAGAAAACTCATCTGGCAAACCAAGGGCCTCATCAAAAGTAGAAACATGAAGACTGTTGACCCCGCCAATAATTCCGGCAAAAGCTTCAGCCGTCCCCCGGAGAATGTTAACATAGGGATCATGAAGCGTTTTCGTACGTGCCGAAGTCCTTCCGTGAATGAACATCTTTTGGGAATTTTCATTACCGTCTAATTCCTTCACAATTTTGGCCCACAACATACGAGCTGCTCTGAATTTTGCAATTTCCATAAAAAAATTGGAACCAATCGAAAAGGAAAAAACTATTCGCTGTGCTATATTATCAATCGAAATATCGTGATTCTTCAAATTGCGAAGGTATTGTAAACCTGTAGCAATGGCAAAAGCCAATTCCTGAACAGCATTTCCCCCCGCATCATGGTAAGGATGGGCTTGGACCACAATTGTTTTGAGTTCCGGTGAGTGGTTCAACGACCACCTTGTCATCTCGGACATCATTTCGAATGCTTGATTGATGGAATATGGCAAAACTCCCTTTTGAACTAATTGTCCGATTGGGTCCATCCCGATACAGCCTCTAATTCTATTAAAATCTTGATTTTGCTGCTGAAGATAAGCTATTAAGGAGGCGAAAAAAGGGAATCCGCTTATGCCGGTTTCGATAAAAATCGGGACCTCTTCTAAATTAATCCCCTGGAAAGCCAGTTGAAAATCTTGGAGCGAGGCCATTGAAACACCACTAAGATTTACCTTCTTTTGATCTAGAAATGCTATATCGGGGTCGGACCATCTAGTTTCGTCCAGTACTAAATGAAGCATTGTCAGCCCCTTTTCCAAATCATTTCGTGCTACCAGATTAAACTCTTCCGGATTCGAATAGGCGATTTCCTGACACACTTTCCAAGGCTCTTGCTGAAAACCCGATTTATGTGTGCCGCGTAAATAAGGAAAATCTCCTGGCATTGTGGACAAATAAGGATTATTTTCAATATCTTCTTTACGGTATAATGGCTGTAAAGCAATATCTTCATAAGTGTCCGTACCCAGCTTTTCTTCAATAGTCGCCCCTTTTAGGGTTTTCTCGGTCACTTCTCTCCATTGTTGATATGTCGGTGTGGGAAAATCATCAAACAAATGTTGTTTAGCTTTAGGAATTTCACTTTTCACGGTCATGGCATCAAGCGACTCCCTTCCGATTCTTTGTCTAAAAATCTGTGCAAAAATTCTTATGATTTCGGTTTCACTAAAAAGAGAGGCTGCCCATGTTCCACCAGCTGACCATTTTCTACGAGGACATCAACAATTTCGCCGTTCATTTCAGCTTCAATTTCATTAAAGAGTTTCATTGCCTCGAGTATGCATACAACTGTAGATTTTTCAACTTTCTCACCAATACTAACAAAAGGTGCGGCATCCTCAGCTGGTGCTCGATAGAAAATTCCCACCATAGGGGATACGATTTTAGAAAGATTTTCGTTGGAACTAAATTGAGCTCTTTTATGTACCTTTTCGACCCCTTCCTTGGCAGCAGCTGCTTCAACCTGTGTTTTTGTAAGTTCCTTGATGGCATTAGTTTTGGATTCCATAGCTGGTTGAGTGACAGGCTGATTTGCCAGCACCGTAATATTTTCCCTTTCCTGAACGGTAGAATGGTTTGTTGAAACATTTCTTTGGATCGAAATTTTCGAATCGCCTTCTTCAATTTCTAATTGTTCAATGGAGGAATCATCGATGAGCTTGATCATTTCTCTAATTTCCTGGATTTTAAACATTAGGTGTCTCTCCTTTATAAATGTTAATAAGCCTTATGCCTCTATCTGCAATGGATTCAATTCAAGAAATTTTGTATTAAACTCCCCTTTTACAAAGGATTCATGTTCAAGTAATGTTAAATGAAACGGAATCGTAGTGTGGATGCCACTGATGACAAATTCATCAAGGGCCCTTTTCATACGTTGAATGGCTTCTTCGCGGTCTTTTCCCCAAACAATCAACTTTGCGACCATCGAATCATAGAAAGGCGAGATCACACAACCTGGATAAACAGCACTATCCAC
Organism: Neobacillus niacini; assembly: GCF_031456445.1. Taxonomy (GTDB): domain Bacteria; phylum Bacillota; class Bacilli; order Bacillales; family Cytobacillaceae; genus Neobacillus; species Neobacillus niacini_I. The sequence goes on along the minus strand of NZ_JAVDUQ010000002.1, from coordinate 218,470 downwards.
TCTTACACCGTAACCACCTGGAGGCAGATAAGTTTCTACTTTCCCTGGTGATGGCATAAAGTTCTTTGCTGGATTCTCGGCATTGATACGGCATTCGATTGCCCAGCCGTTTATTTTAATATCACTTTGGTTAAAGGAAAGCGGATATCCAGCTGCCACTAAAATCTGCTCCTTAATTAAGTCAATACCCGTTATTAATTCCGTAACAGGATGTTCAACTTGAATACGAGTGTTCATTTCCATGAAATAGAAATTACCGTGTTTATCCAACAGAAATTCAACGGTACCGGCTCCATGGTAATCAACAGCTGTTGCAGCACTTACAGCTGCAACGCCCATCTGTTCCCGGAGCCCTTGTTCAATCGCTGGTGATGGTGCTTCTTCAACCAGCTTTTGATGGCGGCGCTGGATAGAACAATCTCTTTCGCCTAAATAAACAACATTTCCGTGCATGTCCCCGATAATTTGTATTTCAACATGACGAGGTTCCTCAACATATTTCTCAAGATATACACCTGGATTTCCAAACGCCGTTTCTGCTTCCTTCTGCGCTTGGCGGATCGCTTTTCGCAGTTCCTCTTCATTCTCTGCTACCCGCATGCCCTTGCCTCCACCGCCAGCTGTTGCCTTTACAATGACTGGAAATCCAATTTCCTTTGCAATCATTACCGCTACTTCCAGGTCTTTGATCAGACCATCCGTACCAGGCACAGTAGGTACCCCAACCTTCTTCATGGTTTCTCTTGCGACAGCCTTATCTCCCATTTTGTTAATGGCTTTAGGATCGGGGCCGATAAACGAAATGTTACAATCAAGGCAAATTTCCGCAAAGGTTGCATTTTCCGCTAAAAATCCATATCCGGGATGAATGGCATCCGCATTGGTTAATAAGGCAATGCTGATGATATTCGTGATATTTAGATAACTTTCCTTAGTGGCGGTTGGTCCAATACAATACGATTCATCTGCCATGCTCACATGCAATGCTTCATGGTCAGCTTCTGAGTAAACGGCAACCGTTTTAATCCCCATTTCTTTACAAGCCCTGATCACACGAACGGCAATCTCGCCACGATTAGCAATAAGTATCTTTTTAAACATGTGCCATTTCCTTTCTGACTGCAACTTTATATAGCGGCTGCCCAAAATCGACGAGCTGTCCCTCTTCAACCAGGATATTCTCAATTACACCATTAATATCTGATTTAATTTCATGGGTTAACTTGAGGGCTTCCACGGTACAATGTCCAATTTGTGATCCGATTTCCACGATATCCCCTTTTTTTAATAAAGGTTGAAACTTTCCTACATAATAGGATTGAAGCACGTGCGGTTGAGGATTTTCATCCACTAAACTTTCCATTGCCTCGGATGTGTCGGAAATTTGCTCCTCAGATATATTAACAAGTTGTTGTACCGTTTCGTTTACTGTAAAAGTTTGTTTTGTAGACCCTTTTTTGATTGAAATTCGGAAACTACTATTTATAACTTCTAATTTTTCGAGAGATGATTGTTCAACTAATCTCAACATTTCTCTGATTTCAAGCATTTTGATCATTGGTTGTACCTCCATATTGATTTCAGCTGATTTGACAAATTATATATTTATATCAAACTTCAAAGTACTAGACCTCCTATTTATATGTAAAGGTATTTACAAAGTTTGATATTCGCTTACAATTTTGGAAATATTAAGTTTTTTCTCGATATAAATTTAACCCGTTTTTTTAGCACAATTTACTGGGGATGAATCCATTGGCTCCTTTTTAGTAAAATGGTAGGTTAAGTAACTATAATGAATTTTTGCACTAGCAAGATTATCACATAGTGAACACTTAATTTGATACGAGGCTTTGGTAACATGAGGAGTTTCTAACAATGGCAAGGTTTCTTTCATATGTTTGATACACACCCACATACTTTCACTCCTTCATTAATTTTTCCATATTTTCAAATTATCTATGTGTCAAATCTAGTATTTTTTATTACCCGAAAGTTACTGATAGCAATTAATAGGATAGAAAGGAATTCTTAAATGGATTTGTCACGAAATTAAAGAATGTTTTCTGACTTGTTTGGATAATCGAAAACATTTGATTTGCATTTTTCACATATAGCTCTCGATTATTTCTTCTGTTTTCAATATATTTTTCCAAAGTGGATTTGATAGTATCTGGATACTCACTTTTTAACAGATTGTTTAAAAGTCCTGTTAGGACCTCAGATGATTGTTTTTTAATCTGATCAACTTGATTATTAATTTCTTCATAGGATTGAAAAAGAAACAGATTGTTTAAAGATGCAGTTGAAGATAATAGTTCTTCCCGGGAGATTTCTTCCCATTCAAAGAGTTCTTTGACAAAACGGATTATAAGTTTATTTAAATTTGTTTGATTTTGTTTTACATTTTCAGCCAATTGCTTTATAAATTGAAGAAGAACATCCTCTCGAGAATTCTCCCTTTTATCCCAATCATCTATAATTTGAATCGAATGATTCAATAATTGGTTTAACCCTGAACCATTTTTTTCGAGCCCTTTTATTTCTGTCAATTCAATTCCTCCTACTTGGATAGATTTAAACCACGCAATTAAAGCTAGCCGACATGGCTGACAATTGAAAGTTCATTTTTTGTCTCTTTTAAATTTGTTTTTATTAATTTAAGTTTTTAAAATTGCTAAAACCTTTGCGAATTCTAAGCCGATCCCTTTAGTAGCACCTGTAATCATAACAGTTTCTGTTGGCATCCCCCGTTAAGTCCTCCGTGTCTTAATAATCTGTTGAAATTCCATTTCCCAGGATTAAGAATATTCAAATATTTTTAAATCTTAATTCGATTATAATCATTAATATTAATTAAATAAAATTAAAAATTTTAAATTGTAATTAAGTATCACTAATATTCGGAATCGCATTATTGGTCCTTGATGAACTCTGTAGGAATAGACATAAAAGATGACTTCTTTAGAAGAAGTCACCTCAAATTTACTTAAACTATCGCATAAACTGTCACATATATTGTCGCATGAGGTATCGGATTCCTCCCGCCCCCAAGCGGGACACAGAGAAACGAAATATTCGCCCTTTCTAGTTCCATTTGTCTTTTCTTAATCATACTTACTTACGTTAAGCTAGCTACTTCTATTGCCTTGCGAGACTCACCTAAGAGCTCAAGCTTCTCGGATTGTTTCCCAATATATTTTGCTTCTGGACGGAAAATGGTATTATCTAGTGACTGTTCAATGACATGGGCTGTCCAGCCAACCATCCGGCTTACAGTAAAAGTTGGTGTAAACAAACTAGGAGACATATCAATTGCCTTCATCACTGCAGCTGCATAAAATTCAACGTTCGTATTGAGCTTTCTTCCCGGTTTATATTCCTCCAGCAACTGAACTGCAAGCTGTTCAACATAAGAGGCGAGTTCCAGAGATGCATCATCCGCTCCAACTTGTTTCACAATTTCACTTAGCGCTTCTGCCCGTGGATCGCGTGTTTTATAAACACGGTGCCCAAAGCCCATTAGATATTCTTTCCTTTCCAGCTTTTGGCGAATCCAAGTTTCCGCAGTTTCCTTATCCTTAATCTCATTTAACATGTCTATTACGCCAGTAGGTGCGCCGCCATGCAATGGACCCTTCATTGCTCCAATCGCTCCTGTTACGGCAGAAACTATATCCGATTCTGTAGAGGACACCACTCTGGATGTAAAGGTTGAGGCGTTCATCCCATGCTCCATCGTTAATATCATATAAGCCTCCAGCGCCTTTGTATAGGCAAAAGAAGGTCGCTCGCCGGTTAACATATAGAGATAGTTTTCAACATGCCCCATTTCCTTACTTGGCTTTACAATCTCTTTACCGTTTACTTTTCGATAAATCATGGCCGTAATGACGGGAATAACTGCAGTTAATCGAATTGCCTGTTCAATAGTAGGCTTCCAGCCAAATTCCTTCGTACCTAAAGCAGATATGGCAGTTCGGACTTGGCTCATGATCTCCATGTCAAGAGGAAGTGTTTGAATTAATGAATAAATATAGGAAGGTAAATAACGATTATTTGCCAACAATTCAGAAACGATTTGTTTTTCTTGATCTCCCGGCAAGTATCCAAACCAGATTAAATAGGCGACTTCTTCAAAAGAATAATGTAAAGCTAATTCTTTCGCATTGTAACCCCTATAAATTAATCTTCCTTGTTCTCCATCAACCAAGCTTATAGCGGTTTCAGCAGCTACTACATTTTTTAAGCCCTTTTGAAACATACTTACTCCCTCATTTCCTATATTAATCCTTGCTTATTTATGGTGTTAGATTGTATTCATTCTTATTATCTTTTCTTATCCTGCTTTAATTTGAAAATGAAGACTATTTCATTTGAAAGGTCTCCTCCTTTAGCTGGACCGTTCTTCCAACCAGTCACCAATCGTTGGATACGTAATTTTTGAAGCTTTACTTCCAAAAGCAATAGAAGTATGTCCAACAGGTAATTTGATATATTGTTTATCTTTGCTGGAGATGTGATTCATCAATGCTTCTACTTGATGCGGCGGAGCAATATTATCCATTTCACCCGATAGGTTCAACACATTGGCGGTGATTTCCTTAAGGCTGACCTGTCGGCCGCGGATCATCAGTTCCCCTTTAATCAATTTGTTTTGTTGATAAAAATCTCTAATCCACTGACGGTAGCTTTCACCTGGAAATGGAATCCCGTCGTTTAACCATTTTTGCAAAAGTTTAAAGCCCCTTACGAAACCTTCATCCTCTGCACGATCGAAAAGACTGACATATGGCCCGTAAAAGTTAGCCATCGGTTTGAGCAATTTGTTTCCCATGTCAATCATTTCAGGTGGAATATTACCGAGTGTTTGGACCACTTTATCAATATCAAAATACTGCTCATCCAGCATAGCACCGTATAGTCCAGTTTCTTCAAAATCAAAAGGGGTTGTCATAAAAACAAGGTTGCGAATTGGCAATTCAGGATGCAGTGCTGAAAATATGGATGTTATCGTACCGCCCATGCAGTAACCAAGGATTGACACTTCTTTCGCGTCGGATTTCCGCATTATCTTACGAACTGCACGCGGAATATAGTCCAAAATATAATCATCCAATTTCATATTTCTATCTTCGGAGCCTGGTGTACCCCAGTCGAGGAGATAGACATCAAACCCCCGATTGACCAGATATTCAACTAGACTGCTCCCCTTGGCTAAATCCATGATATAGGGTTTATTGATCAAAGCATAAATCAATAGAAGCGGAATTCTATGTTTTTTCTGATGTTCAGAAAAATATCGATACAGTTTCGTTTTATTTCTGGACCAGATAACTTCTTTCGGTGTTGGTCCCACTTCAGGCTCAGCTTCCTGCATTAATACTTTGGTCGCTATTTTTGCACGTCTATACATCTGTTGATAATCATTAGGCATGTTTTCAAATAATTTTTCGTATTCTGCTGAAAAAAGAACGCTCATGACTACACCCCTTAAATAGATTAATAATGAATGGTTAATTTTAAAGAAACATTTATGAATTATTTGTTTTGATACTACTTGGGGGATTTAATAGATTAATGATTTGATTTAGCTTATTATCAAGACTCTTCATATCCTTTTTTAAATTTAGGATATCATTTCGCCTTGTCACCAAATCTCCTTGATTATCAATCGATTCTTGGACGAATTCCTCCATATCATCCACCTTGGCATCTAAATTGACAATCTGGGTAGAAATATGGCCAAGATCCTTCTTTGATGGCAGATTTACAGATTCAAAATAACGTTCTGTTGTTTCATTCACCATTTTCTTGAATTGAAGGTTCATTTCCAACAGCTGTCCTATCCATTGAGAAGGAAATTCCTTCGACATTTTCTCATCTAATAAGTTAGTGTATTTGGAATAATACTCTTTCCAGGTTTCATAAAAGTTGAAGATTTCAGTCATCCTTTTCTCCTCCTATTATCCGAATTTTTATTTATGAAAATTTGCTATTCTTATTAAAATGGAATTTTTCAATAATCTCTTATGTGTTAAGAGTTTACCAGCATTCTTTTGAATTCTTCCGTTAGAAGTGGAACCACCTCAAACAAGTCACCCACAATACCATAATCTGCGATTTGGAAGATTGGGGCTTCTGGGTCTTTGTTAATGGCCACGACAATTTTAGAATTGGACATACCAGCTAAATGCTGAATGGCACCGGATATCCCACAGGCAATATACAAATCAGGGGTGACGACTTTTCCCGTCTGTCCGATTTGCATTGAATAATCGCAGTACTCAGCGTCGCATGCACCGCGGGAAGCACCTACCGCTCCACCCAGTACATCTGCCAGTTCCTGAAGCAGCTTAAAACCTTCGGACGATTTAACACCGCGACCACCAGAAATCACTACTTTCGCTTCTGATAGATCGACACCGCCTGTTGCTTTTCGTATTACTTCTTTTACAATCGTCCTTAAGTCTTTTACATCAGCATAAAAACGCACAATCTCAATCGGTCCGCTACTTCCTTCCACTGGGATGTTATTCGGCCGGACAGTTGCGAATGGAATACCAGATATTACTTTCCTTTTCTCAAACGCTCTTCCTGAGTATATTGGACGTGTAAAGATTACGTCATCGTCTTCAACTTGAACATCAACTATGTCGGACACAAGTCCTAGACCGTAACGCCCCGCAATGCGCGGTGCAAGATCTTTCCCGATTGCTGTGTGGGGCATGAGAATCGCTTGTGGATCAACATGATCGATTATCTGGCATAATGCTTGAGAGTAAGCATCGGTCGTATATACATCAAGTTCTTCATTGCCAACGATATAAACTTTATTTGCTCCATGTTTTCCAAAAACATTTGCATAATGTGTGGCAGCACTGCCGTAAGCGACTACAATAATTTCCCCGCCTTCCGCAATGCGTTGCGCTGCAGTCAGCGCCTCAAGTGAAACACCTCTTAATTTTCCAGCTTTAGCTTCCGTCACTACAAGTACTTTTCTCATGTTGGTATGACCTCCTATGTTAAATGACCTTCGATTTACTGCGAAGAAGTACAGCCAGTTCAGAAACTTGAGCCTTAATCTCCCCGTTTAGCATTCGGACTGCACCTTTTTTCGGTGGAAAAAATATCTCTGTAGGAATAGTTTTTACTTCTAGAACTTCATCGAATTCTAAATTACCAATCTCTAAGCGCTCGATTGGTTTTTTCTTCGCTTTCATGATGCCGGGAAGTGAAGGATAACGCGGTTCATTTAATCCCTGTTGCGCTGTGACCAAAACTGGGAGTGAAACGATGATAACCTCTTTATCTCCTTCCACATCACGTTCGACAATCGCCCTGTTTCCATCAATCTCCAGTTTTGTAATCGTGGTCATTTGTGGAATATTGAGTGCCTCTGCAAGCCGCGGCCCTACTTGTCCACTACTATTATCAACCGCCATATTACCTCCGAGTATGATGTCAAAATCCCGATTTTTAATAACTGCCTCCAGGATTTTCGCTGTACTGTATTGATCAAGATTTAGATCTTCGCTATCCACTCTCACCGCTTTATCTACACCCATGGCAAGCGCCGTACGTAATGCATTCTCTGACCGTTCCGGCCCAACAGTGATAACCGTTACTTCTCCACCATGTTCTTCACGCAATTGGATGGCTTCTTCAATCGCATATTCATCGTAAGGATTAATGATGAAATTTACACCTTTTTCACTAATGGTGCCGTTTTGGAGTACAATTTTCTCTTCAGTATCGAATGTTTGTTTCATCAAAACCAGGATGTTCATTTTTTGTCTCCCCTTGAAGTAATTTTTTAATCTATAAATTCCTTGTAGGCAATGCGCCATCAAAAATCCTGGAAACTTTTACTTCACCTACACTGTTTTTCGCCAGTACTTCTCCTCACTACCAGGTTGTCAGGCTTTTTGTCTATCGCTCTTTATTCTTTTATTTTTCCTTTTTCCACTAACATGCTCTACTGCTTTAACACAACCCCATTACCTCTATTAAATTTGTTCTCTTTCAATTGCTCGTTAGTGAATTTGAATTTTCTCTAATCTTTGAGCAAATTTCCAGCAATAACAAGACGCTGAATCTCTTGCGTTCCTTCATAGATTTGAGTGATCTTGGCATCTCTCATATAGCGTTCCACGGGATATTCCCTTGTGTAACCATATCCGCCAAATACTTGCAATGCCTCAACTGACACTTCCATTGCGGTGTCTCCAGCAAAAAGTTTAGACATCGCAGATTGAAGTCCATATGTAATCCCTTTATCCTCACGCCATGCCGCTTGATAGGTCAACAAACGGGAAGCTTCGATTTTAACCGCCATATCCGCTAACTTAAATTGGATAGCTTGAAGCGCGGAGATTGGTTTTCCGAATTGAATCCGTTCCTTCGCATACGTAAGCGCTTTATCAAAGGATCCTTGAGCGATACCCACTGCCTGTGCAGCAATTCCGTTTCTTCCTCCGTCAAGAGTCATCATCGCAATCTTGAAACCTTCACCCACTTGGCCCAGAAGGTTTTCTTTTGGAACACGGCAACCATCAAAAATTACTTCCGTTGTTGCGGAAGAGCGGATTCCCATCTTTTTCTCCTTTTTCCCTACAGAGAACCCAAGGAAATCCTTCTCCACAATAAATGCTGTAATTCCCTTATGCCTTAATTCCGGGTTGGTCTGAGCAAATACGATATAGATGTCCGCATAGCCTCCGTTCGTAATAAAAATCTTTGAACCGTTCAAAACCCACTCATCCCCGTCAGGAACAGCCGTAGTTTTCATCCCGCTGGAGTCTGATCCAGATCCAGGTTCTGTCAAGCAATAAGCCCCCATGCTTCTTCCTTCTGCCATGGCCCGCAAATATTTTTGCTTTTGCTGTTCCGTTCCAAACTTATATACCGGCCATCCGGCTAACGATGTGTGAGCAGATAGCGTTGTCCCTAGGGAAGCATCTACTCGTGACAACTCTTCCACTGCGATCACATAGCTCAAATAATCGGCACCTGCACCTCCATACTCCTCCGGCCAAGGGATCCCGCATAAACCAAGCTCCGCCATTTTGTGCCAAATGTTGATATCAAAGTATTCTTCTTCATCACGCTGCGCTGCAGTCGGCTCACATTCTTTCAGCGCAAACTCACTCACCATTTTTCTCATCATTTCATGCTCTTCTGATAATTGAAAGTTCATTTTTTGGTCTCCTTTAAATATGTTTTTATAAACTCAAGCTTTTAAAATTGCTTCAAAAAACCATAGATTCTTTAAACTTGACAGTTGATTGAGCGCTCGTTCGCTTATTTGTTCCTTACGCGCAAATTTGTACCGGAACGATCCTATGACCATCCGTGTAAATTCGTCGACTGGGAATTCCAGTATATTTACACCTTTTGCTCAATCAGCCTTCGTGTATAGATAGTTACCCATTTCCTAGGCAGCAACCCCACAGATTTAGACATGAGTTTATTTTTAAAGCCTGGGATGATCACCTTTTTATTCTTCATTAACCCCTCAAAGCCAAACCGGGCAACTGCATGCGGATCCATCAAGTCCTTAATGAACAATTTCGTACCTGTTGTGGCTAATTGCTCAGTAAGCGGAGTTTTGGTGGAAGGCGGGCATAACGCACAAACTTGAACTCCCGTTCCTTTCAGCTCTTCCGCAATGGCTTCCGTAAAGGATAAGACATACGATTTGCTTGCTCCATACATCGCCATCCCTGGAGTAGGCTGAAAGGCCGCTGTTGAAGCTATGTTTAAAATTTTACCTTTCTTTCGTTTCACCATTTCATCCGCTATTAATTTAGTTAAATACGTGAGCGAAATCATATTGAGCTGCAAGTAACCTATTTCTTTCTGAATATCCAGTTCCGTCATCAGCCCTAATCCACCGGCACCCGCATTGTTAATCAAAATATCCGTATCGATTCCTTTACTTTTCAAATACATATGCAAGCTGTCTACCGTTGTATGGCTGCTCAAATCACCGGCAAATGTCTCGACTTCCACGCCAAAATCCTTTTTAAAAGTCTCGGCTTGTTGTTCCAACAACGCTGCGTCTCTTGCAACTAATACCAAGTTATAGCGATTACCTGCGAAAACCTTTGCGAATTCCAAACCGATCCCTTTAGTAGCACCTGTAATCAAAACAGTTTCTGTTGGCATCCCCCGTTAAGTCCTCCGTGTTTTAATTATGTTGAAACTCTATTTTTATAGATTGAGAATATTCAAATATTTTCAAATCTTATTTCGATTATAATCATTAATTTTAATTAAATAAAATTAAAAAAATTAATTTGTAATTAAGTTCCACTAATAATATAAGTCGCATTATTTTTCCTTGATGAACTCTATAGGAATAGACATAAAAAAAGATGACTCCTTTAAAAGAAGTCACCCCCAATTTACATACTCTCACATATATTGTCACATATATTATCACATGGGCTAGGTTGCTTTGCTCTCTTTAAAATTTCGTTATGACTCCATTAAAGAAGTCACCCTAATTTACATACTCTCACATATATTGTCACATGGGATAGTTTGCTTTGCTGTCTTTAAAATTTTGTTACGTCAATTGGTTCAATACCTTCAGCGGCACAATGTTCATGATATCTTTTCAGGAATGTTTCCCAATTGTCTCTTGCTAGAATTTCCCCATTCTCTCCGATGTAATCTAGTGTTCCTTCTACTATATTAAAGGTAACAACATCTTCATCCCCTACAGCCTGAGGTGTATGTTTGGACCCTGCAGGCTCATAAACCATATCGCCCGGTTTGGAGACCCAATCATCCTCTAGATATCTCCAAGAGCCTTGAACGGTGTAAACTATTACAGTTCCTGGATGGAAGTGGGCCGGAAGCTGCATACTCGCAGGGACATATAATAATGTAACTGTTTGCCCTGTCACAGGGTTAGCCTTAAGCAGTTTAAATTTTGCATCTCCAAAATAAGGAATCTAAGGTAAATCATCTGGACAAACATTATTGGCATGATATGCTACTACTTCTTTTACTTCTTCCATTTCTATCGCCTCTTTCAAAGTTTTTTGTCATTGTTAGCGCTTCCATTATTCAACTAAATAACAAGAGCAAATTGATTAATTTTAGTTTATTTTAATGATTATTTAAGTAAAATGGCTATTTTTAATATATATATTAGTATTAATAACATACACTATTAAATTGATAGATTAAGCAGCTATGTTTTTGCTGAAATTTACTTTGCACCAAGGCCACCATCGATAACCAATATTTGTCCCGTACAATAATCAGAAGCTGTTGATGCAAAGTAAAGGACTGCTCCTGCTAAATCACTGTCTCTTCCCAATCTTCTCACTGGAACTTGGGCGGCAATGAAATCACCAGCTTTGTTTACTAGAGTTCCCGGGATTTCTGGGTTATTCATTCCAGTAGTGAACACTCCAGGAGCAATTGAATTGACATTCACTCCATGGCGGCCCCACTTAACTGCAAGATCCTTTGTTAAGGTCATTACTGCACCTTTACTTGTTGTATATCCTACAGAATCTACGGCTTCCGGGTCAGTACCTTTAAAGCCGATACTGGAAGAAATATTAATGATTTTACCATATTCGCTATTAATCATATGTTTTCCAACAGCCTGACACATCAAAAATGTTCCTGTTACATTTGTATTGAGCATTGATTGCCATTGTTCTAAAGGCATTTCCGCAGCCGGAGCTTCAAAAACCGTTCCGCAGTTATTCACTAAGATCTCGATTTTTCCGAATTGAGAAACAACTTTCTCCACTCCTTGAACCACAGATTCAGGATCTGTCACATCCAACGCCAGGGCAAGTGCTTGTCCGCCTAACGTTTCAATTTCTTTCACAACTTCTTCGCAAATCTCTTTACGACGTGAGCAAATGACTACGTTTGCACCAGCTTCAGCCAACGCCAGGGCCATTACACGTCCAAGACCGGACCCCCCGCCGGTAACAATTGCGGTTTGTCCCGTTAAGTCAAATAATTGGTTTAACGCCATTCTTGATTTCCTCCTATATTTCAGAATATTCTAAGATTTTTAAATCTTATTGATATTCATTATACTTATAGTTTATAATTAAATAAAATTAAAGATTTTAATTTTAAAATTAGTTTTACTAATATACAAGGGGTACAACCATGAATATTGAACAGTTACAATATATAGTTGAAGTTGCAAAATACAATTCTCTGTCAATAGCAGCACAGAATCTACATGTAACCCAATCCACAATCAGCCAAGCCATTACACACCTGGAAAAAGAGTTAGGTGTTAAAGTTCTCAAGCGGTCACGGGGGCACGGGGCTGTTCCAACTGATGAAGGCAAAAAGATTCTCAAACTTTCCTATGAAGTACTAAAAAAGCTTGAGGAAATAAAAGAGACAGCTAACTTAATCAATTCCACCGATGTGGGAGAACTTAAAATATCTTCTTTACCCGGATTAATGACATTTTTAGTAAAAGCGATTGCCGCTTTTAAAGTTGATTATCCGCATGTAAGTTTGGAGATTGCTGAAAAAAGCGGATCGAATGCCATTGAAGCTGTCCGACAACATAAAACAGACATCGGACTGATTACATATTCGCCTGATTGAAATATAAACATAGAAGGATTAGTTTTTGAAACATTAATAGAAGGGAAACAAAAGGTATATGTTTCCAAGCATTCCCCCCTGGCATTTCTTGGTACCATAACTCCTCAAGAGATACTTGATCAAACACTAGTCACATATAACGGAGAGTTTATGCAGTATTTTGTTCAAGATTTTTTTAACAAAAATAAGCCCATGAAAACTCTATTTACTTCAGATAATATCGATGGAGTTGGCCAAGCCATCATTGAAGGTCTAGCTATTACATTTGCTCCTGATTTCGTCATGAAAAACTATCCACTTGTCATCAATGGGGATATCATACCGGTTGATTTCGTGAATCATGATGCTGTGAATATTTCATTAGGGTTGGTTCGATCAGAGAATAAACATTTATCCACTTTTGCCAATAAATATATTCAATATCTAAAATCTGAGATTATTAAGTAGAATTAAGAAAGAAAAAAGAGAAGCATCTTGTTCCCTTTTGGATCTGAGCTTCTCTTTTTACCCTTTAGTATGAATAAATAAGCATTTTATCTTCTATATTGTTATAGAAGACTTTTGCCTTACCCTACCACCATAAGTTAAATGGGAACTAACCGTAAAAGATGCCTCAGTCTTCCCTATTACTTCATCAAGTGTTACACCCTCTTGAATTTCCATAAGAACCATTCCTTCGGATGTAAAATCAAATACTGCTAAATCTGTAATCAATCGATGGACCACCCCTTGGCCTGTCAGCGGGAGAGTACATTGTTTTTTGATTTTGGATTCATTGTACTTATTGGTGTGTTCCATTATGACCACAATTCTTTTGGCACCATGGACAAGGTCCATCGCTCCCCCCATACCCTTAACCATTTTTCCCGGGATCATCCAATTGGCCAAGTCCCCTTGCTCGGAAACCTCCATACCGCCTAGGATGGCCAAATCAATATGACCTCCCCGGATCATGGCAAAGGACTCAGCACTATCGAAGAACGAACCGCCTACTACCGCAGTAACCGTTTCTTTCCCAGCATTGATAAGATCAGGATCTTCATTACCTTCAACGGGATAGGGACCAATGCCAAGCAATCCATTTTCAGATTGCAATAATACCTGGACTTCATCCGGTATTTCGTTTGCCAGTAAAGTGGGCATGCCGATTCCTAGATTTACATTCATTCCATTTTGAATCTCTTGAACAGCACACTTAATGATTTTTGTTCTGGAATCCATCACTGATTATTCCTCCTAGAAAAACTGCATAGAATTATGTTTACCAGGTATTACTTTTAAGAGTGCGCTAATGGATGTTTGACGGTACGGCGCTCAATTCTTTTTACATACCCGGTTCCTTTCAGTATCCTTTGGACATAGATCCCAGGTGTATGAATCTCATCTGGATCAAGGGCACCTGGTTCAACCAATTCCTCCACTTCGGCAATCGTTACTCTGCCTGCTGTCGCAGCAAGTGGATTAAAGTTTCGTGCCGTCTTCCGGTAAACAAGGTTTCCTAATCGATCTCCTTTCCATGCCTTGACGAGAGCAAAATCTCCAACAATACCTTCTTCAAGAATGTGCATTTTCCCATTAAAAAGCCTATGTTCTTTGCCCTCTGCAATTGGCGTTCCAACACCAGTCGGTGTATAGAAACCAGGGATACCGGCTCCTCCGGCCCGAATTCTTTCAGCCAAAGTTCCTTGAGGAACAAGTTCAACTTCTAATTCTCCACTTAAAAATTGCCTTTCAAAGATCTTGTTCTCCCCTACATAGCTGGCCACCATTTTCTTTATCTGCTTATTGGCAAGAAGTAAACCGAGCCCCCAATCATCCACTCCACAATTGTTGCTGACGATTGTCAGGTCTCTTGTCCCCTTCTTTTGTAACGCTAGAATCAGCCTCTCGGGAATTCCCGAAAGACCAAAACCGCCGACGATAATGGTTGCACCATCCTGAATATCTCGAATTGCTTCTTCAAATGTTGCGATTACCTTTCCGACCCTTGTCAATTATTTACACCCCACATTTTTAAGCTTTATTTTGTACGACTATTTATCATATTTAACTACTATGGTCATCAGAGTAAGTCTCGGATATCTTTTCCCGACAATCCCAGCACTCACTGCGATTTTGCTCCATGATAGCTAATGCTTGATTACAAGAAACACAACGCTCTATTTCGGCTATTTCCTTTACAAATTGACTCATTTCTTCCCCCTCCTCGATTCTTCATGGTCTTTATACACTCACTGCCTCCTTAGATTTTACTGTTTTTTGACTTGTCTTTACGGATCTTACTCCGATCCAAAACAACAAACCGATAACGAACATAATCAATGAAGTTACTTGAAACCCATAATGATAACCAATAGACTGAGTCCGGGCATATTGGACTAGGTACCCGAAAACAAGCGGAGCAATAATACTGGCTGAACTAGAAAGTGCTACGTAGGTACCTTGCGCTTTTCCTATATTTTTGGGAGAGAAAAAATCCATCAACACAGCTGGTGCGAGAGAAAGAATGACAATCGCAAATCCAGGAGCGAGGATGAAGAGTAAAATAGAGATAGCAGTAGAATTTACGACACTTGCGAGATATAGACAAACAGCAGATAGTAGCATCGTAAGTCCTGCAAGATTTATCCGAGCTTTACGAATATCTTGTGTTTTGCGATAAAGCCTGTCTGAAATAAGCGCAAATCCAATTTGGCAAACGGCAGCGAAAAGAAACGGTAATGACACAGCCAGTTTTAATGTTTTACCGTTAAAATGTTCAATATTGGTAAAGTATGCCGGAAACCATACCGATTGAACCGCCAATAACCAATAGGCACAGCCAGCACATAAAACAGTAAAAATAAAATTTCTCGAAAAAAGATGCGGTAGAAACTGGCGCCAAGAAACCTTAGAGAGGGTTGCTGAATGCTGTTCCTCTTGCTCAATATTAGGCAAACCAATTTCTTGCGGACTTTCTTTACCGAAAATCATCCAAAAAATAAGCACAATAAGTCCAGTAATCCCCATTGCAATAAAAGCAGCTCTCCATCCATTACGACTAATCAATGAAATTAGTAATGGCGAAGCAATTGCTGGACCGATTGTTGCTCCAAAAAGGACTGCACCAAAGCCTATCCCATGTCTGTGTTTCGGGAACCATTTTCCGATTAAAGACGTTGATATGGCAACCGCTGGACCTTCTCCAGCTCCCAAGATCATTCTTGTAGCCACCAGTAGAGAAATACTGGATACGAAAGGTGTGGAAAATTGAACCAGCAACCACACAAATGAGATCCAGGTTAACATTTTTTTCGTATTTTTGGAATCGGCCAAGCCACCAAGAATGAAAGAAGAAAAGATAAAGAACCAAAAGAAGGAACTTCCGACAAATCCCCATTGTGAAGGACTTAAATGCAACTCCCTCATTACGGGAACAGAAACCAAACCAATGATAATCTTATCAACTTGGTTGATCATTCCTGTAGCAACAAGAAATATTAAAATAATCCAAGAATATTTTGGTGTTTTCAATATATAAATCTCCCCTTACTATTACTATTTAGGGAAATCCTTTGCCAAAATTCTAAAAGAGACTCCCCATCGCATGAAACAATTGGTGTTCCTATGAAACAATCTATAAGGTAAATTCATGATGGTTAAGCAAACGTTATCTATTAATTTTTATTTGTTCATTTCCATTACCTAATGTTTTCTGCAATACCACCAGCTGTTTTTTCACGGACGGGAATACCGCCGCGGCCCGCTTTACCTGTGTGCTCATCTATAAACATTGCAAAATCAGGCGCAATTTCACGGCCATTGGGTATCGTAAGCCACAATCTTAGTAGATGACGTTTACGTTCGGGTTCTTCATAATCTTCATAAACAGTTCGTGAATGAAGAACGGTATAATTATTGACAAATTGCATATCCCCCGGTTCTAACATCATATTAAAATGCATATTTTCATCATGAAGGAGGGAATCTATCAAG
Source organism: Neobacillus niacini (assembly GCF_031456445.1). Taxonomy (GTDB): domain Bacteria; phylum Bacillota; class Bacilli; order Bacillales; family Cytobacillaceae; genus Neobacillus; species Neobacillus niacini_I. The sequence continues at coordinate 201,886 of NZ_JAVDUQ010000002.1, read as the reverse complement.
TCATATGCTTCCATTTCAACTTTTGACAAATTGATACCTGTTTTCGCTTGTGCAGATTCGACATATCCACGATTATATCTGCAGCTTAATTTACCTTTGTAAAAGCTAAAGACCGGAGATGAGTAAACTGGTGATTCTCCTGGTGATTCCTCACCACGGCGGTCCAAGTAATAGGGACGATAGAGAATACCAAGATACTCCGGGTATTTCTCAAGAATTTCATTATAAACAGCCATCGAACTTACGATACTGCTAAATCCCCCGGATTTAGCTTTTCGAAGACTTAATAACCCGACTACATCAGATCCATCAGGATGAAAGGGAAGATGAGCTTTCGTTTGGTAACCGCGCACATTCGAATCATTAATGTCAAGTCCTTGGTCAATGACATGCCCCAAGAGGTCCCCTTTTGCATTTTGAGTAACAGGCATGCCCATATGAAGACCGAGTCCCCAGAAAACAATGCTCGCTTCCTCATCGGTATACCTTTCTATTGGTAATCCACGAATTAATAAAAACCCCTTCCCATTCTCCAGTTCTTTGACAAAGTAAGCAATTTCATCGGTGAGTTCAGGAATTGGAAAATCATCCTTGGTAAAATCAGGTGCTTTTAAGCCCTTTTGTTTCACTTGAATTAAAGCGTTTTCAAGAGATGTAATCGCTTTTGCAGACAAATAATAAATCCATGAATCATTTTTAACCAGATCAATACCTTTCCAAACTGATGGTCCTAGAATTTTTTCCCTTAAAATGGACGCCATTGAGACTACTCCCTTCGTTTTTCTAATTCGAATTTTAAATTTACCTTGTTTTCAGATGTCTCCCCTCTTCGCAAAAATGAAAGCGCTTTTAATAATAACTATTACAACAGTGCAAATAGTTATTACATTGATTATATTCATAATTTTCAGTGAAATAAAATTAAATATTCCAATGTGCAAATAAGTATTTCTTATTTGAATGCAAGGACATAGTACTGACATGAGCCAGAACCATAATACAATGTAACAGCACGATTTTTCTTATTCATTCAATAACTTTCTCTTATGACTTATTAACATTATTAATTTACAGATTAATATCTTTAATTTTATTAAATTAAATCCAATATGTAGAATCAATACTAGATATAGATTAATCCATTACAAAATCACTTCGACTTTAGGTTGTTGAAATTGAAACAGGAGGTTGAACTATGGACTTAAAGTTATCCGGAAAAAAAGCACTAATCGTAGGAGGAAGCCGGGGGATTGGAAAAGCAATTGCCCGCCAGTTGGCTCTGGAAGGTGCAGATTGTACAATTTGTTCCAGAAACGAATCCACTCTAAAGGCTACAGCAGAGGAATTAGCGCAGGAGACAAACAGAAATATTTATCCTATTGTGGCAGATATCACAGATCCTGCCTCAATCCAAAATTTAGTTGAACAATCAGTAGCCGCGATGGGTAACATCGATATATTAATCAACAGCGGAGCCCGGGTCGGCGGTGGAGAGTCAGAAGATTTTCACGGCATTAAAGATGAGCTTATTTTAAAAGACTTCGAAGAAAAGTATATGGGCTATTTCCGCTGCATGCGGGCGGTTACTCCTTATATGATTGAAAATAATTGGGGACGCATTATCAACATAAGCGGCCTGGCTGCTAGAATCGGCGGCAATTATTTTAGTTCCGGTCCCCGTAATGCATCTGTTGTCCATTTAACCAAATCTGCATCATTGGAATTAGGCAAGCACGGAATTAATGTCAATGCAATTTACCCAGGTATTGTCGACACTGAAACGAATAGATCACGAATGACTAATGAGGAAGCATTACGCCAGGCGGCCGCATTGAGTCCGCTTAACCGCTTGATTACAGCGGAGGAAATTGCCTACGTAGTGGCCTTTTTGGCTTCACCTTTGTCAGCATCGATAACTGGCGACGTTATTTCGGTAACAGGCGGCATCGGGAATAATGTTTATTACTAAGAGTATTAGATAAATTGAATAGGAAAGTTCAAAAAAAACGGGCCTCTTAAAATCTGAGGCTCGTTTTTTCGAACTTATTATCAACGTTAAGACTAACTCATATATTTGGTGTTACTCAAGAACTTGCTGATCTTATAAACAGTCGATTCAATGTTCTTGGGGAATGCAGCCATGTGCGCAAAAAAACCGTGGACCATACCGGCTTCGCATGCATATTCAACTTGTACTCCAAATCTTTTCAGTCGTTCAGCATAAGCCCACCCCTCATCCCGAAGCACATCGTTTTCCGCAGTAATCACAATTGCTGGCGGGAGACCAGATAGATTTTTAGCAATCAAGGGAGAAGCACACTCATTACACCGGTCCTCTTCATTTCTTAAATAATGATCACGGAACCAAACCAATTGCTCCCGATCCAAACCGAATCCTTTGGCGAATTTTTGATGGGATTCCGTATTGAACTCAAGGTTTGTCGGAGGGTAGATCAGGACCTGTGCAGTAATATCAGGACCTTTTCTGTCTCTCGACACCATCGTTACTACAGTCGCCAGATTTCCGCCAACACTATCCCCGCCTACAGCCAATCTAGTAATATCTCCGTTAAAAATGGATCCATTTTTATAAACCCATTCCAATGCTGCATACGCGTCTTCCAACGGAATCGGGAACTTATACTCAGGAGCAAGGCGATAGTTTACAGATACCACAATACTTTCCGTTCTATTTGCTATCATTCGGCAACTGGAATCTACCGACTCAATATCGCCCAGAACCCATCCACCGCCATGGTAGTACACAAAAAGCGGGAATGGACCTTTCCCTTCAGGTACATATATCCTGCATTTAATTTCATCATCCAGACTCACCGGAATCATTTTATCCTCTACCTTTGAAAGCGGCTCTAAAGTCACTTTAGCACTCGGTGCTTTAGAAAGTATCTCTCTTACTGTCTTTGGATCCATCTTATGAATAGGGGGCATCTGATTGAATGCCTGTAAATATTTCTCTGCTTTCGGATCTAAATTTGCCATTAAACATCATCCTCATCTTTATTTTTTACCAAAACTTAAAATGGTGATTTCTTTCACCATTTTCGGATGAAAAAAATCACCATACTGCTTGTGATAAGAAAAAGGGTGTTCTAACTAATACTTGAGATTATTTAATCGGTACTCCGCCAATATAAAACTCGAAATCCGGAGCAATTTTCCGGCCATTTGGCATCATGAGCCACAATCTTAATAAATGGCGCTTCTTGTCTTCCTCTTCGTAATCTTCAAAATTAGTCCTTGAATGAAAAACGGTGTAATTATTGACGAATTGCATATCACCCGGCTCCATCATCATATCAATATGGAAGTTTTCATCATGAGTAAGTGAATCGATAAAATCAAAAGCTTCAATTTCCTCTTGTGATAAAGGGATACCTGTTTTCGTTTGAGCTGATTCAACATATTGGCGTATATATCTACAGCTCAATTTACCTTCGTAATAGCTAAAGATCGGTGTTTGAACTACTGGAGATTGACCTTTCGTTTCTTCCCCGCGAAGATCATGAGCGAAAGGACGATAGAGTATGTCAAGGTACTCAGGGTGCTTCTCCAAAATTTCATTATAGATCGCCACCGCACTTGCAATACTGCTTAAACCGCCGGATTTGGCTTTGCGAAGACAAAGTAATCCGACGACATCAGCTAGATCTGTGTGATAGTCAAGATGAACATTTGTTTGGTAACCACGTACTTTTGAATTATCATTAAAGTCCTTACCTACGTTTTTGATGTGCCCTAACAGTTCCCCATTTTTGCTTTGAATGATCGGCAGACCCATGTGTAGTCCGAGACCCCAGTAAACGATTGCTGCTTCATCGTCAGTATATCGATCCATAGGTAATCCCCGAATTAATAGAAAGCCTTGCCCGTTCTCCAATTCGTCAATAAAATAATCAACGACTTCGGCAAGGCCAGGAATCAAGAAATCCTCCTTTTTAAAATCAGGTGCCTTTAATCCTTTTTGTTGAACATGTAACACAGCTTTATCAAGAGCTGCAATAGTCTCTTCTGACAGATAATAAATCCATGAATCATCCTTCGCGAGGTCAGTTCCTTTCCAGGATGATCTCCCTTGAATTTTTTCGTTTAAAATAATTGACATAAATAAGCCTCCTTCAAGAATATGTTTTCTGGAAATTCGCGTTAGCGAGGAATAATTGACTAACTATTACGAATTTACAGATTTTAGTATACTTATAATTTTTAATTAAATAAAATTATTATTTTTAACTAATAAATAAGTATTGTTAATATGGATTAATCTCTAAAACTGGTACATTTAAAATGCAAAATGCTTTCAAATGTTTAAATGTTCAATTGTTCCTCAGCTTTTATTGCAGTTTGACTTTGCCTTGCGGGACGTACACCAACCCAGAATAATAGTCCAATCACAGCCATACCTAAAGCAGTCACTTCAAACCCATAGCGATATCCAATTACCTCTGTCTCCGCATATTGGATCAAGTAACCGAATACGAGCGGTGCAATGATACTTGTCGAACTTGCAAGAGCAATGAACGTTCCCTGTGCTTTCCCAATATTTTGAGGAGAATAGAAATCCATCAATATGGCAGGGGCAAGGGAAAGAATGACATAGGCAAAACCTGGAGCCAGTGTAAACAACAGGATGGAAATCGCACTCGAATTCACAGTAATGGCAAAATATACACAAACGGCCGATAACACCATCATGGAGCTGGCGAGATTAATTCGTGCTTTACGAAGATCACCTGTTTTGCGATACAGCCTATCTGATGCAAGCGAAAATCCTATCTGACATAACGCGGCAAAAAGAAAAGGTAAAGACACCACAAGCTTCAATGTTTGACCATTAAAGTGTTGAATTTTAGTAAAATACGCTGGGAACCAAACGGCCTGAAGGGCCAATAACCAATAAGCACATCCCCCGCATAACACGGTAAAAATAAAATTTTTAGAGAAAAGATGCGGTAGAAACTCACGCCAAGATACTTTGGAAAGAGTCGATGATTGCTGATCCTCCTTATGATACGAAGGCAGTCCGATTTCTTCGGGACTTTCTTTCCCGAAAATCATCCATAAAACTAGCACAATAAATCCAACACATCCCATAGCAATAAAAGCAGCTCTCCATCCATGTTGTTGGATTAGGGAGATTAATAGCGGCGAAGCAATCGCTGAACCGCCCGTGGTCCCCAAAAGAACTGCGCCAAAGCCGATCCCATGTCTATGTTTTGGGAACCATTTCCCCATTATCGAAGTGGATAGTGCAGGGGCCGGTCCTTCGCCTGCTCCTAAAAGCATTCTTGTGATGACCAACAGTGAAAGACTGGAAACAAAAGGTGTGGCAAACTGAACGACCAACCAAATCAAAGACATCCAGGCCAGCATTTTTTTCGTATTTTTAGAGTCAGCCATGCCGCCAAGAATGATAGAGGAAAGGACAAAAATCCAAAAGAACGAGCTTCCAACGATTCCCCATTGTGAAGGGGTTAAATGAAATTCATTCATAACAGGAATGGAAACCAAACCAATGATAATTTTATCTATTTGGTTGATCATTCCACTAATAACGAGAAATAGTAGTATAATCCAAGAATATTTTGGAGTTCTCAAGCTGTAATCCCCCTTTTGATTACCATTAAGGGAACACTTTTTCTTATAATTAGAAAAGGTGTTCCCCCTTGTTGTAAGAAATCAGATTATAAAGTTAAGTTTCTAAGGCTTGAGCCATTACTTCAGGTTTTCTACAATCCCGCCGGATGTTTTTTGACGGACGGGAATACCGCCGCGGCCCGGTTTACCAGTTTCCTCATCAATAAACATCGCAAAATCTGGTGAAATTTCACGACCATTTGGCATGGTCAGCCACAATCTTAATAAATGACGTTTGCGTTCCGGTTCCTTATAGTCCTCATATTGTGTACGTGAGTGCAGAACAGTATAATTATTAACGAATTGCATATCACCCTTCTCCAACATCATATTAAAATGCATAGTTTCATCATGAAGGAGAGAATCTAGCAAGTCTAAGGCTTCAATTTCAACTTTTGACAACTTAATCCCTGTTTTCGCTTGTGCTGATTCGATAAATAGACGGACATATCGGCAACTCAATTTTCCATCATAAAAACTAAAGATTGGTGATGGAAAAACTGGAGATTCCCCTGGGGCTTCCTCACCACGGCGGTCAAAGAAGAATGGACGGCAGAGAATTCCAAGATACTCAGGGTGCTTCTCCAATATCTCATTGTAAACAGCCATCGAACTTACAATACTGCTGTAGCCCCCAGATTTTCCTTTTCGAAGGCTTAATAAACCAACTACATCGGATCCGTCAGCGTGAAACGGAAGATGCAGTTTTGTTTGGTAACCGCGAACATTTGAATTTTCCAGGCTCAATCCTTGATCAATGACGTGACCTAAAAGGTCACCATTTGCATTTTGCGAAACTGGAATACCCATATGTAGCCCGAGCCCCCAGTATATAATGCTCGCTTCTTCGTCGGTATACCTTTCCATCGGTAATCCGCGAATTAATAGAAAGCCTCTCCCATTCTCCAATTCTTCCACAAAGTAAGAAATTTCATCATCGAGATCCGGAATCGGGAAATCCCCCTTGGTAAAATCCGGTGCTTTTAACCCCAATTGTTTAACATGATCTAAAGCGTTTTCAAGGGATGCGATTGTTTTTTCGGATAAATAATAAATCCATGATTCATCCTTCGCCAGCTCTACACCTTTCCATGCCACTGATCCTTGAACTTTTTCCTTTAAAATAGATGTCATAAAAAATCCTCCTTAAAATAAAATGATTAGTTTTATTGAACTTCCAATAATTGTCTTAACTCTCTACGTAAAATTTTCCCTGTTGAGTTCTTAGGCAACTCTTCCAAAAATTCTACTTGACTAGGAAGCTTGTACTTTACCAGCTTATCCTCACAGAAATGGATAATATCATTTAATGTAATCTTTTCATCCTTGACAACTACATAGGCTTTTACTATCTCACCGTACTCGCCATCAGGGACACCGATTACTGCCGCTTCCACAACGCTCGGATGCTGGTACAATATCTCCTCCACTTCACGTGGATAGACATTGTATCCACCGACAATGATGATGTCCTTCTTGCGGTCCACAATGTAGAGGTATCCTTCTTCATCCATTGTGGCCAGATCACCAGTGGAAAACCAACCATCCATAATTGCGGCTGAAGTGGCTTCTGGCATGCGCAAGTAACCCTTCATGACATTCGGCCCTTGAACTACTAATTCACCGACTGCTCCTCTCGGCAATTCTATACCCTCTTCGTTGACTACCTTGCTCCTAACACCAGGAATATTCACACCAATAGAGCCAGGTTTCCGGGTTCCCTTTAAAGGGTTAATGGCGACAAGAGGAGCCGTTTCCGAAAGGCCATACCCTTCCAGGATAGAGACATTGAACTTGTTTTGAAATTTTTGCAGCAGTTCAATCGGTATGGAAGCTCCTCCAGAGATACACACGCGAATGGATGAGAATTCTCCCGCAGTCACTTCGGGTAATTGATAAATGAAGCTATACATGGTCGGAACTCCAGCGAACACAGTTGCCTTTCTGTCGCTGATAGTCCTGACCACTTCAGCAGGGCTGAATCTAGGCTGGATCAGAATCGTTGCCCCGCAAGCAATTGGTGCATTCAGGCAAATCGTCATACAGAAAACATGGAACATTGGCAATACAGCAACTACACGATCTATATTTTGAAGCTCCAGTAATTTTGATATCGAGTCAGCATTTGAAGCCAAGTTCCGATGGGATAACATGACACCCTTTGGTTTACCAGTTGTTCCAGAAGTGTAAAGAATCACTGCAAGATCTTCCTGATTGATGGAAGGGCTTTCATAAAAGTGAATGCTTGCTTTCGTTAGATGCTTCCATGTCCAGTCCTGATCCTCTGTCTCGGTATAAATGACCAGCTTTAGATTTTCCAATTGTTTTCTTACTTCTGTTAACTTTGGTTCTACAGATACGTGAGCAATGACTGCCTTTGCTTGACTATTCTCTAATATGTAGCCGATTTCCCCCTGAGTAAACAGAGGATTGATTGGAACGATAAATGCACCCAGCCGTAGGATACCGTAGTACGAAATAATAAATTCTGGGCTATTCCCCAATATAAGTGCCACTCCATCCCCCTTTCCAACTCCATGGGCAGACAATCCAGCAGCGACTCGATCAACCAGCTGACTAAATTCCTGATAAGTAACACTTTTATCTTTATAGATATAAGCAATACTATCTGGGAAATTTTTCACGCTCCTTTTCAGATTTTCATCTAAATTAAAACTCATGAAATTACTCCCTCCTTTTACTCACATTCAAGCGTTCGAACGCTGACTATTGTGAATATTTAAAATTTTGATACCTTAAGTATACTTATAAATAATAATTAAATAAAATTAAAGATTTTAATTTATAAATAAGTATGTCTAATTTGCAACATCAGCTTAGTAGAAACATTGACTTATTAATAAATGAATTAATAAATGGAGTTTATTTCCGAATATTATCAAAACCAGCAAATAGCTAATTGATACACCATCAATTAGCTATTTTACTTATAGCCTGGATTTTAGATCAATTTACGTTTTCTTAAATGAAAGTCTAGAATGGAAAACGGAAGATTTATTAAAAAAGGGATATTTTACCAAGGAGAATAGAATAGCGTGGAATAAATTAGTTAACCTGTGTTATTGGATGCTTATTAAAAAAATGTAGCAATGCTTTATTAAATTCCTTAGCCAATTCAATTTTAGCAATATGCCCCGCCTTCTTTAATATAACCAACTCAGAATTCGGGATTTGTTTATGCATCCAAATTGGGATCATAACTGGGATTATCGTGTCATATTGAGCTCCAATCACAAGTGTTGGTACCTCTATTTCCGCCAATAGTAAGCGATTATCAACTTCTACAATCGCATCAATTGCCTTACACATACCTTCAAAATTAGGTTTAAAACATTTTTCCAAACTTTCAATGTTTTCTTTATCCCAAGAATAAAAACAATTTCTAACTGTGAAGATTTTTCACATATTAGAGGATAATATGCGTGATCTTGTTTTAATGAATTCACCGAAATACATACCTAATGGTTTAAATAAATAAGGAGTTGTACATGCAAAAACTAATGATTTGCATTTTTCCGGAGCCTGACGGTAAATTTCTTGTACTACAATTCCTCCCATGGAATACCCACAAATATGTGCGCTTACAATATTTAGCGATTCAAGTAAGCCAATTACATCTGCCGCCATGTTTTCAATTGTAATACCTTCCAGTGTAGGATTATCCCCGTGCCCCCTTAAATCAGGAATTATCAGATCATAGTGATTAGCCAGTTCAAATTGTTTAAACCACCCTTCTTTGCATGAAGATAACCCGTGTATAAGAACACATGGTTCACCATTCCCTATACGTATAAATGGCATGGTTTTACTACTTAGAATTGCATCATCCATGCTTATTGACTCCTTTTATGGAAATGTTTGTTTTTAATTTGCTCTATAATAGTATTTGAGGAAGTAATAAAACAGAACTTATTTTAAAGGTTGAGAAATTTACTAAAAAAGTTAATGATTGATGAAATCACCAAACTAAAAGCAGACTCTAAAAGTAAAAAACCTAAAAAGTAAACTTTTTGAAGTCCTAACTCCCCCTTAAAAGACCGATTGAATATTTGGTAAAAGGCAGCTTTCAAACTGAAATGCTGCCTTTAATTTATTTGTTAACTGCCTTTGAATTCAATTTAATTTCCTTATTAGATTCAAAGGACCATTTCATCATCGGAGGAGTTACAACTGTTGTTACTATAACAACAACAATAATTGTAGCAAATAAATCCTGGGTAATTAAATTGGATGATAGGCCCATTGATCCAACTATTAATGCAACTTCACCACGTGAAACCATTGCAGAACCAATTCCCATTGAGCTATTCCAACCAAATCCAGAAAGTTTTGCACCTGTACCTGCACCAACAAATTTCGTTAAAATGGCTAAGAAGCTAAGTAAAATAATAAGACCCAAATTATCAAGAATGCCAGTAAATTTAGCAGAAATTCCGATGTAGGCAAAGAATACTGGAACAAAAATCGAATCACTTAGTGTTTCAACTTTTTCAAAAACTTCCTGTTTGAATTTTGTTAAACCGATAGCAATACCAGCGATGTATGCTCCAATAATATTAGCAACACCAGTATATTCAGCCGCAAATGCATATACCAAACAAATAATTAATGCAGATGAAAAAACAGCCTCACTTACAGGTAATTTTGTAGATTTATTCATTGCCCATGGAACAACTTTCCAAGCAATTATGATAGATACCACAAAAAACAATACTTTCTTTATTACTAATATTGTTAAAGATACTTCCCCACCGCCAGCAAAGGACATTAATATTGCCAAAATTAACATTACAACAACGTCATCCAAGACGGCAGCACCCAATATTACACTTCCTTCAGATGTCCTTAATTGATTCATTTCTTTAAGAGTTTGAACTGAGATACTTACACTTGTAGCAGAAAGCATTACGCCTAAAAACCAAGATTGGATGTTAGATAAATCCATCATGATTCCAGCAAAGTATCCTAAAAATAATGGAGCAATGATTCCTCCGAAACCTACAAATGCAGATGATTTTCCATATCGTTTAAATTCATCAAGATCAGTTTCTAGGCCAGCAATGAACATTAGCAAAATAACACCAATCGTACTAAATGTTGATAAAGAATCTGATGCACTGATAAGTCCAAAAACAGACGGTCCTAATAAGACCCCAACAATAATTTCTCCTAACACGGAAGGTTGACCTATTTTCACACTCAAACTTCCTGCAAGTTTAGCTGCAATGATAATAAGTGCTAAGTGAAGAATGAACATATAAATTCCACCTTTCTTTTTTCCAAATAGAAAAAGAGCCCATTTTCAGATAAACAGGCTCTAAAAAACATACAAAAAGCCCGTCAACCAAAGGGCATAATACCCCCTTGGTGACAGGCTCCTCCAAACGTACAATATTAAATTACTAATATATTAACATATTTTATAGTGTATTTCCATACCGTTTTTACTAATCCCATTTCTTTAACTTGTTAATCACTTTTTCTTTCAGAACCATTAAAAAGGTGGTTTCTCCTTTTTGGATCTTTTGCTTGTTCCATTCATTCATACTGGCAACTGTAATGAGGATGAGTCCTGCAACTAAAAGATATCCCCACCAAGGCATATTCCCCCAATAAGGTCTTGTTTGTAAAAATACATTTAAAAGCAACACGCCAGAGCCAATAAAGAAATAGGATTTGATTTGCAGGTACATTCCTGCTAACAGGGAAATCAGGGATAATGAACCTAAAATAATCGCATCGTATATCGTTGAACTCGCAATACCATCTTGGATTAAGAGGATCGCAACAAAACCTAGGACGCCCCATTCAAGCGGTTTCGTAAATTGTACATACATCGCCTTCAATTTAATACGAATCAATATTATCACTGCCACCAGCGGCAGAACCATCGACTCCCGGTCCCATAATGCAGGGATATTCAAATCCCTGATAACCGAATAATAGGGCTGCAATAAGTAAAGGCTTCCTAACATCACGATATAAACTGAATATTTTTCAGGAATCCTATTTCTTTGTATCCAAACAGAAATAGAAATAAGCAGCCCAGGAAGTGGCTCCGTCCAGATAGATTGATCATTAAAATAATACATAAACGCAAAAAATAAAAAGGCAATAACTGTGTATCCATCTACCCTTATTTCATGAGGTTTTTTTCCAACCTCAATGAATTGTTTATACACCAATTGACCAGCCAAAATCAATAAAATGCCTATTCCCCCTGAAAGGAGTATTTTTTCAAGGGCAACCAAATTGTCCAAAAAGGAAAATTCAACAGTTGCAATAAAGAATATAAACAGCGGCAGAATAACCAACTGATCCCATCTTATTTTGTGTAAATAAATCAAAATGGCAAATGTATAGATGCAAGTAATTAAATATGGAACCCATTCAAACGGATATGCATTTAGTGTAATGCAAAGACCTATTAGTGAAAAAGGAACAAGATAATAAACGGTTCGTTTTTTATATTCAGGGTTAGCTGCCATCCAAAATAGTACGAGTACGATACTTGTAATTGGAAACTCGTAGAATCGATTTACCGAAATGAATAGATGCTCCATACCCAGTGAAGTCACACAGAAAACGCTCGTAAAACAGCCATAGAGAAAAAGCTTTATACTCCACTCGGAACCTATCTGTCTTGCGCTTAAAGCATAGACTATAATGGCAATGGCAAAACTTACCCAAGCCGCATCATGAAAAAAGAACCATGTAAACCCGAGTGCAGCAGGATAGATGGTATGACCAATCCATGCAAAGGCAGACGATAGTTTTTGATCTTTATTGCGCATAAGATAGCTAATGACCAGCAGGACAACAGCACTCATTGTCCCAATCAATGAATTCGAAATATGATTAAATTCTATTTTCATAAACAATCCATGAACACAGGAAAAATAGGTCAATAATGTTTCCATGCCAATTAAAAACGGCACCCATTTTGTCCCGATCCTTTTGTACAAATACGAGTACATCCATACCCCAATGAGGAGGACAAGCGGCTGTACCCATAGCTCATTAACTGAACTTAAATAAGATTGAACTATTGCCAGTGTATAAAAAATTTGGGCTAAATATAAGGATGTATGCTCAAGCTCTTTTTCTTTTAACTTTTTCCAGGCGAAGCTTGATAGTAAAACAAGAATTGCCCCCGCTGTAAAATTAACTGTAGTCCCATAATCCTTTTCATATAAAACAGAATGAGCGTTCATTTCCTTTCCAAAGGCTATAATGGAAAGTCCAAAGGAACTCGGTAAAACCCATAAAGCCGCTTTCTTATAAAGAACCCTTTTTTCTGATTTGAGCAGCAAATAAGAACTAAGGACGAGCAACAGGAGCATAACACCTGATTCCCACCATTTTTGGAGAATAAGTGCAGTAAAAACAGCTAACCCCATCACTACAATACTGACATCCCTGGAGCTGATTTTTACAATGTCCATGACTACGCCTAAACGGAATATCCCAAATAGAATAAACAAAATGAAACCTGTAAAAAACAGTGTCAATGAAAAATGGTAGTTAACGAACAAGCTAATGTATAAAAGTGCTTCCATGATTGCCACCGTCAAAAAGATTGAACTTAAATACGGGAATAAGGCTCTAGGAGTGTGATGCGATAAATACATAAAATTAGCTGCAATAATAAGATAAGCAATTAACAGCACAAGCGAAGGCTCTCCAGAATGCAGCAGAATCCCTTCAAGGCTAATATAAATAAAGGCTAAACAGGAAATAACCGCACTAGTGACCTGAAAAACCTTATCCAGTGAAAATTCTTCCTTCAAGGCTTTAGGAATAAACATAAATCCAAAGCCGACAAAAGCATAAACGATTGGTCCGACTGACTCAAGCATGGAATGTTCGATTAACTGATAAATTCCATAAACAATCATAGCACTGAAGATAAAATGATACTCTCTCCTTCCGCTGACATAGATCATTGATAAGTAAATAACCGCTGTCAGCAAGAGATTGACACTATACAGGATTTGATTATTATAAAAAAACAGCATTAAAAGTGTACATACAATCAGATTGGCTTGGATGTAAGGAACAAGCTCGCTAGTGAATAACGTGAGGTCTTTTCTGTTTTTTAAAAAATGATAACCAAAAATCAGAATAGCATTATAACCCATCAAACCTAAATAAAATAAATCGACCTCAAGCTTCATACTGGCTAGTAAAAATGCAAATCCAGTTGTGAGCGAAAGATAGGTAAACCAAACAAACAATCTTGACCCAAGTTTTTTTGCATAATACACATAGACGACGATGGGGATGAAACTTCCCAGCATTCCAAGAATATTTCGTCCTTCACCGGTAATGGATAAATAAGGTCCTAAAAGACCAAACCACCCTAGGGAAAGAATGAAAATGGGCAGAAATAAGCTTCCAAGTATTATAAACGCAAAAGCGGTTTTCTTTATATGCAATACCTTTTCAGATAATAGGGATATCCCGAAAAATAACAATGCCACTATCCCGATTGACCCACTTTTCATCAGGCTGGACATTGATTCCCAATTACTGGTTGCAACAAATAAACCGCCAATTAATAAAAAGATCACGCCAATATTAAGCAGCCATGTTATATTTCTTTCTCTGATTTCTTCTTGTGTTAATGTCTTTTTTATTTTTTGTATTTTTTTAGGAACAGGTTTTGGAACTGTTATTTTCTTTTCAGGCTCTTTTAATTGTTCCTCAGTTTCTTTTTCGATTAAATTAAGGTGAAATGAATGATGAGCTTTCGCAACCGTATCAACAATTGCTTCCGATAAGTAACCCTTTTCTTTTAATGCATATAATTCCTGCCTGAAAATTTTTCTTCTCTCTTCTCTTAAATTTGCCTCCATTCTATCTCCCCTCTAAAAATAATCTTTACATTCCTACCACATTTTCCCTCTATAGTGTAATTTTACACCATCGTTTATTTTTTTCAACAATTTCATAAAAGTTTCCTTTTTTTATTTAATCGGGAGTTCGTCCATACAAATGGACTTGAAAGTACATACATTTAAAGTGGTGAATAAAGGGGGTGTAAATTTATGAGCTACGGCGGAAATAACAGTTTCGCTTTAATTGTTGTGTTGTTCATTCTTTTAATCATTGTAGGTACTGCTTTCATGGGAGGTTTCTACTAAGCCCCAGTATCTGACCTCACTGCAACCCAGAAACAAACTTCAGCTCCGGCGTTTGTTTGGGAACAAAGCACAAAAACAAGCTGTGCAATTTAGCACAGCTTGTTTTTTTTACTTATTTCATTTCTTGATCAATCCACTCATCCAAACGGATGATACTTTGTCTTGCCCGTTCGTAATCAATTTTCCGATAGTGATGCATTCCACCCTTTTCCTCATCTTTTTCGTCGGCCCATTTGACAATTTGTTGTAAAGGGGTTCGAATAATATCGTTCGATGGCAAAAAGGAATCCGTGTGAAAAAGAATCGCCAGAGCAATCGTTTTGGCCTTTATTGGATTCTCTCCCAAGCGAATTAAAAGCTTGTGAGCACGTTCAGCCCCTTTAATAGGATGGATATCATTTTGCTTGTACAATTCATAATCCCACTTCCCGTTTTTATACCATGTGTAATGCCCCATGTCATGAAGAAGACCGGCCTTTGAGGCAATATCCACATCGATTCGATGGTCTTTTGCTAACTTAAACGCATGATAGGCAACGGCAATGGCATGGGCGAGGCCTGAGCGGTTCAAATATTTTTGGGCAATATGATGTTCAAAGATATTTAGTAATGTTACATCTCTCATGTGCATTTCCCCCATCCATTGTAGAATTTTTTTATCATTCATTATATGACAAACTTCTATTTAATGCTATTTTTTTTCACGTTAAAAAGGGAGATTCATTGAATCACCCTTTTTAACGTTTAGATTTTCGATACCCAGCCTGCTCAGCATCCTGTTCCGAACAAAACCAAACAATATTGCCCATCGTAGAGTCATAATAGGCTCCACTAGGAACATGATAAATATGGGAGTTGGCATTTCCTTTTATTTTCCCTTTACAATCAAGGTTTGTTTCCTGGTCATTACTCGGTTTATTTTGATAATTGCTGCCTGTGGAAGGTGAATTCGACTCTTTGGAATTAATGGATGATTGACCTGAAATGCCTTTCACCACTTCCTCATGGTAGCCATCTTCTTCAGCATAATTTTCAATTGACCATATGCCAATCTTCTTTTTCTGTGCCTCTTTTTGAATCGCATAAAATTGGTCCACATATTTGGTATTCGGTGCATAGATATAGGCAACACGTGCTAAGCCTTTTTCTAAAAGCATTTCATTGAACATTTTCCCATCGACATAAATATAGGCAAGCAGACGTCCATATTTATCACGTCCATTCCCTATCCCTGTTTCGATTTGTACCTTCTTCCCAACCGTAAGGATTTTTTGAGTGTAAGCTGATGCCTCCGGTCCGAACGGCTGAACACCCAGACGAGGATGGTGGGTTTCAGGGGTATCCACACAAAGCATCCTAACCTTTTCCTCTCGACTATTTAATTTTATAACAACCGTGTCCCCATCTACATTTTTAATAATCGTCGCTGGAAGTAACTTCTTATCCGTCTGCTGGCTGCTATCTATTGATTGATTTTCAGGTTTAGAATCACTTGTAACAGAAGATTGCTGTTGTGAAGGATTTGTATTCGTACTGTTGATTGTAGAACAGCCTGAAACCATCATTATCAAAAGGAATAAAAGGGATATCACGCCAAATCTTTTTCTCATTTATACTCTCTCCTATTAGCCAAAAAAAAGAGAAGAACCAAATGTTCTTCTCTCTTCACCTTTTTAAGGTGTTTCCGTTCCTTTGACGGTTCCTTTTGGCCCTAAATATTCATAATCATCGGGATTGATTGGTGTATATCCTTCAGGTTTATAGAACCTGAGGAGGTCCTTATAAACCACTTCATCAGACATTTGAAGCTCTGTTTTTACTTTTCCATCAATGTTTTTACAAGAACTGTTATTTGGCAATATTTGCTCTGTTTCTGTTGAATAACACTTATCACTTATTTGTAGCACATTAGGAGATACAAAGTCACCATTTCTGAATAATGCCCAGTTCCGGTGATCCTTTGATAATAAGTCAGAACCAAACTCCATGTAATCCTTCGTATCCACACCTAGTAAATGAAGAAGAGTTGGGCGTACGTCGACTTCACCACCGTATTGATGCTGAACCCCGCCTTTTACACCAGGTACATGGATATATAATGGAACCTCTTGCAGTTTTGCGTTCAATGCAGGTGTAATCTTATCAACACCTAAAACCTTTGCCATTGCCTCATTATGATTTTCAGAAATACCATAGTGATCCCCATAAAGGACAATAACAGTTTTATCGTAAAGCCCATCTTTCTTTAAGTCATTAAAGAACTGTTCCAATGCTTGGTCCATATAATGAGCAGATTGGAAATATTGATTGACCACTGTATCCCCGTAATCCCCGGCAGGGAAATCGGTATCCTGCGGATCCATTTCAAACGGGAAGTGGTTGGACAACGAAATAAACTTTGTATAGAAAGGCTGTTTCATGCTTTCCAGCATTGGCATGGATTCTTTAAAGAATGGTTTATCCTTCATCCCATAGTTTTTGGTGTTTTCATCTGACATGTCATAATATTCGGCATCGAAGAATTGATCATAACCTAATGCTTTATACATAACATTTCGATTCCAAAAAGTCTTGTAGTTCCCATGGAACACTGCTGAATTATAGCCAAGACCCTTTAAAATGGCTGGGCTTGCCTGATAGGTATTTTGTGCTTTATTCACGAAAACCGCACCCTGTGACATTGGGTATAATGAGTTTTCCATTAAGAATTCGGCATCCGATGTTTTACCCTGTCCAGTTTGATGGTAGAAATTATCAAAGTAGAAGGTTTTTCCATCATGTGCTAATGAATTTAAGAATGGTGTAACCTCTTGACCATTCGGCATTTTATAATCAATCATAAAGTTCTGGAATGATTCAAGCGAGACGTAAATCACATTCATCCCTTTTGCCTTACCAAAATACTTTGAATTTGGTTTCGCATAGTTCGCTTTCCGATAGTTTTCTACATCGGTAATATCGCTACTGTCAGCAAGTGCACGTTGACTGGATGATTTGATATTTTGAATCGCGTCATAAATGGTAAAGTTATATGCCCCAAGATATTTAACTAAATAGTTTCGGTCAAAAGAACGCGATAATAATTGCGGGCGGTCCTTTTCCGCTAATCCAAGATTAAACAGAAAAACGGTGATTGAAAATAAAAGAACGATTTTGAATGACTTTCTTGTTTGAACCGTAACTTTTTTAAAGACCGTTAATGCTAAAACAATTAGCACAATAAAATCGGTAAAATAAAAAATATCTAAAGGCGACATTAAAGAGAAAGCACTATCACCAAGCTGCCCCGCATTTGTCTTCGTCTGCATAATAACAGGGATTGTAATGAAATCATTAAAAAATCGGTAATATGCAATATTTGCATAAAGCAGGAACGATAATAAGAAATTTATGATAATCATAACAAGCTTCACATGCTTTTTAAAGAGCAAAGCTATACCAAAAAAGAATAGTGCAGAACTTATTGGATTAATGAATAATAAGAATTTCTGCAGATTATTATCAATTCCTAATTTAAATTCAATTTGGTAGGCTGCATATGTTTTAATCCAAAACAATACAACAGCAATCGCAAAAAAAGTAATATGATTATTATTTTTTAGTGTTTTGGGAAGATTAATCTTTTTCATCTAAATTCTCCTCTCACTTACCAATAAAATACTTCGGTAAACGAACCTCAATTACTATAACACATTTTTTTTAAAAATAAAAACATAAATAATACCATTTTACTCAACCTTTAGGACAAAATTTTTCGTCAATTTTCTCATTTTTCCATAAACTTTTATTACTAATATCAGATTCTTTCCTTTAATCATTCATGAATTTTACTTTTTATTTTTATGCCAATTACTAGTGGGACATGACTAATTTTCCGGCCTCAATTATATAAGACGAACAAAACATTTTTTAGTTTCACGGTTTATTTAATTTTTTACTGATGGGTTTATTTTAAGCTATCTTAATCCTGAGTGTATGTAGTTGCAATAAGTATTTGGTCTTATCTTTAAAATAATGGCCTATGGATTGAATAGTGGAATACGGTTATGAAAAGGATAAAATAAAAGAAAGAAAGAGGAGATAAAAGATATGCCGCGAATTCGACCTGAGTTTACAAAAAGCCCTTATTTTGTAGATGAGCCTGGAAATTGGCACTTAAAACCTGGCGCTCCAGAGGAACTGCAAGAAGAATTTGTACAATATATGGAAACGTTAAGAGACACAGATGAGGATGGCGCATTTAACGGAATTCATATATCCTATCCTTATAATCGAGGAAGAGATCAGTATTAACTTTTCCTCCTTTTTCCATTCCAACACAGTTTCTTCTATATAAGAAAGCGATTTCATTTTTATTTGTATAAAAGAAACCGATAAAACCAAGAATAAAATGACAACTGTTTTAGGAGTGAAGAAAATGGATGTTAATCGAGTTAAACAGATTCTTTCTTCGTCAGCCGATATTGAAGTAAAATACCATGGTGCATCTGTATGGATTGACCAATTAAACGAAGATGGAAGGACAGCAACTGTTCATTCACGAGGTCCTCTTGAGGAGCGTTCCAATGTTGAAATTCATGAGTTAGTCGAGGAATAAATCTTCTTAACCACCTATTTTAAAATAGGTGGTTTTTTTAAAAAAATAAGACAGGAAGTTTTCCTGTCTTATACCATATCTTCGTTTTCTCTTTCAATTTCACTTGGCTGGGGTTGATCATTTTGAACGATGCTTCCAAGTACTTCTCTGTCCATCTTGCCGGCATCCTTTCCGGTCCCCGGTGCAATATGTGACATTGGCAGCTGTTCTAATTCTTTACCTCTTGGCATCTTTCCTCACTCCTTTTACTTAGAGTGCTCATTTTCAACAGGTTTTACTCCTCTGTCTTGTCTATTGCATATTTAGCAAGAAGCTGAATCGTCATATCATCCATTGGCGGATTGTGGAGCCCCGCTCTCACATCCCGATAATAACGCTGTAATGGATTTTTTATGGAAAGACTTTTAGCTCCGACAATTCTCATTGCAAGATCGACAATCTCAATGGCCGAATTGGTAACCGTCATTTTAACAGCACCCAAAACAGGTCCCATGTGGTTCCGCTCTTGAACATTTGAGGAATCCCATTGTTTAGCCACCGAATATAAAAAGTACTCAGTCTGCATGATCCTCCATTCAATCTCTCCAATTTTTTGCAAAACGTTCGGCAATTCTATAATCGCTCCTTTAATACTGCTTGGAGAATATTCTTTTGCAAATTGAATACAATAGTTTTTTGCCGCTTTAGCGATCCCAAGATAGCAGGCAGGGATATGAAGAAGCCAGCCACTTGGTTTTTTCCCTTCTAAACCAAGCTGTTCAACAAAGAAGTCATTATGCACTCTCACATTCTTAAGTATTAAATCATGACTTCCCGTACCTCTTAAAGCAATACTGTCCCATGTTTCTTCAATGGAAACCCCTTCAGTGGGACGTGGAATAAGAAAATTTCCTATTTGGTCTGTTCCTTTTACGGCTGCACTGACAATAAAATAATCAAGGACAGGAGACATGGTAGTAAATGTTTTTCTGCCATTAATCATCCAGCCATCTCCTTGTTTTTCCGCAACGGTTTCCGGCCTGCCCCCACGTGTCGGACTTCCGGTGCTCGGTTCTGTCGCAGCACCATTAATCAATGCCCCTTTTTTAACATCCTCACAAAGCATTTTAAAAACGGACTCTTTCCATTTATTTTTTTCCCCGAGATTCATCATAATCCCCATATGCCAACCAATCGCAAGGGCTGTTGCCCCATCGCCAACTGCAATCTTCTCCTGCAAACGAAGTAATTCATATAAGGAAATTTCTTTACCACCATACTTTTTAGGGACAGTTAGGGCAGTATATCCAGTATTTTTAAGAACATCAATATTTGCAAACGGAAAACTTCCCTCAATGTCTACTTGATGGGCACGCAAAGAAAATTGATTGGCTAAAGGACTCATGATTTCGAGACGTTCTTCAACTGTATTTTTTTCTAAAAAGCTCATTTAATCCTCTCCAATTCATAAAAACCATCCATACGTTAAGGATGGTTTTTCTAACTGACTGTCTATTCTATATTTGAAAATTGCTCCAAATCAGCATTTTCCCCAATTACGACAAGAACATCCCCAAGTTCAATTTTCTTATCAGGTGATGGAGTAATATTAATATCATGTCCATGTTGAATCGCAATCACAGTTAAATTAAATTTTGCCCTGAGGTCCAGCTCTCTTAAGGTTTTTCCTGTCATTTTATCCGGGATTTTCACTTCCTCCACACTATAATCCTTAGAAATTTCAATGAAATTCAAAACATTTGGTGAGAGGAGCTGATGCGCTACCCTTATTCCCATATCTCTTTCAGGATAAACCACCCAATCGGCTCCTACTTTTTTAAGAACCTGCCCATGTAATTTATTAAGTGCTTTAGCAATAACTTTTTTAACGCCAAGTTCCTTCAAAAGTAGGACACTTAAAATGCTTGCTTGAATATCATTTCCAATTGCCACAATAACGGTGTCAAAATTACGGATGCCGATTGATTTTAGCGCCTCTGCATCGGTCGAATCGGCAATTAATGCGTGTGTCGTATATGGATGGGAATCATCTACCCGCTCTTCATTTACGTCCACGCCAAGAACTTCTTTACCCGACTCGAATAATTTCGTTGCAATACTAAGACCAAACCTGCCTAACCCAATCACTGCATATTGTTCTGCCATGAAATCAACCTCCTTGCAAAATGACTAACCAATCATGATTTTCCCTTTAGGATATCTGAACGCATCAGGATTTCTTCTCATAGTCACAGCAAAAGCAATCGTTAACGGTCCAACCCTGCCAGCAAACATGGTAAAAATAATCAATGCCTTACCTACATGTGATAACTCGGGAGTTAATCCCATTGAAAGTCCCACGGTTGCAAATGCGGATGTTGCTTCAAATAAAATCATTAAAAAGTCTTTGCCGCTTTCGGTAATCGTTAAAAGCATCGTAATTACCACAACAAGAAATAACCCGCTAAATGCAACGGTTATCGCTTTATAAATGGTTTCATAAACAATTCGCTGGCGGTAAAAAATAACGTCTTCCTTCCCGCGGATCTGTGACCATACAGCACCAATAAGAGTGGTGAAAGTGGTGGTTTTAATACCACCACCTGTGGAACCCGGTGAAGCACCTATAAACATTAAGATAATGATTAAGAATAAGGATGGCTGAGTTAAATCTCCAATATTCAATGTGTTTGCACCAGCCGTTCTAGGTGTAACGGATTGAAACAGGGCAGCAAGAAATTTTCCTAAAAAGGTTAATGGTTTTAATGTTTTTTCATTTGTATACTCAAATGAAAAAATACCAATTGTTCCAACGGCCAATAAAAATAAACTTGTCATCAGGACCACTTTAGTATGTAACGATAACCGCTTGGAGACGCGAAATTCATAAAGCTCATTCATGACAATAAAGCCAATCCCGCCTAATGTAATTAAAGAGCATATCGTAAGAACCACGGTGGGATCCTCTACATAACTGGTCAAGCTATGAAATTCCCCCATTAAATCAAAGCCGGCATTATTAAAATTGGAAATCGAATGAAAAATGCCATAATAAATGGCTTTTCCAAGCGGCATATCAAAAGAAAAACGCAGTGTAAGTATAATCGCACCAGTTAATTCAATTACAGCCGTAAAAATTAAAATTCGCCTTGCTAACCTGACGATCCCTTCCATTGAAAGGTTATTCAGTGATTCTTGAAGTAAAATTCTTTCCTTTAATGAAATTCTTTTTCCAACCAGAAAGGCAAAGAGTGTAGCAAATGTCATGAATCCTAACCCGCCGATTTGAATCATCGATAGAATAACGAGCTGACCAAAGATGGTAAAAGTAGTACCGGTATCGACAACAACAAGCCCTGTTACACATGTGGCAGAGGTTGCCGTAAATAATGCATTAAGAAAAGATAACCCTTGTCCATTTGTGGTTGAAATTGGCATTGTTAATAGTAAAGCACCAATTAAAATAATCAGAGCAAATCCTAAGACCAGTATTTTCGGTGGATCAAGATAAAATTTTTTTCGCTGCATAGTTTTCTCCTAACCTAATTTGGCATTCTATAATAAATATCTAACATAAATATAGATCATGGAAATAAAAATGGATAATAACATCAGGGGAAAACCAACCTTTAAATATTTCATAAATGTTATGTGATATCCTTCTTTCGATGCAAGTCCGGCTACCACCAAATTAGCACTCGCGCCGATAAGGGTTCCATTTCCGCCAAGACATGCTCCAAGAGAAAGGCTCCACCATAAAGGATCTAAATTGGTTATACCCAATTTCCCCATCTCTTTAATCATCGGAATCATCGTGGCTACAAATGGAATATTATCCACAAATGCCGATATCACTGCACTCATCCAAAGAATTAAAATCGTCGTTGCTTTCAATTCTCCCCCTGTGAGTGCAATTGCTTTTTTTGCGACCGCAGCAACAAGACCCGTTTCAACCAATCCGCCCACAATGACAAATAATCCGATGAAAAAGAAAAGGGTTGTCCATTCTATTTTTTCCAATACCGTAACTAAATATTTGTCCCCAGTTAGTAAAAGCAAGATAAAAGCCCCAATTAATGCAACCGTAGCCGTTTCGATATGTAATATTTGATGGGCAAAAAAACCGCCTAATGTCAGGACAATAACAAATAAACATCTTGCGAGTAAATCATAATCCTTCAATTCTTGTTTCGCATTTTTACTTAATAAATGTTTTTTTAGATCGTCTGTTGATTTTAACTGTTTCTTATATATTAACGTAAAAATAAAAATGGTAACAACTAGGATGATGATATTAATCATTGCTAGATTATTGATAAAGGTCATAAAGTCTAACTCTTTAACGGCACTGCCAATCATCAGGTTTGGCGGGTCCCCAATCATTGTCGCCGTTCCGCCTATATTCGAAGCAAATATTTCTGACATTAAAAATGGAATGGGGTGTACCTTTAATTGATGGGTGATACTTAAGGTAACTGGCACAACGAGGAGAACCGTTGTTACATTATCTAAAAAAGCAGACGCCACAGCTGTAAAAAAACTTAAGGCAATTAAAATCCTGACCGGTTCCCCTTTTACCTTCTGTGCAGACCAAACTGCAATAAATTCAAAAACCCCTGTTTGCGCCGTAATTCCAACGATAATCATCATTCCTACCAAAAGACCAATCGTATTAAAATCGATATGATGGACGGCCGCCTTCTGGTCAAGAACCCCAAAAGCAACCATCAAAAGACCGCCCAGCATAGCAATCGTCGTCCGATGAATTTTTTCCGAAATAATTGTCGCATATGTAAATAAAAAAATAATCAAGGCAATCCACTCTTGTGATCCCATGCTCCCACGCCCTTATATATAATAGATACAGAAAAAAATATACTACTCTCCTATTTATATGTAAATATTTTTTATCTTGCAAATAGTCAGAAAACAGTCATTTCAATAAAATATAATTAAAAACTCCTTTAGTGCTAAAAATAGTAATAACATCAAAAGCTTTGTGTCAAACCTCATTGTTTATTCCCAAAAAATCAACTATAATAACGAAAAGAAAATTTTTCCACAAAAATGAAAAAGTCAATTTCTGTTGAGGGAAACCATTTTTAAGGGGGATTTGAATGATTCAAGGAACAAAACAACTATTTATTCAAACCGGGAGCCTTGTGGCTGGTTTCATGGTTTGGGTACTTATCTCTTCACTAATGCCATTTATTAAAGCAGATATTAATCTCTCATCAACCCAAATTGCATGGGCTACTGCTGTTCCGGTTATTCTTGGATCACTGCTAAGGGTTCCAATTGGTTTTTGGACCAATCGCTTTGGAGCGAGAGTCTTATTTACCATTTGTTTTCTTGTCCTGGTGATACCTATTGCAGTCATTAGCTTCGCCAATTCATTCGCCATGCTCATTATGGGAGGTTTTTTACTAGGTATTGGTGGTGCAGTTTTTTCCATCGGTGTCACTTCATTACCGAAATATTATGAGAAAAAAAAGCATGGATTTATTAACGGGATCTATGGTGCCGGTAATATCGGAACAGCCATCACTTCTTTTTCTGCTCCAGTCCTTGCAACTGCATACGGATGGAGAAGTACGATTAAAATCTTTCTAATTATTGTCTTGGTTTTTGCTGTCATTAATTTCTTATTAGGTGACAGAAAAGAGCGAAAAGTGAACAACTCTTTTTCCGTAGTTATTAAAGAGGTTTATCGAAACCCAAAACTTTGGCTGTTAAGCTTATTTTATTTCATCACATTCGGGTCATTTGTTGCTTTTACGATTTATTTGCCGTCTTTTTTAGTCAATCACTTTGAATTAGAAAAAGTGGATGCTGGTCTCCGGACAGCTGGTTTTATTGCCATTTCTACTCTCTTTAGGCCTGTAGGAGGCTGGCTCGGCGACAAGCTAAATCCTTTATTTATCTTAATGTTTGTGTTCTTTTGGCTTACCTTTGCCGGTTTTCTTTTGTCATTTACCCCATCCTTGCCAATCTATTCTTTTGGATGCTTATTAGTGGCTTTTTGTGCAGGGATCGGTAATGGGGCAATCTTTAAACTTGTCCCGTTGTTTTTTTCAAAACAGGCGGGTGTTGTCAATGGTATTGTATCCGCAATGGGCGGTCTCGGCGGTTTTTTCCCGCCATTAATTCTAACCATTCTGTTTAACTGGACTGGGCATTACGCCATCGGCTTTATGTCCCTATCTGAAATATCATTATCAAGCTTAGTTTTAGTTGTTTGGCTTTACTATCAGGACAAACTTGATATTTCCAATAAAATTGTCAATCATGCTGTCGATGGCATCGTTGTAACAGATCCAAATGGAATTATTCAAAAAATAAATCCGGCATTTACAAAAATCACTGGTTACCGTAAAGAAGAAGTGGTAGGAAAGACACCAAGTGTTCTTCAATCGGGGGAACACAACAATGATTTTTATAAAAGTATGTGGGATCGATTGAAAGAAGAAGGTTTTTGGAAAGGACATATTTGGAATAAACGTAAAAATCAAGAGATTTATCAGGAATGGTTAACTATTACGGCCATCAAGGATGAGTCCGGCGAGACAAAAAATTATGTTGGAATGTTCAATGAAGAACGTGAAGAGGAGAAAAAGAAATAAAGGGGTAACAACAGCTTTCCAATAGGAAGGCTGTTTTTTTGTTCATTTTGAAGAGAAAAAATATCGTTTTATGACAACTTTTTGACTTTGCTTCCATGTTCACAGTTCCTTCACTATTTTTGTGACGTACGTCACAAATTTCATACCACCATCTGTTTTATAGTTTCAATGTAAACAACAAATATAAAAATAAAAATTTAAATAATCAGGAGGAGACAATAATGGCTCGAATAAATTATTGGAATCCAGAAGACGAAAAATTTTGGAAAACAGAAGGAAGGAAACACGCGCAAAGAAATTTATGGATCTCTGTCCCATCATTAATGTTAGCTTTCATCGTATGGCAAATCTGGTCCGTAGTTGCCGTTAGACTAAACGATATTGGCTTCCATTATACTGAAGAACAACTATTTACTCTTGCTGCCATTCCTGGACTTGTCGGTGCAACACTTCGATTTGTGTATACCTTTGCAGTTGGTATATTCGGCGGAAAGAACTGGACAGTCATTTCAACAGCCATTTTAGCAATCCCTGCTATCGGCATTGGTTTTGCAGTACAAAATACCGACACACCGTTTTCAGTCATGTTATTGTTGGCTGCGCTTTGTGGTCTTGGCGGCGGTAACTTTTCATCATCTTCGGCAAATATCAGCTTTTTCTTCCCCAAAAAGGAAAAAGGTACTGCACTTGGTATTAACGGCGGTTTAGGAAATATGGGCGTTTCAGTTGTCCAATTTGTTACACCATTAATCATTACTTCTAGTACTTTTGCATTTGTTGGAGGCAATCAAGTATTGTCTACTGGTCAACATGTTTGGTTACAAAATGCAGCATTTATCTGGGTGATCCCAATTGTCATTGTGACATTACTTGCCTTATTTAAAATGGATAACGTACCAAATGCAAAACAATCCGTTTCCGATCAATTTGTGATTGTAAAACGTAAGCACACTTGGATTATGACCATCCTTTATATTGCAACATTTGGTTCCTTTATTGGATATTCAGCGGCATTTCCGCTTCTATTAAAATCTCAATTTCCTGAGCATCTTTCCCTTGCATTCCTTGGTGCCCTAGTGGCAGCAGCAGCAAGACCTGTTGGCGGCTGGTTAGCTGATAAATTTGGCGGTGCGAAAGTAACAGCGTATGTCTTTGTTATCATGGCAATTGGTGCTATAGGGGTTATTTATTTCTTAAATGGCAAGCAATTTGCTGGTTTCTTGACAGCATTCTTAGTTCTTTTCTTAGCATCTGGAATTGGGTCTGGATCAACATTCCAAATGATTCCAAATATCTTTGTTCCAAAAGAGGCAGCACCAGTTATTGGTTTTTCAGCAGCATTTGCTGCTTATGGTTCATTCTTTATTCCAAAACTTTTCGGCTGGTCTATTAATACTACAGGCTCATATGTAACTGCATTCTACTTCTTTATTGGTTTCTATGTAATCAGTTTTGGTCTTAACTGGTTCTTCTATCAAAGAAAATCTACAGCAGCCAAAACATTGGTTAAACAAGCCGGTTAATTCCGGCTTGTTTTTTTAATCAAAACCTATATTAAAAAATTGTCTATGCTAATTGGCCTGTTGATTTCCGCTTCAATCAACAGGGAGCAAATTAACATAAAGAAATGCCACACACCTTATCCTATCTGGCTAAG
Organism: Neobacillus niacini; assembly: GCF_031456445.1. Classification (GTDB taxonomy): domain Bacteria; phylum Bacillota; class Bacilli; order Bacillales; family Cytobacillaceae; genus Neobacillus; species Neobacillus niacini_I. The sequence continues at coordinate 174,208 of NZ_JAVDUQ010000002.1, read as the reverse complement.
TAAACCCACATTTAGGGTCTGTTGTATTAGCCCGAATTTCTTTAGGCTCTATCACTTTCTCCTTTAACCGCTTTTTTCAATATTTCATTCCATCCACTTCAATAGCTTTATTAAATTCCGCGAGTTATAGTTGATGGTAAAAGATGTCCAGAATTTGCTAGATATTTTGGCTAAACTAATATATTTGTTTAAAACATTTATAAGTCTATTATAAAGAAAAACACATTGAATTGGGGAATTCAATGTGTTTTTCAGCAGCTTCTCAAATGAGAAAGGTATTTTTTTATTATTCAGGCTTAACAGCTTTAAATTCGTCAATAGTTTCAGGGGTATTTTTACCTTCTTTTCCTTGGAAAAGGTCGATATTAACGGTCACATCCATACAGCCAAGGTATTTACCATTTTCATCACGTACTGCCATGAATTTTTGGTAAATTTGACCAGATTCACCAGAGCGTTTTGGGAACCAAAATTCCCATTCGTCGCGTGTTCCTGAACGGAAATCATTCAACAATTTTTCAACGTGGTGAGCCACTTTTGGGTGAAGCTCAAGCACAGGGCGACCAATCGCTTCTTTACGGCGACCATGCACGCGGTTTGGATTATTTGAATACCAGCGGAAAATATCGTTGGCATCGCAAAAGCCCATTTCAAATGGCAAAAGTTTGATGATTGAATCCAAAGTGCTTGCTTTAATCGCACCAGTTTCAAAGTTAATCACAGCTTCAGGACTAATTAAATCTGACAATTTTTCTTCAGACATTTATAAATCTCCTTTATGGGAACAAAATAATACAAATATTTATGAGCAAAAAAATTGCCCACTAATATTATAATCTTTTTATTACTATTAGCCAATTCCTAGATTGCTTCTGCATAGATTATTGCAGATTTCAAGAGTGCATCAACTGGTTTAAATTCGTTGGCTTGGTGCATCGTGTCTTGTTCACCTTTAAACATCGCACCGTAAGCAACACCACGTTTCAAGAGACGACCAAATGGAGATTGGCGGAACTGTAAGAATTATCAGTCCACCTTCCATTGTGTTTATATATTTAGGACGGTATCCAACTGGATGGGTAAAACAGGTTGCCTGGATCATCTTCTGGGTGACCCTTTTGTCTGTCGTCGAGTTAGTAAACTACATAATGGGTTTAATGAGTTACCATAATGGTTGGAATTTCGGGTGGTCTGAGAATGATGATCGCTGCGGCGGTCATTTTTTCTTGTTGAACAAACGGGCAGAATAGTTCAAAATCAGGCACGAAGAATCGTTTCACAAGTGATGGTAAAGTAAAGGTTTGAAGAATTGGTCTATATACTTACCCTTTAGTAACGTAAGCAATTCTTGTAAAGGGGCTTCTTTATCATTGGCTAAACGGCAAAAAAAGGGTAGATCGATGAGCTCGGCTCAATATTTTGATCCTCATGGGATTTTGGGATGTGGACATGAAGTCCATTTCATCCAAGCTAGAAAGAAACAGCATCTAACTTTTAGGATCTTTCGCGGAGTCTGCCTCCGTCCGGGATGTCGTTCTCATACCGCTGGATTGGATTAATATCCATCGTTTTCATGCTGATAGAAGTTGTGTTTCTTAAAGTCGGTGTCTACACTCACCATTGGTGGCACACATATATGACTGGTATTGTAACATTTATCTTTATGGCTGCTATGAAAAAGTGGTATTCCATAGTAAATGGAAAAAGCCATAAATCCCCTCGAATCATAACATTCTGGACAATAGCATGGATCATTCTGCAAACTCCAACAAGCGTACTTATGCTTTTTGGAAAACAGTTTTTTCACGTAAATTGGGTTGAAAACATTTTTCGGGACAGCACCTTATTTAGTGGTTTTTTGTATCATGTATGTATAGCTGTAATTGTTATATTATGTATTTACATACCAAAGAAAAGATATTGGATAGTGGTTCCTTTTTTTATCCTGCTAATAGGCGATGTTATCCTCATGAACATGAAAATATTAGTTTTTCATGACAATTGGAAATTAAGTTACTTGATCTGCATCCGCGCAGCAAGTTTACTTTTTATTATTCTGATTGAAAAATTCATGTTGAGACGGGTTAAGGTTGAAATTCTAACTTAATCGGACAAGCCTGCTAGTTGGTGGTATACGCAGTCAAAACGGTTTTCAAACAAAACCACATCTTCATAAGTGCGTTCATTCATCAAACTTCCTTCCATAGTAACTTTGGTTGCCACAAATCTGCTCTGCCAGTCGCCTAACTACATCATATTGAGAAGGCAAAATATACGGCATGCCTATAAATGCAAAGAAACGTCTGCTTTATAGGCAAACGTTCTTTATATCCAGAAGGTAATATATATGTTTGGTTTTGGTGTAATCATAATATATGTACAAGATAATGAAATGGAATGGACAAGGGCTGATTTTTTATCGAATTAATTTTTGGTCTGTTCTAAAAAATTCCTCCAAATAAAACTTAACCGATTGGGTACTCAAGTTAAACTGATGCATAGTCTAGAGTGTAGCCGAAAAGCCATAGTATTGCTTAGCACATAGACTTGTCAAAGACAGTCTCAATCACCCAAAGCCCCTAGTAGGGCTTTTTTTGTATATATTAATACTTTCCACTTAATAAAAGACTACACTTAAGCATGGGACAGTGAGACAACCTAGAAGAGGTTTTAAATGCAGATTTGCCCATCCCCTTTTTAGTATTTTACATATTTTATAGGTATCAGCTGAAAGGAGGTTGTGTATATGGATGGTGTAGGTTTCGCAGGTGGTGGAGGTTTCGCATTAGTAGTTGTATTGTTTATCCTGCTTATTATTATTGGAGCGTCCTTTGTTGGTGGTTTTGTTTAAAAAATAACCTATTCCTTATTGAAAGGAGGATGTATTATGTTTGGTTACGGTGGATTCGGTGGTTGTGGTTGCTCCGGATATGGCTATGGAGGTGGCTACGGAGGTGGATTTTGCGGAGGCAATCCATTCGTTTTAATCGTAGTATTATTTATCCTGTTAATTATCGTTGGAGCAACCTGTTTTTACTAATTTAAATTCTTGAAAAAAGTCTTATAAAAAGGCTTTTTTCTTTTTGCGTAAATTGTTAAATGCGAATATGGAATAAAAGGGAAATTAAGCAAGCCCTGCCCATAAAGTCATATTAGGCATATGTTATATAAACCGAAGCCGCCTGCCGCACCCAGGTGTGTTCTGCCTCCTTTTTGAAGAAGAAAAGTTCGGGATTTTCTTCTTCTTACATAAATTATGTAATTGTGTTAATAATGGGTTGGTCTTTTATTTTGAGTTAGATGCCTTTTGCATTCAAATTTAATTCAAAAATAATTAAATATTGAATGTTTTTATATTGCATTAATTTTGAATACAACTTGTCCGCATCATTCCTGTAATTTGTGAAGATTTGTATTTCAACTATCGGGTGCTTTTGTTCAACATCTTAATTATCAACAAGCAGAAAATATGCAAGTTTTTATTCATTTTTTGTATATTTCTGCTTTTATATTTAAAAAACATACTACCATAAACAGTATTTATTAATTCTCAATTTGCAAAACTATGTATTTTCTGAGCTTATATTAGGGCGGAGCACCATGAAGAAAATCGATTATTAATGTCCAAATCGTGTGGTGGACGCCCCCATTTGGACAACTTAAATATCAACGCTTTTTTTTAAACTAAAAAGTAGAAAAATTGATAAAGAGAGTGAATGAAATAAAAGGCTATCGAAAGTTTTTCGACAGCCTGACTGCCGTTGAGGGCAGTTTTAATTTATGATGGTAACATTTACATGTTTTCTTCCCCAATTGATTGCTTTTGTTTTTGAGGGGATAAACACATCGATATGATGGCCTTTAATTGCTCCGCCTGTATCTCCGGCAACAGCATAACCATACCCTTCCACGTAAACCTTTGAACCTAATGGAATTATATTCGGGTCAACCGAAATAACCTTTGCTTTCGGGTTTGCTTTTAGATTAATTCCAGTCGCTGTAATTCCGGAACAACCCTTACATTTTGCTGTGTAAGCAGTTGCTTTCACGCTAATTACCTTTGTTTTTTTCACTGCCCTTTTTTTCTTAACATACTTCATTTTTGATACATGCTTTTTCTTTTTCACATGTTTAGAAGCTATTTTATTAGAATCAATGGTCAGTTTTTCTCCAGGATGGATTAAACTTGAAGAAAGATGGTTTCTATTTTTTATTTTATGTACATTTGTCTTATGTACTTTTGCTATATCCCAAAGGGTATCTCCTTTTTTCACTGTAATCTCAGCTGCACTGACATTAGCACCTATAGTCCCTGAGAGTGCAGCTACTGCGAATAATGCTATTAATTTTTTAAACATTTTTTACCTCCCATGTTCTTTCGTTCGCTAACTAGTACCATAATAGCATGGAATTTTCTCATACAAAGAACAGGGAGATGTTAATTGTTTTACACAAAAACCAATTATATTACAATAGTATTTCAATGGTCAGAAAAAATATTTTTATTCGTATAATATACTTTTCAAATAAAAAATGGAGGTCAATACCTCCATTTTTACTACCAAATTAGCTTATTTTGGAAACAGAAACGGCGCAGGCCTTATATTCGGCCGTACCGGAAATAGGATCAAATTCATTTAAAGTTAATACATTGGTAGGAGTTTCACTCCAGTGAAAACTCATGAAGACTAGACCAGGTACCACTTGATCAGTTATTTTCGCCTTAACGTTTAATTCCCCCCTGCGGGAACGCACCTGAACCACTTCACCCTCTTCAATTGCTAAAGATTTCGCATCTTCCGGGTGAATATCCACCGTTTCTTCCGTCTGTTTTACCTTTACTCCTGCTGCATAATGACGTGTTTGCGAGTGTGTATTATAGGATTCATAGCGGCGACCAGTTGTGAGCATAAATGGATATTCCTCATCAGGAAGCTCTAATGGCTCTGTATAATCGACAGGGACAAACGGCGCTTTCTTACTTGGCTGCTTTTCTTGATGAAATCTTTCATGCATCACAAAAGTTCCTGGATGATCCTTATCTGGACATGGATAGTGGAGATTGTACTCTTTATCAAGTCGCTCATAAGAGATACCGCCATACATCTCCCAGGCAAGCTTCCTCACTTCATCCCAGATTTCCTCACTGCTGTTATATTTCATCGGGTAACCCATTATGGTAGACAGTTCACAAAGAATTTCCCAGTCTTCTTTCACGTTAGGGTGTGCCTCAACCGCTTTTCGAACTCGCTGAATACGTCTATCTGTATTTGTATAGGTTCCGTCCACTTCACCCCAAGAACGGGCTGGTAATACTACATCCGCAAGTTGTGCAGTTTCCGTTAAAAAGATATCTTGGACAACTAATAGATTAAGCTTTTCTAACAATGTTTTTGTATGATTCATATGCACATCTGCAAGGAGCGGATTTTCACCAATGACATATAGAGCCTTCAATGCACCGGTTTCAATCTTGTCAAATGTCCGTGTCTGGGTATCACCGGCGATTGGGTTCAACTTCACATTCCACTCTTCTTCATATCGAGCTCGATATTCCTCATTTGTAAGACTCATCGCCCCAGCCAATTGGTTTGGCAGGCAGCCCATATCCCCTGCACCTTGAACATTATTTTGCCCCCTAAGCGGCATAATGCCAGTACCTTCCCTGCCAATATTCCCGGTTAATAATGCTAGATTAGCAATATCAAAAACATTATTTACACCGCAATGGTGTTCCGTTATCCCAAGAGTATAGGCAATCATTGAACCACTTGAAGAAGCATATTCTCTTGCTGTTGCAACAATATCCGCCGCATTTACCCCGGTAATTTCGGATGCATATTCAGGTGTATAAGGTTCCACAAGTTTTTCGAGAGCATCAAAATCAAGCGTAAATTGCTGTATAAACTCAGCGTTATATAACCCTTCTTTTAAAATTACCCGAATAAGCGCATTTATAAGAACGATATCCGAACCGACATTGATTTGTAAATGACGATGAGCCACCTTTACCATATCAATTTTTCTTGGATCAATGACAATGATCTTTAAACCTGCCTTAGCTGCTTTTTTAATCCGATTCGCAATAATGGGATGAGCCTCAGTCGTGTTCGAACCCATCAATAGCAATACTTCTGCTTTATCAAAATCTTCAAGGGTATTAGTTGGGAAACCGCTTCCAAAAACTGTTGCCAGACCGGCAACGCTTGGGGCGTGTCACGTTCGGTTACAGCCGTCAATATTATTGCTCCCAATCACAGTCCTCATAAATTTTTGCGTAATAAAATTCGATTCATTCGTAGTCCGTGCACAGGCAAACATAGAAATCGCATTTGGACCCCACTCGGCTTTAATAGCTGCCAATTTCCTTGCGATAAAATGGTTCGCTTCATCCCATGTTGTTTCAACCAGTTTTCCTGCCTTGCGGATGAGCGGAGAGGTTAATCTATTTTTTGCATGAACATACTCATAGGCAAAAGCTCCCTTTACACAGGTTTGTCCTTTGTTTACAGGAGCCTCCTTGTCACCGCGAATTTTCATAATTTTGTTATCCTGGACCTCGAGCACTAAGCCACAGCCGGTTCCACAATAACCACAAATGGTTTTGACGAAAGATGTTTCACCCATTGCCTTCCCTCCTTTGTTTAAACAAAATTCCCTACTATCATCATATTAATCTATTCTTTCCATCATGTAGTTTTCTTTTTTTCAAAAAGTTTGTCTATTTTTCGAAAAATAAAAAAGGGAGAATACGTCTCCCTTTTCCTAGGCTGTTTTAGCCGGTAATAATATATTAAAGGTTGTGCCTTTATTTGGTTCGCTTTCAACAAACACTTTGCCATTATGACTTTCAATGATTTTAAAGCTGACCATTAATCCTAACCCGTTTCCATTTTTCTTTGTAGTGAAAAACGGTTCTCCCAGGTTCTTTAATTTCTCTTTTGGGATTCCAACACCCGTGTCTTGAATCGAAATTTGTACGTTACTCTCATGAATAAGCGTTTTTACATGCAGCTCCCCGCCATTCGGCATCGCTTCTATTCCATTTTTAATAAAGTTCAAAAAGACTTGCTTCAGACGGTTTTCATCGCATTCAATCTGAATAATTTCTTGATTGCATTCAAAATGCAGGTGGACGTTTTTCTTTCTTGCTTCAAATTCAAGCAAGGAGACAACATTTTTTATGACCGGAACCACATTCTTCTCCTCTAATTCAACCGCTTTTGGTTTCGCTAACACCATAAAATCCTCAACAATCGTGTTAACCCGTTCAATTTCATCAAGGATGATATTCAAAAACTCTAATCGTTCAGGGTCTTTTTCATCCAACTGTAGGAATTCCGCATACCCTCTCATAGATGTTAATGGATTTCGTATTTCATGGGCAACACCTGCAGCGAGCTGTCCGATAGCAGCAAGCTTATCCTGACGATGGAGGACCTCTTCCGTTCGTTTACGCTCGGTAATATCATTGCGAATTGCTAAATATTGATAAGGTTTACCCTGGTCATTCAAAAATGGAATGAGGGTTGTATCGACCCAATAATACGTGCCGTCCTTCGCCTTATTTCTTATTTCCCCTTTCCAAACATGTCCCTCGCCAATTGTTTTCCATAAATTTTTGAAAAACTCTTTAGAATGGAAACCAGAATTTAATATATTATGATCTTTTCCAATGATCTCCCCACGGCTATATTTTGAAATCTCACACAACTTATCATTCACACTGGTAATCTTACCTTGTGCATCCGTAAAAGCAACAATGGACGACTGGTCAAGGGCGAATTTAATATCTGTATTTTCCTTAACCGTTTGCTTTAAATGTTCTTCCGCTTTCTTTCTATCTGAAATATCGGTTCGAATCGCAACATATTGATAGGGTTTGCCTTTTTCGTTCAGGAACGGGACAATTGTTGTATCCACCCAGTAATGACTGCCATCCTTTGCCTGGTTACAAATTTCACCCTTCCAAACATTTCCCTGTCCAATTATTTTCCATAACTCTTTAAAAAATTCTTTTGAGTGATATCCAGAATTTAACATATGGTGATCCTGACCCAGTAATTCCTCGCGCTGATACTTAGAAATTTCACAAAATTTATCATTTGCGTACACAATGATTCCATGTTTATCCGTTATTGCGACAATTGTGGATGCATCAAGAGCCGATTTTATATCCTTTAAATTGGTATCAGATGCAGCCAGTTGTTTACTAATTAAGGTACTAGAGGCAATGAGTCCACCAATAATTAAAATGGATACAAATAAGACCAAATAAGTTAAAAATGTGCCTTCACCGCTTGAAGGCTTGATGATTTCAGTTGTAGAAAGAATTGTTGTTGCTCTTTTGATCAAGAAATGACCTTCAGCAATTGCACCTGCCATAATCACTGCACTAACCGGTTTCAGCCATACTTGATTCGCATGTGTATAGTTTTTTGATGAATATAAAATCCATAATGAAAACATAAAGGTACAAAAAATAAGGATCCCAGCAAAAATACATAGCGGAATATTATATTTTAGGGTCACATTCATTGCATAAAGACTAATGATGTGAGTAGCATAAACGGCAACCGTTAACAATAAGCCACCAATCATTATATGGAATAATTGAATTTTTTTACCAAAGAACGGAACAAATGCCATCCCTGTAAAAGCAATTCCAATAAAGATAGACAAAATGGTAAAGGGAATTTGATAACTTGCAAACCCACTGCTATCGGCCGAAATTAACCCCATAAAATTCATCACCCATATTCCAACTCCCAGAGTTACCGATCCCCCTAAAAATAAAAGTCGTTTATTGGGTTCTGATGATTTTATTAAGGTAAACATATCTAATGCTGTATAGGAAGCCATTATCGTTAAGCCAATGGCAATCATAATAAAAAAAGGATGAATCGCTCCAAGTACCATATTCATTAACGTGCATCCCTCCGTTCTCCATCATTACTAATATGATTGTAATGTAAAGCAATTTATTTAGGAAGTACTAAATAGAGAAAGGGAGGTATTTTTCTTATATCATTTCCTAAAAGCAGTGATTCATAAGGTAAAATAATCCATCCTAGAAACGGGACAAAAGAACTATTTTTAAAAAAATTAAAATTTTTCAAAAAAAAGTCTACACATTTTTTATTTTTTTGTTTATACTGTACTACAACAGATGAAATATTAATAAACTGTATTAAACAAAGGAGGAGATTTATAATGTTAATGAGTCCAGTTGAGTTTTTCCGTAATTTACCTAAGAAGGAATGTCCAGAGTGTGGCCAGCATATGGAGGAGCAAGCTGAATCCTACATGATGGAATGTGATCGCTGTCTTTCTAAAAAAGAGGAGTATTAATTTTTTGTCAACTCTGTAATACAACAGGGACTATTTTAATAATCTGTATATAACAAAGGAGGAGATTTAAATGTTAATGAGTCCGGTTGAATATTTCCGTAATTTGCCTAAGAAGGAATGTCCAGAATGTGGTCAGCATATGGAGGAACAAGCTGAATCCTACATGATGGAATGCGATCGCTGTTTATCTAAAAAAGAAGAATAGCCCTGACTCTCCAGGAATCTGGAGAGTTTTTAATTTGCAATTACTTCCTCCGCAGAAAAAGAATAAACCCATCCCCAGTTGCAAAACATGTAACAAAGGAGTTGAATGAAGTGGCAAAGGCAAAAAAAGAAGATTATCTTACAAATGCACCAAAGGAAGAACAAATAACAATTGAGAACGGATCCATTTTTCCAAATTTTAAAAATGTTGCCGGTGATTCCGTTGACCGTCATATGGAACTTATTGAAGCCAACATAGTTATAACCGGGGATGAAATCAAACAGCAGAATGAGAATCTGTAAAATGAAAAAAAGACTGTCATAGTACAGTGACAGTCTTTTCAAAACAGCTTATATTTTTGGTAGCTCTTTAATTTCTGACATCATTTCATTACCACACATAGGGCAAAGCAAATCGTCGGTTACAAAATCCTTTCGCATCCAGCCAATACAGGAGTCATCTATACATGAGTAAATTTCGGTATCCACGAGGATATTTTCAATTTCTTCTTCTTTTGCTCTTTTACCATAGAAAATGGGAACCGCCTCCTTTTTACTACTCCTAGTATGCACAAAAACCAATCTTTTCATTTCTAAAAATGGAATTATCTTTTTTCCATGAAAGGAGAAAACCCAATTGAGCACACATTCAAAAAAAATCACAGTTGTTGGAACCGATATCGAAGAGGTAAAAAGACTTAACAACCAATCCGGTCTTAGTTATAACGAAGTAAAAAGAATACTGGCAGAAAAATATCAAAAAAATAAACGAGGCTAAACAGTAGCCTCGTTTATGGAAAATAGATTTCAATTTTTTTATTTTCACCGTTTAATGAATAATAATTTTTAAAAATCGCTTCTTTTTTTAATATCATTCCTGTTAAAGAATCAATCCTAAATAGTGTCTTCGCATCTTTTATAAATAGGAGCGAATCATTTTCCAGATGAACAGAGTCAAACACAAATCCATCCCGATTAACTAATTCTTCGTCCACATACGTATTCACAACGACCTGCCGATGATGAAAATTCGTAATTTCCTTAGGCATCCAAAAGACTCCCTGCTGTTTATTTATATCATTATTTTCCTCCTTTTTTCGAAGTTTGACAAGAAGAAAAGGAATAGCCTTGAGGCTATTCCTTATTCTTTTTTTGTACGATCCGGCGCCATTGCAAGTGATTTTCTTGCCAAAACAGACCGGTAAACAACAAATTTTCGATTTAAGTATTCCAACGGCAGGCTCCACACATGGACCAGTCTGGTAAACGGCCATATTCCAAAGAGTAAAAATGCCGATACAACGTGAATTTTAAAGCCAAGCGGAATCCCAATCATTAACTCTGGTCTCGGGTTTAGATAAAGCAGTCCTCGAAACCATGGGCTAATCGTTTCCCGATATTCAAAACCAACCCCTCTTCCCGTATACCAAACCGTATTAAAAAATCCTGTAATAATCGTTATCGTTAATAAAATCAAAATTAGGATATCTCGAAAAGTGCTGTGAATATAGATTCGTTTTACCGTGAATCTGCGAACCATTAACAGCAAGATGCCGATAATCGTAAAAATACCGGCAATTCCGCCAATCCAGACAGCACCAAAATGATACATATGATCGGTAATTCCAACCGCCTCATAAAATCCTTTCGGAATCAACAATCCGGCAACATGTCCAAAAAAGACAAAGATAATCCCATAATGAAAGAGAATACTTCCCCATTTCAGCTGCCTCTTTTCAAGAAATTCACTTGATTTTGCCGACCAGCCAAACTGATCGACATTGTACCGGTAAATATGTCCGACCACAAACATGGTTAGCATAACAAAAGGGAATGAAACCCAGAAAAAGTTTTGAGAAAAGATCATTTGCCGCCCCCCTAAGATGCCTTTTGATTTGAAAGCATTTTTTCCATCAATTGCACACTTGCCTGTATTACCATTTGATAGGGACTATTTATCAACGATAATTCTTTTAAAAGCTGATGGATGGTTTTTCGATGAATCATCAGCATTTTTTGTACCGACTTTTCAGGAGCAATTGCACAAAATTCAAAAATTAACGGCAGAAAATCTGGAAGTTCATCACTCTCTAATGGAAATCCTGCCTCAAAATATTCCTGCTTTAATTTTACTAACGCCTTCCCGCGATCGGGGCTTTCCCCGAAGAGCGAATAGGTTAGATACAAGGTTGTCTTATCATTAAAATCAAATGTCTCGGAATACTGTGTACAAAGTTCAAAATAGGAATGGGCATTCAAGTGCCTAAGAAATTGTTTTAAAAGAAGTTTTATAAGCGGATTTTCAATCAAAGCTATTTCTTCTTTTAATCCGTTTTCCTCCATCCATTCTTTTTCCGGATGCTGTAATAATACAGAAGCAAGTCCAAATATTCGTTGTTCATCCCCCATTTATCTCACCCCAGTAATCGTCACCAAATTTATAGTCTTCCGACATGGAAGGATTGACAGAACAACCTGTGCATGCCTCCATAAAGTCAAATCCTGCAGTTCCTTGTGAAAGATACATGTTTGCTGCATCCTCACGATGCGATTTCGGTATCACATAACGGTCATCGTATTTGGCGATTGCCGCCAGCTGGTACATTTCGTGCATCGTCTCCTCCGTCATCCCGACGGCATCCAAAATGCTTTTTTCAGGCTGTTTCCCTAAATTAAGTGATCTCATATAGCTTCGCATTGCAACCATTTTCTTTAACACATTGCGAATCACTTCGGTATCCCCTGCAGTTAACATGTTTGCTAAATACTCAACTGGAATCCGAAGTTGGTCAATTTGCGGGAAAATCACATGCGGATTAACACCGTCAAGTCCGCCATCAAAGGCACTCATTACAGGGCTAAGCGGCGGAATATACCAAACCATTGGAAGCGTGCGATATTCCGGATGAAGCGGAAGGGCAATCCTTTGCTCAACTGCCAGCTTATAAACAGGTGAACGCTGGGCTGCTTCAATCCAATCGTCACGGTAGCCGGCTTTTTTAGCCTCCATTATAACCTCGGGGTCATTTGGATCTAAAAATATGCTTAACTGTGCCTCATATAAATCCTTCTCATTTGTAGCTGATGCCGCTTCCGCTACCTTGTCTAAATCATAAAAGACAATCCCAACATACCGGAGTCTTCCGACACAGGTTTCTGAACATACTGTCGGTAGTCCAGCTTCTATTCGTGGAAAACAAAATGTGCATTTTTCAGCCTTATGTGTTTTCCAATTAAAATATACCTTTTTATACGGACAGCCTGTTGTGCAAAAGCGCCAGCTGCGACAGGCATCTTGGTCAACGAGGACAATTCCATCCTCTTCCCGCTTATAAATCGCTCCGGAAGGGCATGATGAAACACAGGTTGGATTTAAACAATGCTCACAAATCCTTGGCAAATACATCATAAAGGTTTGTTCATATTCAAACTTTACTCTTTCCTCTATCCCTCTTACGTTTGGATCATTTTTACCCGTTTGATATACACCCGCTAAATCATCCTCCCAGTTTGGGCCCCATTTGATATCCATGTAATCCCCTGTTAGTTGGGATTTAGGGCGTGCCACTGGCTGATGATCCTTTTCAGGGCTGTTTATTAAATTTTCATAATCATATGTCCAGGGTTCATAATAGTCATCAATCATTGCTAAGTCAGGATTATGGAAAATATTTAACAGCTTCGTAACCCTTCCACCAGCTTTTAACTCAAGCTTCCCATTATTTAAGACCCAGCCGCCTTTATGCTTGTCTTGGTTTTCCCATTCCTTTGGATAGCCAACTCCCGGCTTTGTTTCAACATTATTCCACCACATATATTCAGCACCGGGACGATTTGTCCAAGTATTATTACAGGTAATACTGCAGGTATGGCAGCCAATGCATTTATCAAGGTTCATTACCATTCCAAATTGGGCCTTAATCCTCAAGCCAATCCACCTCATCTCGATCAAGTCTGCAAATAATCACTCGTTCATCCCGCTGGCTGCCGCATGGTCCATAATAATTAAAACCAAAGCTAAGCTGTGCATATCCGCCAATCACATGTGTAGGCTTCATTTGCAGCCTTGTTGGACTGTTAAATGTACCGCCGCGTTCTTTTGTAATCGGTGAACCGGGTACATTGATATGACGCTCCTGAACATGGTACATGAAAGCAACACCTTTTGGCAGTCTGTGGGTAACGACTGCTCTAGCTACAACCACACCATTGCGGTTATATATTTGCAGCCAGTCATTATCCGCAATCCCTGCCTCTTCTGCATCTGAGCGGTTCAACCAAACATGCGGTCCGCCTCTGAAAAGGGTAAGCATCGGTAATGTATCACCATAGGTGCTATGGAAAGACCACTTGAAATGGGGTGTTAAATAACGTAAATTAATTTCTTTTCCCATTCCCGTAGGTTTTCGGTCTTTCGTCTGAAAAGCTACTTTACGAAGCGGAGCTTTGAAAGCAGGAAATTCTTCACCAAACTCCAACATCATTTCATGGTCAATATAAAAATGCTGCCTGCCTGAAAGGGTGCGCCAAGGAATTAATCGCTCCACATTGGTAGTAAATGGCGAATACCGGCGTCCTCCCGTTTCAGTTCCACTGAAAACAGGTGTTGAAATAACCTGACGGGGCTGAGCAGTAATTTCGTTAAAAGAAAAATGCTCTTCCGCTCTTTCCTCGGCTAGGTCTTTTAATTTTTGCCCGGATTTTTTCTCCAATGCATCCCAAGCCTTCATGGCAAGTGAACCGTTAGTTGAGCTTGATAAAGATAGAATTACCTCAGAAGCATCGCGGGCGGTATAAAGACTTGGACAGTCCTTATAATCCTTTGTTTTATTTGCCTTGCCGAGAATTTCTTTTAATTTTTCATATTCCTCTTTTGCATTCCAGCCGATTCCTTTTGCTCCGATTTGATCTTTTACTATTGGTCCTAAAGAAATAAATTTATCAAAGATCTTTGAATAATCCCGTTCCACAACGTGTAAACGCGGGAAGTTTTGTCCTGGGATCGGCTCCTGTTCACCGTTTAACCAATCAGGGATTTTACCGAATGTACAAGCGTCCGATATTTCATCACGAGAGTCATGCAGCAGCGGAGTCGCCACTACATCCTGTACTGGACCGGTAAAATATTTTTCTGCCATCGATGAAAAGGTTTTAGCCAGCAATCTGAAAGTATCCCAATCTGATTTGGATTCCCATGGCGCAGCAATGGCCGGATTAAACGGATGAATAAACGGATGCATATCTGTGCTGCTGATATCGTATTTTTCATACCATGTGGCTGCTGGCAGGATAATATCAGAATATAGCCCTGTACCTGCCATCCGGAAATCCATATTAATCATTAAATCCAGCTTACCTTCCGCAGAAGGTCCGCTCCATTCGATTTCCTCTGTTTTTAATTCTGTATTTTGTTCGCTCAAGTTCCCATGATGGGTTCCTAGCATATATCTTAAAAAGTATTCATGTCCTTTTGAGGAGCTTCCGATTAAATTCCCCCGCCATACGAACATGACCTTAGGAAATGCTTTAGGATCTTCAGGATTTTGGATGGCAAATTTTGTTTTTCCCTGTTTTACATCATCGACAATGGATTGAACGATTTTGCTTTTGTCTGATGCTTGCGTTTGCTTAACCAAATCAATTGGGTTTTTATCAAACTGCGGGTAGGCAGGTGTCCAGCCCAGTCTTGTCCCAAGAGAATAATAGTCTCCTGAATGCTTATAACGCGGTTCTTTTACAAGCGGAGAGACTTGATCTTCCACGGACTGGTCATCGTATTTCCATTGTTCGGTCACAAAATAAAAGAACGGGGTTGCCGCATGCAGTCTTGGAGGTCCCCCCCAATCCCTTGCCATGGCGATCGTCTGCCAGCCTTCAAGCGGGCGGACCTTTTCCTGCCCGACATAGTGCGCCCAACCGCCGCCGTTAACCCCTTCGCATCCGGTTAATAAAACAAGGTTTAAGACGGTTCGGTATGTGGCATCCGCATGATACCATTGGTTTATTCCTGACCCCATAATGACCATGGAGCGCCCTTTCGACTCAATGGCGTTTTGAGCAAATTCCCTGGCAATTTGAGCGGCAAGCTTCCGGTCAACACCAGTCAAAGCCTCTTGCCATGCAGGAGTATAAGGTTTTGGATCATCGTAATCCTTCGGAAAATCCCCTTCAAGCCCGCGTGAAATACCAAACTTTGAAAGCATTAAATCCAACACAGTTGTTACATAGAAGGTTTCTCCATTTTCAGTGATTTCCTTGACGGGAACCGCGCGGATAAACGTTTCTCTCCTCTCAACTTCAAAGTGAGGAAATTTAACCATCATCACTTTATCTTCATTACCTAACAATGTCAGCAATGGCTTTAGGTTTGTTAGGTCTTGTTCGGTATCATTTAAATGCAAATTCCAGTTTCCATTATCCTCCCAGCGATGGCCGATCGTACCGTTTGGGAAAGCCGGTTTGTTTGTTGTTTGATCCCATACAACCGTTTTCCATTCTCCGTTTGAAATAGAATTGTCTAATTCACTCGCACGTAAAAAGGTACTAGAAACAAAGTGTTCTCCATGTGGTTTTAACTTTACTAGGTAAGGAAGATCCGTGAATTTTTTTGCATAGTCATAGAAATATTCTGTTTGTTGATCAACATAGAATTCCTTTAAAATGACATGAGTCATGGCCATACCTAAGGCCCCGTCCATTCCTGCTTGTACAGGGAGCCAGTTATCAGCAAATTTTACATATTCAGCATAATCCGGGCTGACAGCAACCACCTTTGTTCCCCGATATCTTGCTTCCACCATAAAATGGGCATCAGGTGTCCTAGTCTGAGGAATATTTGAACCCCAAACTAACAGATAGGAAGAATTAAACCAATCAGAGCTTTCCGGGACATCGGTCTGCTCTCCCCAAACTTGCGGTGATGCAGGCGGCAAGTCCGCATACCAATCATAAAAACTTAATAATGAGCCGCCAAGAAGCGATAAAAAGCGACCGCCGCCAGCATAGCTAACCATGGACATCGCCGGAATCGGGGAAAAACCAAAGATACGATCAGGACCAAATTCTTTAATCGAATGGACGAGTGCGGCACAAATCAATTCACTTACCTCATCCCATGTGGAACGGACTAATCCACCCTTTCCTCTTGCCTGCTTATACCTTTTTGTCTTCTCCGGATTTGAAGTAATTTCCCGCCACGCTGCTACAGGATCATTTGTAACAGCCAATTCTTCACGCCACATTTTTAATAAACTGCCGCGTACATAAGGGTAACGAACTCTAAGGGGGCTATATGTATACCACGAAAAACTGGCTCCCCTTGGGCATCCTCTCGGCTCATATTCCGGCATATTTGGACCTGTCGACGGATAATCGGTCTGCTGGGTTTCCCAAGCGATAATTCCATCCTTCACATGGACCTTCCAGCTGCAAGAACCTGTACAATTTACCCCATGTGTGGTTCGAA
This sequence comes from Neobacillus niacini, assembly GCF_031456445.1. Taxonomy (GTDB): domain Bacteria; phylum Bacillota; class Bacilli; order Bacillales; family Cytobacillaceae; genus Neobacillus; species Neobacillus niacini_I. The sequence goes on along the minus strand of NZ_JAVDUQ010000002.1, from coordinate 157,188 downwards.
CCGTTTTATCATGCTGCCATCTTCGGCGATAAATCTTTTCCGAATCACGATCCATTGGATTTAATACAGCATGTTCTGCTATATCAGAGGATTTTCCAAAAAATCTCAATTTCTTCATAAACGGAGTACGTTTACGCTCCAAGTGTTTCACCTTCCCAAATTCATTTTAGTAAATATAGTCCCCTATAAATTGACAATCTATGCTATTAAATGTCCTGGGTCGCAATCTTACTAGGTTTAAATTAGGGGGTATTGGATATGACTTGAATAATAGATTTAATGTAAAAGGAGAAAGAAAATGTCCGGTCCATCTTTAAGAAAAAAACACTCCCATCATTCCATCCATGACGGAATTTATACAGAAGCAAGAGATTTAACAGTAGTCCTAAAAGAACTGGTAAAAGAAGGTGAAAATGATAAAATAAAAGAAGTAGCTGAGGCATTGATCGAACATTGGGAAACAAGGACACTTGCCCATGCCCAATCAGAGGAAGAAGGTTTTTTTGTTGAAAAACTAAAAGAACAACCCGAATTAAACGAAACCATTATTAAATTAAAACGCGATCATCAATTATTAGAATTAATTGTGGCAATGATTAAAGAAAAAATGAAACAAAACGGAATGACTGTGGAGATGACTCGTTATTTCGATGCATTACTTGTCCTATTTGAACTTCATAATCTTGAAGAAGAAAAATATCTATTCACTGAAGAATAGTCAAAAAGCTGGAACAGGGTTCCAGCTTTTAATCGTTGTCATTGCGGCCCGTTGAAAATTGAGTCTTCGATATCGCATATTCAATTTGGAATGGATTATCAATAATGGGAGAGAACTCTGGCAGAAATTTTTAAAGAAATATAGGAATAAGATACGGCAGGATACAGGATGTCAGAATCGCAGCGATTCCCATCGCCGCACCTGCTACCGCCCCTTGAATTTCCCCTTCCTTAACTGCCTCAGCGGTTCCAATCCCGTGAGCAATCGTCCCAATCGACAAACCCCTAGCAAAAGGATGATCAATCTTGAACAAGTTTAATAATTTCGGACCAAACATTGCACCAATTATCCCAGTAATAATGACAAATGCAACGATAAGCGGCAGGTTCCCATTTAAAATTTTTCCAATCTCTGTTGCCACCGGTACAGTTACAGATTTAATACTTAACGCAAGCAGAATCGTTTTTGAAAAGTGGAAGGCTTTTGCTAAAATAAGGGCAAATCCGATTGTCAAAACCGTACCGGTGATAAGCCCGATTAATGCAGCACTAAAATATTTGAATAAAAGATGCCCGTTTTTATAAATAGGTACAGCGAGGGCAACTGTAGCCGGGCCAAGCAAAAAAGTCATGATATTTTTCGCGGGAGTATATTCATCATAAGTTATATGTAGTCCAAGTAAAATGGCAATGATCAAAATTGTACTTAAAAATACAGGGCTGGTTAATGGTGTTGGAAACTTTCCTGCTAATAGAAGTGTCATTTTATAGATAAACAGCGTTAAAAGGATACTAACTAGCGTGATCATGATAATCTACTGCCTTTTCTTTTTTCTTAATGACAGCCTGAGTTATTTTCCCGGCGGCTAATAGACCAATGAACGCACTGATTATTAGAATTAGAAGGAAAAATAAACCCTTATGAAGCAAATTAGGACCTAGAGTCATTAAACCAACGGAAATAGGGATGAAAAAGAATCCTAAATGCTTTAAAAGCCAGCTGGCGACCAGTTCAATCTGATCAATTTTTATGATTTTTAGCCAAAGCATAACTAATAGAAACATCAACCCCATTACGTTCCCTGGGATTTTTAAATGAGAAAAATGGACAGTCCAATTTCCGATTTGATAAATCAAAACTAAGATAAACAATTGCCAGGAAATTTTCCAAACCTTTTTCATCCAATGAACCCCCACTTCATTTTTATTTAGTATAAAGGATAATCGTTTGAACTTCATATCCTTTGTTCACAAATTATCCATATCATTTTTAAAAAAACTTCTTTATCTTATTGATAGGAGGGGTTACAAAATGAAAAAAATCTACCTTATTTGCACTCTAGCTGTATTCGTTGGGATCGCTGCTGGAATTGCTTTTTTTCTGATTCGTGATGCAAATGCAACTATACCGTCAAATATTACCTTAATTAATCAAAATGGGGATTCATACAAATTTGGAAAGAACGATTCAAAACTAAAGCTTGTGGAATTTATTTATACTCATTGTCCGGATATATGTCCGACCACTACTCAAAAAATGAAAGTTTTAAAACAAGAATTAGAGAAAAGTGGTGTTTTTGGCAAGGAGATCGAATTCCTTACCATCACCATTGATCCTTACCGCGATACTCCTGAGGTATTAAAAGGTTATATGAAAGGATTCGGAATCAGCAATAATCAAAATTGGATGTTTTTAACAGGGGATAAACAGTACATGAAAAGAGACCAGAAAAATATTAAAGAAATCGCTACCTCTTTGCAATTTCAATATAAGGACCCAGGTAACGGGCAATTCATCCATACGACTTTCACTTATTTAGTGGACAAAAATAATAAATTTATCGCCAAATTCCCAATGGGGAAAAAATTCGACAAAAAAGAAGTGTATGAAAAAATCATGAAAAAAATTAAGTAGAATGGCCTTTTATTTAAAAAAAGCGGTTAGTCCATTGGATTAACCGCTTTTTTCAACCTATTTAATTCACCGATGAAGGATATCTTTTAATTTGCTGCAAGGATAAAAGGTAATTGGACTTTGGTTTTGTAAGACTCACTTTAATACCAGCTTTTTTTAATTTATTCACGAATTCAGTAAGCTGCTTTTTTGCCATACTTCTCACCTTCTTTAAATGCATCATACGTTCATTCTACAACAAAAATATGAATAAAGTGTTAAAACACGAAAAAAATTTTAGAAATTTTTTCATGTTGTTGAGAACCCTTCCTTACACTGGGAATGACTAATAGTTTCGTTCTCTCCGTTATTAGTGATATAATAAATAGATATTTTGTTTTGGAGGATTTTAACTATGATTACTGTTAGTAATGTAAGCTTACGATATGGAGACCGAAAACTTTTTGAAGATGTCAATATCAAATTTACTCCTGGAAACTGCTATGGTTTGATTGGGGCAAATGGGGCCGGAAAATCTACATTTTTAAAAATACTTTCCGGTGAAATCGAATCTCAAACCGGGACCGTTTCACTTGGACCAAATGAGCGGATGGCAGTATTAAAACAGAACCATTTTGAGTATGAAGAATATGAAGTTTTAAAAACTGTTATTATGGGTCATGCGAGACTGTATGAAGTAATGCAGGAAAAGGATGCCATCTACATGAAAGAAAATTTCACCGATGAAGATGGAATGAAGGCTGCTGAACTTGAAGGTGAATTTGCCGAGTTGAACGGTTGGGAGGCTGAACCAGAAGCCGCTATTCTCTTAAAAGGTCTTGGGATTGAAGAAGACCTGCATTATAAAACAATGGCAGAATTGACAGGATCTGAGAAGGTAAAAGTACTTCTTGCACAGGCACTGTTTGGCCGACCTGATGTACTGCTATTGGATGAGCCTACTAACCACTTAGATATTAAAGCGATTGGGTGGCTCGAAGATTTCTTAATTAACTTTGAGAATACCGTTATTGTCGTTTCCCATGACCGTCATTTTCTAAATAAGGTTTGTACCCATATCGCTGACTTAGATTTCAGTAAAATCCAAATCTATGTTGGGAACTATGATTTCTGGTATGAATCGAGCCAATTAGCATCAAGGATGGCTTCTGACGCCAACAAGAAGAAGGAAGAAAAAATTAAGGAGCTGCAAAGCTTCATTGCCCGCTTTAGTGCAAATGCTTCCAAATCCAAGCAGGCTACTTCCCGTAAAAAACTATTAGACAAAATTACGTTAGATGATATTAAGCCATCTTCACGCCGGTATCCATTTGTCGGTTTTACACCGGAACGTGAAATTGGAAATGATCTTTTAAGAGTTGAAGGCATAACTAAAACGATTGATGGTGTAAAGGTTCTTGATAATATCAGCTTCTTTATGAATAAAGGAGACAAAATTGCACTTGTTGGAACAAACGAGATTGCAAAAACCACTTTGTTTAAGATTTTAATGGGTGAAATGGAACCCGATAGCGGTTCCTTTAAATGGGGAATTACAACAAGTCAGGCTTATTTTCCAAAGGATAACTCCGAGTTCTTTGAGAACAGTGAATTAAATCTTGTGGAATGGCTCCGTCAGTTTTCACCTAAAGATGAAAGCGAAAGCTTTTTACGGGGCTTTTTAGGAAGAATGCTATTTTCCGGTGAAGAAGTATTGAAAAAAGCTAGCGTACTTTCAGGTGGTGAAAAGGTTCGCTGTATGCTTTCGAAAATGATGCTAAATGGTGCGAACGTTTTACTGTTGGATGAGCCTACAAACCATCTAGATTTGGAATCCATTACTGCATTAAATGATGGATTAATCAATTTTAAGGGATCACTCCTGTTTTCTTCCCATGACCATCAGTTTATTCAAACCATTGCCAATCGAATCTTTGAATTGACACCAAAAGGATTGGTTGATAAGCAAATGACATATGATGAATATCTTGAAAATGCTGATATTCAAAAGCAAGTTGCTGAAATGTACCAATAAGTAAAAAGCGGGCACGCAAACGTGCCTGCTTTTTTTCTGTCTAGCTCCAGTAGTGCCTAAGGGCTTTTTTTCCTACGACGGGATGATGGCTCAGACCTCGTTCCTGTTTCCGTATTGGTCGTCCCTTGTCCTTCAACCTGAGAAGAATTAAGCCCTATCGTCGAAGCATCTTTTTTACGCTTTCCCATATGAACACCTCCCATTATATTTTTTGGAAAAATATCGGTACTTATGCGGAATAATTCAGGAAAACTTAGGCAAGATAATGTACAGAGGAGGTGTTTTGTATGGCAAAGATTGGTGTAGAACAATCTCTTACAAATATTCAACAGGCACTAAGGGAAAAAGGGTATGATGTTGTTGAATTGAAGCAGGAATCAGATGCGCAGAATTGTGATTGCTGTGTTGTTACTGGTATGGATTCTAACGTTATGGGAATGCAAGATACCTATACAAAAGGATCGGTCATTGATGCCAATGGAATGTCCGCTGACGAAGTATGCCAACAGGTGGAAAGCAGGCTTCAATAGTTATCTTAAAAGACTAAAGGTTGAAAACCTTAGTCTTTTTTCATATCTTCTTCTCTTTTGGGGTTAATATTTACTTTTAGTCCGGAATTATTATTTTGCTTTTTCATTTTCTCCTTTCTGATGGGTTCCTCTTCTTCTCCCTCATTTAAGTTCGGTGTAAATTCACTTCCGTACGTGGCACCAATATTTAATTTACCCTTCAGTTCCTTAATTCCTAACTGGCCAAAATTATTATTCAGCTCATATTTATCTAAAATGATTTTTTCAATATTAATTTTTTCAATGATGATTGGCGGCTCCTTATGATTTACGCTTTTTTCTTGAATGCCCGATTCTTGTTCCTGAATCGCCAATAAAGTTTTTTTTAACTCTTCTATTTCAATTTCTAAGGAAGTCAGTTTCTTTTTCAAGTTTTTTTCATAATCATTATTACTGAAAATAACGAATAAATCTTTTAATGACATGTTTGTGAACGCTCCCTTATTTTATACCTTACTTATATATATGGGTGGTTTAAATTAAACATGTCCAAATAAAGAATAGGAGCCATTTTCTAGTCAATCGGGATCATTTCTCCTTTCTCCATTTTCCGTTGATAGCTGACAAATAAAATGCCGTTCCAAAACTTTGCATTTATTTCACTTGGACTAATTTGATCCGGAAGTTTAATCTGCCGCTTAAACTCACCATAAAACCTTTCCGAATAGGCTATTTTTAAATTGGGATGGATAGGGAGTGCTGTCCCTTTAATGGTAAGAATATCCCCGTTAAGACCTAATTCAATATTTTCTTTCCTGACACCAGGGAGCTCAATCAATACCATTACTTCCTCTTCCCCTTCCAAAATATCAATCGATGGAAAATTACGAGAGTTTTTATCCTCACGTATATTTTTTTCTCCATTTTCGTAACTTGGTGATTTATATGAAGGATCATTCATAAATTGTTTCGCAAAATCCTGTTCAAATATATTTTTCCAGAAATCCCCGCCATGCATATTTTGAGCGACTTCCAGCCATTGTTTTAATTTATCCATATCCATCTATTTACACACCTCCTTCATCTCTTGCCCCGTTCATGCGGGATAAACCTCAAGAACAATGCATATATTTAACCACAAGCATAAGGAGGAGATAACATGCCGGCTCCGGTTCCGTATATTAATATAAATATATTTATGATTAAAATTAATTCCTTTGAAAATGCATCTGCTGTAAATATCGGGCAAAATCTTTTGGCTGAATGGCATAATTCAGACAAAAAAAATCAAGGATATGGGCAGAACTTTGGTGATAAAAGTGACTTTTTTGGGAATAGAAGTTTTGTAGACGACCGGGATCAAATTGACTCCCCAAGTTCATTTGAAACCATTGCCAATCCTTTTCCATGCAGGGAGGAATAATCGCAAAACAAATATGTAGTTTTTCTTTGAGGATTCTCTCTGATTAGATATAATGAATACAGTACAATTACTCTTTCTACTATGAGTATTTAAAAAGTAAGACAACGAGAACTGTATTCGAAAAATTAGGCTTTAATGTATTGGATTGATGAGTTTGTTTCCAAATGATTTTTGGTCCCCCATTTCTTTATCGATAAAAATAGCATCGATTTCCGTCGTTATTGTTTTTATATTCGGGATTATTTTTGCAAGATTATTCTCACTTTGGGCATTTAAAGGGAGAGCATTTCTTGAAACCATACTAATGCTTCCCATTGTCCTACCGCCAACTGTAATTGGCTTTTTACTCATCTTCTTTTTCGGAAGAAATAGCCCTGTTGGTGTTTTAATTGAAGAAATTTTTCATCAATCGATCATGTTTACTACATGGGCAGCTGTGATTGCTTCAACCATTGTTGCATTTCCACTAATGTTCCAAACGGTAAAATTAGGGTTTCAGTCGGTTGATAAAGATATTGAAGAGGCAGCAAGAGTCGACGGTGCAAATGAAATAAAGGTGTTTTTATTTGTCACTCTTCCCTTATCAGGTAAATCCATGGTTACAGGCTTGATTTTAAGCTTTGCCAGAGCCCTAGGAGAATTTGGGGCCACCCTTATGTTCGCCGGTAATATACCCGGTAAGACCCAAACAGCCCCTACCGCAATTTATGTAGCAATGGATTCAGGGAATATGTCACTCGCTTGGATGTTAGTCCTATCCATGATTGTCATTTCTTTTTTAATGCTTTTCGTAACGAATTACTCTGCAAAACAAAAGCCATGAACAGCTGCCGCTGTCCATGGCTTTTTCTTTTAAGTGAAGCTACTGTCTTTTTTTCGAAATTAATAAGGTTATTTGCGCCATTGTAAACGGCAGCGAGGATTTTCTTCGATAGGCAAGGTATTTGGGCTCCCAAATATTTGTATATTTCTCTTTAAATTTTCGCAGTCCCTGGAAGTGATAAATAAAATGCCCATGATAGAAAATTTGTGCCGCAATTTTTTCACTTAAAGAGGCAAATCTGGACATTCCCACATTTGCGAGCGGCGCCATTCCCATGTTAAAACGCTCATATCCCTGTTCTTTCGCCCAATCAATTAAAGAAAGAATAAGAAAATCAATCAACCCGGACTGTGTATTCGGTTTCACCCTCATTAAATCAATGGAAACCGTGTTTTGCTCGTCATATACCTGCATAATCGTGATAAAACCAAGAATTTGATTATTTTCATCCTTAACAAGTGCGATGGGTCCTTTATTTAAATAAGCACGATCAAAAAACCCAACAGAAAACCCTTTTTCGTTTCTGCCTTGAAGCCAGTCGTTTGATATTTCGTTTAATACATTTAATAAATCTTCAGAAAAAGGCGGATGTATGATTTCAAACTGATAGTCCTCGCGCATAAATTTATTTCGTAAGGATCGTAAATCCTTCATATTATTTTCTGAAAGTGAAAAGGTATTAAGGTTAACGTTCGCTTCCTCACCTAATTTAAAAAAGGCATAACCGCTGCCGTATAGTAATGGCAGAATATCATCGCTCACCTGATAGAAAACAGGTGTGAAACCATGCAAATCTGAAATTTCCTGAAATTCCTCAATTGCGCTTGATAACTCTCTTTTTTCTCCGATAGGATCGCCTAGAATGACAAGCTTATCTGCATATTGTTGAAAAGAAATCAGGACATTCCTTTTGCTGTTCCAAAAAATATACTTATCATGGAGAAAAATTAAATGGGACAAAACCTTCGCCTTATATTTTGTTAAATGAGTGATAATATCTCGTTCTTGACTTTTTGATTTCTCAAATTTCCAATTTTTCGGCTTACTGCTTAAATAACCAAAAACAAGGATTAAAAATGCGATGATCAAACCTATGAAAGCACTATTGAATAAGTCATGGTAATCAACGATTACATATGGTAAAAACCTTCTTGGCATTTCTAATTTGGCTGAAGGTAAATTTAAATAACCAATTAAAATATACATCGAGGTAATAATTAAAATCAATGTGACATCAAATAAGGTTTTCCCCCATGTAAGAACATAGCTTTCACGGTAAAATTGCCCCTTTGCCATTCTTAAAAGAAGTGCAACAATAATTAAAAAAATCGCTTCCTCATAATCAATTCCTTTAAAAATAGAGAATAACGCCGCAAGAATTAGCACGAACATGGTTAATTCATATGTTCTCTTGACACTATACTCAATGCCTCTTGATAATCCTAATAAAAGGAAACCTGCGGCAACTGAGAGCTGATGCGAGACATTAATAATCGGAAATGAGAGAATCTCCTGTGCAATCCTAAGCCGCGACATAATACCCGGGACACTTGCGGATAAAAGCAGAATCAATCCTGAGAGAAATACCATCATGGTTAATACCATATGGCTGAATCCCTGAACAATCAATTTTGGCAAATTGCTCCAGGTTTTGTTCCATTTTTCCCAATACATTTTGACAAAGAGAACAATACTGACTAAAAACGGTAAAATATAATACCCAAATCGATAAAATAAAAGGAGTACAATCACTTTTTCCTGCGGAATATGTAAATCCTGCATTCCCCAAATAAATACTAAATCAAATGAGCCCAGCCCCCCAGGAATCATACTAATGATTCCTGCACAAGCAGCAATAATATACACCGGGAAAAGCTGCTCAAAAGAAATCGAAATCCCAAAAAGGTGACTTAAAATCCAGATGGCCAGAAAAACGGCAAACCATTCGACAACGGAAACAATAATTAATTTTACCGAAGAATGAATGGTTATTAGGGATGGACTGTCCTTTTTGTTTTTTATAATATGTATGAAAAGGAATATCGGTAAATATAATCCAACGCCAAGGACTGCAAAAAACAGCCATTTCGCATCCCTAAACAATGGAAAGTGATGATAGAATAGCGTAACAAACCACGATAGAACTGAAATTCCAGTTAAATAAAAAAGGGAAACAGTTGCGATTCCCCCTAACAGCTTTCGCTTATCCTGTTCGAGACTATGAAAAAAATAGGTTCTTAGCATCGCCCCGATAATACCACCAAATCCAATTAAGTTGGAAAATGAATTGGCGATAAAGGATTGTTCTAAAAGCTCCTTTTTAGGTACCTTTAATCGAAGAATTCGAACCAACAGGACATCGTAAAGCATCATTGGAAGCACGGCCGCAAACGTTATGGCCAGGATAAGAAATAGCATGCTGATATGTAATTTATGCAATTCATTCTCAAGTAATTGTCCGTTCACATTTCCTGTAAATTTCTTTATTTCAACAATGGCAAAAATCAATAAAAACAGTGGAAAGATAAATTTTGCTGATTTTAATAATTTTTCTTTTTTAATCCCCAACAAGATGACCACCTATTTTTTCTCTACTAGTTTCAATATAAACTTTTCCAAAGGAAAAAGAAAACAATTTTTTTGATTGACATTGCTTAATCCTATTTTAGACAGTTTATTGAGTCCCCAACCGTTTAGAATGATTTGCTTTAAAAGTTTTTAAAAAAAGACAAGTTTTCTAGCCTTTCCCCATAAACATTTATTAGGACAAATCTGTGGGGGGTTATAGAAATGAGATTTTTAGTATTTAAGAAAGAAACTTTGTTATTCTTCTTAGCAGTTGGCTTTGTTCTCGTAACAATCTCTGCCTGGTTTATATTAAAGGCAGGCGATACAGCTGTATTTAACCAGCAGGCAAATGAAAAAATTCGTGAAATCCATATGGTTACCGTTGAATATAAGTCACAAACAAGGGATGGTAAAGAATTAGAGGCCTACCGCTGGGATCCCGGTCAAATTATCTTAGAAAAAGGAGAAAAAGCGAAGTTATATATAAATGGTATAAATGGTGAAGAACATCCTTTTTATATTGAGGGGACCAGTATCAAAGGCACCGTTAAAAAGGGAGAAGAGACAGTGGTTCCACTTCAATTTGATAACGAAGGAACTTACCACTTAATTTGTGAAGTCCATTCAGACAAGGCACATCATGGACCAATGATCGCTGATATTGTCGTTGATTAAAGAGCAGGAGATTATTCCTGCTTTTTCTCTTTAATATTGCCTCCTTTAGCAATCGCCCTATTATATAACAGATATATGGTTTACTTAATTTTATTCTAGTACAGCAACTACTTCCTTGCTAAACAAAGACAGACAAATTCCCCATTCAAACCCTTTATTCACAATATCTTAACAATTGATCCTATTGCTTGTGATGAATTTCACAAATTAGCTGTTATACTGTATGTAAGATATAAATATCAAATCTGTTATATGTTTTATTAAAAATAAGAGGTGAAAAATCATGGAACAATGGCAAGGGTTTAACAAAGGTGTTTGGACAAAAGAAGTAAACGTCAGAGATTTTATTTTAAAAAATCTCACTCCATATGAGGGAGATGACTCATTTTTAACCGATGCTACAGAAGCAACCAATAAGCTTTGGGAACAAGTTATGGGTCTAACCAAACAGGAACGTGAAAACGGTGGTGTCCTGGAAATGGATACTGAAACAGTTTCAACCATTACCTCTCATGGACCTGGCTATCTTGATGAAGAACTTGAAAAAGTAGTTGGGGTTCAAACCGATAAACCATTCAATCGTTCCTTACAGCCATTTGGCGGGATTCGGATGGCAAAACAGGCCTGCGAAGCATATGGCTATCAATTAAATCCCGAAATTGAAAGAATTTTTACTGATTATCGTAAAACGCATAATCAAGGTGTTTTTGATGCCTACACCCCTGAAATACTGCGTGCTCGAAAAGCAGGAATTATTACCGGACTGCCAGATGCATACGGACGCGGGCGCATTATTGGGGATTATCGCCGTGTCGCTTTATATGGCGTCGATTTCTTGATCAAAGAAAAACAAAAAGATTATCACCACACTAGCAGCGTGATGACTGAAGACAATATTCGTTTACGAGAAGAATTATCAGAGCAATATCGTGCCTTAAAGGAATTAAAAGAATTGGCAGCTAGTTACGGATTTGACCTAAGCCAACCGGCAAAAAATGCGGCAGAAGCCCTTCAATGGCTGTATTTCGGTTATTTAGCAGCGATTAAAGAGCAAAACGGTGCTGCAATGAGTCTTGGCCGTGTCTCAACCTTCCTCGATATTTACATTGAAAGAGATTTAGAGAATGGAATTTTAACAGAAACAGACGCCCAGGAATTAGTAGATCATTTTGTTATGAAGCTTCGCCTTGTAAAATTTGCCCGCACACCGGATTATAATGAATTATTCAGTGGCGACCCAACATGGGTAACAGAATCAATCGGCGGAATGGCACTCGATGGACGTCCGTTGGTTACAAAGAACTCCTTCCGCTTCCTGCATACCCTGGATAATTTAGGTCCTGCACCGGAGCCAAATTTAACCGTTTTATGGTCGACACAGCTTCCGGAAAACTTTAAAAATTTTTGTGCGAAAATGTCAATTAAAACGAGCTCCATTCAATATGAAAACGACGACATTATGCGCTCGGAATATGGCGATGACTATGGTATTGCCTGCTGTGTATCAGCAATGGAAATTGGCAAGCAAATGCAGTTCTTCGGGGCACGCGCGAACCTAGCCAAAGCCCTTCTCTATGCCATTAATGGCGGTGTTGATGAAAAATTAAAAATTCAGGTTGGGCCCCAATATCAGCCAATTAAAGCGAATGTATTGAATTATGAAGAAGTCATGCAAAAATTTGATCAAATGATGGAATGGCTGGCAGGTCTATACATTAATACCTTAAATATCATCCATTATATGCATGATAAATACAGCTATGAAAGAATTGAAATGGCCTTACATGATACGAATATTCTTCGAACAATGGCCACTGGAATTGCTGGTTTAAGTGTTGTAGCAGACTCTCTTAGTGCGATTAAATATGGCGAAGTAAAAGTCATCCGCGATGAAAACGGGATTGCCATTGATTTTGAAACAAATGGTGACTTCCCAAAATACGGAAACAATGATGATCGGGTTGACAGCATTGCGGTTGATATTGTAAAAAGCTTTATGCAAAAGCTCCGCAAGCACTACACTTACCGTGATTCTGTTCATACTTTGTCGATTTTAACGATTACTTCAAACGTTGTTTACGGTAAGAAAACAGGGAATACACCGGATGGACGCCGAACAGGAGAACCATTCGCACCAGGTGCAAATCCAATGCATGGCCGCGATACAAAAGGAACCTTAGCTTCTCTTTCTTCTGTCGCAAAACTGCCATACAGCTATGCTATGGATGGAATTTCAAACACCTTCTCCATCGTTCCGAAGGCATTAGGAAAAGAGGAAGAAGTAAGGATTCGCAACCTTGTATCGATCTTAGATGGATATGCCATTAAATCAGGACATCATTTAAATGTTAACGTCTTTAATCGAGAAACACTTGTAGATGCAATGGAACATCCGGAACAATATCCGCAGTTAACCATCCGTGTTTCCGGATATGCGGTGAACTTTATAAAATTAACAAAAGAGCAGCAGCTCGATGTTATTAACCGGACCTTCCATGAATCTTTATAGTGTATAGAAGGGGCTTCCCTCCTAGGAGGGGCTCCTGCCTAAAATGAAAGGGGATTAACAATCATGAACGGAAATATCCATTCCATTGAAACTTTAGGGACTGTCGACGGGCCGGGAATACGCTATGTCATTTTTACGCAAGGGTGCCAGTTGCGCTGCCAGTTTTGTCATAATGCCGATACATGGGAAATTGGCACAGGTAAACAAATAACGGTTTCTGAGGTGATGGACGATCTCATGAGTTACCTCCCTTTTATTCAGGCTTCAGGCGGTGGAATCACTGTAAGCGGCGGGGAACCATTGTTACAAATTCCTTTTCTTACTGAATTATTTAAGGAATGTAAACGGAAGGGAATCCATACGACAATTGACTCGTCCGGGGGCTGTTTCTCCCATTCTACTCTTTTTATAGAACAGCTCGAGGAATTATTACAATATACAGACTTAATTTTGCTTGATTTAAAACATATTAATCGAAAGAAACATATTCAATTGACCGGGATGGCGAATGACCATATTCTTGAATTTGCAAGGTTTTTATCGGACCGTAAGATACCAATTTGGGTGCGGCATGTCCTTGTTCCCACGGTTTCAGATGACCCTTTAGACCTGCAAAAGCTGGGAGAATTCATAGGCACCCTTGAAAATGTAAAAAAAATCGAAATCCTCCCCTATCATAAGCTTGGGGTGTATAAATGGGAGGCATTGGGACATGAATACCCTTTAAAAGGGGTGGAGCCTCCTAGCGAAGAAAAAGTAGCATTCTCATACAAATTGCTTTCAGCCCATTGGAAAGCCTAAACACCAATCCAGGATGGATTCGGTGTTTTTTCTTACTATATTGTGAACTTCCTTCTATCTGCATTTATTTTTGATAAATTAATAGTATAAAACTCAAAAAATAAAGCATTAAAGGGTGAAGCGGAATGTATGAGGTTTTTAATTCCATCAGTAGGGTTTTAAGCAGTCCCTTTCAAGTATTATTTTATGAAACAAAACAATTCCCGCTGATTGCTGCCTTTTTGCTGGGGTTAATTGGTGCCCTTGCCCCCTGTCAGCTTACAAGCAATATTAGCGCGATTACCTACTACGGAAATAAAAGCCTGCAGACTAAGAAAACGTGGATGGAGGCACTCTTCTTTATTCTTGGAAAAATTGTGGTATTTTCTGGTTTAGGCATGGCCGTCTGGTTGATTGGCCAAGAATTTCAAACAGCGATGACGAGTTTCTTTGTGGTTTTCCGCAAATTGATCGGACCATTTATCATCTTATTAGGTTTATTTTTAATAGGAGTGATTCAATTAAACTGGATGAACCAGCTCTTTTCATTTATACCTAATCAAAAGAACGGAGGGATTTTCGGATCATTCTTAATGGGAGTTTCGTTTTCGATTGCTTTTTGCCCAACCATGTTCGTTCTGTTTTTCCTGACCCTTATGCCTATCGTAGTAAGTTCTAATTACGGGGCTGTTCTCCCAAGTATTTTTGCCATCGGTACATCCCTTCCACTCCTTATCTTTATGTTTATGGTTTGGTTTCTCGGAATGGATGGGACAATTATGAAAAAAAGTCGACAATTTGGATTGCGCGTACAAAAAACTGCCGGCGCCTTCCTCCTACTTCTTGGTATATTCGATACAATGACCTATTGGCTTTAAAAAAAGGGCGGAGTCTGTCCGCTCTTTTTATTGATTTTCTTCTGTTTTTTGTACTTGTAATAACTTTATCAACGGTTTTACGGTCAACCCTTGAACTACTAAGGAAAATAATACGACGAAAAACGTTAACACCAATAATTCATCTCTTTCTTTAAAACTGTATGGAAGATTTAAAACAAGTGCTATGGAGAGTGAGCCCTTTAGCCCTCCCCAATTTATAATATGTTTCCAAGACCATGGAAAATCTTTTTCAAAAATAAGACTTAAATAGACCGCAACGCTTCGGGCGATTAAAACAATCAGAATACCCACAAAAATCATCCCCCATTTATTGCTTAAACCGATTCGTGTAATTTCGAGACCCACCATTAAAAACACAACTGAATTTGCTAACAACGCAGCAACATCCCAAAAGATTCCAATGTTTAATCTCGTGGTTGGAGACATGCCAATCCTAGCTCCATAATTACCTAAAATAATGGCTGCTACAACGACAGCAATCACACCTGATCCATGCACACTTTCAGCTAATAAATAGGAGCCGTAAAACAAAATGATACTAAAGATAATTTCAAGCGGATAATCGTCATAAAACGTTGTTAAAATGGAAAAACCGTATCCCAGGCCTCCGCCAACAATAAGCCCAAGAAAAATGACCTTTACAAACATCCAGATTCCCATACCCAAACCTTCCCAGCCCAAATCCAAATAAGTTAATAAATAAAACGCAGAAATCTGATAGAGGACAACCGCCATGCCATCATTAAATAAGCTTTCTCCTTCCACAATGATGGCTAATTTTTTATTGACCCCAACACTTTTAAAGATCGATAAAACACTTACCGGGTCCGTGGCACTCATTAATGCGGCATATACAAATGCCGCTTGAATCGACAATTTCAGTGTAAAATGTGAAGAAAGCCCAACAGCCAAATAGGAAATTAACGTTGCGCCAAAGGCAAGAGCCAGAATCGGAAGCTTATTATGTTTCAACTGGGGAAAAGGGAGTTTTAGCGATGCTTCCCCTAAAAGAGCAGGCAAAAATAGGGTCACGATGACAAAATGAAATACTTCCCCCTGCGTAATAAAGCTTTTTAATGATGATAAAGCGGAAAAATCAGTAAGACCGATCAATGCACCAACTAAAACTAATGCAATTGGATAAGGCTGTTTTAATTTTTTTGCGATGGCTGTAACGAAGGCAGCAAGCATGATGAGTGCGAACCCTATAACAAAAATGGAATGCACATCTAAATCTTTCAAAAATAAAACTCCTTTTGTGCAAATATATACCCACATCTTTACTTTTCTCATTTTTTATAAAAATAAACCGCCAACGGTCGATGGGAAGTGATTCTTGTAATCTATTATTCCTTCCACAATTCAGTATTTGATTATTTGCTAAAACTCCTTTATACTCTTATCATTGGCTTAAAAGTGAGGTGAAAATTTTTGTTCCAGATTCTGATTGATCATTCCGATATTAATACACTTACCGCCCTCTATGTCAGCTTATATTTAGGTATTTCTTTGAAATTTCTGCTGTCTTGGAGTGTGAAATATTCTTTTATGGACTCCTTGTCCAATCCTGCGGACACAAAAATTATTCACCCCATTTATTTTTATAAAGAAAAAAGCCGTTTAAATGGGAACTTTATTCTAAAAAGAATTGTCAAATATATTCGTAGAAAAAAATGTTCACAGGATGATCCGGAAGATCCTGTTTCCTCTCATTACATTTATACAATTTAACCACATTTTAGGAGGAAATATGAAAACAAAACGATCTTCACTATTATTAATTGCACTTTTATCCTTAACAACAATATTACTTTCAGCTTGTTCAAGTCAGGCTCAAAGTGGAAAAAGTACAGGATTCTTCCACACCTACTTTGTACATCCATTTTCAGTTGTGATCCAATCCGTTGCTGATTTCTTCAATGGAAATTACGGGTTAGCCATCATCCTTGTTACTCTTGTCATCAGGCTTATTTTAATGCCATTAATGTTGAGACAATATAAAAACCAAATGGCGATGAAGGAAAAAATGGACGTTCTCAAGCCTGAAATGGATGTGATCCAGAAGAAAATGAAGGCTGAAAAGGACCCGAAAAAGAAACAGGAACTGCAGGCAGAAATGATGGGCCTTTACCAAAAACATGGGGTAAATCCGCTGAATATGGGTTGCTTACCAATCGTTATTCAAATGCCGATATTGACAGGATTTTATTATGCGATACGTAGTTCACAAGAAATTGCTCATCATAAGTTTTTATGGTTTAGCCTTGGCCACCCTGATATTGCAATTACAATCATTGCCGGATTAATTTACTATTTCCAGTTTAAAGTTTCCCAATCCAATATGCCTACCCAACAGCAGCAGCAAATGAAGTATATGGGATTACTTTCTCCATTAATGATTGTGATGTTTTCATTTCAAGCACCGGCTGCACTTCCGCTTTACTGGGTTGTCGGGGGAACATTCTTAATCATTCAAACCATGATCAGTCGTAAATTGTATCAAAGTCATAAAAAAGAAGAAGTAGCAGCAGTTAAGCAAAAATAATATTGAAAAAGGAAGCATCACAGGCGATGCTTCCTTTTTATAATTCCTTCCCGACTAAAATCCCCAAAAAGGCCAGGATGATTCCGGCAAGATAACTAATAACTAAATAGCGAAAAAAATGTTTATTTTTTTTGCTTTTTTTTAAACCGGCTAGTTCCAGCTTAAATGTTGAAAAGGTAGTAAAAGCTCCCATAAAACCAATGCCAAGTAAACTATACAAATGCCCTTTAATTGGAATTCCAACAATAAATCCTAACAGGAAGGCACCGATTAAATTCACTGTTAAGGTTCCAATTGGAAACCCGGATTGGCTCCGCTTTTGGAGGGATTTGCTAATAACAAAACGGCCAATGGCCCCGAAAAATCCGCCAATTGAGACAAAAAGTACTTCAGTCATTTTGCTTTCCCCGTTTCATCCCCAAAATTCTGCCCCATTTTTACAAATAAAAGGCCGCCAAATAAACTAAGCAATACATAGATCATTCCTTTAAAATAATCGTCAGCTTCGAATAAGCGAACCGTTTCTAAACAAAAAGTTGAAAAGGTAGTATACGAACCAACCACCCCTGTTGAAAAAGCGGTAATAAAATAAGGATGAAGCTTTTTTGAATGGGCAAACCTGCTGGAAAACCACCCCAGCAGAAAAGCTCCTGTCAAATTAATCAGAAGAGTGCCAATTGGAAAATGTTCCCCCCAAATATTAACTGCTAATAGGGATAATACATAGCGCAATAAACTTCCAATAATGCCGCCCATTCCGACAAACCAATAAACCAAATTTAAACACCTCGATAACCAAATAAAAATTCATTTCATTTTAACATATCCATGTTTTTCTTGCGTCATAACCGGTTGAATATTTTTATTTATAAATGGAATGCTATCCTTGTACAACTAAGAAAAAGGAGTGCTGAACAGCATGAAAAAAAGTGTTTTTTTAATTGGCTCCCTTGTTTTTAGCCTTTATTTAACAGGGTGCGCCCGAAATAATGTGAACGATGATGTTGCAACACGAAATAGAAATGTTAATGAACCCACAAGAGTAAATTATAATCCAAATGGTGGGCCTGCTATTACTGGTGTGGACAATAATGATACAAGACTGAATCGAAACAACGTTAGAGATGTCGATTTTGACAATGACAATGACATTGTTAATGACAATGACAATCGCAATCGTATGAGGGTAGCTGATAAAGCAGCTGACCGTATTGCTGACCTTAAAGAAGTCGATACAGCAAATGTTATTGCTTCAGACGATAATGCATATGTAGCTGTTAAATTGTCTGGCAATGATAAATTAACAAATGGTCTTGAAGATAAAATTTCTGACAAAGTGAAGTCCGTGGACCGTGATATCGACAATGTTTATATATCCGCCAATCCAGATTTTTTTGGCCAAATGAATCAATGGGCTGGTGATATTCGTAACGGCAGACCGGTAACCGGATTCTTTAAAGAATTTTCCGATGCAGTCCGCCGCGTTTTCCCTGACCTAAAAGACTAAAAAAAGGTTAGCTTAAAATGCCTGGCGGTTGCCAGGCATTTTATAATTTTTCAATGAGATCATTTTTAACATGGGTCCATTCCTCATTTAAAATACTAAAAAAGACTGTATCCCTAACATAACCATCGGATATGACTCTATCTTTTCTAAGAGTTCCTTCCCTCACGGCTCCCAACCTGGCGATTGCTTGCTGTGAGCGGTGATTACGTGAGTCTGTTTTCAACTGTACTCTTCTTAAATTCCATTTCTCAAAGGCATGTTTCAGCATTAAAAATTTACATTCTGTATTTACCCTTGTTCTCCATACATCTGGGTGATACCATGTCGAGCCAATCTCTGCGCTATTATGAGCAGGCAAAATATCTAAAAATCTTGTGCTGCCAATAATTTGATTGTTTCGTTGATCCATGACCGTAAAGGTGTATTGCGTGCCTCTCTCTCTTTCTTTAATGGCAGCGTGAATCATTTCTTCCATTTCTTTTTTATTACGAACTTTAGTTGCCATATAAGTCCAGATTTCATCAGGTCTTGCCGCCTCCCAAAGTTCCTCTAAATGATCCATACTGATTGGTTCTAAACGAACAGTTTCTCCTTGAAGTGTAAAAAGATCTCCCCATAATTTCATCCTTCATGCTTCCCTTCAAAAAAAGACCGCAGGCTGCGCCTGTCAGTCTTAATTTCTTTATGCTTCTTGGAAATATTCTTTGTAAAATCCGCCAACTTTACCGGTATTATCAACAATGTAATAAAATTCCTCTGTTTCATTTTTCACATCATATATTTTGCCGGCAGTTAAAGCACGATTAACAATATATTTTTTGGCATCCGTATGTACACATTTTACTTTTTTTAATGTTTCACGGTCACGCCATGTTAAATGAATCATTGCGGCCACCCTTTCCGTCTTTATCCATCTATTAGTATAATCAATCACAGCAGTCATGTGCAACTCTTCTATATGGTACACCTGAATTTTTTACATATAATGATCACCAAAAACAGTAATGGATCTGCTTTTAATTGGTGGATTGATTTCAATCTGAAAGGGTCTGTCTCCTTTTAATTTATGGATGTCCATCAAAATTTCACTATCATCTTTATTATGGAAAATTAGTTCTGTTCTTCCAACTTTAATTTTATTATTAAATACTGTTGGTACACCAAACAATCGAGCCCAGTCAGCGACAACTTGTTCTACATTTGAAACGACAAAGGAAATGGATTTAACTGATTGGCTTTCCTGACTTGGAGGCAGTATCCCGGATCGTTTTAGATCTTCCAATCTCACTTGGTCACTCTGGTTCCATTGGATGAAAAATGGATAGGGAAGCACTCCGTCTTCTTGGATAAACAACATCTTCCATGAAATCTCTACTCCATCATCCCGCAATCTTTTTCCTTCATAAATTTCCGTTGGATGATATCCTTTTGTTTTTAAATCTTTTTTTAACCTCACAATATCACTCGTTCGGAAACAAATCTGGCCAAAACCTTCAAATCGTTTGCTGTCATTTAAGAGTTGCGATATTAACGGATTCTGCGACCTGTTTGCCACCTCTGAATTTTCAACTGCTAAATACTCAATATACGATAATCCAAAATACATTAAGCTATTATAGGTACCCCATTTTGTATGGCTGCCCCCGCGAATAGCTTTTAGCTGATATTTTTTCCATTCATGGACAGCCTCAATGGGACTGCGGTTTAAAAAAACGACAATATGATCCAATTCCAACAAGTCTATTTCCTCCTTCTTTTCACTGTCTCTATTCTACAGTGAATCAAATCGGAGTCCTATTGAAATGCTTTTCATTTTTTTGTTAGAAATTTTTATGAATAAGGGGTTTTCATTTTACGTGAAAACCATTACAATAATAAAAACTGAATATTCAATCCATTTTCCGAGGAGGCGTTTAAGGTGAAAATTATGAGTAACGAGCAGTTAGTTGTGTCATATCGGGATGCATTAAAGTCTGGTAAGGAAAAGGAATGGATCAAAATTTTAAAAGATGAAATTCACCGTCGTGGATTGAGACCGTTTAAGAAAAGCTGATTTACCTTCTATTAAAAAGTAATAAACCGCCGAAAAAGCAACTCGGCGGTTTTATAATTTTTAAGTTATCCTTCCAGAAGAAGTGACTCTGGATCTTCAATCATTTCCTTCACTTTAGCAAGGAAGCTTACTGCCTCTTTTCCATCGACAATCCGATGATCATAGGATAGCGCAATATACATCATCGGGCGGTTCTCCATTTTATCTTTATCAATGGCAACCGGACGAAGCTTGATACTATGCATTCCCAAAATCCCTACTTGCGGGCCGTTTAAAATCGGAGTGGACATTAAAGAACCAAATACCCCGCCGTTTGTAATCGTGAAGGTACCGCCCTGTAGGTCACTCAATGCTAATTTATTGTCTCTTGCTTTTTTCGCTAAATCAGAAATGTTGCCTTCAATTTCAGCAAAGGATTTACGATCAGCATCACGAATAACAGGAACAATAAGTCCATCTTCAGTGGAAACAGCCACACCAATATCATAAAACTGTTTAACTAACAGTTCATCCCCTTGAATTTCCGCATTTAGAAGCGGGAATTGCTTCAAAGCGCCTACTACAGCTTTTGTAAAGAAAGACATGAATCCAAGACGAACATCGTGCTCTTCAAAGAACCTGTCTTTTCTTCGCTTTCTCAAGTCCATAACAGCAGTCATATCAACTTCATTAAAGGTTGTCAGCATTGCAGTTGTTTGACTAACTTCCAACAAGCGCTTAGCGATTGTCTGTCTGCGTCTTGACATTTTTTCACGTAAAACTGGTTTTGCTGGATCTTGTGCAACTGCCATTGGAGCAGGAGCTGCTTTAGCAGCTGGTTTTGCTGCATTTGGCTGATAGGATGATACATCCTGCTTGCGAACCCTACCAAGAGGATCAGCAGTTGGTACATTTTGCAAATCAATGCCTTTTTCCCTTGCAAGCTTTCTAGCTGCAGGAGAAGCAATCGGACGATTCTGATTTCCGTCAGTTGCTTCAACAGCAGGTGTAGGGTTCGCATTTGGTGATTGTGAAGATTCCATAACCGGTTGTTCAGCCTTTTGTTGAGTTGCTGCTTCTTGTTTCGGTTCTGAAGGTACAGACGGTGCAGCTGCTTCGGCGCCTGAAGCGTTTTCATTTACGGTTGCAATGACTTCCCCAACGTTAACCGTATCTCCCTCTTCATATTTTTGCTCCGTTAAAACTCCTGCATAGTCTGAGATAATTTCCACATTTACCTTATCTGTTTCCAGTTCTACCAGGTATTCGCCCTTATCTACAAATTCACCCACATTTTTAAGCCATTTGGCAATTGTACCCTCGCTAATGGATTCCGCTAATTCGGGAACTTTTATTTCAGCCATTGTTTAACCCTCCATCTTCTGCCCTCGTTAATGCTGCATGTATAATTTTTGATTGATAAAGCTTATGAACATTTGGATCTCCCTCTGCAGGACTTGATCTCCTTCTGCGACCAATATATTGAACACGAATCCTATTCGTGGCAATTTCATTCAATCGCGGTTCTACAAAATACCAGGCACCCATATTTTTCGGTTCCTCTTGTATCCAGAAAATCTCTTTTATATTTTTATATTTGCTAAAAATATTTTCTAAAATTGCTGTTGGGAACGGGTAAATTTCCTCTAAACGTAAAATTTGAAGCCATTCATTTTCTTGATTATTTTTTAATTGCTCAGCTAAATCAATTGCAATTTTACCTGTACAAAGGACAATTCGCTCTACTTTATCTTCCTTGCCTGTATGGGTAAATTGTTCTATTACCGGTCTGAATTCCTCTGAACTTAATTCGCTTGCAGGTGAGGAAACAAGCGGATTCCTCAATAGACTTTTTGGTGACATTAAAACAAGAGGACGAATCTCTTCTTTTAAAAGCAGTGCTGCCTGTCTGCGCAATAAATGAAAATATTGGGCTGCACTTGTAAGATTGGCAACTGACCAGTTTTTTTCAGCAGCTAATTGCAAAAATCTTTCTACTCTGCCGCTTGAATGCTCTGGTCCTTGGCCTTCATATCCATGAGGCAATAATAAGACTAGTCCTGACTTCTGTCCCCATTTTGCCCTTCCTGCAGCGATAAATTGGTCAAACATTACTTGTGCTGCATTTGCAAAATCACCATATTGTGCTTCCCAAATCACAAGTGTTTCCGGTGCGAAAATATTATAGCCATATTCGAAGCCAACTACTGCCGCTTCTGTTAGTGGACTGTTATGAATAGCAAATGATGCTTTGGCATCAGAAACTTGGTGAAGTGGTGAAAATGTCTTTCCTGTAACAGAATCATGCAGTACTAAATTCCGGTGCGCAAATGTTCCGCGCTCGGTATCTTGCCCCGTCATTCGGATAGGAGTACCATCTTTTAAAATGGTTGCAAATGCTAATGTTTCAGCCAATGCCCAATCAACCTTGCCGTTCTCCTCAAATGCATCCACGCGGCGGTTAAGGATTTTTTCCAGTTTATTAAATATCTTGAAATCCTGTGGCCATTGGAGAAGTTCCTGATTAATTTGTTTTAGCTGATCCTGTGGAACACCTGTTGCGATTGTTGGCTCCTCTTCAAGGAAAACCGGAATCTCAGGTTCCTCTGTCTCATGATGATCTTTAAATTTTGAAACTTTTTCATAGGCAGCTTGAAGTTTTTCTTGGATTTCTGACTCCATCTGTTTAAACTCTTCATCTTTAAGAATTCCTGCAGCTTTGAGTTTATCTGCGTATAGGTCCTTAATAACCGGATGTTTATGAATTAATGTATACATTTGCGGACTTGTTGTCATCGGCTCATCCATTTCGTTATGTCCAAATCTTCTATATCCAACTAAGTCGATTAAGAAGTCTTTTTGAAATACCGAACGATATTCAGCCGCTAAAGCTGCAGCTTCAAGAACTGCTTCCGGATCATCACCATTTACATGTAAAATTGGAATTTCAAATCCTTTTGCCAAATCACTTGCATAACGGGTAGACCTGGAATCACGGGATTCGGTTGTAAATCCTATTGTGTTGTTGGAAATAATGTGAATGGTTCCACCGGTACGATACCCATTTAGGCCACTAAGATTTAATGTTTCCGCTACAATTCCCTCTCCAGGGAACGCCGCATCACCGTGAATTATAATCGCAAGTGCATTCTTCATGTTTTCATCCGGATAACCCGGTGCTTTACGATTATCCTGTGCTGCCCGGGTATATCCTTCGACAACAGCCCCAACATATTCCAAGTGACTTGGGTTATTGGCAAGTGATACCTTTGCTTTTTTGGAATTTTCACCGGTAATCTGGCGGTTTAATCCAAGATGGTATTTCACATCACCTGTCCAGCCAAAGTTGATGCCAATCGAACCTTCTGAAGGAACAAGCTCCTTATT
This sequence comes from Neobacillus niacini, assembly GCF_031456445.1. GTDB lineage: Bacteria > Bacillota > Bacilli > Bacillales > Cytobacillaceae > Neobacillus > Neobacillus niacini_I. Next base: position 132,885 of record NZ_JAVDUQ010000002.1, on the reverse strand, counting down.
CGGTGAATGTTGAAACTCAGCAAAAATCATCTCATACGGTTTTCCTAGGACATGTGCCAGAACATTCAGCCTGCCTCGATGGGCCATTCCGATATTAATATTTTCCGCACCGTCTACCACTGCTTCTGAAATAATTTCATCAATCAATGGAACCATAGTATCCAAGCCTTCAATTGAAAATCTTTTTTGACCCACGAAGGTTTTATGAAGGAATTTTTCAAAAGCATCCACTTCAATTAACCGTTTAGTGATTTTTAACTTCTTCTCATTTGTTAAATTGCTATGAAGATTTCCTTTTTCGATTTTATCCCGCAGCCAATTTTTTTCCTCAACATTATGTACATGATCATATTCATATGCGATGGACTTTGTATAAATTCCCTTAAGCCAAAGGTATCCATCATATGCCGTTTTAATGGCAGCAGGAGGATTTTTCAACATGATATCAGCTGACATCGATTTTAAATCTTCTACACTTAGCCCGTAATTTGCAGGGTTAATTAAATCTACTTCCTCCCGCTTATTTCCTAAAGGATAGATAGTAGCAGCAAGATGACCATATGCACGGACATTTTCCGCAAGCTTAACTGCTGCCAATATTTTTTCTGTTTGAACCGACCTTGTTTCAGGAACAACCTGCACATTATTCTGCAAAAGTGAAAAATCCACTTCACTCATTTGCTCAAATAGCAATCTCATTTCCGGATCAATGGTTTCCGGATGTTGTTGATATTTTTCAAATTGTTCAATGACATATCCAAGATTGGGGCCAAAAAAACTCTCCAAATAAGCTTTTTTGTCTACATTTGGTCTGTTCATCCTTAAATCCCCTCCAATCAAAACCTTAAATTCATAGTCTTTATTACTATTACCCATTCAGACAAAAAAACCAACGCTAAATCAAAAATTCATTTTATTTTATTCACCATGGAAATAGTAATAACTTTGACTACTATAGCATTATAAACCTCTCTTGACACCGATTCAAAAGAAAAGAACCGAAGAATCGGTCCTTTAAAAAATAATTTTAAACAACAGCAGGGAGAAGGATGTTTACTTTGGTCCCGATTCCTTCTTCACTCTCAATTGAAATGGCTCCATTATTTTTTTCAATCAACTGTTTTGCAATCGATAACCCCAGTCCAGTTCCCCCGTTTTCTCGGCTGCGGGCCTTATCAATTCGATAAAAACGATTAAACACCTCTGACACATGCTCAGACGGTATTCCGATTCCATGGTCAATAACGGATAATAAAACTTTTTTATCGATATGATGACAGGAAACCTGAATCGTTCGATTATCCATTGAATACTTTATGGAATTATCTAACAAAATGATTAACACCTGCTGCAAATGTTGTTCTGACAATAGTACATGAGGCAGTCCGGGTTCTAGTTCCATCATAAATTGGAAATCCGGATGTACAACCTCAAGATTTTTTACTACTCTTTGTAAAACAGTAGGGATATTAGCTTTTTCACCGCTTAAACTTCGCTGGTTTCCCGCCCTGGTTAATTCAAGTAAATCAACAACAAGTTTTTTTAAACGAGTCAGCTCCTGCAGTGATGCCTGTAATGACTCATCAAGAATGGCCGGATCTTTTTTTCCCCAGCGATTTAATAGGGATAAATGCCCCTCTAAAATAGAAACAGGAGTCCTTAATTCATGTGATGCGTCCTCAACAAATTGTTTTTGCTGTAAAAACGATGTTTTAATTTCATCCATCATTTCATTAAAAACATTTGTCAGCTCTGTTAGTTCATCCTTTTGTTTATATACTTCCATTCTCCCCTGAAAGCCGTTTTCTTTAATTCTTTTCATTGCATCTGTTAAATCCCTGACAGGGGTCAACAGTTGTCTTGCAAGGAAAAATCCACTGATGGCACTAAATAGGATCGCCGCCATACCAAAAACGCTCATTACCCAGAAAAAATGATCCATCATTTTTTGATAGTTGTTTAACTGCCGGACGATTTCAATAGTTCCTTCAAAATCGGCACCTTTAATCGGTGACCTGGCAACAATGGCTTCTTTTCCCTCAGCTGAAATTTTTTCGATTAATTGTGATTTTATCGGAGTTGGCTCTAGTACGGTAAAATCACCATTTTTATCAGAAACGACCACTTCTCCTTTTTGGTCATAAACCCGGATTAATTGGTCTTTATCATTCATTTTCCGTAAAAATTCTTTACTGTTTTTTATTTCCTTGCGTGTTAACGAGTCTGCTTTATCTTTGTAATAGGTTTTCAAGTCTGTGATTGTCCGATTTACGGCAATTTCTTCCCGATTCATCATCCATTTTGAAACGGTATGATATTCCAAAAAACTAAATAAAAAGAAGGTAAAAAAGATTGCAGTCGATCCGCTCAGCACCAGTTTGCTTTGCCATGGAAGCCTGTTCAAATGAAATTTAAGTTTTTTAATCATCTCATAACATATCCCGTACCTCGAACTGTTTGGATATAGCTTCCCTCATGATCATCATCAATTTTGGTTCGTAAATACCGCACATAAACATCTACAACATTGGTTTCCACACCCGTATTATAACCCCAGACTTTATTTAATAAAACTTCTCTAGTCAACACAATATTGATATTACTCATAAATATCACCAACAGGTCATATTCACGTTTCGTCAAATTAAGAACCTTTTCCCCTTTTCTAACAACGCAGGATTCAATTTCAACTGTAAGATCTTTGAAAGTTAAGGTGGTTAAACCGCCCGAAGTCAAGGCTTCCGTTCTTCTGAGTAATGACCTTAGTCTGGCTAGTAGTTCTTCAATCGCAAACGGTTTGATTAAATAATCATCTGCACCGCTGTCAAGCCCCGAAACACGATCAAGTACACTGTCCCTGGCAGTAATCATAATGATTGGAAGAGTTTTGTTTGTTTGCCTGATTCTGCGGCATACTTCCATTCCATTTAATTCTGGCAGCATTAAATCCAGCAGGATGGCATCCCAATTTTCAGACAAAGCGGCTTGCAAACCGCTCCGCCCATCAGAACAAACCATTGTTTCATAACCCTCATACTTTAATTCAAGCTCGATAAACCTTGATAAATTTTTTTCATCTTCAATGATTAAAATTCTTGGCATCTATTCCACGCTCGCATCTAAATTTGACATAGTACTATTATTTTAACTGATGTTTATCTTGAAGAAAATTAATGACTGCATGCACAATCTCAATCGATTGAAAAGACATGAGGGAAAGTGCACTTAAAGAAAAAAAGCCTACAATTAAAAGTCGTACCCACATGTTACACTCCTCCTTTTATACATCAAATTTACGATATTGATCACTAGCAGGAATGGCATTAGTCAATACACTAATTTATCGAATTACTATTATTTATATGGTACCTTTAAAAATTTAAACCTTTATGAAAAGTAAATGAGAATTTGCTAATAAATCATTATATAAAGAAAAACACATGCCTTTATAGCATGTGCATTAGTAGGAACTCTCATTTTGGTTAAACGGCTACTTAGCAGCATAACTAACCGCCTAAGCAAGAATGATATAGAATGTACCGATCATTATTGTTAAGTCCCCAATTCTTATCCATACAAGCTCATCATAAAGCAGCAAATAGAAGGTTTGATGAAAAAAACATTAAATTCAGATTAGAAAAGAGGCTCCATTTCTTTCTTCCCCTTCAAGGAAAGACGCTCTAAGTGATAGATAATCTTTTCAGCCGCTTCATCTGGATTATCAGCTGGTATATCTATAAAATCGCCTTCATATTCATAACGCTTATAGTCATACCTTGGATCGTAATAGTGTTCCAATAAAAGTTCAATTAATTCTGGATAACTCCGGTTCTGTAAAGCTTCTGTAAGTCCATTTTTAATTTCTGCATTTGTAACACGTCTTAGGACTTTTTCAAGACCATCACGAATCTTTTCCTCATACCATGGTTCGGTTTCATATGGTGTTACATATTCATCAATAAGAAGATTTACCCTTTGTCCAATTGGGGAATGAACATAGAAGTTAATTCCTCGAAGTTTTTTCTCCATTAATTCTTCCGGTTGAACCGCTTTACCAATTCGTTTGCTTTCCGCTTCTATCAAGAAATAGGATGAGCCTTGTATCTCCTTTAATCCTTTGAAAAGCAGCGAGTCAAAAGTTTTTTGATTATGACCGTCACCAAGGCCGATTGTTCCAAAAATAGATCCGCGATGTCCCGCCATTTCTTCAAGGTCTAAGACAGGGTAGCCTTTACTCCTTAATTTTTTTAAAATGACTGTTTTACCAACACCGGTTAACCCATGTAAAACAACTGCTTTTTCAGGAAACATGGTAGGAATTTGACTAAGAATATACTGGCGATATGCTTTATAACCGCCAACCAACCGCCAGGAATAGATTCCTGCAAACTCTAAAAAGGTAACAACTGCATTACTGCGCATTCCGCCGCGCCAGCAGTTAATAATTAATTCATCGCCTTTAGAAGCAATTACTTTGATAGTTTGGAGCATATCAGGAATTTTGGGAGACACTAATTCCATTGCTCTCCATTTCGCTGCTGCCTGTCCTTCATGTTTATAGATCGTACCTATAATAGCCCGCTCTTCATCTGAAAATAAAGGAACATTGATAGCTCCGGGAATCGCACCATCCTTAAATTCAATTGGTGAACGGACATCAATGATGACAGGATTATTTAATTTATATAGATCCTCAGCATTAATTTCCTTCATTATATTTACCCTCCTTCATTCTCCTTTTCCTATTTACAGAAAAATAGTGGGGAAATAAAAACAAACTTCCAGTTCTGGAAGTTCTCGACACAAGTCTTTAACTAAAAAATCTAATTGTAAAAAAACATTGAATACGTACCTATTATATAGAATTTAAACAACACAATCAAGGCAGCAGGATTTCCAGTTATTTTTTCACAAAAAGTCTACTTGGGGATTTTATTAAAAGTCAAGAGAATGTATACGTCGAACAGTTGGCCGAATTCCTCTGTTTAAAATTGAATAAATAAAGCATTTAACACAAACTAAAAGACCAACCCATTATTAACACAATTACACAATTTATGTAAGAAGAAGAAAATCACGAACTTTTCTTCTTCAAAAAGGAGGCAGAACACACCTGTGGTGCGACAGGCGGCTTCGGTTTATACAACATATGCCTAATATGACTTTATGGCAGGGCTTGCTTAATTTCCCTTTTATTCCATATTCGCATTTAACAATTTACACAAAAAGAAAAAAGCCTTTTTATAAGACTTTTTTCGAAAATTTAAATTAGTAAAAACAGGTTGCTCCAACGATAATTAACAGGATGAATAATACTACGATTAAAACGAATGGATTGCCTCCGCAAAAGCCACCTCCGTAGCCATATCCGGGGCAACCACAACCACCGTAGCCGGCGTAACCAAACATAATAAATCCTCCCTTCAATAAGGAATAGGTTATTTTTTAAACAAAACCGCAGCCACCAACAAAGGCAGCTCCTACAATAATAAGAAGGATAAACAAAACAACGAGTAAGGCAAAGCCACCACCTGCGAAACCTACACCATCAGACATATACACAACCTCCTTTCAGCTGTTACCTATAAAATATGTAAAATACCAAAAAGGGTATGGGCACTGTCTGCAATTAAAACCTCTCCTAGGTTGTCTCCCTGTGCCATGCTTAAGTGTAGTCTTTTATTAAAGTCGAAAGTATTAATAAATACAAAAAAGCCCTCCTAGGGGCTTTTTGTGATTGAGACTATCTTTGACAAGTCTATGTGCTAAGCAAGACTATGGCTTTTCGGCTACATTCTAGACTATGTATCAGTTTAACCTGAGTTAAGCCTTATTGGGGGAAATTTTTAAGAACAGACCAAGAATTAATTCGATATAAATCAGCCCTTGTCCATTCAATTTCATTATCTTGTACATATATTATTATTACCTCCACCGTAACACCAACATATTATACATTACCTTCTTTTATTTAAAGAGCGTTTGCCTAAAAAGCAGACGTTTCTTTGCATTTATAGACAAATCGTATATTTTGCCTTATCAATATGATGTTTGTCCAAGCGATTCTTGTTTTATGAAATATTATATAAGTGAAAGTTTTATTTCGGACATTCTAACAGGTGGTGATAAATATGTTTGGATACGGCTTCGGATGCGGCGGTTATGGCTACGGAGGTGGCTTTTATGGAGGTAGCACTTTCGTTTTAATCGTAGTATTGTTCATCCTTTTAATTATTGTTGGTACTACTGTTGTTTTTTAATAAACCAATACACGTTCTAGCGGAAAAAATCAATTATACATGAGTGGACATACATCTTCTTTTGCGTCTATAATCCACTAAAACACTGATATATCAATAAAAAGCAACAGACCAATTCATTTGTGAATTGGTCTGTTAATTGATATGTTAATTTGATGTTTCTCTACAAAAACGGAACTACTTACTTATATAAGTGATGTACTTAATAAATTTATAATGTATGGGATTTAAGACAGCCCTATACATTTGCAATAAAAATATACAATCACTTGTCTTTAATATTACAGAGTAAGTAGACTTTTTTTACTAGATAACTTTAGATTGAGGTTTTAGGGCTGCCATAAGTCTTTCTAATTCGTCTAAATTATTTTGATTTAACAAATCAACGATTTTACTGCCGACAATTACCCCATCACAGTAGGATGTGATTTCTTGGATTTGTGTTTCATTTGAAATTCCAAATCCAGCTAGAACAGGGATTGGGCTATTTTCTTTTATCGTGTGTAAGAACTGATTCAAATCATGATTGTACTCGTTTCTTGTTCCGGTAATCCCTTTTACCGTTACGGCATATAAGAAGCCGTTCCCTTTTGATGATATGTCCTTGATACGCTCAATTGGAGTAGTCAACGTAACAAGCCGAATTAACTCAATTTGAGCTTCCTCCAAATAGGGGGCAATGATTTCTTCTTCCTCTACAGGTAAATCAGGAATAATACACCCGTCCACCCCTGCCCCTTTGATATCTTCTACAAACCTAGCAATTCCATAGGCGTAAATTGGATTTAAGTAGGTCATCATGACAATTGGGACTGAAATCTGTGCTCTTGCTTTTGCAATCTCTGAAATGATCCCCTTTAATGTCGTACCATTTGCTAGCGCTCTAATCCCGGCCTGCTGAATCGTCGGACCATCTGCAACAGGATCGGAAAAAGGAACCCCCACTTCAATTGCCGTAGCACCCAATTTTTCGAGGGAAATAAGGCGGTCACAAAGGACGTCTAAGCCGCCGTCCCCTGCCATAATATAAGGAACAAATGCTTTTCTATTCTGTTTCTTTAATTCATTAAATGTTTTTGTAATCCGATTCATTTTTACCTTCCCCCTTCTAACCTTGCTTTTACGGCATCAACATCTTTATCCCCACGCCCTGACAAGCAGATGACAAGCTGTTCTGATTCCTTCATTTCAGCAGCGAGTTTAACAGCAAATGCAACGGCATGAGCACTTTCTAGCGCAGGAATAATTCCTTCTTGTTTTGATAAAAGCTGGAACGCATCAAGGGCCTCTTGGTCGGTAATCGAATTATAAATCGCACGCCCGCTTTCGTGTAAGTAGCTATGCTCAGGTCCAATACCAGGATAGTCAAGACCCGCTGAAATGGAGTGAGCCTCAATAATTTGCCCGTCATCATCCTGTAAAAGGTACATTAGAGCACCATGTAATACTCCAGGGCTCCCGCTTGTTAGTGATGCAGCATGAAAACCTGTTTCAATCCCCCGTCCGGCAGCTTCCACACCATACAGTTTCACTCCTTCATCTTCAATGAATGGATAAAACATTCCCATGGCATTACTTCCGCCGCCAATACAGGCAACTACTGCGTCAGGAAGTTTGCCTTCTTTTTCAAAAAACTGCTGTTTCGTTTCCTCCCCAATCACGCTTTGAAAATCACGAACAATCATCGGGAATGGGTGTGGACCCGATACAGAGCCCAACAGGTAATGCGTGTCATCCACATTTGCGACCCAGTAGCGAAGCGCCTCATTTACCGCATCTTTTAAGGTTGAACTTCCGGTTGTAACGCTAACCACCTTTGCTCCCAATAATTCCATTCGATAAACATTCAATGCCTGGCGTTTGATATCCTCCGCTCCCATAAAAATAATACAATGAAGATTTAGCAGAGCACATACCGTTGCTGTTGCTACCCCATGCTGACCAGCACCTGTTTCTGCTACAATTTTTCTTTTCCCCATTCGTACTGCTAAAAGGGCCTGACCAATAGCGTTGTTGATCTTATGTGCTCCGGTATGGTTCAAATCTTCTCTCTTTAGGTAAATTTTTGCACCGCCGGCATATTTAGTTAAATTTTCAGCAAAATAGAGGGGTGTCTCCCTGCCGACATATTCTTTTAGGAGCCGTTCAATCTCGGCATGAAAAGATGGATCCTCCTTGGCTATTTTATAAGCCTCTTCCAGTTCCGTAACTGCCTTCATCAGTGTTTCTGGCACAAATCTGCCGCCAAAAATGCCGAAATGCCCTCTTTCATTAGGTAATGTATAGCTTTTCATATTGATATCCTCCTGGTTAGGCTTCCCTTAGCCTTTTCAATAAATTTTTTTATTTTTTGTAGGTCTTTTTTTCCGTCTGTTTCGACACCGCTTGAAACATCCACCATTTCAGGCTGGATGGTCTGAATTGCTTCCTCCACATTGTCTGGATTTAGACCACCGGCTAAAATAATTTTCTTTTCCTTCAGTCGATCAAGGTTAATGTTTTTCCAATTAAATGCAGTCCCATTTCCGCCCCGGTATTTTCCTTTTGGACCATCAAGCAGGAGGTATTCACACGGATAATTTTTAATTTCCTCGAGGGTATCGTTCGATTCAATACTTGCTGCCTTTATTACTGGCAATGTCAGCTTTTCACTTATCGATGCTGCTTCATCTCCATGTAACTGAATATGGGTTAATCCGGTGTAGTTGGCAATCTTCTCTATTTCCTCCACGGTTTCATTGACAAACACTCCAACCTTCAAAACCTCAGAAGGGAGCTTTGCAATGATTTCCTTTGCCTTCTCCAGTTCTACTTTTCTTTTACTCTCTGCAAAAACGAAGCCAATTGCGTCTGCGCCATAGTTCACAGCAGCAAGAGCAGTGTCAGCATCTGTAATTCCGCAAATTTTCACCTTCAACTCTGAACACCCCCAGCAAGTGGAAGACGAAAATTAACCAATGATTGGTTAACATCTGAACTAATCATCAATGCTTCCCCAACTAAAATTCCGTTAGCACCGGCTTTACTAACTCTTTCGACATCTTCGGCTGAATGAATGCCGCTTTCACTGATCAGAAACGCGCCGCTTTCTTTAACAAGTGCTGCCAAATTTTCCGTTACTTCAAGTGACACGTTAAAGGTCTTTAAATCGCGGTTATTGACTCCAATTAGTTTTGCACCCAATTTTAAGGCTGACTGTAATTCTTCCGAGTTATGGACTTCTACTAAGACTTCTAAGCCAAGTTCTGTTGCATATTGATGGAGATGGAAGAGTTTATTTTCATCAAGTGCAGCAACAATTAATAAAATAATGTCAGCCCCGTTTGCGGTGGCATGGTCGATTTGGACAGGGTCAATCATGAAATCTTTACAAAGGATCGGGAGGTCAACTGCTTCCCTTACTGTTTTTAGGTCCGAAAAGGATCCTTTAAAAAAAGTTTGGTCGGTTAGAACTGAGATAGCAGACGCTCCAGCACGTTCGTATTGCTTTGCCTGTTCTGCCGGATTCAGTGATTGGTTAATAACTCCTTTTGATGGTGAAGCACGTTTATATTCTGCTATAACTGAAATTTCCTCTGCTTTTTCCAGTTTCCTTATGAAAGACTTTCTATCCTCTAAAAAAGGAGGAAGGTTTGGTCTCGTTTTTTGAAGAAACGGCAGCTCCTGTTTTTTTTGTTCAATAATGCGATCTAATATCGTTCCCATTCAGATTGCCTCCCTTTGTCCTGCTGCCGTTTTCTCGATTAATTGATGTAGTTTCTCGTACGCGGCACCGGAGTCAATTACCTCTCTTGCTAGATTGATGCCGTCCTGAATGGAAACCGCCTTTCCTGTTGTATAGATTCCAAGTCCGGCGTTCAATAATACGGTATCCCGATAAGCTCCTTTTTCCCCTTTAAGAACTCGAACTAAGATTTCGGCATTTTCCCTCGAGTCTCCGCCTTTTATCTCGCTGTTATCATAGTTTGGCAGCCCAACTTCTTCAGGTGAAAAAGTATATTTTTTAATCACACCATTTTCTAAAATACTTAGATGATTTTCGCCCTGCAATGATGCTTCGTCCATATACCCTGCACCATTTAAGACAATTGCCCGCTTCCGGCCCAGTTTTTGCAGCACTTCCGCAAACACCGGCAGTAAGTCGCGGCGATAAACTCCTAATAATTGAAAATCTAAATCAATCGGATTGGTTAATGGCCCAATAAAGTTGAACACCGTCGGAATTCTTAACTGCTTACGAACCAGCCCGATTTTTTTTAGCTTTGGATGAACATTTGGCGCGAACAAAAAGGCAATACCCACCTCGTCAATAACTTCTTCGATTCGTTCTGGTGTTAAATCTAAATTGATTCCGAGCTGCTCGAGAACATCCGCACTACCCGTTTTGCTCGAAATGCTTCTATTTCCATGTTTGGCAACCGGTATCCCCGCTCCGGCGATTACAAAGGCGGAAGTGGTGCTAACATTAAAACTTGATGATCCGTCTCCTCCAGTACCACAATTATCCAGAACATTCGGAAATTTCTTTTTAAAGCTCAGTGTATTTTCCTTCAACGCCCTTACGATTCCAGTAATTTCTTCAACTGATTCCCCTTTCGACTTTAACCCCATTAAAAAAGCGGCAATTTCACTTTCGGAAACTTCTTCACAGAGGATATTGTCAATTGCATCTTTCATTTCATTTTCAGTAAACGATTTCTTTTCAGCTAATTGGAGTAAATAATTTTTCATCATGATTCATCCTTTCTATACGATATAAAAAGTTTTTAAGAATTCCTTTTCCTGTTGGTGTTCCAATCGATTCAGGATGGAACTGAAGTCCATAGACCGGATAATCTCTGTGCTTAATTGCCATTACCTCTTGGTCATCCATCGAGATTGCGACATTTTCAAATTCCTCAGGGAGGCTGTTTTTTTCAATCACTAACGAGTGATAGCGCATCACCTCTAAAGGGGATGAAAGGTACTCAAATAGACCGTCGCTGTTATGGGTAATATAAGATGTTTTTCCATGTTTTATTGAATCAGCCCGCGTAATGTTTGCCCCAAAAGCATAACCAATCGCCTGGTGTCCGAGGCAAATTCCTAAAATTGGAGTCTTTTGATAAAACGCTTGAATAACTTCGACACAAATCCCTGCATCCTCCGGTCTGCCAGGTCCTGGTGAAAGTATGATGGCTCTTGGATTCAACTCCTCCAGTTGCTTTATTGTAAGCTGATTATTTCGAATGACAGTTGCTTTTTCCCCCAATTCACCAAGATATTGGTAAAGGTTAAATGTAAAAGAATCAAAATTATCAATAAGTACAATCATTTTTCACCCTCCAAAAATGATTTTAATTTATTTACGGTTTCCTCATACTCGGACTCCGGATTGGAGTCATGAACAATCCCGGCACCGGCTTGGATATAGGCATTGCCCTCTTTCAGAATCATCGTTCTAATTGCTAAGGCAAAATCCATATTACCGTTTGCCGAGAGGTAGCCAATCGCTCCGGAATAAAGACCGCGCTTCGACTTTTCTAACGCATTTATAATCTCCATTGCTCTAATTTTCGGTGCCCCTGAAACAGTTCCTGCCGGCAGGCATGCTGCCAATGCATCTAGAGCTGTGTTTTGAGAAGTTAATTGCCCGCTAATTTCTGAAACTAAATGGATGACATGGCGGAATTTTTCAACAGTCATATATTTATCAACCGTGACGGTTCCAAATTCGCAAACCCTACCAAGATCATTTCTGCCTAAATCAACAAGCATTTTATGTTCAGCTAATTCTTTTTCATCTGACAGCAGTTCTTTTTCAATTAATTGGTCATCTTCAGGACTTGTTCCCCTTCTTTTTGTCCCGGCAATCGGATTTGCGATAACCTGTTTTTCTCTGACTTTAATCAAACTTTCCGGTGAAGAACCAATGACCGTGTATGGTTCAAAATCAATATAAAACATATAAGGGGTCGGATTATTCGCACGATGTTTGCGGTATACGGATAATGGTGTTCCCTTAAAGGCTGACTTCATCCGCCTTGAAAGGACAACCTGAAAGATATCCCCGGCAAGAATATGTTCTTTTGCCTTCTTTACATTGTTGATAAAAGTCTCCTTCGTTGTTTCCGATTCATATCCGCTAAACTCACAGGGATCCTCTTCAAGGAAATAATCAGGCTGTTTTAACTCTTCGACTCTTTGCCTAACTCTTTTTTCAATTTGAACCGGATCAGATTCCTCTAAAATCGGCAAGCCGCAAACTGTTACCTTTTCCTGTAGATGATCAAAAACAATCAATTCTTCGTAAAACATCAAATGAACATCAGGCATATTTAAGCTATTTTCTAAGCTGGGACCAATATCTTCATACTGCCGGACGATATCATAGCCTACATATCCGACAGCCCCACCGATAAAGGGAAAAGGAATTTCTTCAATCTCCTGTTTCGGGAGCAGGTTATTTAAAATTTCTAACGGATTCCCTTGCAATACGGCTTCTTCGCCATTACGTTTTATTAATTGGGCACTATTTCCTGTTGCGATTAATTCTAAAGCCGGGTCCGCTCCAATAAAGGAATAACGCCCGGAATCATTATATTTATGGGAACTTTCTAATAAAAATTTCTTTTTGCCGCTTATTTTTTTTAATATAGATATCGGGGTTAGGGTGTCGCCTTTTAACTCTTGGACAAAAAAGGTACTTTTTGTTTTCATTGATTCTCGCTCCTTTGCTATAAAAAAAATCGCCCTCTATGGCTGCATGTTCAAAATTCATGCTGCCATAGAGGGCGATTCTTAAACCGCGGTGCCACCTCCGTTTGAAACAGGTTGTTAAACCCGTTTCCTCTTTCAGATACAGGACTCATTCGCCCGATATCCTATCCTTTTAACGGTGGAACTCCGTGCAACCCTACTGACCTTACCAAGCGGTTTCGCTTTCCGCGTTCAAGTTGCATCTCGCAAGTCCATTCCACAAATCTCCTCTTACCGGGCTCTCACCTTCCCCGGCTCTCTGGAAAGAATCAAATATGTGTACTCCTCTTGCTTAACGATTTTTTCGATTTTAAATTTTAAAAAAACAAAAAGGGCCCCCCGTCCAAAAAAGGACGGGAGACCCGTGGTGCCACCTTCATTAGCTAAAAATTAGCTCACTTTACTAATATCGAAGCAGATTTACTGCTTGAATATTTGTCTCATGTAACGATGAGATTTTCGCCAAAGCCTACTACTCCATTTCGGGGTTCAGTTTGGGGCTCAGAAGTCCATTCACGATTACGTCTACACTGATTCGCACCATCCATCAGCTCTCTTAAGAATCCGTAAAAGCTACTCCTCTTCATCAATGCCGTATCAATCTTTATTAATTATTTTTTATGATAATCGCTTTCCAACTGTTTGTCAACAATCAATTTTAGAATTTTTCGAAATTGAATTTTAGGTCTAATTCCATTTAAAGGATTTTAGGTTCCTAATTATTTTGACTCAAATAAGCCAATATTAACAGTAGCACATTATGAAGGCGGGATTGAAGGGTAATGGAACATATCGAGCAAATTTGCCCAAGTCCACGGGCAGCGAAAAAAAAATCACAATCTGCCGGGAAAAAAAAGTCCGGTGAAATATCGAAGCAAAAGTGGGCGATTGTTTCTCTTTCCTCCATTCCACTGGTGATGACATTGGGGAATTCCATGTTAATACCTGTTTTGCCTGCAATGGAAAAAAAGTTAGATATTTCTTCTTTTCAAACAAGCATGGTCATAACGGTTTATTCCATCGTTGCCATTTTTTTAATACCTGTTGCAGGTTACTTATCTGATCATATCGGCAGAAAAAAAGTTATCATTCCCAGCCTCATCATCGCTGGAATAGGCGGACTCATCTCAGGATGGGCTGCTTGGAAATTTGACAATGCGTATTGGTTAATCTTACTGGGGCGTTCCCTGCAAGGAGTTGGCGCTGCGGGGGCAGCACCGATTGTCATGCCTTTAGTTGGAGACATGTTTAAAAATGACGATGACGTTAGCAGCTGCCTGGGACTCATCGAAACATCGAATACTTTTGGGAAGGTGTTAAGCCCAATATTGGGAGCTTTTTTAGCCGGTTTCATCTGGTTTTTACCATTTTTCTCGTTTCCGGTATTTTGCGGAATTTCCGTGCTCTTAATGTTATTTTTAGTCAAGTGCCCTAAATCGACTCAAAAACCAATTCCGTTTAAGCAATTTTTCCAAAATGTAAAAAAAACCTTTACACAGGAAGGAAAATGGTTATATGCCATATTCTTTATTGGCGGAATCTTAATGCTTGTTCTCTTTGGAATTTTGTTTTACCTTTCGGAGATTTTTGAAAAGGAATACGGGATTCACAATCTGAAAAAAGGTTTTTTTTTAGCATTACCACTTGGGGCTCTTTGTTTATCATCTTTTATTGCCGGGAAGATCATTAAAGAAAACAAAGTTTTAATGAAATGGTTGACGTTTGGCGGCATTGTTGCTGCAGCTTTGTCCATTGCTGCCCTTTGGTTCTCGATAAAATTATGGTTCATGATCAGCATGTTTTTAATTAGTGGAGTAGGAATTGGGGCAGGGCTTCCTTGTTTGGATGCCCTTATCACCGAAGGGATTGAGAAAAAAGAACGAGGAACGATTACTTCGGTTTATAGTTCGATGAGATTTATTGGGGTGGCTGCCGGTCCTCCGCTTATTGCCTTGCTCATGAAACAGTCCAATCATTGGATTTTTATTTTGCTGAGCGGATTGAGCATCATTGCTGCGGTTGTCGCTTTGATGGCAATAAAGCCGGAGACGGAGGGGTAAGAAAAACGCTGGAAAATTTACTAACGGGTTCCGTTGACGGGGAGAAACAGTATAATCAGTATATGAATTAGATGACCAATTAGCATAGCGATTTGGTCTCTTTTTTTGCATATAAATGTTGATTTAATAAGATTTAGCTTTCAAATTAGCGTTAGGTTTGGCATACCTATTTTTTGGTTCATAATAATTATTAGTCAATGTCCAATTTGTATGCTAAAAAACCTTCTGAAATTTATGCTAATTTATAAACCAAATTGAGGAATCTGTTATTCAAGATGAGGAAATGGAGCTATATAAAGCCGAAAAATCGAAACCTAGATAATGTGGATTGGGTAATTTCCGAACATACACGAAACGTTGTATCTGCCTTTGCGGAATATAGCGAGTATACGGAAAGCGAAGTCGTTGATAAGTTCCTAAAGAACCCTTTAACGGATGAGGATTTTTTGAATGGATAAAGAACAAGCGGAAGAATAAGCGATTGCTAAAGCAGCTCGAATTAGAAGAACTGGAGGCTAGCGTTTAGCTAAATTAAAAAGATTGTCTACGAAAGATGAATATACCGTTGTTATTCAAATGCCATAACAGCGTCTGAAATTGCAGACCGGTAAACCACTACAATATTTTAACTCCGAGTAAGTTTTCCAAACGGTATAACGATAAAATACGAATGGTTGTCACAATTCATTAGAGAAACCAAGTTTAAGCCTGGTTTCTCCTAATGAATTTTAATTGCCAGGGTAAGTAAAAAGCATACGTAATAAAGTGAACGGGGGTTGACCACCAATTATTGTAACGTTTCATTAATCCCACTTTAGTTGTAAACCATTCAAGTATAAGTGACAAGATTACAAAAAAGATAACCCAGAACCATTTTTTATCTTCTTTATATAAGTTTAAATAAATAACTGATAAACATGAGGGTATGATACCGAATAGGGTAAGCTCAGGTAACCCCTCTTTTTGTGGGTCACCTATGTCGAATATGTCAAATGGAACTGCAATTGTCATATCAACCATCCATACAATATAACCAACTATCCCAAAAGTTATATAAATTTCTTTCCAGCTTATTCTTTTCTTAGGCATGAAAAAAACAATTAAAAGTAGAATTATACTAAGAATTGCAGGGTACCACCATCCCTGAGCTAAAGCAAAATCTGGTTGTTTCACAAAACCCCTCCTTTTTTATTATTTTTACTCACTAATGACTAATTATCCAGTTATTATGAAGTGTATTGAAAAAATTGTTGAAATATACGGGGACTATAATTTTAAAAAAGAATTAAATAGTAAAGCTTTAAAGTAATCTAGATATAGTAGGCTAGACTAGAGCAACAACCAAAAAAGGGTTAATCTCCCATACGTGCTACCCTTATAGGGCATTAATCTGTGTTGGGAATAACGGAACAGAATGGTTCCGCAGCATTTTTTCTTCTTACATAAGGAGCATTGGTATCTATAACAATGACTAACACAAATCCACCTATTTAATATAAATTTGTTTACAACTTGATAATATTACGAAAAGTAAAGGTATAAATAAAATTAGAAAGGGAGCTTTTCATGGGAAATGTCGTAAAAAACTTGGATTTATCAGCGAAAGGTCTATGGTTTCCTATTATATGGGGTATAATCGTTTTAATTTTTATGCTATTTATGCCAAAACGTTTAACGTGGAGAGAGATTTACCTTACGTTTGGAGTGGGAGCTTTTATTTCGGTAATAATGGATATTGCTATAGTAGGGTATATTCTGGATTTATTTGATTTAGGCAATCCTATAAAGGAAGGGCTTGGCGATTTAATGAGTTATGCCGTTATTGCTCCTTGTTACGCTGTGATATTTCTTAATTATTATAAACCTGATAAGAAATGGCTTTATGTACTCCTTTTTACGTTAATCTCAGTGGCATCTGAATGGATACTTGTTCAAGTAGGATATATGAAATTAAAAGGTTGGCATACTTGGTGGTCTATCCCAGTTTATCTAGTTGTGTTTGGGTTCTGGTTACCTTGGCATTTACGGTTAATTCGAATGAAGACTATTATAACCTAAATTTTCTAAGCAGTTTTTACAAAAATAAGATGAAAGTAAATAACGAAATAAAAGTAATATTAATAAGCTAATATTATACAGGACTTTATGCATAATTTGTATATATCGGCTTATTTTCTATGCGAAAAATATACTACCATAAACAACATTTTTTAATTACCAAAAATACTCAAACAAAACTAGTGGTCAAATTACTAAAATTATTGAAGCAGAAGTAATCCGTTTGGTCGATTTAGCTGTTAGATTTAACCAACCAATTGCATCACGGAGTTATTAAACAAAAACAATCCCATTTCATCAAAGAAATGGGATTGTACATTTTGGTCATACTGATTTAGTTGTTTATTAAGGTAAAAATTATTGTGTTAATTATATAATTTTTTACCCTGTTAAATGAAATTTTCTCCCTCACAACGGAACCCGTTAAAAATTTACCAGCGTTTTTTTATTCTTTTAAACGAGGCTTAGTTGGATCACAATCTGGGTTATCAACCTTCGTCGACTCGGCTAGCTTCATGAGGTAATAGCATTCTTCTCGAGACATATGGTCTGCCATTAATGGGGAAAACGTCCCTAATGCTTGAGCACTTAATTCAAGTTCTTCAATTTCATGGAGAAAATTTTGAAATAACTTAATTTCTAGAGTAACGTCTGAATTCAGTTTTTCTAATGCTGGAAAATTTGTAAGTTGTGTTCTCAAAAATCCGGCCATTTCTACTGCCTTTAGGTAAAAATCTTCAAAATGCTTTGTATAAGAATCACTTTTTTCTTTTAATCTTTTTTCAACACTATCAAGATTTGCGGAAATCGCGCTTGAATGGCCTGCCGCATCCATAATCCATACTAGATGATGGTGGAGTTCATGATACACTGGCGGAATTTCTTGTGATTTAAGGTGCTTTAATATTCGCTGGTATTCCTCTAACTCATTTACCATGTGATTGAGAAAGGTCGGTGATAAATGAATTTTTATTTTACCAACTAAATGTCTCCTAATTAAGTTTAATTTATATTCCCGCAATTTACTGGTTTCAGTTTCCGCTTTTTCAGTTAATTGGTTGATATCCGCAGATTTAGCCTGCTCAAGGAGGGTGTCAAAAGAATTAATAAATCCAGAAGCCATTTGAATCTCGTTTTTTTCCACAGGACCTAAGGCTTCATGGATAAAACGGGAATGATCCCCTAATATTTGCAGCCAAAATCGATGCTCAAATCTGGCAGTTTTCTCAAAAACATCGTTCATTCCATCTCCCCCTCATCAAAAATCCCAAACCAATAAAATGTTTATTCCGTTATCTCGAAAAAATGTTAACAAAGGATTCATATTTCTTCCTGTTGAACGAAAGATTTTTATATAAAATTTACTTGGAGCTTTAAAAGAAAGGTAGTGGAGGATGTATTTTAGCTAAATTTAGGTTTTTGGACAAACAGAAAGGAGCGAAGTATGCCTTTTAAAGCACGGATTGAGTCAGATGATTTGAAGAGATTTAAAATTTTGAAAGAACGGACGGAACTCACTTCTTATGAAAAAAGATATCTTCAGAGCCTTATAAAAGGCTTTGAAGGTGAAGTTCAGTTCGATTTGTTGGTTGATCAACTTCAAAGTAAACCGCTTATTTTAAATGATTTGTTCCTGGAAGTAGGGAACACAAAGTTTCAGATTGATTCCTCTCTTATTTTCCAAGAAACTTTACATTTTTTTGAGGTAAAGAATTTTGAAGGCGATTATATTTACGACCATGAAAATTTCCATAGTGTTTCAGGAAACCCTATTCAAAATCCTTTAGACCAACTAAAACGAAGTAAGGTCCTTCTCCGACAACTTTTGAAGAAACTTGGATATAATCTCCCGATTGAAGGACATGTTATTTTTATTAACCCCGAGTTTTTGTTATATAAGGCCCCTTCAGAACTGCCGTTCATTTTTTCATCTCAGATTAATCGTTTTATGAAAAAACTAGATACGAAATCATCCAAGATAAATCAGTGGCACATGACGATTGCAAGCCAATTAGCAGCACTGCATCTCGATAAGTTATCCTTGATTAAATTACCTTCATATCAACATGCTCCGTTAAAAGTGGGTCCAATATGTAAAGTATGTAACTCTTTTTCTGTGTCTCCGCAAGGCCACAGTTTATTTTGTCATGATTGCGGATGTAGTGAGACGGCTGAATCTGCAGTATTACGCTATGTTGAGGAACTCAAGCTTTTATTTCCACTTCGAAAGATTACCACGAACGAGGTATTTTATTGGTGCGGAGGCGTGATTTCGAAGAAGAGAATTTGCAAGATTTTGGGGAAATATCTACAGATTCAAGGGGTTCATCAATGGACATTTTTTGAGTAAGAGGTTATCAATCGCTATTCATATTTTTCGAAATACATTTTCATGGTTTTTCCTCAGCTTTTGATATGGATCAGCTTGAAGAAGATGCTTTTAGATGTTTTCTTTAGTTTTTCGTCCTTCATCCCCTCGATGAAGGGCGTTTTCACAGGGCATCCTCCGTTTTCGGCCTTCATCCCCTCGATGAAGGATGTTTTCAAAGGGGATCCTCCGTTCTCGGCCTTCATCCCCTCGATGAAGGACGTTTTCACAGGGTATTCTCCGATTTTCGTCCTTCATCTCCTCGATGAAGGACGTTTTCAAAAGGGAGCCTCCTTTTTTCGGTCTTCATCCCCTCGATGAAGGATGTTTTCACAGGGAGCCTCCGTTTTCGGCCTTCACCCCCTCGATGAAGGATGTTTTCACGGGGATCCTCCGTTTTCGGCCTTCATCCCCTCGATGAAGGCCGTTTTCACAGGGCATCCTCCGTTTTCGGCCTTCATCCCCTCGATGAAGGATGTTTTCAAAGGGGAGCCTCCGTTTTCGGCCTTCATCCCCTCGATAAAGGACGTTTTCAAAAGGGAACCTCCGTTTTTCGGTCTTCATCCCCTCGATGAAGGATGTTTTCACAGGGTACCCTCCTTTTTTCGGCCTTCATCCCCTCGATGAAGGATGTTTTCAAAGGGGAGCCTCCTTTTTTCGGCCTTCATCCCCTCGATGAAGGCCGTTTTCACAGGGCATCCTCCTTTTTTCGGCCTTCATCCCCTCGATGAAGGCCGTTTTCACAGGGCATCCTCCTTTTTCGGCCTTCATCCCCTCGATAAAGGACGTTTTCAAAAGGGAGCCTCCTTTTTTCGGTCTTCATCCCCTCGATGAAGGATGTTTTCACAGGTCATCCCGAGAAAACGTCCTTCATTCCATCGATTACCCTATATAGCAACCAGAAAAATCCGGCAGCCCCCGGCTGCCGGTCCAAAATCACCACTATTCACTTTTCACAGGCTTCTTCAGAATACCAAGCAATACAGCGGTCACAACCGCACCAGCTAAAATCGCAAATGCATACTGAAATGCACCGCCTTCAACTAACGGAACAACGAAAATTCCGCCATGTGGAGCACGAAGACCGATTCCAAATGCCATAGATAACGCCCCGGCAACCGCAGAACCAATCATCACAGATGGGATCACGCGAAGCGGGTCTGCTGCGGCAAACGGGATGGCCCCTTCTGTAATAAAGGATAGACCCATTACATAACAAGCCTTACCGGCATCACGGTCTTGCTTATTGAACTTCTTCTTGAATAATGTAGTAGCAATCGCGATACCAAGCGGCGGCACCATACCTGCAGCCATAATCGCTGCCATTGGCTCATAGACACCATTAGCAAGCAAGCCAGTACCAAATACATATGCTGCTTTATTGATGGGACCACCCATATCAAAAGCCATCATTAAACCTAATACAATACCTAGTAAAATAGCATTTCCTGTTCCTAAACCTGTTAACCAATGAGTAATTTCCTTGTTTAACCATGTAACCGGATGATTGACTGCAAATAGCATGATAAATCCGGTAATCCCAATTCCAAATAAAGGATAAAGGAGAATACTTTTAATTCCTTCCAATGACTGAGGAAGACCAGCAAATACCTTTTTCAATAGAACGACAACATAACCGGCAAGGAAACCGGCAATCATCCCGCCAAGGAAACCAGCACCGCTTGATGCTGCCATCATACCGCCAACCATACCTGGTGCAAACCCTGGACGGTCAGCAATGCTGAGTGCAATAAAACCAGCTAACACAGGAACAATCAAACCAAATGCATTTCCGCCACCAATGGTCATTAATGCTTCAGCAATTTTGTTATAGGATGGATCGTCTGGTTTAAAAGAATTATAGCCAAACATAAAACAGATTGCGATGAGAATACCGCCCCCAACAACAAATGGAAGCATGTTAGAAACACCATTCATTAAATGCTTATAGAAACCTTTTCTTCCGCTTGAATCGGCACCGCTATTCTCACTTTTGCCGCCATTCCCCGCATAAACCGGTGCATCCTGCTTAAGGGCACGCTCAATCAAATTTTGCGGCTTGCGAATACCGTCAGCAACAGCCGCTTGAATCACATGCTTCCCTTTAAATCTTTCCATTTCCACATTGATGTCAGCAGCAATAATGACCGCTACCGCATTTTCAATTTCCTCTTTTGTTAAAACATTTTTCGCTCCGCCGGAACCGTTCGTTTCAACTTTAATATCAACACCCATTTCAGCCGCTTTTGCTTTTAAAGAATCAGCCGCCATATATGTGTGGGCAATCCCTGTTGGACATCCGGTAACTGCTACAATGGCATTCTTTTTGTTCGACACATCTTGTTCTACTTCATCTTCTTGGTCATAAAAATTAATAACCTCAAGGACATCGTCTGCAGAAACTGCTTGTAGTAATTTTTCCCGTACTTCCTGTTTCATTAATAATCCTGAAAGGCGTGCAAGTGCCTCAAGGTGAGTATTATTAGCGCCCTCCGGTGCAGCAATCATAAAAAACAAATGGGCAGGCTGACCATCTAGTGATTGATAATCTACACCTGAAGTGGATTTACCGAATACGATGGCAGCTTCTCTTACCGCTTTTACTTTAGCGTGAGGTATCGCAATTCCGTCACCAATGCCTGTTGTACTTTGTTCTTCCCGTTTTAAAATAGCCGCTTTAAATTCATTTCGATCCGTTATTTTATTGGCCTTTAAAAGCACATCAACAAGCTGGTCGATGGCTTCTTCTTTCCCCTTGCCTTCTATATTTAAAAGGATGGTATTCTTTGTGAGCAATTCTGTAATTTTCATAGTTTCTCCTCCTAAACTACCTCTATAATTTTCACTTGCACAAGGAGTTCTTCGATTAAATCTTTTGTACACAAGCCTAGTGAAAAGGCGGTTGCGCTGCCTGCCGCTACACTATATTGAAACGCCTTTTTCACATTTGAAGTTTTTTGATATTCAGCCAAAAAGCCTGCTACCATTGAATCACCGGCACCCACTGAATTTTTTACCTTTCCTTTTGGAACCTCCGCAATAACGGCCATTTCTTTATTAATAAATACAGCCCCTTCACCCGCAAGTGAAACAATCACGTTTTTTGCACCCATTTCAATTAATTTTCTTCCATATGGAATGACTTCCTCACAGCTTGAAATGGTGGTTTGAAATAAATCGCCAAGCTCGTGATGATTTGGTTTAATTAGAAATGGGTGGTAGGGAAGTACTTTTTTTAATAATTCTCCCTCTGCATCAACAACGAATTCTGCCTTACTTTCTTTACAAATTTTAACCAATTCTTCATATGTGGTTACAGGCATTGACGAAGGAATACTTCCCGCCAGAACTAACAAATCAGTTTCAGTTAATTGGCCAATTTTTTTCTGTAACTGGTTGAAATTTTCTTCGGAAATCATCGGACCATTCGCATTGATTTCGGTCTCTTCGCCTGTTTTCAGCTTAATATTGATTCGAGTATCTTCTTTTACTTTGATAAAATCCGTTTCTATCTTTTCATTTTGCAGATAATCTTCAATGTATTTCCCCGTAAAGCCACCATTGAAGCCTAATGCCCTGCTCGTTATAGCTAACTGGCTTAACACTCTTGAAACATTGATTCCCTTGCCTCCAGGAAACTTAGTTTCTCTCGTTGATCGATTCAACTCTCCTAATTGGAAACTTTCGAGTTGAACAATATAATCAACAGAAGGGTTTAAAGTTAATGTATAAATCATGCTGTCACGACCTTTAATGTAGTTCTATTTTTGTATTGTGTTTGTGTTTCATCGTCAAGTTCATTGGTTATTACCGCAGCCTCCGAAATATCGGCTATTTTTGCAAAGGCAATTTCCGAAAACTTTGAGTCATCGGCTAACACATACGCTTCTCTCGAAAGAGAAATCGCTTTATGTTTTACCATCGCCTCTTCTTGATCTGGTGTTGTAAAACCAAACTGCGGATGGATTCCGTTCACCCCCATAAAGCATTTATCAAACCGGTATAAATCAAGACTTGCCAATGCTCCCCTACCAATAATTGCATTCGTTTTCGGCTTAGCAAATCCACCAACTAAATAGGTGGGTATCCCTTTATTTAATAGTGGTGTTAAATGAGTTAAACCATTTGTTACGACAACAATGTCAGTTAGATTTAAAAACTCAACCATTTCAAGCACCGTTGATCCAGCATCAAGATAAATGCAGTCGCCTATTTCCACCAGACTTGCGGCATATTGGGCGATACGCCGTTTTTCTTGAAGGTTTTTGGCTGATTTTTCAATCATGCTTGGTTCTTGCAGCTTCCCTTGAAGCCGTGATGCGCCGCCATGTATTCTTTTTAAATGTTTATCCGTCTCTAATTGTGATAAATCACGGCGTATTGTTGACTCAGATGTATTGGTAAGGTCTACTATTTCCTGGATTTTAACGATATTCTTTTCCTTTAAAAGCTGTAAAATAAGTCTATGACGTTCTGGTGTTAACAAGTCATCACCACCTAGAATTATTGTTCTTGATTCTATATTACTGAAACCGATTGCAAAAATCAATCATTTTCTTTCAAAAACAATCATATTTTGAATGACTTTGGTTGTTTTTGAATACAATAATAAAAAACTAGTTGAATTTAATATATTGTGGTATAATTTTTGATGTTAAAAGGAATAGTGCGGGTGTAGTTCAATGGTAGAACTCCAGCTTCCCAAGCTGGTGGTGCGGGTTCGATTCCCGTCACCCGCTCCAATGGAGAAGTACCCAAGTGGTTATAAGGGGGCGCACTCGAAATGCGCTAGGACGGGCAACCGTTGCGTGAGTTCGAATCTCATCTTCTCCTCCATACATATTGTTTCTTAAACACTTTAAAATAAAGTGTTTTTTTAATACATTCACGAAAATCTTAGCTAAGAAAAAAATTTGTGTATAATAAGAAAGACTTCATACATAAGCAAAGGATGATAAATTTGAACATTACTGGTCATACAGTTGAAAAACTTGAAGATCCATTTGGCCTGCTTTCAGGCGATCGTTATGAATTTTTCCTTCAACTTGAAGTAGATGAAGAGGATGAACTTTATTCAGATAAAGGGATTGGCTTGAAGGTGATCTTTGTGATGGATGAAAATGGGGAGAAAATCACGAATTATCATTTTTACGAAAGTGCAACAGAGAAAGTATTAGATTTTGCCTTAGAAGAAGACGAAGAAGAATTAGTTATCGCCTATTGTAAAGAAAATATTGGAGAATAATAAAAAGCAGGGGCAAAACCCCTGCTTTTTATACTTACATAAAGTTTTTACTATGGTTATGAATAACCTGTAATTCTCTAGTAGCCTGTTTCATTTCACTTTTACAAATTGGGCAGAGTGGTACTTCACTGCTTTTAAAATTGTCGCGTATCCAGCATTTACAATTTTCTGAAGTACATTCCCAAACCTTTGTTTCTTCTAATTTTACTTCCACATCATTTCTTCTGCCGAAAGCCAAAATTCTTCACTCCTTGCGCTTATTATCGTCCAAAAAGTTCCCAAATAAAAAAGCCATAGAGCAAATCAAAAACATGCATCCTTTAATTCTATTCCTAATCAAAAGGATTTAGTATCAAGTTATAGATAAAAAGGTGATGCATTTCACGAGCATCACCTTTTATTTAAAAGATTAAACTGTTTTTACGTTAGCTGCTTGTGGTCCACGAGCACCTTCAACGATTTCAAAAGAAACGGACTGACCTTCTTCTAATGTTTTGAAACCTTCAGTTTGAATTGCAGAAAAGTGAACGAATACGTCTTGACCGCCTTCAGCTTCAATAAATCCAAAACCTTTTTCTGCATTAAACCATTTAACTTTACCGTTTTTCATGGATCTTACCCCCAACATATTGTTCACTTTAAAGTTTATTTTACATTTAAAAATAGAAAAGCCATAACCCGCACAAATTGGGCAATAGACATTACCCACATGTTTGTGCAGTTACGGCTACTTAATCCAATAAATATTAACGAACTTAAAGCGTAATCTCATAGTATACTATATTCATTTAAAAGTCAAATTCCACGACGAATTTTGTTATTTACTTTACTAAAGAAAAATTTCCATGAACCGAACAACAAACTTTTGATAATCTGCTTCTAAGCCGATTTGTTCAAGAGATTCTGCTAGTTCTTGATCCGGTTTTGGGCGAAAATCAGCAATACTTTTCCAGGGAATTTCATATCCACTGACAATCTCGACAAGATTCATCTTGGGATTTAACAACGCATACATAATTGCAAACGAGTCATCGATTCAGGGATCAGTAATCATCAGGACATTAACCATTATCTCACCCCTTTTTAATCTATTGTATTCCCCTCTACATGTCTTACATGAAAAAAACCGATTTGACCTGAATTCAAATCGGCAGTAACTTGGAACTATGCTTCTTTTTTCACTCTTGAAACGGTCTTTTTCTTTGATGCGGCAGCTTTTTTCTTCGGTGTAGCGGCATTTTCCGGTCTGGTGCGATCAATCGAGGCCTGCAAGGCTGCCATTAAATCGGTAACGTTAGTTGGAGCCTCCTTCGCAGCAGGCGTCACCGTTTCTTTTTCCATCCGTTTGGACTCAATTAATTCTAATAAGGACGTCCGGTATTCATCCGTATATTTTTCCGGTGTAAAATCGGTTGTTAATTGGTCAATCAGCATGATGGCTGTATCCAATTCTTTTTTCGTAACTTTATCATCTGAAGGAACACTAGGGACATCACTTGCATTTCGCACTTCATCAGGATAATGAATGGTTTCCATCACCAATGTATTCTCATATACCCGAATCACAGCCATTTGTTCCTTGGAACGAATTACAATTTTCGCAAGTCCAACCTTCCCAGTTTCTTGCAAAGCTTTACGTAATAAGGAATAGGCTTTTCCGCCCCCCTCGTTAGGAGACATATAATAGCTGCGGTCAAAATAAATCGGATCAATTTGTTCGATTTTAACAAAATCAATAATTTCAACGGCTTTATCTTCATTTTCTTTCCTTAACTTTTCAAGATCGTCATGATCAAGCACGACAAATTTTCCCTTTGTGTATTCATAAGCCTTAACGATATCCTCAGGTTTTACTTCTTCTTCACAAACGGAACAGATTTTTTCATATTTGATTGGAGCATGACATTTATTATGAAGGGTCCGAAGTTTAATATCCTTATCTTCCGTCGCCGTATGGAGCTTAATGGGAATATTCACGAGTCCAAAACTGATACTTCCCTTCCACATCGTATGCATAGCTGATTCTCCATTCTTTTTATTATTATTTTGCTAATCGGACAAACCTGTCATTCCTATAAACAACTGGAAAAGGATGAAGAGTGCCAATTTGAAACAAAATAAAGGAAAAAAGAAGGGACCAATCTAGATGAAACCGATGCTTCCAAGTCTGACGTTTGAACGTCCTGTTCATTCCGATTGGCTGTACGAGGTGAAATATGATGGATTCCGGGCACTATTGGAATGGAATTCAGCGGGGATTACGTTAACAAGCAGGAATGGAAAGCCCCTCATCCCCCAATTCCCAGAGATAGAAGAATTTTTATTGAAATATCAAAGGGAATTCGAAGCCTTTTTACCACTGAAGCTGGATGGGGAGCTTGTATTTTTGGATAATCCGTGCAAAGCCAATTTTTCTGCCATTCAAGTACGGGGACGATTAAAGTCAGAGATGAAAATTAACGAACAGGCACAAAACGCCCCATGTCAGCTGATGATTTTTGATGCTCTTAAAATTTCAGGGAACCCCCTTCATGCTAAGCCTTTTATTGCACGAAAAAATGAACTGATAAAACTGTTTGAAATACTCCACTTCCATCTCGAAGCAGACCCTTTTTCAAATCAGTTAGTACAGCATGTGAAAGCATACGAAAATTTTGATGAGCTTTGGGAAAAGGTTGTTCTCTTTGATGGCGAAGGGATTGTCGCCAAGCAGCAAAACAGTCTATGGGAGGAAGGGAAGCGTTCAACCCAGTGGCTGAAGTATAAAAATTGGAAATATGTAAGCTGTTTTATAACCTCCTTCGAAAAAGCGAATGGTTATTTTTATGTGGGGGTGTATCAAGATAAAAAGATTCACCCGATTGGCCAGGTCCTTTTTGGATTTAAACCGGATGAAAAAAATGCGCTTCAACAAACCATTAAACAAAATAAGATAAAGGAAGATGAACAGTTTATTTATGTGGAGCCGGCCATTTGCCTGGAAATAAAATATTTAGAGTTATATGAAGGACAGTTGCGCGAGCCGCATTTCGACCGGTTCCGCTTTGATTTAGAGCCAGCGGATTGCACGTATGACCACTTCCTATTCCAACAAAAAAATCTTCCGGAGGACTTAGACATCACACACCCGGATAAACCGCTCTGGGATAACCTAAATATTCAAAAGGCAGATTTCATTCTTTACTTAAGGGAAATTTCCCCGTATATGCTGCCCTTTCTGGAAAACCGTCTCTTAACGGTCATTCGCTTCCCGCACGGAATGTTTGGGGAACCTTTTTATCAAAAAAACTGTCCTGATTATGCTCCGGAATTCGTAGAAACCTTTAAACATGAAAATATCGATTATATCCTTTGTAACCATCTTAAAACACTAATCTGGCTCGGAAATCAATTGGCCATTGAATTTCATGTTCCGTTTCAAACCATTTATAGCAAAGGTCCAAGTGAAATCGTCTTTGATCTAGATCCACCGTCAAAGGATGCTTTTCATTTAGCGGTAAAAGCCGCTTTGCTAATAAAAGAAGTCCTTGATCAATTGAACCTGATTGGCTTTATCAAAACATCAGGAAATAAAGGATTACAAATTTACCTTCCTTTACCTGAAAATACGTTTACCTATGATGATACAAGGCTGTTCACAAGCTTTATTGCCGACTACTTAATATCACGTGACCCTGATTCGTTTACAATCGAGCGAATGAAAAAAAACCGAGGGAATCGCTTGTATGTGGACTATATCCAGCATGGTGAAGGAAAAACGATTGTTGCTCCTTATTCGATGAGGGGGAATGAACATGCCGGGGTAGCGACACCTCTTTATTGGGAAGAGGTAAACGAGAAAATTGAATCAGTACATTTTAATATGCAAAATGCCCTGAATCGCGTCCGTAAACAGGGGGATCCATTTCGTCATTATTTTTCAACCAAGCAGATACAGCCATTTGCCCCTGTTTTGGAGGTTTTGAAATCGAATAAAAAAGGATAAGGGGAGTCCTTATCCTTTCATTGCGTCATCCAAAAACGCCTGCGCCTCTGATTGAAGTTTTTCGTATGCTGCCTGTTCCGATAAATCCTCTTTTGCTGTTATGGTATAAATGCCTGTTTCTAATTGAACATCTATGGAAGCCGTATACAAATAGGTAGCATTTCCGATCAAATCAATATGGTAGGTTTCATTGTTTTGATGAACCACACATTGAACCTTGCCGCCATTATTATAAACATTTACAACCTTTTCAAAATCATTTAACCCATTCAAGCAGGTAACAAGAGTAGAGGCAGACATTGCCGTACCACAGGCATTTGTAAAACCCACACCTCGTTCAAATGTTCTCACATAAATATTTCCCTTGTCTAAGGCTTTTACAAAGCTTACATTGACACCATCAGGAAACAATTGATTCGGCCGATTAACCTTTTCACTTAATTCTTTTTGAAGATTTGATTGAATTTGCCCGGTTTCAACGATGGCAATCAAATGCGGATTCGGTACCGCTAATGCGGTAAAGTTTAGTTCTTCAGATAGCTCGGAAATTTTTTCATTTTTTAAAACCGGCTGATTTAATTGTAATGGCAAATCCTCCAATAAAAACGATACAGGAGAGATTTCTACTTGATAAGTTGTCACAGCAGGATATATATCAGCTTGTCTGCTCACCTTTAAGTCTTTCTTCATTGTTTCAATAACCGCTGCATCCTGTTGTAGCATTTCGCAAATATATCGTGAAACAAGGCGAAGTCCATTTCCGCACATTGAGGCTTCCGAACCATCGGCATTAAATACCCTCATTCTTCCATCTGCATGATCGCTTTTCATCATGAACAGAATTCCATCTGCACCGAGTTCAGAATTTCGGTTACATAAAATCTTTGCCAGCTCAGCCCTTTCTTTTTCAGAAAATGTATAGGAATTCGAAATTTCATCAATCAAAAGAAAATCATTTCCAGAACCATGCCCTTTAATTAAGTTGATTTGCACTATAAAACCCTCCAGCTTCACGTGATAGCATTTATTCATTATAGTATCAAATTCTGGCTGGGAAAGGAACGAAAACCTCCTACTTATCTTTCAATGAAATATTCGTTAACGAGAAAGGACATTTGTAAAAGCTTGTCCTGTTCGGACAAACGATCCGGAAATGAAAGAACCGGGGTATTGGGCTCCGGAAAAAAATTACTCCATTCGAGCGGCATCCAGCCTCTGCGTAACCTTCCTAATTGGCGATTGGCGGAATTCATAATCTTCTCATCCATAAAATGGGAAGCTCCTTCCACCGCCCCAATAAACCTTCCATTTGCATTAAAAAGCTCTTTTTTATATTTTCGAAAGTTTAATTTCTGTATTTGATAATATCCTCGATAAACCTGGTTCCGGTCATATACCTCAATTTTGTGATACTTCCCTTTATTAACCTTGAAAATTCCAATTACTTGATTATTCAAATCATAAAGCGCATATATTTTGGAAAATACCGGAAAACCAACCTTTTTCCCACGGTATTTTTTTATCTCTCCTGCTAGGTGTCCATCTGGAAAAAAGAGCTGTAAGCGCTTTGGTAAATAAACCACTAATAAATGACTTGTCTCAAAAATGGAATGGTAGAAATTACGAGATCTCAATAAATTTCTTTTTATCCGGATTGCTTGTCTAACTTTGAATAAGTAGATTTGAAAGCTAATAAAGCTGTAAATTATAAAAGGGATGGTTAACAGGATCAAATCCTTATTTTTGAAAAAAGAAAGGTCTGCTAAAGTAATAAAAACTGTAGGAATTAGTGCAGCGATGCTGCCATTTAGGCTAAGACATGCGGATTCGCGGTAATATTGATCTATTTTCATTATGAAAACTCCTTATCAATTCCTCTTATATCAGTCTATTAAATGAATGAAAAAAAATGATAGAGAATTTTCGTAAAACAAAAAAGAGACCTTCGAAAAAGTCTCTTAATCATTTGAATTCACATATTTTGCTATTTTCTCACTCAAACTGAAATGCCTTTTAGGTTTGACCTAGACAAACGTTCAAAACCCGGCAATTATTTTTGCCGGGCTGTTATAAATTTTTCTATTGAATTAAACGGAAAATCCATGGAAACCGGTATTCTTGGCCTTCGTACGCTTTTATAGCAGCTATGATGGTAAAAACCACCGCTGCAATCCCTAAAACCCACAAGGCAACAATACCGATAATTATTATCGTTAAAATCCCGCCTATAATACAATAAATGGTATAGGAAATAAAAAAGTTAAAATACTCTTTTCCGTGATAATCAATGAATGATGATTCGTCCTTTTTAATTAGCCAAATGACTAATGGACCAATAATCGGAAAAATAAAACTCACTATATAAAGACATGCTGCCAACAGCCTTTCTTCACTTTTAACCAACAAAACTCCCTCCTTTTACATCTGAAAATATTCCATTCTTTTATATGTACGCTCCATACCGGAAAAGATTTCATTCTTTCTGGTAAAATCCGCTTATTTATTTCAGGCTTAAAACAGGGAACACGGGCAAAATAACTTAAAAATATAAATAAGTGAAACAGTTTCAAAATTGGGCTTTTTTGCATATATAAGAGTAAAAGTTATCCGCTCGGAACATTTTTAACTTTTTTCGGAAAATATACTGCTTGGTAAAACAGTTAAATACATGAAAAATAGGAAGAAAGGTTTAAATATGACAAAAATACTTTTGAAGAATGCAACGGTGTACCCTATTACCACCGATCCTATTCATTCAGGGGATGTTTTAATTGAAAAGGGAAAAATCGCTAAAGTTGGACAGCATATCATCACCGACTTTAATGTAAAAATAATTGATTGTCAGAATGCCTATCTTTTACCAGGTTTTATTGATGTCCATACCCACCTTGGACTTTATGATGAAGGCACGGGTTGGGCAGGAAACGATGCGAATGAAACAGCCGAGGCGCTAACCCCGCATATACGGGCCTTCGATGGTGCCTACCCGTTAGATGCCGCTTTTTCAGATGCTGTTCGGAGCGGGATTACTACCGTTCATATTATGCCGGGAAGTGCAAATATAATCGGAGGGACAACATCGGTGATTAAAACTACCGGTAAAAATATAAAAAAAATGCTGGTACAAGAAATTGCGGGATTAAAAATTGCGTTAGGTGAAAACCCAAAAAGAATCCACAGTCATGGAAATAGCGACTCTATTACAAGAATGGGCATAATGGGTAAGCTACGCGAGGCATTTTATCAAGCCATTTACGCTGATAATCCAGAGGATTTTAGGATTGCTCCGATAGTTATGGCCTTAAAAAGGGAAATCCCCGTTCGGATCCATGCCCACCGAGCGGATGATATCATTACAGCCATCCGTTTTGCGGAAGAATTTAATCTTGACCTGAGAATTGAACATTGTACTGAGGCACATTTAATTGCCGATGAATTAGCTGGGTTGAACCTAAAGGTTTCAGTCGGACCTACCTTAACAAGAAGGTCTAAAGTCGAATTAAAAAATAAAACTTGGAAAACTTATCAGGAACTTACCAATCATGGGGTAGAAGTTTCAATTACCACCGACCACCCTTATACGCCGATTCAATATTTGAATATTTGTGCAGGAATCGCTGTTAGAGAAGGTTTACCGGAACAAAAAGCTTTAGAAGGAATAACAATTTTTCCGGCAAAAAATTTAAAAATTGACCACCGTCTTGGAAGCATTGAAGAAGGAAAAGATGCTGACCTTGTATTATGGAGCCACCATCCCCTCCATTATCTAGCAAAACCAAAATGGACGATGATTGGTGGAGAAATGGTTTTTGAAGAGGCAAAAACCTTGTAGAAAATTGCCAAAAAATTTTAGTAGAAAAACAAACAAAAACCTATTTATTTTTTTTCTTTTTTTATGGTATCATACTTTTGATGAGACTAATGGTAACTTGAATTTGGGGGATTATTTTAATTTTTGTTTTTCAAAAAAATGATATAGGGAAGGCAAATGGTGCGCCACCAGTTTACTGGTTCTAGTGGGTTCGATTCCCACCCCGAAATTTTTTAGCAATTTTATAAAAAATTTCGAGGGTGGGCCGTTTTCTTTTGACATGGGATCGGATTGCCCTAAATGGAGGGGTATACATGCTCAAGAAAAGAGATCTACACGACAGCCATACACTTTACGAACTAATGACGCATCCAGATGTCTTCCCTTTTGTTCGCCAAAAAGCATCATCGTATGACGAATTTTTATTCGTTACAAAGAAAACCATTGAAGCTGAAGAACGCGGTGAATTAATTTCCCGCACCATTCTGGATGAATGGGGCTCCCCAATTGGTACGATTAATTTGTTTGACATTGAAGACAGTGCAGGATTTTTGGGAACATGGCTAGGAAAACCATATCATGGAAAAGGGTATAATAATGCAGCCAAAGAGGCATTTTTTAGCGAACTTTTCTATGAGACCGGAATTGAAACGATATATATGAGAATCCGTAAGGTAAATATACGCTCCATTAAAGCTGCGGAGAAACTTCCTTATGTCATCAAAGCAAATGAGACACGAAAATCATTGTATGAGCAATTAAATGCCAATGGTGAGGTTTACGATTTATATGAAATTCCAAAAGATCAATATACCTTCTATTTAATGAGGAACGACTCTCTTCAAACAGATTCTACTCATTTATTAGAAGCTTAAAAGCAATCGGCCGCTGCCGATTGCTTTTCTTTTTAAAGAAAAAAGACTAAGCGCCCTTGGGTGCATAGTCATCATTTTACTACTGTTAATCCGTGACGCTTTGTTCGATTGTTTCATTCATTTCACTTATACCCATCTGGAGCAAAAATTCTTCTAATTCCTCATTGGTTAACGTTTCAAATCGACCATCATGAAAAAATATCTGGGTTTGATTAGGATTAATTCGATTAATATTAAAGCTCATTTTCCTTTGCTCCTTTCCATTGATGATTCACTTCTATTATCCACCAAAAAAACCTGTTTCATTCCATGTATGCGCCTTTGCAGTAGGAATGGTTTCAAAAAGCAAGCATACAAAAGGAGTCCTAATGTTCCATTAGGACTCCTTTATATTATGTTCGTCTTTCAATCCTTTACCCAATACATCTATTCCCCCGGTCACGGGGATAATACTTCCGGTAATAAAACCTGATTTTTCATCAACAAGGAAGGAAATCACTCTTGCAATATCTTCACCTGTCCCCGGTCTGCCAACAGTGGTAAGCTCATCTTCTGAAGAAAATGATTGTTCAATTAACTTTTCTTTCCAAGCAGCGGTAATATCACCTGGACTTACCATATTGGCTGTAATTCCATGCATCGATTCTTCAATGGCAATCGTTCTTGTCAGAGAAGCAAGTCCTGTTTTAGCTGCAGCAAAAGCAGAACGGTAAATCCACCCCGGTGTTGTTTCAACTCGATCAAACCCCATGGTAATGATTCTTCCCCATTTATTTTTTCTCATAATTGGAATCGTCAGCTTTGATAAATAAAAAACAGCTGACAAATTTCCATTTAATAAATAACTCCATTCTTCAAAAGAATAGTCCGTTAGTTTTTTTCTTTCATGTATGTATGGTCCTGCATTATGGATTAAGACATCAATCGAAGGAAATTTTACTAAGGCTTGATTAACCATTCGTAGACAATCTTCTTGTTTGGCTACATCCCCTTGAACTAAAAGACATTCAGTCCCAAAATTCTCCTCAAGTTGCTTTACAAGTCTTTTTGCTTCTATTTCACTGTTTCGATAATTAATAATCAGCTGATATCCTTTTTCTGCAAGTTGTAGAGCGGTGATTTTTCCAATGCCGGTTGCCCCTCCGGTAATCAATGCGGTTTTTTTCTTCACAAACCATTACCTCTCTATTTTTTAATTTATCTTTTTACTATATGTTAAAAAGATTTGATTATATATGCAAATTTTAAACATTATCCCTTCTAATTCAACTGAGAAAAGTAGGTTTTAATAACGGATAGGCGACTACCAGCATAGTATGATGTAGGACGAATAAGAACCTTTTTTAGGCAGTTGAAAGGATGAAAAAAATGTTCCCTTTTAATATGTTCCCTTTTAATAAGGATATGAAGAATAACCTGCAAAGCATGAAACCTGAAGAAATCAATAATTATGTCCAGGACCTAATAGGAAAGATAATTCCCGGAAGCATGCGCGGGATGATGAATCCAAACGAAATGTTTAATGGATTCACTTCAGGAACCTCTACCCAGCAGCCTGCCAATGGTGTATTAAATTCATCAGCATTTGAAACACATGACTTTGTTTATGTAAGGATTCCGATTAAAAGTGAGGAATGGCTCAAGCAGCTGCGTATTTACCACACTTCTAACCAGCTTATTGTCGAACATATCCCCCAATATGAAGATAAACATACAATTACACTACCAGCAATTGTTAAAAAGAAAGGCGCTTCAGCAAATTATAAAGATGGAACACTCGAAGTAAAAATCCCAAAAAATATCGATATGCAGTTTTCCCAAATTGACGTTACTGAAATTATGTAAATATTTCATGGTATGTTTTTGGTTATGTAAAATATGATGAATTAAGGTGGTGGTTGAATGGAAATGGATAAACTTAAAAAATGGCTGGAATTGACCCAAAGATTTCAAGCAGATTCTTTTTGGGAGCAAATCTTCGATGAAAAAAGTGTTGAGAAGATTAAAAATAGCCCCTCCATTAGCCCCTTTACAAAAATACAAAGTTCTTTTCCAAAATGCGATTTATATGAAACCGATGATATTCTTGTAATTGAAGCCGAAATACCGGGTATGCGTAAGGAAGATCTTCATATTACCGTCAATCAACAGCTTTTGACCATGACAGGAGAATTTAATACCTTACAGAAAGGCAGAAAATATTTTATTAAGGAAAGAGCAAATCAGACTTTTAATAAGGAACTAGTCCTCCCCTTTCCCATTAAAATCAGTCAAATTCGAACGGAAATACGAACTGGCATATTGTTCATTTTCATGCCGATTAATAAAGAGGAAATCGAGACGATTCCCATTACCTTTGATCAGCTTACTCCTGAATAAAGGATTTCGAAGACGCAGACAGCCTTGTTTGGCTGTCTTTCTAATTTAAGCATTTAATTCGTCCATTATTTGATTATGAACCTCGATTAAATGCACTTTTGTTTCAAGCGAAATATTTGAATCCATCAGTCTTTTGATTGCGGAATAATATTTTTCATATTTGTTTTTCCGAACCCGAGGGTGCGAGTTTTCATCTAATAATTCTCTTTTTATCGCTTCCTTTAGTATTTCCTCACTGTTCCGATTTTCAACACTTAATAATCGATTATTCCAGACACTTCTGTATTGATCCAATAACCAATCAAAAAACTCCAACCCAGTTGGCATTTAAATCACCTCAAGTTATTGTTACATATTTCCTTGTATTTTGTAAAAAATAAAAAAGACAAACTTTTTGGAAAGGAGAAATTTATGTCTACCCCATATAGATGTCCAAATTGTAAAACCAACCGCAGTCGATTTAATATTATTGATCAAGTTGCACACTCGGTCAAGCTAGACCCACAATCCGGTGTGGTCGTAAGAGAGTATAGTGCAACGGAATTAGAACCCTTTCATATCCCGTATAAAGGACCTGAATTCCGCATACAATGCGGAGCTTGCGGACTTATCGAAGATGAGCGGACCTTTGTTAAATTTGGAGAACAGCCATAAAATAGAACACCTTTATAAATGTCCTCTTCATTTATAAAGGTGTTCTATTTTATTGTAAATAATTCTCTTTTAAAAATTGCTTTGAATCAATTTTCCATCCCTCGTTGGGTGAAAATCGCACCATATGAATTTGACCGTTAAATGTTTGTCTTCCTCTATTTTTTATGTACCAATCAATTTCAATGGGAACATCCAAACTAATTTGTTCTGTTAAGTCTTCTGGTGGAAGCATAGGTAACCTTGAGATTCTCACCGTTTCAATTTTTGCAAGGACCGGTTTCCACTTAATTTTTTGCAAGGAAGGCGTCGAAATAATTTTTGCATCCTGCTGTTTAAATCCCGTAATATACGCATTCACGACCTCATATGGGTTTGCCTTTCCCAAATACTCATCCAGTTTTCCTGAAGCTTTTAAAACCATTAACATATGGGATAAGTCCATGGAGTTTGTCCGATGTGTCGTACTCCCATAAAAATGGATACAGAAATGACCTGGAAAATTATTTTTCAAGGCCCCTGCACCATGCGGCATTCCATGCATCGAAGCGCCTATCCATTGATCTTTATGAATAACGATAATCGCCCGGCGGTTCCAGCTCCATTTTCCCCCATAGATTTTTTTCATGATCTTTGTGTCCTTAGCGGTCAATGGCTGTACATCCGCGTGATGGCTGCCTGCACGTCTTTGTACCTTAAATTGTTTCCCGGTCTCCACATCCAAAACAATAAACTTTGTGTACTTTGGTAAAATATCATTGACATCTTGCCAAGGGAGCATTTCAATCTTATAACTGATATCTGTTGCACTTACAGCTTGGCCATTAAGGAGGATAAGAATAAATAATAAGAATACAGCTGCCTTCTTCATCTAACCCCCCATTTCCATGAAATATAACTACATTTTAAGAGTTACCTGAAGACCAAAATATCATTCATCCACATGCTAATTTTCAAAATCATTTTCAAGCCGCTCAAGCGCCGTTTTAATTTGGTCCCAATCAATGTTTTCCCCAATAAAAACAAGGTTTAACGGTAAATTCATTTGTTCCCTCATATATAATGGCATACCGTAGGAGAATTGAAATAAAAAAGGATTACTATTGGGATCAAATTTTAGATACCCTTTCATTCGGTATATTGTATCAGGTAAAGCTTTTAAAAACTCTTCAAACCTTGTATGGCTGACCGGTCCGCGAAATTGGTAAACAAAAGTAGATAAATTTAGATCTTTCTGGCTTATGCGAGCATTTGTTTTATCCGGATAAGAAACGGATAATTCTTTTAGCTGATTAAGCGAAACCTGTGAATAGTTCGTTAACAAACATCTTGCTTTTGAATTCAATGATTGAATCTCAAAATTAATTCTCGCTTGTTCCGAGTCCGATAACTCACTCATTTTATTCACGATAATAAAATCAGCATGTCTAATTTGCTCTAAAATTAATTGCTGAAGCTGAGGGCTCATGGACTTCCGATTCACCCATCTCAAGCCATCTACGGTAGTGACAATACCCTTAATATGTAAGACATTTGCAAAAAGCGGCGAGAGAATCGCATCTAACACTTCAACAGGATGCGCTGCCCCCGTTGTTTCGATGTAAATCACATCTGGTTTATCATTGATTAGTAATCCTTGAAGCTGCGCCTCTAGCTTATCCTGAATCGAACAACAAATGCATCCGCCAAGTAATTCTTTTAAAGCAACGTCCTCATCGACAGCATCTGAATCAATGGACACTTCCCCCAGCTCATTCATCATGACGGCTACTTTTCTTCCCTTCTTATGTTCCTCTTCTAGTATCCGTTTTAAAAGAGTAGTTTTCCCGCTTCCTAAAAATCCGGATAAAATATAAACTTCAGATTTTTTCATCCTATATCCTGCCTTTTTTCATTTTTACATCCCTTCATTATAGCGAAAATATTAAAATGTAAAAAGAAAAAAGCAGATGAGCTTCCATCCGCTTTTTAATTAAGGCTATTTTCGCATAGATTGTTGTTTTTCGTATAAGTTCATCAACCCGTATAACTATATGCTTCGTGGCATCTTTTCGTAAGAATATTTGCGAAAATTGCCTACAAACTTAGTAAATGAACCTTATTAAGCTCCAAAAGCAACAAAGTTTACGAAAAGAGCCTTAATTAATGATCGCTTTCGATTGCTCTTCCTCTTCCAGAATTGAATTCACAGTTGCTGAATCTTCCTTTTCATTTCCCTTGGCAAATTGCAATGGTTCAATTTTGGTGATTGGATTCATGATTGCTGATAAACCCAAACCTACTAATTGTCCCTTGCCTAAATCAGTGTTCATGCTATTAACAGCTTCATTGATAATGGACGGTGCTATCGACAATAATTTATCAGAGGATTGA
The DNA here is from genome assembly GCF_031456445.1 of Neobacillus niacini. Classification (GTDB taxonomy): domain Bacteria; phylum Bacillota; class Bacilli; order Bacillales; family Cytobacillaceae; genus Neobacillus; species Neobacillus niacini_I. Next base: position 94,082 of record NZ_JAVDUQ010000002.1, on the reverse strand, counting down.
TTTTTAATTGCTTTTTTCAGCGAGGATAGAATCGTTTTTAATTCCTCAGTATTTTCAGGGTTCACTGCTTCCTGCTGAATGAAAGCAAGTACGTCTTTTCCATGTAATGGATTGTTCACTCCCTTGATTTTCACACCCTCCGGCGCAAGCTGATCAATGATTTTACTTATCGATGAGGGGTTTAGCATAAAAATATGATCAATGGAAACTCCATAATTGTTTTGCACCGTTTGCTTTAATTCATTGAAATTAGGTGTACTGTTGGCCGTTTTTATTACCGGTAATAAAACGGAACCCGCCTTTATTTTATGGTTTTCTTGATCATATTGAACAATAACTCCGGCACCTGTTTTTGATGCATGGGAGTTTGAGTTATTTTCAGTAATTAAAAAATTAGCAGACTCCTTTTGCTCAGAAAGTTGTAACTCATTAGCTGATTCTTTAGCAAAATGAAACAGCGATTTTAACGGACCATACCCCAAAAAAGAAAGTGCAATCACTACGATTACTAGTTTCCTCATAACAAACACCAACTTTATCCTGATTGTTACTGTCCATTTTCGGAAAACAGCTGAAGAAATATACATGGGTAAATAAAAAAACCGGATCCCTCATTTTTAAGAGAATCCGGATTTTCACATTTATTTCATTCTTGTTTTTAAGACTTCGACCGCTTTTTTCAATTGGGTATCATTCTTTTGGATTTTGTCCCGTAAAAGTTCCATTAACTTCATAGTAGAATCACCTTTTAGGTACCCGTTTACTTTTAATTTATTTGCCTTTTGGAACTTTTCAACTGCTTCTTTCGTCTTCTGGTCGAAGAATCCATCTGTCCGGCCTGGATTAAAGCCGATTGCTTTTAACATCTTTTGTGCCGTTTTCACATCTTCTGAGGAGCTGGAAAGAACCAGCTTCTTATCCGGATTAATGATTGGCAATGAAGCATAATCAGGAAGTTTTACCGGATAATCAGGCATAATCCCTTTCTTATGAATCCAATTCCCATTTGGAGTTAACCATTTGGCAATTGTGTATTTCAGGTCAGAACCATCAGGGAAATCCTGTGCAGTCTGGACGGTTCCTTTACCAAATGACTTTTCACCCACTAATGGAACCCCGGCAGATTCTTTCACCGCCGCTGATAGAATTTCTGAAGCACTTGCACTGCCTTTATCAATTAAAACAACTAAAGGGAGAGTTGGATTTCCTTCATTTTGTGAAGGAAACTCTTTAATCTTACCGTTTCTGTCTTGTTCTTTCACAACCACTTTCCCTTTAGGAACAAACATGCTGGAAATACTGATGGCTTGGTCTAATAATCCGCCCGGATTTTGACGTAAATCCAAAACAAGACCTTTCATGCCTTTCTTTTGTAAATCGTTTAATGTCGTAACCAATTCCTTTGCGGTATTACTTGAAAAACTTGTAATCTGAACTTTGGCAATTCCATTTCCAACCATTTCTCCATATACGGTTTCAATTGGAATCTCATCACGAACGATTGGGACTTTCACAGGGGCATCCGAGCCTGGACGCTGAACGGTTAATTCAACCTTCGTCCCTTTTTTCCCGCGAATTAAAGTGACAGCCTGAGTAGAAGTCATCCCTTGCACGCTTTTTCCATTTACTGCTGAAATCATATCATTCGGTTTTAAACCGGCTTTTTCGGCAGGAGATCCTTTAATAGGCGACACAATTAAAATATGCCCATCCTTCTCCTGAATTTCTGCTCCAATCCCTTCGAACGAAGAAGAAATCGTACTGTGAAAGTTTTTAGCTTCTTCATCACTCATATAATCAGAATAAGGATCATCCAAGGATTCAACCATCCCGCTAATAGCACCATTGATCATCTTTTGACGATCCACATTCTTGAAATAACCATTATTCAAAGTATCATAGGCAGTATAGAATTTTTTAAATTCTGCCCTTTCTCCAACCGTAACAACTTTTTCTTTACCAAATGCCAGCGCAAAAGCTGTTATCCCCGCAGACAGAAAAATTACGAAAAACAAAAGCATAATAAAATGGAATTTCTTGAAGCGAATATAGCCTGATTTGTTTTCTGCTGCTGCTTGCTCTTGTCCAACTTTCTCTTCATCCAAAGCCTTCACCACTTTCATTCACCATATAAATAAATTTCGAGAACAATCATCTTCCTTTTTTCTCTATGTACAAAGCTCCATTTTTTAAGTCTTCTATAGAAAAATGGACCCTTAGTGATTAGAATAACATCTTTTTATTAAAATTAACAAAGAAAAGTGATAGGTTGTCTTAAAATTAAATAGCCCCCCTTTAGGCAGTGCCAAAAACGAATTTAAATTTTAACTCGTTTTAAACGAAGTGAATTTGTCACAACTGATACCGAACTGAACGCCATTGCTGCACCTGCTACCCATGGAGCGAGGAATCCTAAAGCAGCAACCGGTATTCCGGCCGAGTTGTAAATGAGAGCCCAGAAAAGGTTTTGACGAATATTTAACATGGTTTTTTTACTTAAAGCGATTGCCTTTGGAATTAATGTCAATTCTCCACCCAATATGGTAATATCAGCGACTTCAATGGCTACATCCGTACCCGTTCCAATGGCTATTCCGATATCGGCAAGAGCAAGTGCTGGGGCATCATTGATTCCATCGCCCACCATCGCCACCATTTTCCCTTGCATTTGAAGTTTCTTAATATGATTTGCTTTTTCATCCGGCAGAACTTCGGCAATTACTTTCTTAATTCCTACTTGACTTGCAATCGCTTTAGCTGTACCCTCATTATCTCCTGTTAACATATATACTTCAATTCCGAGCTGTTTTAATTGATCAACTGCCAGCTTAGCATTTTCCTTCACGGTATCGGCCACCGCGATAATCCCCATGATCGTTCCTTGAATCGCAATGAACATCGCCGTTTTCCCTTGGCTTTCAAATTGGAGAAGGTCATTTTGAACCGTTTGGTAAGAAATCCCCTTCGTTTCCATTAGCTTGCGTGTTCCAATGACGACCTCTTCGTCACCAATTTTCGCCTCAATTCCGTGACCGGGAACGGCCGCAAATCGTTTTACCGGCAGTGTACTTGTTCTTTTCGCCATCCCATATTGCACTATAGCATCCGCAAGAGGGTGTTCCGACGATTTCTCTGCAGAGACAAGATATTGCAATACCTTTTTTTCTTCCTGATAGGCAATAAAATCTGTAACCGTTGGCTGCCCCTTTGTAATCGTCCCCGTCTTATCAAGGACAATTGCATTAATTTTATGTGCCGTTTCTAAATGTTCTCCGCCTTTAAATAATATTCCCATTTCCGCCCCTTTACCGGTTCCAACCATTATCGATGTCGGAGTCGCAAGTCCAAGCGAGCATGGACAGGCAATGACAAGGACGGCAATGGCCGTTTTAAATGCAGACGGAAAATGACCAGGTTCCACGATAATGTACCAAATTAAGAAGGTCAAAATCGATAACGCTACAACTACCGGAACAAAATAGCCGGAAATGGTGTCGGCAACCCTTTGAATCGGAGCTTTATTTCCCTGTGCCTCTTCTACAATTTTGATAATGCCGGCCAGTGCCGTATTTTCCCCAACCTTTGTTGCCTTTATCGTTAAGGTACCATTTTTATTGAGTGTTGATCCAATAACGGGATCCCCCGTATTTTTTTCAACCGGAATCGATTCACCTGTAATCATTGATTCATCTACGGAAGATTGTCCGAAAACGACCTCCCCGTCTACCGGAATTTTCTCGCCTGGTTTTACGATCATGGTGTCGGCAACCTTTACCTCTTCTGCCGGAATCCTGATTTCATTTCCGTTTTTTAAAATGGTTGCTTCTTTTGCTTGCAATCCTAACAGCTTAGAAATAGCCTCTGTCGTCCGACCTTTTGCCAGGGCTTCAAACAATTTTCCTAACAGAATTAAGGTGATCAGCACAGCGCTCGTTTCAAAATAAAGGTGGGGAGCATAAAAAGGATTTCCAATTGTTTTAATCCCTTCAGAAAGACTGTAAAAATAGGCGGCAGAAGTGCCAAGCGCAACAAGAACATCCATGTTCGCACTCTTATTTTTCAATGCTTTAAGTGCACTTGTATAGAACGGTCCCCCAATATAAAACTGAATCGGTGTAGCAAGCAGTAATTGAAACCATGGATTCATTAAAATTGAAGGCATAGGTAATCCAAAATCCCAAGGCATGTGGGCAAGCATCGTGTATAGTAAGGGAATCGATAAAATAACAGAAAACAATAGTTTATTTTTTCGTTGTTTTAACTCTTCTTTCTTGTGTTGTGCTTTTACATTCCTATCCTCCTTTTCAGTCGCCCCGTAGCCTAGTTTTTCTATTCTCTTAATGATATCGTCACTCGAAACTTTTTCATTTTCAAAGGAAACAGCAGCCGATTCCAATGCTAAATTTACATTGGCCTCGACACCATCCAGCTTATTTAGAACTTTTTCAATTCTTGCTGAACAGGCGGCACAAGTCATTCCCGATATATCTAACTTGAGCTCTTCTTTCATATAGAAGATTCACCACACAATCTTTTATAAAACATAACTATTAAATTCATTCTACACCTAATTGGACAGTTTTCGATAATCATTCTCACACTTATTCACTATTAAATTCTCCATGGGAGGATACAGTTCCTTTTTTAAAAACTAAAAACCCCTCTTTCAAATGTGAAGAGGAGTTGTTTAACGTTTTATTCTTTAATTGCTGCCTCTAATGCTACCTCAATCATATCATTAAAAGTTAGTTGTCTTTCTTCGGCTGTTGTTTCTTCACCTGTTAAGAGGTGATCACTTACAGTTAGAACGGAAAGTGCTCTGCGACCAAATTTAGCTGCAAGTGTATAGAGGGCCGTTGTTTCCATTTCAAGAGCTAGAATTTGATATTGGGCCCATTTTTCGTGGTTTGCATTATCATTGTAGAACATATCGGCAGTAAAAACGCTGCCAACCTTCAAATTTAGGCCTTTTTCGATGCCAGCATCATAAGCTTTTTTCAATAAATCAAAATTGGCTGTTGGGGCATAATCGATTCCGTCAAATGTAAGGCGATTCATATTGGAATCAGTGGAACTCGACATTGCCAAAATAACGTCGCGGACCTTCACATCCTTTTGGATGGCGCCGCAGGTCCCTACACGGATTAAATTTTGGACATTATAGCTTTGAATTAATTCATTCACATAAATCGAAATGGACGGAATCCCCATTCCTGTTCCTTGGACAGACACTCTTTTTCCCTTATAGGTTCCGGTGAAACCAAACATATTACGAACTTCGTTATAACATACAGCACCCTCTAAAAAGGTTTCTGCAATATATTTTGCCCGAAGCGGATCTCCCGGAAGCAGGACTGTTTCAGCAATATCATTTTCTTTTGCAGCAATATGTACGCTCATATATGATCCTCCAATCATGTCTTGGGAAAAATCAACTCCATTTTTCCTTGGGGTGGATATTCTGCCCACCAAGGACAATATATCACAATCAATTTGTAATGAAAAACCTTTCTGAGAATGTGACATGAATTTTTAAATTTTTGGGAAACTAGTTGTTAATGAAGTAAAGGAGGGAGAATAAACGAATGGGAAAAAAACATCGAAACCGTACTGCTTCACCTAAGAAAAATAATCATATCCCGCCGGAAGCAATTGTGGCTGAACACGAGGCACATGCAAAAGAACATCAAGCAACAGGCGGCCGAAAAAGAACCTAAGGATTTTCCTTAGGTTTTGAACGTTCTTAGCGGATAAAAAAACGATGAAACCATTGGTTTCATCGTAAAAAGCTTAAGAATATCTATGAATCACACTTTCGATTTTTTGCTGTAAAGACGGAATATCTGCATTTGAAACGGTTAATCTGACATTGGTTTCGTCCATTTCCAGTGCTTCTGAAAATATCCCTGATAATCCTCTGGTGCGGCGGTCAACCTGCAGCATGATGTCCATGGATCCATTTCCTGAAGGAAAGAAAACTACTTCTAATTCATCTAATTTTCCACGGAACGGTCCGGAAGCTGGCACAAATTCAAACTCTTGAACAAACGGCAATCTCCTGCGTAATCGATGGGGTGCCTCTTCACAATCAGCTTCGCGAATGCGGAACCCTAAATGATCAATCGCATTAAAGACCGCTGTCATTAATGGATTGGGGACAACCTTTAAATAATCCTTATCGCTTGGATCTACACCGTTTTTAATATCCACCCCTGTAGAAACCCAGACTTTCGATCTTCCAATCGAAACAGGTGTATCATCAGGAAGCTGAAAAGAAAAAGGAATTTGCTTTTTTTCATTTACCTGAATGGTGAAAGGGGTTGTCAAGCGAAAGCGATCGATACAAGCGGTAACCGAATATTTGCGGTCGTCCGCTTCCCTTAAGTAAGTGGTATTTAATGATAAGTATATATCGTCAACCTGCTGTTCAACCTTTCCGCCTAATACTTCAACGATTCCCTTTACCGCCTCACCGGGCATATACGTATCTTTTTCAAGTTTTGTATCGACTGTTGCTGCTCCTATTCCAACACTAGCAAAAACCTTATTAAAAAATGACATTGAAAGTTATCCCCCTAAATAATCTCTAAAATATCCGTTTCAATTTGTTTGCAATTTTCATATGCCGGTTCAATTTGTAAAAGTCGTCTAATAATATGCTTTGCCCCGCTTGAAATCGACAGTTCTTCTTCCCAGCTTTTCTCTTTTTTATCTTTTGGTACCGGAAAATCAGAATATAGTAAAAATAGAAGAAAATGGCCGAGACCGTAAAAATCCGCTTGCGGGTTTATTTCTTTTCGAAGGTCTCTTTTCCATTTACGCTCCGTAGCATTCAGTGGACGCAGTTTACGGGCCAGCCCAAAATCAATAAGCCTGATTGTAGAATCAGCAACAATGACATTTGGTATACGAATGTCCCGATGAATGATTTGTTGGTCATGTAAAAGCCCAATAAGATGAAGTAATTGACCGGCAATTAAAAATGCCTCTTTTTCCGGAAAAATTTTGCCTTCGATAAAGATCAACTGCTCAAAATTTTTCCCGTCCATGTATTCCATCGTATAGAATGGAATTTCTTTATATATTCCATCCTCAAAATAACGGGGAAATCCTTGATGTTTAAGAGAAGCCAATAGTTTTTTTTCGAACTCGAAGCTGTGTTTTCCCGCCTCAGTCATTCTTTTGTGCAGCCTTAATGTTTTTAACACCTTTATTTGATGATTCTCTTGATCAAGCACAAGATAACAAAAACCATAGCTGCCCGCACCAATTTGCTCGATTACTTTATAACGGTTCGCAATCAGCTCATTTTTTGGAAACGGCTTTTCGATAATTCCAGATACAGTATGAATCATTCTTTTCCACATATAATAATTCCTTCAATAAATGGCTTAACTGCTAAAAAAACTCGACATAAAACTTCCGCTTTTATGTTTCTTCTTATAATGATGAGACCCGAGTTGATTGTGTTTATAATGCTTCATTTTCTTCCATGCATCACTGGATGATGAGTATTTATGAGACTTCAGTTTGCTATTTAAAATCGATTTTAGAATTTTTTTAAACATTCGCTTCCCTCCCTCATCTCCGACTACACATGTATACGAAGGATGTATCAAAAGGTTTCGTAAATTTTTCTTCAATCAAACAAAAAGCGAGCATCCTATGCTCGGCAATTTTTTTCTTTACTAAATCTAAATACCAATTTTTATTGATTGTCTCTGCAAAAGGGCCAGTTGATTTCCGCTCCGGTCACTCGCTTTCCGCGGGGAGGTCCTGGAGCCTCCTCGGCGCTTGCGCCTGTGGGGTCTCCAGTGACCTCTCTATCCCGCAGGAGTCGAGTGCCCTCCGCTCCAATCAACAGGGGGGCAAATCAATTATTAATTCCTCAAAATATTCGCCAGTCTCTACCTTTACTTCTTTGTATATTTATGTTTATTTGTGCTTGCTTTTAAATGGGTTGAATCCGTAAATAAAACACGTCCCCCAACCATATTGTCTATCAGAACGTATCCCAAAAAGATACCCAATAAACATATCTTAAAAAGAATAAGCGGATCAGTTAAGCTGCCATTATCCTCATTATAATAAGTATGAACATTTTCAAGAAGAAACGAAAAATCAATATTATTTCCAATCAAGCCTAGAAGAGGGTCATCTGGAACTAATTCATACTCACTTTGAGTAACCTCTATTGGCTTAAACATTAAATTCACCACTTATTTTAAATAGTTAAGGAGTTGAAATTTTTATTGAATGCACCTGTTGATTGGAGAGGAAGGCACGAAGACTCCTGCGGGAGTACGGGGCTGGGGAGACCCCGCAGGAGCGAAGCGACGAGGAGGCTCCCCGGCATGCCCGCGGAAAGCGAAGTGCCTGGAGCGGAAATCAACAGACTTGTTGCACAGACCAAACTCTAATAATATTACAATAAATTAATGCGGTGAATTATTAAAGAGAGCAAACAAAATAAAAGCTATCGAAAGATTTTCGACAGCCTTAGCGAGCATCCTATGCTCGGCCCTTGTTCGCTTTATTCAAAAAGATTATTCATCTTGGATTTCTTCATCGATAATACTTTTTTCAATTAAATATTCGAAGGTGATATCTGCGAGTTCTTCTAATTCCTCATCGCTAGGAACGTATCCCCTTTTTACAAGCTCATGAAAGAAAAATTCGGCAATTTCTTCTGTATCAATAAATACTTCAATTTCTCTCATTAGCATCGCCCCCTTTTTAGAGAATGTATGATGAAACAGGCTGTTTCATGCTAGTTAGTTCACAAAAATGCAAAGTCTGCTTTCAATTGTAATAGCTTTCATTATTCACCGGATTTCTTCTTAAAAAACATGTCTTTTTTGATTTGGACAAGCATAGGATGGTGAAAAGAACATTTCTGAGGTGAGAAGATGTCAAATTTACAAATGAAATTAGAGGCATTTATTGAAGACGTGAATCGGGAGGATGGTTACACCCTCCTTTTATTTGAAAAGATTACAAATTTATTATTCTTTTTTATTAAATGGGGCGGGATTCCTTTGGTTCTTTATTTATTATTCGAAATTACGAGGTGGTAGCAAAGCTATACATGGCTTTTGCCATCGTTATTTACGAGGCTTTCCAATTTTCTAAGGATTACTCTCATCACATGGTGGTATTCTTGATCGTGGAATAGTTCATATAAAATCCGATAATCATTAAATATATCCAGTAAATTGTCAATTAGCTCTTTCTTCTCTTTTTTCCGTTCAATTTCTTCGTATTCTGCTTTTCTGATGGTGCTTGGTAATTTTGGAGTTTTGTCTGGTTTTTGTTGTTTGTTAATTAAGTATAAGAGACCTAGTTTTTGGATAAACGTATCGGCACTCTCGGCATCTGCGACAAGGGTTAGCTCTTCTTCTCCAGCTTCGAGCCATTCCCCGTCACTTACTCTGGAAAGTTCGTATATTACATCTTCCCATGCATCTTCTTTATAACGCCAGATTTCCGTTCGGAAACCTACAATTTTAAATAAATCAGCGCCATATCCACTTACCTGTACCAAATCTCCGAAGAAAAACTTATACTCAATATCGATTTGCTCCTGCTCCATCACGGTTCCTTCATATTCTGAAAGGAGCTGAAGGCCCGATTCAACAAAAAGACCATCGCTCTTATTTACTTCATAGACATACCGATCATCAAGCCATTTGATATCTGTAACCTTACCAACTGTGCCATACATCGTAATCACGACCGTATCACCGATCTTATACTTCGGTTTTTTTCGTTTCTCCATATCCTCCATCCTCTCAGGTGTTGAGCCGTGAACTTTGATTACAATAGTATATGCACCAATTTTATTGCCGGCACATCCAAGTGAAAAATAAGTAAAGTGTAAGGAAAAGAAAAAAATCGCCCCCCTTTTATGAGACGATTCGAATATTTATTTTTCCGATAATACATATTCCTGCCAAGCTTCATCAAAAACCGCCATGGACTCTAAATAATGTCCATTCAATTCAAGGTAAGAGGATAAATCATTGTAATCCTCTAAAGTTTTAGGGAAGCTGTGATCGTCAAAGGCATCATTGGCAAATCGGCTGATTGCATCCTTTGGCTCAGGATGCCTATATTTCATTAAAAAATGATAAAAGGATTTCCTCATAAAAAACGCCTTTCTTTCCGTGTTTTTTAATGAAACTATAACGGAAAGTCTTCCTGCCGTCCAGAGAAAAAGAAAAAACAGCCCGCTAAAATGCAGGCTGCACAGTATTTAAGAAGAAAAATCAAAGTAATTTCGCTTTAATAATCTCGGAATATTCATTAATTCCTCATAAGAAATACTTTTTCCGATTTTTTTGCAATCAATTAGATATAATTGATTTTCAATCCCTTTAATGGTCGTTTCTTTTTGATAGGTCATTGCACATTCACTGCAGGTAAGTGCAGGGGTTTCCGTAATTTCAATGGCCCTTGTTCCATCCGGCAATTCCCAAAAAACTGAATCGGAAATTTCTTTAATATTCGTGCTGTCGCACCACTCACAACTATGGCTCATGACGGTCCCCCTATTCTTTTGCTTGCTCATCTGTTGTACCGGTTTTTTTCAATTCTTCCTTCTTTGTAAGGGCTTGGAATTTCTTCTCCTTCATCTCATCCCGCTTGCCACGGTTATCCTTTAATGAATGATGCTCAGGGTTTTGATTGTATTCACTACGGCGGTCTAATCGTGTAAGACCTTCTGGAATAAGGTTAAAATGCTGGTCATTCATGATGCCGGCAATTCCCGACAAGGAGCGTTTTTCTTGATATTCAGGATAGATTCCTTCGAAATAAGCTTCTGCTTTGCCCGGTACATAGTTTTCTGGTTCTGGATAAGAGGTGATAACACCTTCAAAGTTACGAAGTACAACCTTATCCGGACTTTGAGAAATAAGATAATTTGGCTGCAAGGAAATTTTCCCGCCGCCTCCAGGAGCATCCACCACAAATGTAGGTACGGCATAGCCGCTTGTATGTCCGCGTAAGCCTTCAATGATTTCAAGCCCTTTTGATACTGGTGCACGGAAATGTCCGATTCCTTCTGATAGGTCACATTGATAAATATAGTAAGGACGAACACGAATTTTAACAAGATCATGCATTAGTTTTTTCATGATAGCGACACTGTCATTAATTCCGGCAAGGATAACGGATTGGTTCCCAATTGGTACGCCCGCATTTGCCAACATTTCACACGCTTTCTTTGATTCCTCAGTGATTTCAATCGATGTATTAAAGTGAGTATTCAGCCAGATTGGATGATACTTTTTCAAAATATTGCAAAGGTTTTCAGTAATCCTTTGCGGGAATACAACCGGTGCTCTTGTTCCAATACGGATAATTTCCACATGGTCAATTTCCCTTAAGTTTTTCAAAATGTATTCTAAAATATTGTCGTTAATTAACAATCCATCTCCGCCCGAAATTAATACATCTCGAACCTGTGGAGTTTCACGAATATAATTAATCGCTGCATCCAATTGTTTCTTTGGTACGCCCATACCAATTTGACCGGAAAAACGTCTTCTTGTACAGTAACGACAATACATGGAGCACTGATTGGTTACTAGGAAAAGAACACGATCCGGGTACCGGTGAGTTAAGCCTGGAACCGGTGAATCTTCATCTTCATGTAATGGATCTTCTAAATCATATTTGGTTTTATGGATTTCCGCTGAAATCGGTACAGATTGCATCCGAATCGGACAACGCGGATCATCTGGATTCATAAGTGAAGCATAATAAGGTGTGATATTTAAAGGAATGGTCTTAGTTGAAATTCTGACGCCTTCTTCTTCTTCTGGAGTTAAATTGATAACCTTTTTTAAATCATCCACAGTACGGATGGTATTTGTTAATTGCCATAGCCAATCGTTCCACTGCTCTTCGGTTACATCCTTCCAAAGCTCGATATCTTTCCAGTGACGCTCTGGCTTGTATAATGTTTGTTTCATAACTACATTCCTCCAATCAATGTTTACACTTTATTAATATGCAAGAAGTGTGCCAAAGCGATAAAACCTTGATATTATCAGCTTCTTTTTCAAATAGTGTAATTTTTAATCGAAAATTCACAATTTTAATAAAAAAAGATGCCGAAAATTCGGCATCTATCAATTCGTTTTCTTCAGTTTATATTGAAGGGTCTGTCTTGGAATTTCTAATAGTTTAGCAGCTTGATTGATATTCCCGCCTGATTGGCTTAGCGCAGTGTCAATCAGTTTCTTCTCGAGCTCCTCCATATTCTTTCTTAACGAAAGGGTCTCGCTTTCCACTTCTATTCGTTTTGGCCTATGAGTTACCGCCTGCTGCCTGAGCATGATAGGCAGATCCTCATTTGTTAGACAAGTTCCTTCACAGACGTTCATCATGTATTCAATGGTATGCTTTAACTCCCTGACATTGCCTGGCCAAGCATAATCCTTGAAGAAAGCTTTGAGGCGATCATCTAATCCTTTTACGTTTTTTTGCAATTTTTGATTAAAAGCCTTTATAAAATGGTCCGTCAGAAAGAAAATATCTTCAGTCCTTTCCCGGAGCGGGAGAAGTGAGAAAGTAAAGACATTTAAGCGGTAATACACGTCGTAGCGAATCTTTTGCTCCTCAAGGGCCACACTCGGATGAACATTCATGGCGGCAATCACCCGAACATCAACGGAAATATTTTGCGCGCTCCCAACTCTACGAACGATTCCATCCTCTAGCACTCTTAAAAGCTTTGCCTGCAATTCCACTGGCATCGCATGTAACTCGTCCAGGAAAAGTGTTCCTCCATCTGCAAGTTCAAATAAACCTTTGCGCTCGACGGCACCAGTGTAGCTGCCTTTCGCAGTACCAAAAAGGATACTCTCCAGCAGTGATTCCGGGATGGCGGCACAGTTTTGTGCGATAAACGGTCCATCGCTTCTACGTGATTCATAGTGAATCCCTTGAACAATCAATTCTTTCCCCGTTCCGGACTCACCATATACAAGAATCGGAGCATCTGATTTAGCCAGCTTTTTTGCTTCGTTTTTCATATTTTTAAAGATAGGATTCTCTGTTTTTAAATCATCAAGGGTGTATTTTACTTGATTGACTGTTTTTTTCTTGCTGCCTTTATTTAAACCCTTTTGCAGATCTAAAAGCCTCTCTGCAAGCAGCTTCATCCTTGAATAGTCCTTTGCAATTTCAACAGCACCAATGATTTCCTCACCGAGAAAAATCGGCAAGGTCGTATTGATGGTATCAATCCTTGTCCCATGTAAATTTACATAGACCTGTGTTTGATTATAGATCGGCTTCTTGGTCTTGATTACTTTTAGAAGGGTGCTTGATTCCTCTGTTAAGGAAGGAAAGGCATCAAATAAATGCTTACCCAGCACCTCTTTTCCATCCATACCATCATGTTTTGCTGCTACTTCATTGTAAAGAATAGTTTCCCCATTTGTATTCACGACGTGTATTCCTTCGTCAATACTTTTTAAAATGGCTGTAAGAACTTCTGATGTTAATGCCGTTAATTGAATCAACTATTTTTCACCTGCCAAAAATCATTAAAAAACAAGGTGCCGAAAATTCGTCACTAGAGCCGAAAATTTAGCAGTTTGCCAGATTCTTCACCCACATATTCATATCTTCAAGCTTATCGTAAATATAACAATTATTCATAAACCTTCCCCGGTAGGTGTATCCTAGTTGAAACAAAGCAGCATTCATGCCAAAGGAAAGCGATCTTGCGATAGAATAGGCACAAAAAACCCCCTGTCTCTTTAATTCCCCTTCAAGCTCCTTAAGAAGGATTTTCATCAAACCATATTTTCCACGGTACTCTGGAAGTGTCGCACAATCAGTTAACTCCGCATTTTTGTAGAATTCATTAATCTCAGCTGATGCGGAGCTGACAATTTTTCCTTCATGAAAGAAGACATAATAGACAGTCCCTTCCTTCATCGTCTTTTTCACATATTCCGGGTCATTCATTGGAGTTGGATAAATTTCAAAAACCTGACGATAAAGGGCAGCAAGTCCATCAGCAAAGCTTTCATCAGCTTTTTTTAACTCGTACTCCTTTGGCGGATAAGGCTTTTCAACCGAAGGATCCAATTGATAGATGCTTTGGAGGAGTTCATCCTCTTTTAACCAATATTCATTTTTCTTCCGCTCAGCGGTATAAAATTTTGAAAAGAAATAGGCATCCGAGCCAAGGAAATAACCATCAAGAATGGCCTCAGGCTGCAGACCCTTTTCATAAAATAAACGAAGATCCTCCGCACGGCCTTTAACGATTAATTTTTCCGCCTGGTGTTGATGAACAAGTTCTTCTGCCTGCTTTACTACTAAACTAGTATTACCACGATAATCATCAACCCGAATTCGTTTGTTAAATGGGTCTACATATGCATTTAAATAAAAATTATTTTCCTCAATGATGATAGTTGTAGCTGTTTCTTTCATTTGTATCACTCCTATTTACAATATTAACAGACATTTACCACAAAAAAATGCCTGACTGGAAAAAGTCAGGCCTTTCCGTAATCTAATGATTTGGGTCTCTATTCCCATTTATTCACTGACGCTGCACCATTTTATTAATGTTAGAGCTATAATTTCACTAGCTTTATAAAGTTCCTCCAGTTCAATATGTTCGTCGGCATCATGGGCAGTTTCAGTAATGCCAGGGCCAAAAACAACAACCGGCGTGTCCCCTACAGATGAAAGAATTCCTCCGTCTGTTCCCCATGGACTTGCTTCAATCACAGGTGATTTTCCGGTAATTTCTTGGAAACTTTCCGATAAATCCTTCATTAATGGATGATCACTTTCGAGTGATCCGGGGATCCAACGCCCACCAAACCATTCAATTTGCAGCGGATTTTCACAGAACCAATCATCCTGTTGGTTCAACTCCTGGAGACAATTTTCCATTTCCAGCTTAGCTGAAGGAATGGTTTCATCAGGAGCTACTCCCATTCTGCCTTCGATGAAAGCTAAATCCGGAACAGAAGATGGCCATTCTCCGCTATTGATTTTTCCAATATTAATTGGAATTGGGATAGGAATTGAATCAAAAAGGGGATCGGATATTCTCGAGTTTCGGTCTTTTTCTAATTGTTGCAATCTTTGAATCACACGAACAGACTTCTCAATCGCACTTATTCCCTCGTACCTTGTTCCGCCATGGGCCGCTCTTCCTTTTACTTTAATACGAAACCACATGGATCCTTGCTGCTTTGGAAAAATTTTCATGTTGGTCGGTTCAGGAATAATTGCTCCGTCAGCACGATACCCTCGTAAAACAGCTGCTAGTGTTCCGGCACCGCCGCTCTCTTCTTCAATCACACTTTGAAAAATAACATCGCCCTTGAGCTTGATACCGGTTTCGATTAATGACTCAATTGCGAGGAGGAGAGCAACAGAACCACCTTTCATATCTGTAGCCCCGCGGCCATATAACTTTCCATTTTCAATTTGCCCGCTAAATGGATCGTGCTTCCAGTTTTTCTCATCCCCAACAGGAACGACATCGATGTGGCCATTAAGAATGATCGATTTTCCACCACCGGTACCTTTTAATACGGCGACTACATTCGGATTTCCTTCAAAGTTTTGCCGGTCACAGCAAAAGGCTGGATGATTTTTTAATTCTTCATCGCCAATCTCCCATATATCCAAATCCAGTCCAAGCTGCCGGCACTTTTCGATAACGATAGCTTGTGCACCACTTTCATTTCCCCGGGTACTGTTTTCCTGGACCATTAATTGTAAAAGCTTCGCTCCACGGTTTCGGTTTTCATTCAGCCATTTTTTTACTCGATTTTCTTTCGTTTTCAATCAATTCACTCCTTTAGGGCCAGTTGAAAGAATTAATAGGGGATTTTCCGAATCTGCTCACTGATGGTAATTTCACAGCCTGTTTTTCCGTTAACATTTTCTAAATCAAATGGGGCAAATAATTCCGTTAATATTAACCCATCCTCTGTCACCTGAAAAACAGCCATCTCCGTGATAATCAAATCTACACAAGCAGCGGAAGTTAATGAAAAAGTGCATTCTTTTACTATCTTGGGATTGCCAAACTTATCACAATGATTCATTAAGACAATGACCTTTTTCGCCTTTTGAGCCAGTTCCATTGCTCCGCCCATCCCCGGAACCTTTTTCCCTGGAACAATCCAGTTTGCAAGATCACCCTTTTGGCTGACCTGGAGGGAACCCAGTACAGTAATATCGACTCTGCCCCTGCGAATCATGCCAAAGGCGATGGAGCTGTCACAATAGGAGCCGCCGCTGACCAAGGTAACCGGAAATCCGCCCGCATTGCATAAATTTTCATCTTCCGATCCCTTTTGTGGGCTTGGTCCCATTCCAGTAATTCCGTTTTCAGCATGGAACATCACTTTCATATCTCTTGGAAGGTGATTCGGAACGAGCGAAGGAATCCCAATCCCAAGGTTGACGACCATCCCATTCTTAATTTCTTCGGCAGCACGTCTTGCCATTTGGTTGCGGTTATCTACTCCCATGCCCATTTCCAATTCACCCCCTTCGAAGGAATAATATAATCTACGAACACACCAGGAGTCACAATTTCCTCAGGATTCAGGCTGCCCATTGGGACGATTTCTTCTACTTCTACAATCGTCAAATCTCCAGCCATTGCCACAAGCGGATTATTATTCCTGGAACTCTTGTCAAAAATTAAATTTCCATATTCATCTGCCTTCTTAGCATAAATGATGGCAATTTCAGCTGTCAGCGGGGTTTCAACAAGATAGTCTTTTCCATTTAAGCTCATAACCGGTTTGTTTTTCGCGACCATTTCATTATCCATGCCAATGTCTGATAGAATACCGGGAAGGCCAACCCCTCCTGCGCGAATTCGTTCCGATAAAATTCCCTGGGGTGAAAATTCCACTTCAAGTTTCCCTTCATGCATTAACTTGCCGGCAATGGGATTTGAACCGATATGGGAGGCAATTACTTTAACTGCTCGTTCTTGACTCACGATTTTACCGATACCGATGTGCGGAAACCCTGTATCGTTCCCAATTAGTGTCAGATTGCGAATTCCTTTTTCTAAAATTCCATCAATAAGAGTCGGAGGGGAACCAACCCCGCCAAAACCTCCGAACAACAATGACATTCCGTCATGGAAAAATTCCATCACTTTTTCCAGCGTTGTAATTTTTCCAAATGGATTTTCCATTTCTGAACCACCATCCTAAACGAGATCAGCTAATTGATTTGAAAACGTTTCAAATGTAGCTTTTAATAAGCTACAGATTTCTTCCATCTCCCTTTTGGTGATGGTCAACGGAGGGGAAATAATGATGGAATCTCCATTCACACCATCCATTCCTGCTCCTGCAGGGTAAACAAGAAGCCCTTTTTCCTTAGCCATTGTAACAATCGTTTGAGTTACGGCTGCTTTTCTTTCGAAAGGCCGTTTGGTTGTTTTGTCTTCGACAAACTCAATCCCAAATAGCAGTCCTTTACCTCGTACATCCCCGATAAATGAATATTGTTTTTTTAATTTTTCAAGCAGATTTCTTAGGTACACACTCTTGTTTTCTACTTCTTTCACAATCTCATTTTTTTCAAGGTATTCAAGAACAGCCAAGGACACGGCACAGGATTGCGGGTTTGCGCTTAACGTGTGGCCGCTCATGACGGATTTCGTACCAGCCAAAATGGGTTCCATGACTTTTTCACTTGCAACCGCTGCCGCAATAGGAGCATACCCGGCACCCATGCCCTTTCCAAAGGTGACAATATCCGGAACTACCCCATATTGTTCTAATGCAAGTATCGTGCCAGTACGACCAAAGCCAGTCATCACTTCATCTGCGATAAACAGGATATCATACTGGTCCAAGATTTTTTTTATAACCTTAAAATAATCCTTGGGCGGTGTAATCGCGGCTCCTGATGCGCCAATGACAGGCTCTGCAATGAAAGCAGCTATCTTGTCTGCACCAATCCGATTGATCGCTGTTTCTAATTCATGCGCACACCGATAGGCGCAGGACGTTGGTTCAAGGTTATAGGGACAACGGTAACAATAGGGTGGGTTGATTACAGGAAAGTCTTCTAGTAATGGTACAAACCTCGCCCTTCTGGCGGCATGACCTGACATGGAAAGGGCCCCCATTGTGATGCCGTGATAGCTCACCCATCTTGATAAGATCTTTGTTTTTGTTTGGATTCCTTTTTCCTGCCAATATTGAATGGCCATTTTCATAGCGGTTTCTGTTGCTTCTGACCCACTGTTGACAAAAAAGCTCCAATTTAGATCTCCCGGTAACAGTTCTGCCATTTTTTTTGCCAGCTCTTCTGCGGGATTACTGGTAAACTGTGAACGATAAACAAATGAAACTTTTTCCGCCTGTTTATTCATCGCTTCAATTATTTCTGGAACCCCGTGCCCAATATTTGCTGTGACGGCACCTGAAGCGGCATCAAGATACTTTTTCCCTTCTAAATCATATAAATAGACCCCTTTGCCATAATCAATGACCGGGTAATTTTCATCCATCATTGGTTTTATTAAATAAGAACGTTCCACCATGGACACCACTTCCCTTTTTACCTAAGTCTGCTTAATAAATTGTATGACTTGTTGTTTGTTCATATGTGGGGGCCAGATTTTTCTTGGTACTTATAAGTATGAGGATAGGGTCTCTTAAATAATGTTCGCTGTAAATTTTTCAAACCCTTCGAGAAAATTGAAATTTTTTAAAGCGCTTACACGAAAGGTGATGGTTTTTGGCGAAAAAAGGTGCGATTATTGGTTTCGCTGATTGAACAGGTTTTTTCGCTGATTGGGCACAATTTTTCGCCAATAGAATGTGTTTTTTCGCTGATTAGCGGCTGAAATCGGGACTTCCTCGTATGTTTTGCGGAGCGCTCAGATCGGAGAATAGCCAATTCGATGATTGGGATGCGGTTTTCGCTGATTGAACAGGTTTTTTCGCTGAATGGGCACAATTTTTCGCCAATAGAATGTGTTTTTTCGCTGATTGGCGGCTGAAATCGGGACTTGCTCGTATGTTTTGCGGAGCGCTCAGATCGGAGAATAGCCAATTCGATGATTGGGATGCGGTTTTCGCTGATTGAACGGGTTTTTTCGCTGATTGGGCACACTTTTTCGCCAATAGAATGTGTTTTTTCGCTAATTGGCAGCTGAAATCGGGACTTCCTCGTATGTTTTGCGGAGCGCTCAGATCGGCGAATAGACGATTCGCTGATTGGGATGCGGTTTTCGCTGATTGAACAGGTTTTTTCGCTGATTGGGCACACTTTTTCGCCAATAGAATGTGTTTTTTCGTTAATTGGCAGCTGAAATCGGGACTTCCTCGTATGTTTTGCGGAGCGCTCAGACCCGCAATAGCCAATTCGATGATTGGGATGCGGTTTTCGCTGATTGAACAGGTTTTTTCGCTGATTGGGCACAATTTTTCGCCAATAGAATGTGTTTTTTCGCTGATTGGCGGCTGAAATCGGGACTTGCTCGTATGTTTTGCGGAGCGCTCAGATCGGAGAATAGCCGATTCGCTGATTGGGATGCAGTCTTCGCTGATTGAACAGGTTTTTTCGCTGATTGGACTCAATTTTTCGCCAATAGAATGTGTTTTTTCGCTGATTGGCGGCTGAAATCGGGACTTGCTCGTATGTTTTGCGGAGCGCTCAGACCCGCAATAGCCGATTCGCTGATTGGGATGCAGTCTTCGCTGATTGAACAGGTTTTTTCGCTGGTTGGACTCAATTTTTCGCCAATAGAATACGAGTTTTCACGAAATATTCACGATTTAAAATTAAAGTATGCAGGATTTCCAATTAAAATTTAGAAATTATAACCGACTAAGAAAGGAGTGACTATTTTGATTCAAAAGAAAAGGACTATTCCATTAAAAATTCTCATTTTAGAGGTTCTACTTCGACGATTACCTCTATCCGACCCAAGACGACCTCAAATTACTGAAGAACTAAGTAAAAGAAAAGCTGGTTTTAAAGGTGAACAATCCCTAGATTTTTATTTTAGCAAGCTCGATGAAAAGAAAATAATGATATTCCATGACCTCAATCTCCCGGATGGAGACTATAATAGTCAAATTGATACACTGATCCTTTCGCTCGAATTTGCCTTGATAATTGAAATCAAGAATATGACAGGAAAATTAGTATTTGATTCAGAAAATGATCAATTCTTTCAAATTATTGATGGCAAAGAAAAAGGATACACCGATCCGATTGCCCAGTCAGAAAGGCACAGAGATTACATTAAAAACCTTTTAACTATTCACAATTTCCCGCCAGTACCCGTTGACTATTTAGTCGTTGTTAGTAATCCATACTCGATTCTTGAATTTAGAAAGAGCAGTATTGAATTAAAACAGCGCGTATGTAAAGCAGATAGTTTCCTTAAAAGATTTAAGTTCTTCGAAAATAGTTATTCAACCAATATCCTCGATACAAAAGATCTCCGGAAACTAAGTAGACTTCTTCTAAAAATGAACACTCCGCCCACTAATTTCATTCTCAAAAAATATGGGATTCAAAAACATGAACTTTTAATTGGAGTACATTGCCCGTATTGTTTTTACCTCCCGCTTAAACGTGAAAAGAGAAAGTGGTTCTGCCCTTCCTGCAATACAATCTCAATTGATGCCCATATACACACATTACAGGATTATTTTTTAGTGATGGACTCGAAAATCACAAACAAGCAGTTTAGGGATTTTATCCATATTCCATCCATTGATACCTCTAAAAGACTACTGCAATCCGCACCGCTGTCCCATTTTGGAAAAAACAGACACGTAATGTACTACCCGACCAACCTTCCTTGGATTAATAAATAAAAAACTGACCCTATCAAATCTAGAGTCAGCCATTCGTTTTTATATTTTAGTAGGCCCAGCTTGCTCCGATGATGATGAGCAAAATAAAGAGAACGACGATTAGCGCAAAACCGCCAAATCCACATCCAGCGCCGCCTACCGGAAAACCATATCCACCGTAAGGGTACCCGCAGCAGCCATCATAGCCATAGCCATAACCATAACCGTACATAATAATGTTCACTCCTTGAAAATTTGTTTCTTACCTCTTTTACATTATGAAGTAGGCAGTTGTCCCGTATGTGCATCTGCCCATATTTTTCAAAAAACCATCCGCTAATACCCATATATAAATGAAAAAAAGCCGCTCAATGGCGGCTTTTTTCATTTATTAAATAGACTTGTAAATTCTCCGTACCCTTCCTCTTCAAGCTTTTCTTTTGGAATAAACCGCAACGCCGCAGAGTTTATACAGTAGCGTAAGCCATTTGGTCCGGGACCATCATTAAAAACGTGGCCAAGATGGGAATCGGCTGCTTTACTTCGTACCTCCGTTCGAATCATAAAATGGCTGAAATCTTCTTTTTCAACAACCTCTTCCTCTTCAATCGGTCTCGTAAAGCTTGGCCAGCCGCAGCCGGCATCAAATTTATCCAACGAACTGAACAACGGCTTCCCTGAAACAATATCTACAAATAGCCCTTCCCGATTCTCATTCCAATAATCATTTCGAAACGGCGGCTCTGTTGCATTATTTTGGGTAACTTCATACTGAATGGATGTTAATTTTTTTTTCAATTGTTCTTTATTTTTCATACTGTTTCCCCCAATGTCTTTCAATAAAGCCTGAGCGGCCTGATCCTTCATGATAGGACTCATAATGAGCACGGTTTTTCTTATAATAATGCTGGTGATAGTCCTCGGCCGGATAAAATGGCTTCGCTGGTAATATCGGCGTGACAATCGGTTTCGAAAAACGACCGCTATTCTGCAATCTCAGTTTTGAGGCTTCAGCAAGTGTTTTTTGTGTTTCATTATGATAAAAAATTGCGGTTTGATAGGATTGACCACGGTCGTAAAATTGACCTCCCGGATCAGTCGGATCAATCTGCTGCCAAAAAAGTTCAAGTAATTTTTCATATGGAAAAACATTTGGGTCATAGGTAATTTGGACGGCTTCATAATGTCCCGTTGTATCCGAACAAACTTGCTGATACGTTGGGTTCTCTAATGTACCGCCTGTGTATCCGGAAATCACGCTTATAATCCCCGGCTGCTCATCAAACGGTTTCACCATGCACCAAAAACAGCCGCCTGCAAAAGTTGCCACTTCCTCAGTACTTTCCAATCTGCTCACCCCACAATTTTTCAACTTGAACCCAAGTATACCGAATGTTTTTCGAAAAATAAAATAACACGATTACAGGTGCAACTAAATAGACACCTACCTATCCCCAACTGAATATTGTACTAGTAAATAAGAGAATAGGAGCGAGCAGTATGTCCGAAAATAGAACCCATTCTGATTATCTTCAACGGGCGGCGATCTATGATACACTTTCCCAATTTTATAAATACTCGAACCCGGACCTTCATATGCAGTTCTACTTAAAACACATGAAGTATATCAATAAAGCATTCAATACGATGCGGATCCAGGCACAGCAAATGCAGACAGAGGCAAACATCCGTATTCTTAACACCTCTCCTGATGCCCCTAATTTAGACATTTATGTCAACGGGAAGCGGGTGGTAAGAGATCTGCCCTTTAAAGAAGTGAGTCAGGCGCTAACCTTAAAACCTGGTAAATATCATGTTGATATTTATCCGGCAGGTAATATGGTGGATAGCGTCTTGAATAAAAAAATGACGATTGAACCTGGTAAATCGTACACATGGGCAATCATTGATTCTGTAAAAAAAATGCGTCTCCTCATTTACCTGAACCAACCGGAGGTACCAACAAATGAAGCAAAGGTACGTTTTATTCACCTTTCACCTGATACCCATGCTTTAGATGTAGCCGTTAAGGACCGAGATGTTATTTTCCCCAAGGTAGCCTATAAGGAAGCCACGGAATATTTAGCATTATCACCCATGACAGTAAACCTCGAAGCAAGGGAAGCTGGTACAAAAAATGTTACCCTTTCAATGCCAAATTCACAATTTAAGGCAAATGAAGTCTACACGATATTCTTCCTTGGTTTATCTAAAGGAAATCCAGAGCTGCAATCCATCGTCATCAAAGAATAAACGAAGACTGAGTTCCAATCTCAGTCTTTTTTGCAGCTTGACTTCTAGCATACAAAACCCAATAATCTGGTAGGATTTGAAAGAAGAGAGGAGCTTTACCATGCAACTTCCCCCCGAATTTATTCGGAAGTTTACAGATATACTTAAAGAGGAATCCAATAATTTTTTCCATACATATGAAGAAAGCAGGATGAGCGGACTACTTTCTGACATAAAAACAGGGCGCCTTATCAAGAATGAGGCACCTTGTTTTTATTTGACTGGAACTAAGATAATAAAGGAAATATCATCCTTTTCTAAGTCAAACTTCTCTGCTTTTATTTTTAGGTCACTTTTGAGTTTTAATTGCTGCATATGAACGTAGACAAGTTTGTTATCCGGCTGAATGTCTACCCCTCTTGGCAGCTTATAGTTTTCTTCAATGAATTTTAGTACATAGGAAACAGGCAGATTCAGGTTTCCAATTTTAATCGATTTTTGCTTTAGAACCAAGTCACCATTTGGCAGTGCTTTCGGCTTAAAAGTCATTTTTAGATTTAGCTGTTCACTAAAAAACGGGATGGTTCCGTACAGCTCGACTTCATCCCCTAAAAGAACACGATAAGCAATTGGAGAATCGGCCGCTTCAGTTTGTAAATAATGGTTGATGAGCTGATTCAAATCCTGCTTGTTCGACCTAATTCGAAACGAAACATAATCCCCGTTTTGCCCTTTAACAAGGCTTTCCTGCTTCTCCGATGACGGTGACAACAGTAAGCCGAAAATAATCATGACAACTAAAAGGTCAATTCCTAATAAAAGTAAGAATCCCCTTTTCCATTTATTTTTCATACAAAACTAATTCTCCTCTTTACTGACCATATACGAATTCTTTTCCAAATCAGGTAATGTGCGTTCTCCCAATGTCTGGTTAAGCCTTTGTGCAATTAAATTATATCCTTTATCATTTGGATGAAAATTATCCTTATACAAAAGATTTTCTGAATTCTTGTTAAACAAATCTTCAATAGAAACAAAATAGGCGTTGGGATAATTAGCCATTACAGACTGACCAGCATGGTTCCACTCCTTAACAATTTGGTCGAGCTCTTCCATATTGGCAAACCATTTTGAAAACGGATTATACAAACCGATTAGAACGATTGCGGCATTAGGATTTTCTTCAGAAATGGTCTCCATGATTTGAGTCAAATGGACAATATATTCCTCTTTACCTCTTGTAAAATCGGAGAATTGCAGGTCGGTAATATTGTCCCTAAGGACTTTTACAATATCGTTGCCGCCAATGGTTAAGATCACTAAATCAGCCTTGGAAATAGCGGCTTTCATTTCCGGCGATTGCAACCGCTTCAACAATTGTGTTGTCCGATTTCCCTTTACGCCAAAATTATAAAATTCCGCTTCTTTGATACCCTTTTCTTTTTCAAGCATTTTTTTAAGAAAGGGCAAATAGCCGCCTTTATTGCTACTATCCCCCACACCTTGTGTTAAGGAATCACCAGCAGAAACAACAGTTAAGTTTCGTGGAATAAAGTCAGCCGGAACCTGCTTATAAACTATCTTTGCAGTTTTTTTATAGGAGTGCGGCTTCCATTGGGTGGACCCGCCACAAGAACAAAGGAAAAATAAGGAGAGAATTAGAAGAGTGAAAAACTTTTTCATAATACTTCACCTTCTTCTCAAACTATAAATATTATAACATGTGAAAAAACATTCAAACCTTATTGACAAAATCTAACAACTTCGCGATTGAAACCGTTTACAAAAAAGATTGAAGGTAAAAAAATAGACCTAATTTAGGTCTATTGTAGTGCTTTTATATCATTGATAATTTCATCATATGGCACTTCTTTAAAACCGTTATAAGATTTTTTAATATTTCCGTTTTGGTCCACTAAATAAATGGAGGTACCGTGAATCACCTGGTTCCCCTTTTCAGGCTTTTTGACAAGTGCCTTGTAATTTTTCAAAGCAAAATTTTCGATAAAGGACTGTGAATAACCAGTTAGGAATGTCCAGTTTTTAAAATCAATTTGATATTGGTCGGCAAACTCTGTTAACTTTTGAGGGGTATCTACTTTTGGATCCACACTATAGGAAACAAACTCGACATTTTTCAAGCCTTCATCCTTCACCTTTTTTTGAAGTTTTTGCATATTGGCTGTCATTGGCGGGCAAATATCCACACAGCTGGTAAAAATAAAATCGGAAATCCAAACCTTCCCTTTTAAATCTTTCAACCCAAAAGGTTTACCGGCTTGAGTTGTAGCTGAAAAATCTTTAATCGGCCAGTTCACAGCATTTTTAATTTCTTTTTTTCCGCATGCTGACAGTATCAGTGTACATAACAACAATAAAGTCAGCCAAATCCGAACTTTCATGATATCACCCATTATGTTTTTCATTTTCATTCCGTGAATAGTGTAACAAAGTTTTGAAAAAGAAGAAAGCAAATGGTATTTAATCAACTTACGGTTTTTCTTTATAGGTTGCCAGCCGCCAAATCCATTCAAGTGGCCCGTATCGAAAGAAACGCAGCCAAACTATACTAAATAACAGCTGTATGGAACAGATAACTAGGCATATGTATAGGGAATGCAAATAGGTTATTTGACCAAATAGGTTGAAGGCATTTCCAGCAATGAAAATGAAGGCGGTTTGCAAGACATAATTGGTCAGTGACATCCGGCCATAACTTTTTAAGGGTGACAAGATTTTCTGGAAAAGACGAAATTGTAAAAGTAAAATCAGCATGCCAACGTAGAAGGCCGAAACAATCGGGCCAATCATGATTCCAATGGTTAAAAACCGATTCGAATGAAACAGATTAAATGGAGCGAAAGGCACATGTTGGAATTGAAGAAATAGACCAATAATACTTAAAAGAAATGCTAGTCCTGTAAAAATAGTTATTTGTTTTCGCTTTTGGGTAATCTCTTCAAACACGCGATATTGCCCTGCAGCAAGACCTAATAGGATTAGAGGCACGCTCAAAAAAATTTTCATAGCCATGATCGCAAACAGGATAAGCATCATAATCCCTAATGCCAGATTTATCTCTTTTTTCACTTTGTAAAAAGGCAAGAGAATCAGTCCGCAGCTTGCATAGACGGTAAGAGCTTCCCCAGGCTGAAAAATAAAGTGAATAAATCCAAAGATAAAAAGCGCAATGATTCTCCTTAAATATAAAACCATTGCATTTATCCCTTTCATCTCCACTCTTGTCAGAAAAATATACATCCCAACACCAAACAAAAAGGAAAAAATCGGATAAAAACGCCCTTCGACAAACAGAAATATAAATCTTTGATAGGAAGCATCGAGGGTGTTTGGAATCGGTCTTCGGGCTGAAAGCATGTCAAGGATGTTTACGAGGATAATTCCTAAAAGGGAAAAACCTCTTAAATAATCAAGTGTATCTATACGTTTGTTTAGGTCAAATTTGTTCATGATTAACTTCCTCTAAAAAAATCGGATGGCGTTTGGGCACCATCCAGATTTTACATCATTATTCAAAATAGTACATTAACGCAAGGGCACCACGCCCTGTGTGTGTACTTACGGTAGGGCTAGTATAATCAATTTCTACCTCTTGAAAGCCTGTCATTTCTGCAATGCTTTCTTTAATTTTTAGGGCTAGTTCATGGGCCTCAGCATGAGCAATCCCTACCCGTCTAACTGTTTTCCCCTTCACATCTTCAGCAAATTGTTTGGCAAAAAACTTTACCACCTGTGAGTAACTGCGCACTTTTGTCACTGGTGTGTACTCTGCCCCTTCTAAGGAAGCAATCGGTTTAATATTTAACAAGGAACCGATAAAGGCTTTGCCTTTACCAATCCGGCCGCCTTTTACAAGATTCTCTAAAGTATCTACCATAATATATAATTTGGTATGGTTTCGGACGGTTTCAAGACGTTCAAGGATTTCTTCCATACTTTTTCCCTGTTTGGCCATTTCTGCCGCTTCCCTTACTTGGAAGGAAAGAGCCTTTGAAATAAATTTGGAATCCACAACGGTCACTTTTGTCTTCGTCATTTGGGCAGCACTTTCTGCCGAGCGAACAGTCCCGCTCATTTTCCCTGTCATGTGGATGGAGAGAACCTCGTAGCCTTCCGCACCTAACTGGTCATATACCTCAAGAAAAGCACCTGTTGATGGCTGTGAGCTTTTCGGCAACTCATCTGTTTGACTCATATTTTTTATAAAATCAACCGGATCCAATTCCACCCGGTCTAAGTAGGTTTCTCCATTTATAGTAATCGCCAAAGGCACAACCTCAACATCAAGTTGATCAATCACTTTTTGAGGCATGTCCATGGTTGAATCGGTTACAATTTTAATTTTACTCATTCAGTCACTTCCCCACTCTTACTGCTTTGTATTATACAGGTTAGGACTTTTGAAGGAAACACAATCTCTCATTTTCTTTTCAAAAATAAAGAGCATCGGTAACCCGATACTCGAATCCATTAAGCATTGTTTTTTAATTCATCCACTTTAAATAGTTTTTCATAATCCGGCCACTTCATGACCTTTTTCAAATATTCTTTAAAGGAATAACATTTTTTGGAGCTTGGCTCCTTGTTGATAGACGTGATAAACGTCTGTAAACGGACTTGGATCATAAATTTAAAAGGGCTATCTTCCTCCAATACAGGAATCTCCATGACTTTAACCTTCTGTCCAACAATTGTTTTGAACTCTAGGCTTTTTAGTAACAAAAATATCAATCCTCTTTTTCACCCGTTTGATCCTATTATACACCTTCCCAAACACGAAATGTGTCTATTTATGCCTGCAAACGAAAAAATATTTGTGAAGATTTTACTGAAATTATAAGTTTTTCTTTTATTTACTGGTAGGAACATATTACAAACAATATGTTCTTGTAAAACCAAAATTTATTTCCTTTACTTTTCCAATTAATAATCCAAAAGTAGGGAAATTCTCTTGAAAAATAACTTAATAAAAATTAATATTATTATAATAGTAGATAAATCGAAAGGAACTGGGTAGATAGAAATGGACAGTTCTGCAATTTTAATTGAGAAAAGAAATATATTAGAAAAACATTTAAAAGATGGATTATATAGTTATCAATCTTTATTTGCCTGCAACTCAGATGCCATTTTTGCCATTGATTTATCTGGTTATTATGTATTTCTTAATCCGGCCTGCGAGCAAATAACGGGCTATAGCCAAGAAGAAATTGCGAAAAAGAAATTTATCGAAGTCATAGCCCTAGAGGATGTGGCAAGGGTTTCGGCTTACTTTTACCAAGCCTTAGAAGGCAGCTTGCAAAATTATGATTGCAAAATCATTCAAAAAAATGGTCAAAGTGTGGATTTAAATGTGACCAATTTGCCGATTACGGTCAATGGTGAAATTATTGGTGTCTATGGCGTGGCTAAGGATATTACCGAAATTAAAAGAAAAAGACACCGATTAAAGGACAGTGAGGAACTTTATCGAATTTTAACGGAAAACTCAATGGACATGATTGTAAAAACGGATGCTGAAGGAAATTTCATTTATGTCTCGCGTGTTAGCGAACAAATTCTTGGATACACACCTACAGAATTAGTCGGTCAATCCAGCATAGAATATATCCACAAAGATGATATTGATCGATATCTCCTCAATTATCATAAAGCCATTCACATTCAGCCTAAATCACTGGATACATACCGAATGAGGAAAAAAGACGGAAGTTATATTTATATGGAAATTCTCAGTAACTCCTATCGTAATAGTAATAAAGAAGTCAGAGTGATTTCCGTATTACGTGATATTTCCGAACGAATTAATGCGGATTTGGACCGGAAACGGACCGAGCAGCTCTTATTAAATTCGGAAAGACTCTCCGTCGCCGGACAGCTTGCAGCAGGAATCGCCCATGAGGTTCGAAACCCGTTAACCGCCATTAAAGGATTCCTGCAGTTATTGAATGTGAGCCAAGAGCAGAAGGATTATATTGATATTATTCATTCTGAAATAATTCGAATTGAAATGATTTTAACCGAGTTATTGGTGATTGCGAAACCACAGGCAATGAAAACAGCTAAAACGAATCTTAGGGAGTTAATCGAAGGGGTGAAAACCCTTATTGACACACAGGCGATTATGACGAATGTGCAAATTGAAACGATCTATTCCTCTCCCTTTCAGGAAATCATTTGTGATGAAAATCAATTGAAACAGGTTTTTATTAATTTCCTTAAAAATTCGATTGAAGCAATGCCTGCTGGGGGAAAAATTACGATTCAAACAGAATGCATGGATGAAAAGGAGATTGTCATCCGCTGTATTGACACGGGAAGCGGAATTCCTCCCGAACATTTAAAAAGAATTGGTGAGCCGTTTTTTACCACAAAAGAAAAAGGAACTGGGCTCGGATTATTAGTTAGTAAGAAAATTATAGAAAATCACCATGGTAGAATTCAAATTGATAGTGACGAAAATGGTACCTCTATCGCAGTAATCCTACCCATAATGTAAAAAACGACCTTAAGAGCGCTCTTAAGGTCGTTTTATTATGCTTCCACTAATTCTTCATCCTGCTGTTTCTTCAATTTTTTCCGATAAACAAACTTCGATAGGTTAATACTGATTTCATATAGAAGCAAGAGCGGCAGTGTCACAACAAAGTCAGACATGAAGTCGGGCGGTGTAATCACCACCGCAATGATAATCAAAACAAAGTAGGCATATTTGCGAATTTTTGATAGAACAAAAGGATTGATAATCCCGAGAGATGTCAGGAACATAACGACAACGGGTAATTCAAACAACACTCCAAACGGTAGTGTCATGTTCATGATAAAGCTAAAATAGCGGTCGGCAGTGAAATTCGTAACAAACATATCCCCGCCAATGCCCATCAAG
This sequence comes from Neobacillus niacini, assembly GCF_031456445.1. Taxonomy (GTDB): domain Bacteria; phylum Bacillota; class Bacilli; order Bacillales; family Cytobacillaceae; genus Neobacillus; species Neobacillus niacini_I. The sequence continues at coordinate 64,097 of NZ_JAVDUQ010000002.1, read as the reverse complement.
AACTTAAAGACCATCGGAAAAATAACAAAATAACCGAATGAAAGTCCAGCAATAAACAAGAAAAATAATGCCGGCACATAGGAAAGAGTGACCCTTCTTTCCACTGGTTTTAAAGCGGGTTTCACAAACAGCCAAATTTGCAGGGCCAATACTGGAATGGTTCCTGCAACGGCTAAAACGGTTGCCAGCATAAAATAAATCCAAATAATATCGCTTGGACCGAGAACCATCAATTTCATATGAAGGTCCCGGACAAACCATTTATAAATATCATCAACATATATAAATGCAGCGATAAAAAAAACTAAAAACGCAACGACGGTTATGATAATCCGTTTGCGTAATTCTTCCAAATGATCAACTAACTGTAATTCTTTTTCGTCCATTTACTTCCCCTGCCAATTTCAAAGGTTGAATAATAAATATTTTTGCCATTAACTTTTTTAGGCATTTTAATGAGTGTTACGTAGAAAAAGGTGCAAGACACGGTATCTTACACCTTATTTAGTCAATTTTTTCTTATCTTCATCGATATCCGGCATGACATCATCGGCAAGTTCACGCGTTGATTTCTTAAATTCCTTTAATGTTTGACCGAAGGCACGACCGATTTCGGGTAATTTTTTAGGACCGAAAATGATCAATGCAAGTACTAAAATCAAAATTAATCCAGGTACTCCAATATTTGATAACATGGAATAACCTCCTCTTTTCCAGTTGTTCAATACTACTACAATTATAGTGTTAAAAAGCTGATTTGAATTCATTAATGGTAATAATTCATAATAAATTCACATTTGCACTCAAACACAATTCGATTCTCCAACAGATATACTATATAAAGCTAATAAATCACTATAGTCAATTTAACAATAACTATTCTTTAAGTCAATGTACAATGCAACATATTTAATTATTGAAATATTTTGACAGTATTTTTGTTCCTCGATTATAATTTGTGTCAAAGCCACATATAGTTTGGAATATTTAAATGAAGAATATTTAAAGCACCAGCAATTTTTCAGCTGGTGCTTTTTTAGCAATTATTTTCTGCCATAGACCTTAAATTCATAATCGTATGGGTTTTTAGCATCTTTTATTCCTTTTTCAGAGGAAATTAGTATCCATTCTGAAGGATTGAATTCTGGAAAGTAGGTATCTCCCTCAAATTCAGAATGTATTTCGGTGATGTACAAACGGTCCGCAAACTGGAAGGTTTCTTTAAAAATTTCAGCCCCGCCGATGACAAAGATTTCCTCCTCTTGTCTGCGGCAGTAGTTCACGAAATCCTCTACTGAGTAAAACATTGTGCAGCCCTCTGCCTTATAATTCTGCTGTCGGGTAATAACGATATTTTCTCTTCCCGGAAGGACTCGTCCGATAGATTCATGTGTTTTTCGCCCCATTGCAATGGGGTGTCCCATCGTGACCCTTTTAAAGTATTTTAAATCCTCGGGTAAATGCCAAGGTAATTGATTGTCCTTGCCGATCACTCTTTGATCATCCATCGCTACAAGAAAGGAGATCATACGCTCACCACTCCTTTAATATGTGGGTGTGGATCATAGCCTTCTAATGTAAAATCCTCAAATTCAAACCCAAAGATATCTTTTACATCCGGATTGATTTTTAATTGCGGTAATGGACGAGGTTCTCTTCCAAGTTGCAGCTTCACTTGCTCTAAATGGTTTTGGTAAATATGGACATCGCCAAATGTATGGACAAATTCACCCGGTTTTAGATCGCAGACCTGGGCAATCATGTGAGTTAATAAAGCATAGGATGAAATATTAAACGGCACCCCAAGGAAGACGTCTGCCGAACGCTGATAGAGCTGGCATGAGAGCTTTCCATCAGCTACATAAAACTGAAACATGCAGTGGCAGGGCGGCAGCGCCATATTATCAATTTCGGCAACATTCCATGAATTGACGAGTAATCTTCTTGAGTTTGGACTGGTCTTGATTTGCTGGATTAATTCGCTGATTTGATCGACCGTTTTCCCGTCTGCTCCTGTCCAGGACCGCCACTGGTGTCCGTAAACCGGACCCAATTCCCCGTTTTCATCGGCCCACTCGTTCCAGATACGTACACCGTGGTCCTGAAGATATTTTACGTTTGTATCCCCTTTTAAAAACCAAAGCAATTCATAGATGATCGATTTAATATGTAGTTTTTTCGTTGTTAACAGCGGAAAACCGTCCGCTAAATTAAATCTCATTTGATATCCAAAAGTACTAATGGTGCCTGTACCGGTACGGTCTCCTTTGACAGTACCATTTTTTAGAACATGCTCACATAGCTGTAAATATTGCTTCAATTTGTACACTCCCCGTTCATTATATTTTTTTATTTTAGCATAAATTTAAGGTGCAGTGTCAGCGGAAAAGTTGTTTCACTGATTGGAGTTCAGTTTTCGCCAATTGAAACGGCCTTTTCGCTGATTGAACTCTTATTTTCGCCAATTGAGCGACTATTCCTGGTGAGTGAGATTGCAATTTTCATTTGCATTTTCAATATAAAAGACGATTTCGCTGATTGGACTGTAGTTTTCGCCAATTGAAACGGTCTTTTCGCTGATTGAAACCTAAGTTTCGCTGATAAACCTCTTATTTTCGCCAATTGAGCGACTATTCTGGTGAGTGAGATTGCAATTTTCATTTGCATTTTCAATATAAAAGACGATTTCGCTGATTGGAGTGTATTTTTCGCCAATTGAAGCGGCCTTTTCGCTGATTGAAACCTAAGTTTCGCTGATAGACCTCTTTTTTCCGCTGATAATACCAATTTCATAACTATACTATTTAAAAAACAAAAAAAGAAGCCGTCCAAAAGACGACTTCTATACTTCCAACCCAAAGTTCCGGCAAAGTGCAGCCAGACCGCCGGCGAAACCTGACCCTACAGCGTTAAATTTCCAGTCGCCGTTATGACGATACAATTCACAGACGACGATGGCGGTTTCAACAGAAAAATCCTCACCCAAGTCAAAACGTAAAATTTCTCGGCCGCTATCTTCATCAACCACCCGTACAAAAGCGTTCGAAACTTGACCGAAGTTTTGGTTTCTTGCCTCGGCATCATGAATCGTAACAGTAATCGCAACCCGATGGATGCTCGGTGGAACCTTGCTAAAATCAATTTTAATTTGTTCATCATCTCCGTCACCTTCACCGGTGCGGTTATCCCCTGTATGTTCGACCCCGCCTGAGGAATGGACTAAGTTATTGTAAAAAATAAAATCGGTATCATTGACCACTCTGCTGTTCGCATCCGTTAAAAATGCCGATGCATCCAGGTCAAAATCATGTCCGCCTTGATAGCGGTTTGTATCCCAGCCAAGGCCGATAATCGCCTTTGTTAAGCCGGGATTGGTTTTCGTTAGATCAATTCTTTGTCCTTTTGATAAATTAATACCCAAACTGATCACCTCATCACTAACATTTTGATACTATTAACTAAAAGAACGAACAACCTCGCCAAGGCTGCCGGCATTTGTACCGTTACCAACGGCAGCGAACTTCCATTCTGCTCCGTGACGGTAAATTTCTCCTGCAACAAGGCATGTTTTACCACTGTAGTTGTCTGTTAAACTATAATGCAGTAATTCTGTATGGTTGCTGGAGTTGACAATCCGAATAAAAGCATTTTGAATCATACCGAAATGCTGCTTTCTTTTTACCGCATCATAAATATTAACAACAAAAACAAGCTTATGGATATTCGACGGTACCTTACTTAAATCAATCATAATCTGCTCATCGTCACCATCTCCTGCCCCTGTTAGATTATCACCGGAGTGCTGAACACTGCCGTCTCTACTTTTTAAATTACCGAAATAAATGACATCATTATTGTTTTGCAGTTTATCATTTTCACCGAGCATGATAACCGATGCATCGCAGTCAACATTCGCTGAACTGCCTCCACCGCCGAACAAGGAGCCAAGTAAACCTCCACCGCCTGTTTTAACAGGATCCCAGCCCAATCCTACCATGATTTTCGTTAATCCAGGATTTGATTTTGTTAAATCCACTCTTTGACCTTTTTGCAAATTAATCGCCATTTCCATCACCTCATAATAATGTTAGCTTTGTATTTTTATCTTTCTAAAATTATCCTGCAGTTGTTCTAATTTTCTTGTTCCCTCTTCACGCAGGCGTTTGTTTTCTTCTTCGATTGCTTTCGTTTCTTGCATACCTTTGATGATAATATTCCAGGACTCTTCGACGGTTTCGATTTTAATGCTCGGTCCGCCGGCAAGTCTCGCAATATCAACACTTTGCTGGGAAATGTTCTGTGCATTTTTCAAGAGCATTTCATTTGTACGGCGGTCTAGCTCACTCATTGAGTCTGCTACCAGCTTCTGCCTTTTAGCAGCAACTGCTTGAATTAAGCCATTTTTAAAAATCGGAATCGTTGTCACAAAAGCAGAATTGATTTTTCCAATTAGTTTTGTGTTTCCTCGCTGCAGCAAGCGGATTTGCGGCGCTGTCTGTAACGATACCATTTTCGCCATTTCTAAATCATAAACTCGCTGGTCTAATAACTCGATTGCATTTCGTAGTGAGTCCAGCTGCATCGATGCAAGCTGGTCGCCAGATGCTGCACGCGATTCAAGCTGAGGAAGCTGATTGTTTTTCAGTTCCTCCGACTTTAGTTCACCAGCGACAATATATTTTTCCAGTGTTAAATAATATTGATAGTTTTGCTCATACATTTGTTCGAGCATGGTCGTGGAGTCAACCATCTCTTTTTGATATTTAGAAATTTCCACATAGACCTTATCAATTTCTTGCCCCATCGTTTGGTATTTTCCAAATAGCTTTTCTACCATTTTTTCGCCTTTTTTAAAAAGCTTACCGAAAAAGCTGTTCGATGTTTTTTGAAAATCCTTGGCATCAAATTTATCCATAATTCGTCCAAGCTGTTTTAATAGCTCGCCGGAGTCCTCGACTTTTGTTGTCCGCATATTACCTAATATTTGATCGGAAAAACGGGAAATTTGCACTGCTGGCTCTTTTCCGAACTCTAAAATTTGAATCTGATCGCGTTCATCAATCGTTCGGGCCAGATTTTGAATTTCCGGTTCCTTGCGGAGTGCAAGCTTTATATCGGACACCTTTGGTTCTAATAGTTGATCATCCTTGGCAGTGGTTATTAAGCTTCCAGAAGGATTTAGTGATTGGTCCACTCTTTAATCTCCCCTTAAATTTTTTAAAATCCCTTGAAAAAGTACTCTTTTAAAAATCGACGGTTCTTTATATTCTAGTTCAAAAACAACTTCGTCAAGCCAGTGGGTATCATAAAGACTCTCATCGAGATAATTCTCGATTTCATTATGGCCCGGTGGATTGTAAATCATGATATCAATCCCGAAATGGTTAAGCAGCAGTAAAAGGGCCGCATCTGACCTCGAAAGCATCCCCGTTAATTCATTATTATAAAGAATGATTTTCGGCACATGCTGGGAGTAGTCAAATCTCTCCAGCAGTTGAATCATGCTTTTCGGCATATGCATCGCCTGGCTGAACAAATAGATTTTTACTTCTTCCACACTTTCAGAATGCAGCGGCTTTAAATCCGGCTTTTCACAAATTCTTCTTACGGCATGGGCAATTCCTTTTTGTAAGCCGGATGCCAGAAATGAATAGGGCCAGTAGTGGGCTTCCATCATTTTTTCGATACTCAATAATCCATCCTTATCGAGCGCATTTCGATAATGAAAACGAAAATCGCTCGTACCCGGCATAGTAAATGGAAACTGGCGGATGAGCAGGCTGTGCTCCGATTCTGAGAGCGCATGCAATCGTTCCCAGAACTCTTTTTTGTTTTTACTAACACCCTTTATCTTGGCAAAAATCGTTGGAATTTTAACTTGTCCGTTTGCCACTTCAAAATCCGGCCGAATCATCGCGATTTCCTTCCCGATGAGATAAAGTTCATCATAGGTGGTTCGTAGTGTCAGCGATGACGGTGTGTAATCCCTTAACTGCCAAGGTTTATAAAGACCGGACCCTTCTTGATTTAGAATCGATTCAATTTCCCGTGAAGCCCGGTAGGCAACCGTCGTTTTCCTGCTTCTTTTTTCGGTTGGAAATGGTTCAGCAGGCTGGTTATTTTGAAAGTGGTGAGAAAATACCTCTTCTTCCATAACGCCTGTTAAAACGTCCTTTCCCTCAGGATGAAAAATGACCAAATCACAGCCAAGCTTTATTAAATAATATAAGAAATATTGATGACTTTTTTTGAAATCGCCATACCATAAAAATTTTGGCATTTCCCTCTCTGGGTCAGCCTTTTCTAATGACGGCTGTAGATGATTGATAGACCATTTCACCACATCGACAAGGACACGCCTTAGTTCATGATTTCGTAATCCCCCCTGTTCAAGCTGGGAAAAGCGCTCAAGTGTTGCAATCATCGCTTCTCTAATTTTTCGATGGATTGCCGGAATGGCTGATTTTAATAACAGCTGCTCCCCATCAAGAAAAGCTGTAAAACGATTGATGGACAGCTTTTGTTCCTGGTAGATATTTAATACTTTTTGAATCGATTGAAAATGTGTATTATCGATTGCTTTGTTCAGAGTGTCTTCACTCAATAAATGCAAATGCAATTCTTCGGTATTCACATAGTCAAGAAGCTGATTATAGTATTCATCTGCGTCTAAAGGTATTCCAAGGAATTTTCCAAGGACCTGCCCGATGTTAATAGCTCCATTTTCTAATGAAAATTCCGGGCGTTCGTTCAAAGGCTTTCTTAACAGATCCAGCCAATTTTCATATGAAAGGGATACCTGTTTGACGTTTAGTTGGTTATATGATGGGTTCATTCATAATCCCTTCCCTCTAAAAGCAACAAGCTTAAAATAAGATAGAAAATTATGTAAGGTTTCTCTTCCATCATAACATAGTTGGCGGGTCCGTTCATTTCTTAATACGAAAGCAGCGAAAAAATATTTCATATATCATTTTTATTCCTGATTTTTCACCTTTTACCTTGTCCTTACATATCATTGAGTACTGATATATGAAGAAGGTGACTCTAATGAGATTTCTCTATAAGCGACCGAGGATGGAGCAAGTAAACGAGGAACTGGATACCCTTATGGACGTCATGAGTTCTGACCTTTTTATTCTCTTAGATTTATTTTGGCTTAGCCTAATTTTTTCCCTGTTGCTAACCCCGGCTCTGCAAACGGTTACCCATTTTATTCTTTTTTTCACCGGCAGCTATGTATTATTTACTAGCGTTTACTTCTTTGTTTTTAAACGAATGTTCAAGAATTGTTAGAAAATGCTGCACTATTTCTTCCCCGGCAAGGACACCCGCCCTTGTAGTATACGTAACATCTATATTTGGGCCGACCAGCGCAAGCTCTCCATGGGTAGGAACAAACCTGTTTTGACAGGACTGAAGAAAATCCCAATCTAGCACCGAATCTCCTGCACCTGCTAGGGCTTGTAACCCTTCACGATTGCAAATAAATTGAAGGGCTGCCCCTTTGTTAATAGCATTGGGAATCAAGTACAGCTTCCTGCCCTGTAAGGAAACCCTCCAGCCATAGCTGGAAACCGTCTCACTCAAACTTTGCTGCTCTGAAAGTGTAGGGGAACTTTCTAAAAGGTAATAGTAAAATAGATTCTCGGCCGTTTTAAGACGTCCGTTAAAATGAAAGCCTCCCCTTTTTAATCCAGCCTGTAATTCAGCATGCGATGCGGATTCACTCTGGATTTGGGACAAAATATGTTTAGACCAATCCGGTAGCGCTTCCCCTTTATATAAAATAACGGCTCCATTAAACGTAACCGCATAGGGCAGGGAAATTTCCTTTTCAAAAATGGTAAACCGGTTATATTGAGCAGTTGTCCTCGTCGTAACTGGGATAAATAAACAATTTCGGCAAAGCTCAATAAGGGCATGATAAGCTGTCACTGTCATATATGCTAACGGGTTTCCATCCTTCTCTTCCACGGGTCTTAACAAGGTTCCTTGTGGTGCACCAAGTTGTTCGATCGCTCTTTTTGAGTAAACCAATGTGCGGTCAAGATCGGAAGCAATAATCATTTCTTCTCCACCTTTACCGATTTAATTAATCCGCAGCAGGAGTAGTTTAAGTCAGGATAAGTAATCACTTCAACGCCCTTTTCTTTAGCGAGCATAAGGATATGCCTGACATATGGGCTGGACGGATCACGCATTAAGATTTTCCAAGGGACCCTTCTTAACAGCACCCGGGTTGTTTCACCAACCCCCGGCTTAATATAGTGCGTGCTTTCAATGGAAAATTCCGCTTGAATCCTCTTTACATCCTTCATCCCTAAAAATTCAGCCTCAATGGTTTCGAGGTTTCTTTCTGCCGCAGCTTTTGCTGCATCTGTTGTGATGGATGAAAATTCTGCGGTAATCAAATCAATATATTCATTTGAAACATCGGAAGGGATTAGTTCACGGTAAAACTTAGCTCCGTGAAAATCTTCCTTCCCGATGTATTGTCCATTCAAAACTGTCCGGCTTACCAATCCGGAAACAGTTGAATTCAAGCAAGCGCTGGGAATTAAAAAATCCTCTCTAGTCCCAAATAGCGGCGTGCAGTAACCAGGGTCGGCAAGGACAGCAAGCAGGTCATCCAGTTTCACACCATATTTTTTTTCGTACTGCTGACAGGCCTTAGCGAGCTCAATAGAAATGGCCCCTTTCCCTGTCCAACCGTCCACAAATTGAATTATTCCCTGAGGATGTTCGTCCAGTATATAGTGAAGGGCGTTTTCGTCAATCCCCCGGTCACGAATAATCGAAATACTGTAATGTGGTAAAGAGAGATTATAATGCTGCTGAAGATATCGTTTAATTAAAATCCCCACTGGAGTCCCAGCACGGGCAAGCGAACAGAGAACGGTATTTTCCCCTTTTAACTGATAAATTTGTTCCGCTACAATCCCAATACATAATGCCACCTTTTGTTTATAGTCATGTAATGTCTGCCAGAACAAATCGACATAGGCTTTTGGCGGCTGGTATTCGATTGGGAGCGACTCACTATAGTGCTGGCCTGACTGTACCCTGAATTCACGATTGGCAGTTGAATCCTCAAGTTGATATTCACTTAAATCCTTGAGAAGAAAAACAACATCGTCCTCTCGATAAGATCCTATTTTTGCAGGATGCTGAATGATATTGATCATTTTATTCACCTCTTTTTGCTGCAAAAAATATGACTTTAATCGATTTAATCTGTAATTTTTCAAGTTCTGTTAAGATTGGCTGAAGATCATATGACTCTACTTCTCTTTCAAAAAAGACAAAAACCTCATCATATTCAAATGGGGGAATATTATAAACAAAATGAGTGATTCCCGCATCCTCAGGTGATGGGAAGGTCACACCGTATCTTGCCCCATAGCCCTCTTGGTTTTCTATATGTATCGGGCTTCTCGTCGTAGATTGATAGTAAACCTCTGGACCCATTTCCGCTGCAAGTCTCATCGGGATATACATAAATTCTCCAGTACCAAGGCATAGTGTCTTCCCCCCTATCCTTTGCTTTCGGAGAAATGCTGCTGCTTCCGCTATTTTCAGGTGATTGGCCTGATCAGCTTTGCTTGTGATTCCGAAGCGTCCTGTTTCCTGGATAAAAGATGCCATATTTCTTGCCGTCTGATAGTTGGAATTTGAAAAAAACGACCCTAATTGAATGAATTCTTTTGAAGAAGGGAATGGGTTCTCCCGATTATTTTCCTTATTTTTTTCGTGAATCTCTTGCACCTGCTTCACTTGCACCTTTCCAGATAGCAAGGATACCGTTTGTATTGAAATTCCCAGTTCTTTTTCCATTTGCGAAAATTTCATTATGTGCTCATCCGATCGCCAATCCAATATCGAAACAACGGTGTAATTCTTCCTCGGAAACTGAGAATGAATCGATTGAATGATATTAAGAGCGGTTTTTCCGGTCGTCATTTCGTCATCTACCAGGATAATCTCCCGCTCATTTTGAATCATTTCTTTAGGGATATAACAGCGATGGGAGGTAGCATGTGAATGCTCTTCTTCAAACGTGATTTCAGGCTCACGACCGATAAGTATTTCTCTTGTCGTATGAAAAAAATCCGCCGATTGGAAACGGTCAAAAAAAGCATGCCCCAGTGCTGTCGCGGTTTCTGCAAATCCTATGACGACCGGATTGATTGTTGTTGGAATAAAAGCGCTACCGGACAATGGCTCATTGCGAATAAACGCGGCTAATAGATGTGGAGTCTCCGGACATTGCACCCCTTTTACTGATTCCAAATAGCGAGCAGCAAGTAGTGCAGCTGTTACCAGGCCTTTATTCGCCTCAATCGGCAAATGCTTCCCAAGAACCTTACTGACGAATAAAAAGGATCGTTTTTTATTGATCCTTGCCGCCATTGTAAAAAGGTTCTCAACCGGGAGCTCATATGGATTCTCGGTCAGTTCCACTTGAACCTCAATGGAGTCCAAAATATTAAACGAAAACTTCTTTTTTAATAAGGTCGATGTTTGTAACTTCTGCATGTAACACCCCATAAAGCTTTGATTTTAATAGAATCTTATTGGCCCAAACATAATGCGGCTTTATTTCATTCATTTTGTTCGCAAAGCCGCTTCTGATCACTCCTGCATGACCTCCCACCGCTTCCATAATCGAACAGGCATCCATATATTCCTCAAACGAAACGACATTCAGCGCTTGAACGGTTTTGATATGCGAGGGATGGATCACTGTTTTTCCTGTCAGTCCGTTCGCAATATCCATAAGAACCTCGCGAATTAAACCATCCATATTTTGGTCAATTAATTCAGCACGTAATTTCAACCCTTCGTCCCCAAACCTCTCACGGAATGGAGTCTGCCGAAGCTGAGGCTTTAGCATTCTTTTTTGTGAGGAAAAATACTCCCAGACAGGCCCGGAAACGATATAAGGGTCGTCCCCTCGTTGAAAAATATTAATGATATCGGCAATACAATCTCGTAAGATAGCAATATCATAAACCATCGTATCCGCACTTCTTCTTATGCCATACAGACCGCTAAAATCGGTGGCCCCAATCCTTACGTTCAAAATCAATTCACGATTTTGATCAAGCAGTTTTTTTATTTTTAGCAATTCATCTAATCTCGTCTCTTTTTGGATGACTTTTGCTGTCTCAAGGATTGGCATCGCATAAAAGGGATGCTGTTCACTATGTATTTCCCGGACTTCCTTTAAAAGCGCTTCACCATCTTCAGATGAAAACTTTGGCAGCACCACACCCGTTAACAGCTTTACCGCTTCTCCTAATTGCCCTTTCAGCCGTTGAAACTGCTTGCGGCCACGAATCCGGATAAACATTAATGGCAAATCTTCAAAACTTAAAAACTGCTTTTTAAGTTCTCCAAATAATTTTGACAGTTCCTCAACCAGCTTCTCTTCCGCTCTCACCACTTCAAAATCCCCGACTGCATCCTCCAAATCCATTACAAGGGATGTTAATCCTTCATGTTTTTTTGATAGGATTTCCTGATGAATATTCGGACGGGTTGCCGGCATATAAAGGGTTGCCCCAAGACCATACGATAAAAGCTCACGGTTCACAAATTTAGTAAAGTCTTGTGGCTTTTGATAGAATAGATGCTCCATCTCATCATAAAAATAGGAGAAAAATTTCATTTTTTACTTACTCCTCATGATAAAAATAAGGGACCGGACTTTCGCCAGCTCCCCCATGTAATATAAGTATGCTAATTAACCGTTCTCTTTGCTAACTTCTTTTTTCTTGTTGATGAAATGGACAATAAATGTTGCACCGAAGGTAAAGAGTAAAATGATAAAGAAATAAAGTGGTTCTAATTCATAATGGAAGAGAACACCGGCAAACATCTTAATCGAAATAATTAATATCAAGATATAGGCAGTCGTTTCAAGCTCAGGTATTTTATCAATAAGAGCAAGAAAGACACCGGCAACTCCACGCATCATTAATACACCGAGCATTCCGCCAATTAATAAGACCCAAACTTCATTACTTACCCCAAATGCAGCAAGTACGCTGTCAACTGAGAACGCAATGTCCATTAATTCTACAGAAGCGACAGTTCCCCAAAAGGTTCCAAACATCCGGATCAATAAACCTTTTTGATTGATGCCCTCTGCTTCATCTTCCCCTTCACCGCCGCCTTTATGTTTGTCAATAAAGTACTTAATGGCAAGCCATGCAAGATAGGCAGCACCTAGCGCTTTTACCCACCAAAGCTCGATTAGATAAACCCCTAAGCCAATGGCAACGAAACGAAATGCGTAGGCACCTAATAAGCCATAGAAAAGTGCTTTTTTACGTTTTTCCGGAGGCAGATGTTTTACCATAACCGCTAAAACCAGGGCATTGTCTGCAGACAGCAATCCCTCAAGAATGACCAGAGTACCAATTAATCCCCAGCTTACCGGATCCGATAAGACCTTCACCCACATATCCCATTCAAAGAACTGAGAATAGGTGTGTAATATTCCTTGTAAAACCGACATTAAAAAAATTCCTCCCAGATGTTCTATATATTTTCCCAGAAAAGACCCAACCTAAAAGGTGGGTCTCCCTATTTTAATTATCAGCCAACCTGTAACCCAAAATCAGTAGCTAACGCCGCTAGACCACCTTGGTAGCCGCTTCCGATTGCACTAAATTTCCATTCGCCATTATGTCGGTATAGTTCACCAACAACCAATGCAGTCTCAATTGAGAAATCCTCTCCAAGGTCATAGCGGATTAGTTCTTCTCCTGTTTCATCACTAAAAATTCTTGCATAAGCATTTGAAACCTGTCCGAAGTTTTGATTTCTGTGGTCTGCTTCATGAATTGTAATCGTGAAAGCAATCCGTTGAATAGAGGCAGGAATGGCCGTAAGGTTAATTTTTACTTGTTCGTCATCCCCGTCACCTGCACCTGTCCGGTTATCTCCAGTATGTACAACAGCACCATTAGCGCCTTGTGGGTTGTTATAGAAGATAAAATCAGATTCAGTTGGAACCTTCCCGTTTTCTCCAAGAAGGAATACGGATGAGTCTAAATCAAAATCATTCCCGCCATCATATTTATTCGTATCCCAGCCTAAACCAACAACAACATTTGTTAATCCTGGATTGGTTTTTGTTAAGTCCACTTTTTGACCTTTTGATAAACTAATTGCCATTTTCCATTCCTCCATTTTAGGTAATAGTCTATTTACGAGTTTTTCTTAAAAAGGTTTCATTTATTATAATAAAATTTTTTACCTTTGCTTCGCAAATTTTTCCATCAACTCATCCATTTGGGCGGCGTGTTTTTCGCCCAATAAATCGAACCGAGATTATAATGGCTTTGATAGTCATCATGATAAGTATGGTAATGGAAGTTAAACCAGTGGCCTTCTTGCGGCGGCTGGTCTCTTCTTACATGAAATCTGAGGATATCCTTGTTCGTTACACTGTTTTTTATGTGAAATATTTTTTCTGAATGCCCCCCGCTTGGCTGTTCCGTGATGGCAAGATTTCTTAAATCCTCCTCCGGAAATTGGGCGGCAGTTTCTTTAATGGCTTGTTCAATATTTGGTAAAATAATCGAGCGAAACTCTGTCTCAATAACGGGCTTAATTTTGCTTCCAAATTTTTGATAGGATTGTTCTTCCGCTTGTTTCAGTAGACCCTCCATAAATTGGTCCTGATCAAACTCTTCTTCTTCTGCAAGATTAGGAGCTTGAACAAAACTGCCAGAAGGTGCTGCGGCCTGGCCTGAAGGTTTCTGCGCGTTGATATTATTCATTAATTGTGATGGCGAAACGAGACCAAATGTCAAAATCGACACCATCACCACAAATGATTTACGAATCCATTTTTTCAAGATAAACACCCCTTTTTGAAATGGAAGGGTAAAGAAATCCATTTTTATTCTTACAAAATATTATACTTCTTTATTATGGAAATTGGAAAAAATAGAGTAGGATATTTTTTGAATTTTGCTGATTGTCGGTAGCTTAGGTCAATTGTCGGATAGAGGGGTCCAATTGTTGCAAAACTACTTCCAATTGTCGCTTACAGCAAAATCCATCCCTTGAAAAGAAACTTTTTCTATCAGCTGTTCATTCGTACATCCTGCTGTTGTAACAAACATGTTATCCCTCTTTTATATAAATAAGCTGTATAAAGGAGAAAAAGGACGTCGGTTGACATCCTTATTCGCAATGGGCTTCAAACGCCTTTATTAAGTTTTTCATGACTTCTTCCATTGCGTGACCTTCAATATCGTGGCGATGAATGAAATGGACCACATCTTTACCCTTTAATAAAGCAAAAGATGGGGAAGAAGGTTCATAGCCTGCAAAATATTCGCGCATTTTAGCGGTCGCTTCCTTGTCCTGTCCGGCAAAAACCGTTACAAGGTGGTCGGGTTTTTTCTCACTATTTAGCACCGCCTGGGTAACAGCAGGGCGTGCTAATCCGCCTGCACAGCCGCATACTGAATTCACTGCTACAAGGGTAGTTCCCTTCACATTTTCAATAAATCCCTCTACATCTTCAGCCGAAGTAAATTCCTCAAAACCTGTTCTTGTTAACTCTTGTCGCATGGGTACAACCATTTGTCTCATAAATTCTTCATAGGCGTTTGACATAAATAATCCCTCCTGTTTTACAGTGTAAGCATACTATAAGAAATCGACGGATTGCAATCAGGGATTACTCCGCTGATTTCCTTGCTTCGGTCATTTGTTTCCAAACGGATCCTTTTGCTTCCTCTCCGCCCTCAATTCGCTCAATTGCCATTTTTATTTGCATGCTGACTTCAAACTCAGAATCTTCCTCAGCAGCCTTTAAGGCAGGCAGTGCCTTTTCGTCGCCTACTTCATATAAAAACATCGCAGCCCGCCAGCGCACTAATTTGCTCGGATCCTTTAGAGCCTTCATTATTTCGTCTTGTGCCTCCCGGAACCCTAAGTCTGACAAACAATCTCCCGCTGTACGGCGGACCGTGACCGTTTTATCATTTAGGGCTTTATATAAATATGGCAGAACCTTTGTGTCCTTAATCATTCCAAGATACACTGTTGCCAATCTTCTAATCGAAGGTTTTTCATCTGATAAGGCCTGTTCCAATAAAGGCAAATCCGTAAGTTCAGGATCGTCCATTTGTTCAAGCAGCTGGTAGCGTACCTGCCAATCTGGGTTATTTAAATCGTCTTTGGTAATTTTTTTTCGTGAAAGTGTAGTTTTTTTATCAGATAGATCACCTGATTGTGCTTTTTCAACTAAGGCTTCTAGCCGGTCCTGAGGATAGGCGGCAATCAGTTCTTCGACCACTTCCTGACCGATTTGATCAAAATCACCGTACCGTACCCCTTGATTTTGCCATTTCCGCAATAAAATATAATTATCTTCCGGAAGTTGTGCTCGCTCCCTTTCCTTTAAAAAATATTCCGGCATCCCAAACCGTTTTTCGGTTGTCCCATCTGTCAGCTTAACCTGCAAAGGAATTCCTTTAAACATCTGGATTTCAACTTTGATTTCACCAAAATGTTCATCGATAACCGCTTCATTTTTGGCAGCATCTGTCACATTTTCACCAAATGCTTGACGGACTTTTGGCAATAATTCCTTCCAATCGAATTTTGCATTTCGCTCCACTGCCAGGAAGTCAGCTACATGGTACACCCCTTTGATTCCTTCTATTTGTAAAATCTTTTGAATCACCTTTGGTGCATCGTCGCTGGTTTCTTTTTTATAATTATGACTTTTTCCCATTGGGAGTTCTTCATCTAAAAGGATTTTCATTGTATTCGGACTTGGAGTTGGTTCAATTGCTTTAATTTTCAACAGAATCACCTACTTTGTATTCTCTAAATAGTTTAACATAATAAATAGGTTAAATTCACTATCGATGCATTTACATAAGCTCTATTCGTATACTTGTGCAATTTTCGATGTAAAATTACACTCAAACTCTCGTTATCAGCGATTTTTCTTGTTTTATCAGCGAATCTAACCATTTTATCAGCCAATCAAGTACTTTTATCAGCGAATCAAAAAAGTTGACTTAGATACTAAATCTGAGTCAACTTTTTTCACATTCGAGATCTTTTATTAGCCTTCCGCCAGCTCCGCTAGATAGGACCATCGTTCGATTAACTGTTCAAGCTTCTCATTTAAATCTGCTTCTTGTTTCATCAGTTCCTGAGCTTTGGTAAAATCACTGCCGACCTTGGCAAGTTCCGCTGAGGTTTCTTCCAGTTTCTCTTCTGTTTTGGCAATCACGTCATCAATCTCTTCCCACTCTTTTTTCTCCATATAGGTCATTTTTTTCTTTTTTTCCTTATCCGGAGATTTTGCTGATTGGGCGGAAATGCTGACCGCTTTTTGCACCTCATTTATCGATTCTTTTTCAAGATACTCCGTGTAATTGCCAAAGAACGAATCAATTGCACCTTCCCCTTGTAGAACTAGCAGCTGGTCGACGACCTTATCTAAGAAGTAACGGTCATGCGATACAGTGATGACAACTCCAGGAAATTCCTCTAAATAATCTTCAAGTACAGTCAGCGTTTGTGTATCAAGATCATTAGTCGGCTCATCCAAAAGTAGGACATTTGGTGCCGTCATTAAAATTTTTAACAAATATAACCGGCGCTTTTCTCCACCGGAAAGTTTTCGAATTGGTGTCCCGTGGGTAAACGGCGGGAACAAGAAACGCTCAAGCATTTGCGCCGCTGAAATCGTTTTTCCATCAGATGTTTCAACAATTTGCGCTGTTTCCTTAATGTATTCAATCATCCGCAGGTTTTCATCCATGTCTTCGCTTTCCTGGGTATAGTAAGCGATTTTTACGGTTTGCCCCATCAAGAATTCCCCTTCGTCAAGCAGAATTCGTTTTGCGAGAATATTGAGCAGGGTTGATTTTCCTGTTCCATTTCGTCCAATAATCCCGAATCGATCACCAGGCTTCACTAACAAGTTGAAATGGTTGAGGATTGTTTTGGCCCCATACCATTTGGAAGCATCCTTTAATTCAAAAACCTGCTTGCCAAGCCGGCTCCCATTTAATGAAATATCAAGCTTCTCACCAGTTGGTTTCCCCGCTGAAACCTTCTCATCCAGTTCCTCAAAGCGCTGAATCCGTGCCTTTTGCTTTGTTGTCCTTGCTTTTGCTCCTCTTCTGATCCATTCAAGCTCTCGGCGGAAAAGGTTTTTTCTTTTTTCAAACGTGGCTGCATCATTTTCCTCACGGATTGCTTTCGCTTCTAAAAAGGCCGCATAATTTCCTTTATAGCTATAAAGATTTCCCCCGTCCAATTCAAACATTCGGTTTGCAACACGGTCTAAAAAGTAGCGGTCATGAGTGACAAGTAAAATCGAGCCGCTATACCTGCTTAAGTAATCCTCTAACCATTTGACGGTATCAAAATCAAGATGGTTGGTCGGTTCGTCTAAAATAAGTAAATCAGGCTCCGCTATCAATACCTGTGCCATCGCCACGCGTTTTTTCTGTCCGCCGGAAAGCTCGCTAATTTTCTTTCCGAAATCCTCAATCCCTAATTTTGTCAAAATCGATTTGGCATTTGTGCTCGCATCCCAAGCATTGAGAGCATCCATTTGTTTTTGAAATTGAAAAAGCTCGTCCTGAAATTTGGAATCATTAGGAGATAGATTTAGCTGCTGAAGCGTTTTTTCATAATTCCGCATCATTTTTAAAATCGGGGCTTCGCCGTGGTAGACCTGCTCAAGAACTGTTCGATCCGCGTCAAATTCAGGTTGCTGTGGCAAAAAGGCAATGGAATAATCCTTCCCGGCAATGATTTTCCCCTCATCAGGCTGGTCCAAGCCGGCAACGATTTTTAATAGGGATGATTTTCCCGTTCCGTTTACCCCTATCAAGCCGACACGCTCTTTTTCTCCGATTGTAAAGGAAATATCGTTAAAAAGCTGTTTTTCTCCATAGGTCTTCGTGACGGTTTCCACTGTGAGCATTTTCATGATTGACCATTCCATTCTTGATAAAATTGTTCCAAAAATCTCTCCATCATTTGATGGCGGCTTTCAGCCATTTTTTTTGCACTTTCTGTATTTAATAAGTCTTTTAATTTTAAAAGTTTTTCATAGAAATGATGGATGCTGGTTGATTTCCCTTTACGGTATTCTTCTATAGTCATTTCTTCTCTTATTTGATAGGAAGGGTCGTAAATCGGCTGCCCCTTTTTCCCCCCATAAGCAAAGGCACGGGCAATCCCGATGGCCCCAATTGCATCCAGCCGATCTGCATCCTGGACGATTTTTGCCTCTATTGATTCTAGATCTACTTTTCTTCCACCCTTGAAAGAAATCGAGGCGATTATCTTTTTAATTTGATTTATTTCTTCTTCAGATAATTCGATAGTTTTTAAAAATGTATCCAGCTTCGCTTCGCCTATTTCTGCTGTTTCGTTTAGTTTTTCATCCGGTATATCGTGAAGGAGTGCCGCCATCTCAATGATGAACGGGTCTCCTGATTGTTCTTGTTTGTTTATATATAAGGCATTACGACGGACGCGGTCCACATGGAACCAATCATGTCCCGTTGCATCTTCACCTAATTCAGTTTGGACAAACTTTTCCGTTTGTTCAATGATTTGTTTTTTCACATATAACACCTACCCTCATCCTTGCTATTCTATCATGAAAAAGAGGGATAGATGAATCCTTACTCTAAAAAAGAGAAAAATCCGCAGGAAACCCACGGACTTTAAACTCTATTCCATCCCATTAAACCAGCTGATTCCCAAGGTATTTTCTCCAGCATGAACACCGATTACCGCTCCAAGCGGGCAGCAGAGAATCGTGAGATCCGGGAACTGTGTGCTCAACTCGTTTTTCCAATTCTCTGCCTGTTCTCCATGCAAACCGTACAAAATATATACTTCCTTCATACGGTACTTTTCATAGGAAAGCCGCAAATATTCGACAATCTTCTCTTTTGCTTTCTTTTCACTTCGGACCTTTTCTTTTACAGATAAAGCCCCTTCCTCAATTGAAATAATCGGTTTTACATTCAACATACTGCCAAGGAAAAATTGCAGCTCCGACATCCTTCCGCCGCGGTGGAGCTGTTCCAGGCTGCCGACCAATACATAGGTTTCATTCGTATCTCTAATCGTTTCCAGCCCGTCCACGACATCCTCCAAGCTTTTTCCTTCCGAAAGCATCTTCATTCCCTTTTTAATCAAAGCGGTTAAAGGATAAGTCAGGATTTTTGAATCAATTGTCGTAACCGGAATCGACACAAGCTTAGCCGCCTGACCGCTGGAAGAAACCGTGCCGCTTAATTTCTCCGAGATGAGCACTGATATCACCTGATCATACTCCTTCTCCAAGCGTTCATACATCGCTTGAAAGGAACCTACCGAGGGCTGTGAGGTTTTGGGGGGATTCTTTGACGTTTTTAATTTTTCAAAAAGTTGCCCCGCCGTTAAATCAATCCCGTCTAAAAATTCCTCGCCATCGAGAACAATCGAAAGCGGAACCGTATATAAATCCGGATGGTTTTTTAATTCATCATCTAAAAATGCCGTGCTGTCGGTTACCCAAGCCGTTTTAACCAAAAATGATCACTCCTTATCCCATAATATACAACCTTAGGAATATCATAGCTTTAATGGTAACCCCCAAGTATAATATTGTAAATATTTAAAATTTCCAAAAACCTACCATAACAGTTCCTTAATATCTTTAACAATCTCACTCGGTTTCGTACTAGGAGCATAGCGTTTCCGAACAATCCCGGTTTGGTCCACTAAAAATTTCGTAAAATTCCATTTTATTGCTTTTGACCCCATAACCCCGGGAGCTTGTAAAGCTAAATAATTGAATAACGGATGTGCTTGACTGCCATTTACCTCCACCTTTGCAAACATCGGAAAATAAACGCCATAATTTAATTCACAAAATGATTTAATGTCCTCTTCGCTTCCAGGTTCTTGATTCATAAATTGATTACAAGGAAAACCAAGAACGGCAAAGCCTTTGTCCTTATACGTATCATAGATTTGCTGAAGCTCACTATATTGCGGTGTAAAGCCGCATTTACTAGCCGTGTTAACGATCAACAAGACTGTCCCTTTAAATTGCTCAAGTGAAATCTCATCACCATCAATTGTTTTTGCCTTAAATTCGTAAATCGCCAACTCTTATCTCCCCTTTAAATCATCATTTCAAGCCGCTTTAATGATGCAATAATATATTCAATCATATCAACCAAATCATCCAATTGTTCTTCCCGGACCATCCGATCGAATTCAACCGTAACTGTATGTAGCGCTCCTAATTCCTTATAAAGTGGGTTCATTCGTACCATTTGGATAATTTTTCTCGATGGTCCCCATATATCCGAAAATAGTTTCTCAATGACATGATAATCTACTTTATTCTTGGAACTCTCGTAAAAGAATTCCAATTTCAAGGAACTGCCGGCCATTTTTTCTGACCCCACTGCAGGAATTAGTTCTGCCGCTAAGTTTGCCAGATTTGATTCTAGTTCAATTTTTACCGAAGCACTCTTCCTAAGGGGGTTAGCCATTTTAAAAGACACATCAAATTTCCGCGACATTTTTGCCATATTTATGATATCGTTTCGATCGGTAATCACGATTTCGCCGCCCAAGTCTAAGTCATAAACAGCGCCTTCGATGACGACCTTCATGTTATCGAAAGCAGTTGGATCAAACATTGAATTCACCCGCTTCTTAAAATTACTTTTATTTTATCAAAAATTATTATCTTTCCTGTAGGAAAGATAATGTTTATAATGTTATTGACCAAATATTAAAAATTTATATTTAATTAAGTCATGATTTGTTTAACTGAAAGAAGGAGATGGTCACTTGCCTATTAATATTCCAAGGCTTTTACCCGCACGGGAAATTCTTGAACAAGAAAATATTTTTATCATGGATGATGAACGTGCGATATGCCAAGACATTCGTCCGTTAAATATTTTGATTTTAAATTTAATGCCCATAAAGGAAAAAGCAGAAACACAGCTATTAAGATTATTAGGAAATTCACCGTTGCAGGTAAATGTGAAATTTTTAAAAACACGTTCCTATGAATCTACCCATACAAGCAGGCAGCATCTTGAACAATTTTATACTACCTTTCCCGAAGTAAAGTCCCAAAAGTTTGATGGGATGATCATTACAGGTGCCCCGGTTGAACTTTTAGAGTTCGAGCAGGTAAAGTATTGGCAGGAGTTAACAGAGATTATGGAATGGTCAAAAAATAATGTGACTTCGACCCTGCATATTTGCTGGGGTGCGCAAGCAGCACTTTTCTACCATTATGATATTGGCAAGTTTGAGCTGCCGCGCAAATGTTCAGGCATTTATTCACACCAGGTATTTGATACAAATGATATCTTGCTTCGCGGGTTCGATGATCTTTTCTATGCACCGCATTCCAGGTATACAGATGTATCGCTTGAAGAAATTAAGGATCATCCTGAATTAAAACTGTTAGCCGCATCAGAGGAAGCGGGGCCATTATTAATTTCCTCTCGTGACAGAAAACACGTGATGATAACCGGTCACTTAGAATATGAATCTGAGTCATTAGCAGAGGAATATACAAGAGATGTAAATACTGGACTCAAGATTCATATTCCAGAGAATTATTTTCCAAACAATGACCCAAGCAAACCACCGATAAACCGCTGGCGCTCACACGGACATTTATTCTTTTCAAACTGGCTTAATTATTACGTCTATCAAGAAACACCTTACCTTTGGGATTAATAAAAGCATCGGTTCACGCGGGCCGATGCTTTTGTTTTATTTTAAGATATTTTGAACATAAATACCCACATAAAGGAAAGGGACTGCCGTAATTCAAGCGGGAGATTTTCAACAGGGAGTTTTTCCGCCTCCCGCTTGTACACACCCATTTCGGCTATTTTTACAAAGCTATTTTCCACTGCAAGCTTTTCGAATTCCCATGGCATCATTGTATTACAAATGACCTTTTCCCCATAAAGTCTCCGAAAACTATTGATTCGCGGCATTGCGGTCGGTCCTAAGATAGCAATACAAGCAAAGCCATCTTTTTTTACAATCCGTTTAATTTCTAAGAGAACATTGAACGGACTTTCCGTCCATTCTAAAGAATTAATGGCTAGAACGGCATCGAAGGAATTTGGCGCAAGTGGGAGCTGCGAAATATCAGCCTTGATAAATTGAGCAGATGTGCCAACCGCCTGTGTCGAAGCCTTTTCAAGCATTTGCTCGGATAAATCTACTCCTGTTACGTGGTGACCCATTTTGGCAAGCTTAATGGAAGCATAGCCATCCCCGCAGCCTAAATCACAAAGAGCAGCCCCTTCCGGCAGATATTTTTTCAAAAACGGGATAATTTCCTTCCTGCTCCCTGTTTCCCACATTGCCCTGCTGCTGGAATGCCAGCTGTCTGCCCGATTATCCCATTGCTTTTCCGCTTCATCAACCCATTTAATTTCCACAGTAAACCTCCAAAAAAGAATTTTATATCTATAATTCGATTCAAATTAAAAATTTCCTTTTAGTTTATTATCCACTCAATTTAGAAAGAATAATGATAGACTCTCGGAATAAATAAGCAGTTCATCGAGAGGCTTGTAAAAATTTTACTGGGAATTCCGTCCGAAATATCTGACGTAATTATCGGTTTCATTGTATTTTTAAAAATGTGTATGCCAAATAAACCTACATCTATCATTTTAAAAAAAAATCGACTAGGTGAAGGCTGTTTTCGTAAACTTTGTTGCTTTTAGAGAAGTGGTTGATTTCCGCTCCAGGATGCTCTCTTTCCGCGGGGTGGGCGGTGAGCCTCCTCGGCGCTTAAGCGCCTGTGGGGTCTCACCTGTCCCACTGCTCCCGCAGGAGTCTCGCACCTTACACTCCAATCAACGTTCTTATCAATGGTTTACTTTCACAAAATCCTTTGATAAAAACAACAATCTTTAGAAAAGAGCCCTATGAAAAGATGATATCTTGAACGTTTAGTGTCTCATTCTGACTACTGTACCAAGCATAGATGTGTTGGCACATCATAAATTGCGAAAAGTCGAAGGTACCACATCTTTGTGGAGCGATGTCTCCCAGCTTCTAAATGGTAATCGATCTTTTCTCTTTTATTTGAACGTTCAACAGAGGTTCTTCGTTTATAAACAAGTTTCCACTTTTCTGAGGATCTAGGTATCTTGGTAAATAGGCGAAGATTATCTTTCTTAAACGTATGGAATGTGCGGCATCTAGAAGAATCTTATCAATCGTGCCCAAGGTGTACCGTTGCGAAAATTCAATTGAACTAGCCACTAGGCTGACTGAATAATGCCGGGAAGCAGGATGCAGCCGTGGATATAGCGGTAAGTCGTTATGGCTATCGCAAGCGGATAACATGTAGAGATGATATCCATTGAAGTAATTTTCCCTAGAGCTATCCCAGCCTGAGTCAATGTCAGGTTGAGAATACTGACGAGGGTGAGTACATTTCGTTAGTCCTTGGACACTACAATTACAAGTGGGTTTACTTCTTGGATATCTAGCTGTCTCCACTGGTGTCCCATCCCCAACGACACCAAGGGCTTTTGGGTCCCCAAGAAGGCCTAATCTCGCTGAAACTTCAAGAAATTGAGATTGAAAAAATGCAAATAATCGATCTCCTGGTAAGTGCTTTTGTTTTGAGCCATAGCGAAGTGCTCGATCGACTAATTTTCTAACAATCCCTAGATTTTTAAGTGTTTCTTTTTCACCCTTTTTCGGCTTTTTCTTTTTCTTCTTTTGTCGTTTTGGTTTGATGCATGGTTTCACATTACATTCTTCCCTTTTCCACAAACGCTGAAAAAAGTCGTAAAAGGTGCCAATACCAGGAACATCTCAATCACAGTAAGTAAGGAAATGAATCCCTCCACCGGAGATTATTGGGGTGTTTTTAAAAAGTCAGTATTTTCGGCCAGGTTAGCCAAAAAAATTTAATGTAGAATTTCCAATTCTGTTTTTATAGGCTCTGTTAAAGGATAATGCTAAATTTTGAACGATGTTGATTGGAGCGGAAGGCACGAAGACTCCTGCGGGAAAAGCGTGTCAGGGGAGACCCCGCAGGAGCAAAGCGACGAGGAGGCTCCCCGACCGCCCGCGGAAAGCGAAGTGCCTGGAGCGGAAATCAACAGGCAAATTTAACAGAGCCTTTTTGTAAAAAGAAAAATCCCCCCTATACAAAGTAGGAGGAATTAAATATAAGTGGTTTAAGAAAACCCTTGAACCATCTGAATCGGCGAATGCCGAGAGTCTACTAATGGAAAAAGGAGGAATTAACATGGAGACGATTGTCGGGCTTCACCGAAATCATTTTGGAGAAATTATTAGTTTTGTTACTTCCGGAGGACGAGTAATCTCTTACCGCAAAGCATTAATGGAGGCTGAAAATGGCTTAATAGATGGTATAGAAATAGAAGAGGATTCTGAAGGCAATTTGACATTAAGCTCTGGACTACAACAATCCTTTGACAACTATCCAAATTTATTTTAAAAAGCACCTAGAGTTCGAACCCAGGTGCTTCTCTTTTTGCAATAACCGCTATTCTAATTCATTTTCATTCTGCTTTTGAATTTCTCTTAATGCATCGATTCTAGACATGTCTTCCTCAAAAAACTGAATAAGGTCACCAATCCGGTCAATCGAATCCCAACTTAAATGATGTTCAATTCCTTCGACATCATTATAAATATTTTCATCCTTAACTCCGATAATTTTTAACATTTGCTCAAGTAGGGTATGGCGATAGACCAACCTTTTTCCTATTTTCCGACCCTTTGATGTTAACGTTAGTCCTCTATATTTTTCATAAACCAGATATTCATCTTTATCCAGCTTTTGAACCATTTTTGTTACTGAGGAGGGATGTACAGACAACGCTTCCGCAATATCCGAGACTCGAGCGTATGTTTTTTCTTCAATTAGTTTATAAATTTGTTCAATATAATCTTCCATACTAGGTGTTGGCATCCCGTTCCCTCCAAAAAAATCATCATTAAAAGTGTACTATAGTTAAATTTGAGTGGCAAGATGCTTTGTCACAGATATAAACATAACGAAAATTATCCTTGAGGCACCTTTTCAAATAAAAATTTCACCTTTTTATCCTGTTCATCTAAATACAGCCGGGCGTTAAAGGTTTTTTCATTTTTTGTAAACCCTTCAATCGGTTCCGTTTTACCCTCAGAAAGCAGTAATTTAATATTTTTTTGTGTGATATTTTTTCCAAGAATTTTTTTTGAAATCGTAAAATCACACTGATTTTTCCGATAATTACTGCAGCCATAAAAGCTTACCTTATCGACAACTGCACCATCACATTTTTTACACGGTCCTAATTTAGTTACCGTTTTTGTTTTTTTCTTCCCCGGAGAAAAATTATCTCTCATCTCATCCGAAAAACTCCAATTTGTTGATTGGTCAACACTTGTGTTGATGAGATGGACAACCATTTTATTGGTCTGCTCCATAAAATGTTTAGGTGATGCGGAACCCTCAGAGATTTCTTTTAATTTCTGCTCCCATTTTGCCGTCATTTCCGGCGAGGCCAGGATTTGCTGTCCAATCGCTTCAATTAATATTTTTGCTTTCGCCGTTGCGTAAACCAAGTTTTTGGTAACTTGAATATAAAGACGGTCCTTTAACATGGTGATGATTCCGGCTCTTGTCGCCTCAGTTCCAAGTCCCTCCGTCCTTGTCAAAACTTTTTCGAGCTCTTTATCCTCAATATGCTTACCGGCCGTCTTCATTAAGGTAATTAATTGTCCTTCGGTATAGCGCTTCGGAGGCTGGGTTTGACTTTCTTTTACATTAATTTTTTCCGTTATACCCTGCTCTCCTTTTTCTAAAAATGGCAGTGACGGTTCATCCTCTTGCTCCTTTGGCGGCTGTAATACCTTTTTCCAGCCGTCTTCAATTTGCACCTTCCCTTTTGATTGAAAAGAAGCACGCCCGTCCACCATCGTTGTTACCGTGGTATATTCAGCAATTGCCTTGTTATAATGAGCTGCAATCAAACTTGTTACCACTAAATCATAAATTTTTCGTTCATCCGTATCCAGTCTCTCGACATTTGGAATTTGTTCAGTCGGTATTATGGCATAGTGATCGGTTACCTTCTTTTCATTCACATACCGTTTGTTATCGATTAGAGAAGGATTGGGCAGAGGGAAGAATGATTCATATATTTTTATATGGCTTAATTTTCCCAATATTTCTGGGAAAGTACCTGCCTCTTCTTTTGTAACATAGCGCGAATCGGAACGTGGATAGGAAACATTCCCCTTTTGATAAAGCTTTTGAAGGACATCCAGTGTTTTTTTCGGTGAGAATTTAAAACGTTTATTTGCTTCTGCTTGAAGGGCTGATAAATTATAGAGCAGCGGCGGATAAAATTCTTTTCTTTCCGAAACCACCTCTGCAACCTCAGCGGGTTTCCCCTTACAAAATACGGCAACTTTTTCGGCTAAATCCTTTGTTTTTACTCGTGTTTCACCATCATTCTGCCACTTGCCGCTATAACGTTTGCCGTTAATTAAAAAATGAGCGATTACTTCCCAGAACGGTTCAGGTTTAAAATTCTCAATCTCCAGTTCTCTTTTCACAATAAGGGCTAAGGTTGGGGTCTGGACTCTTCCAACCGAAAATACATCTGAAAAGCCTTGTTTTTGCAGGAGAAGACTATAAAGCCGGGATGCATTCATCCCTACCACCCAATCGGAGCAGGCCCTTGTATAGGCCTCAAAATACAGGCTTCTGGTCTCATTTTCATCTAAAAGCTTGCTAAATCCCTCTTTTATTGCGTTTGCAGTCAAGGATGATATCCACAGTCTTTTCATCGGTTTTTTACACTTCGTTAAACGGAGGATATTTCGGATGATTAGTTCGCCTTCCCTTCCGGCATCCCCTGCATGGATGATTTCAGTAACTGCAGGATTCGTGATTAACTTTTTAATGACTGCAAATTGCTTTGCTTTATCTCTTGTTACTTCATAATCAAATTGTTCTGGAATCATCGGCAGTGAATCCAAAGACCATTTTTTCCAACCCGGTTGATACTTTTCAGGTGAAACTAATTGGCATATATGACCGATTGCCCAAGTCACGTAGGCACCATCTTTAAAAATTTCATTTGGGAAAATTTCAATAAAGCCATTTTGTTTTTTATGTTTAAAAATTGAAGCAAGCGTTGAGCCCTGGTCCGGTTTTTCGGCAATAATTAATTTCATGCACATTGCTCCCTTTTTACAAACTATCCGACATCCATTTTCCCACTTTGCCTCCGCAACGTAAAGTGTAAAAAATCACTCAAAAATAAAATCCCTTCCAGTTATCGTGGTTTCTGAAAGGGATTTGCTAAAGTTACAATTTTCTCTTTAGTTTAATGGTGGTATCCTGAGTATACCAATGGTCTTCTTCGATAATATTGGAGACTGTCAGAATGAACGACGGAATTCTCTCAACTTCAAAAACAATCGCTCCAACTTTTTTTGAAAACATAATAAATGCTTCACCATGTGAAAAATTGGATAATTGATTGCCAATATAGAGCAAAGACATCATAATTTCTTGTTTTTCATCTGTTTCGATTTGTAAATTCGGCGAGAATCTTAATATCCAATCCTCTCCGTCAACGGAAAATCGGAACATGCCCTCACCCTTTTTCATCAACTTTTTTATAATTATAAATATGTTGGACCTTGGATTTTATGTTTACTCAGGCTGATATTTGTCCTTGTATATTGGTTAAATAACCGCTTTCATTTCTTGACTGTCCAATACCATTATTGTATATTTAAAGCATCATGTTACATATTTGTTTGGCAAGATTTTTGCCTTATTTGCTGCATGATAATTATTTAACTTTGGCACTTAAGAAAAGTGTCTTGAAAGGCTTAGGAGGAAGAAGTACATGCAAAACGGTAAAGTAAAATGGTTCAACAATGAAAAAGGTTTCGGTTTTATCGAAGTTGAGGGTGGAGACGATGTATTCGTACACTTCAGCACTATCCAAGGCGAAGGCTTCAAATCTTTAGAAGAAGGTCAAGAAGTTTCTTTTGAAATCGTTGAAGGAAACCGTGGACCACAAGCTGCTAACGTGGTAAAACTTTAATCTCAAATAATCTAAGGCTGGTCATTCGCCAGCCTTTTTATTTTGCCGTTTTAGGATAGCTTTTTCCCAACCTCCTTGATCTGTTCCCCGATCGTGCATTGTGAAATACAAAATTGATGGGCTTTCCTGCGACCGCCGTCTTTAATTAATTGGCGGTGTAAAAAACACCCTTCACAGTATTGAGCCATTAATGATTCTACATGTGTTAAGACTTCTTTTCTTGCTGAACCCTTCACTTGACTCCAACCCCCCCATCTTAAAGAATTTGTGTTTTAGCGAAAATTTCTTTTCCTTCCAACGCCTGTGTGGCTAATTTATCTGCTTCCTTATTTTCATTTCGGGAAATAGCTGTATATCTCAGCTGGAGCCCCAACGTTTTAATTTTTTCCTCGATTCGATCAAGCCAGCGATTTAAGTTTTCTTCATAGCATGGCCATTCTCCTTCTAGCTGCTTCAAAACAACTTGCGAGTCCCCTTTAAATTCACATGGCAGGTGATGAACGCCTAGGTCCTCTAAAATGTTCAATGCAAAATAGAATGCAGCATACTCAGCTTCATTATTTGTATCCATTTGATCAATATGTTCATTAGCCCGTATCCGATATTTCTTTTTTCCCTGCCGAAAGAAAATAACGGCTCCAAGACCGGCGCGATTTGTTTCTTTGTGAAATCCCCCATCAAAATAAACGATCACTTCATGTGGATCTTCCTCAATTTCAACGGTCAGTTTTTTCATTTCCTTTAAAGTCCATGATGTTCCCATTTCATCATAATAATAAATTTCCGACACTTTTCCGGACTTTTCAAGTTCTTCCCCTGTTTGAAGAGCCAAATCTCCTGAAATCCAATCAGAGGTAAATTGCACTTTTTCATTTCCCTTTGGTTGATATTTCCACTCAATTCGATATTTCATTTTTTCCAGCCTTTCTATACTATTTCGGTTTTTAAGCAAAAATTTATACGCACATAAAAATAAATCCTTTATTTTACCTTATGTTGATATGTTCTTATCATACCCAGTTATTAATAGTTGTGATAGGAAAAACTTTTTTCTCCTATATGGTCATGAATTATGATAAACTTTCATTAACTTACAAATGGAGGAAATTGTCTTGATTGAAGTTTATATTGATGGGGCGAGTGCCGGTAATCCCGGACCAAGCGGAGCCGGCATTTTTATAAAAGGGCAGGGAACAGCTGATAAATATTCGATTCCGCTTGGAGTCATGTCTAACCATGAAGCAGAATATCATGCATTTATAAAAGCATTAGAAATTTGTTTAGAAAAAGGCTATACAAATACAGTCGTATCGTTTCGGACCGATTCGGAATTAGTCAATAAAGCTGTTGAAAAAGAGTTTGCAAAAAACAAACTTTATGCTCCATTGTTAGAAAAGGCACTGCAGCTATCAAAGAGATTTGATTTATTTTTTATGAAATGGATTCCTAGCATTGAAAATAAAGTGGCTGATGAACTTGCAAGGCTTGCAATCCGCCAAAATAACATGGAGGAACAATAATCATAATGAAAAAACCGATTATGGCTGATATTAGTTTGCTGCTAGTAACATTAGTATGGGGAACTACTTTTGTTTTAGTCCAAAATGCAATTGATTTGCTAGAGCCATTTTCCTTTAATGGCGTTCGTTTTTTAATGGCAGCCTTATTACTTTTTATCTGCCTTATTATTTTTGACAAAAAACAACTCAAACTGCTTAGTGGTAAAATGTTATTATCGGGAGTTTTTATCGGGTTTTGGTTGTTTCTCGGTTATGCAACACAAACCATCGGGCTTTTATATACGACCTCTTCAAAAGCAGGATTTATTACAGGCTTGAGTATTGTGTTGGTGCCGTTATTGTCGATTTTTTTAGCGAAACATTACCCTAGCCGTAATGCCATTTTTGGTGTGTCTACTGCAACCATCGGATTATTTCTCCTGACGATGACAGATGTAACAGGTCTCAATATTGGGGATGGTTTTGTTTTAGTTTGTGCAATAAGTTTTGCAATGCATATCATTATGACCGGCAAATTTAGCAATAAGTATCCAAGCCTTTTATTGACGGTCATTCAAATTACAACGGTTGCCGTCCTTTCCATCCTTTCTTCGTTCATTTTTGAAGATTGGAAGAGATCTTTAGAACCAAACATTTTATTATCCAATGATGTGTTAATTGCCATCGTTATTACCAGTGTTTTTGCAACAGCTGCAGCCTTTTTCATTCAAACGAATTTCCAAAAATATACGACGGCAACAAGAGTGGCTCTAATTTTTGCCATGGAGCCTGTCTTTGCTGCAATTGCCGGTTATTTTTGGGCACATGATCGTTTATCCATCAGCGCGCTATTCGGCTGCATCCTTATTTTTGCGGGAATGATTATTGCTGAATTTCCAACGGATAAACTTTCCTTTCTAAGAAAAAGTAAAACCATAGAAGGTTAAAAACAAAAAACTCCCTAAGGGAGTTTTTTGTTTTTAATTAGCAAGAAGTTCTTTTTCCTTTACAAACTGAATAGCATCTTTTCTGGTTTTTACTTTGTTCACCGTAAGTGTCTCAAGCAAGGAAATATAAAAACTTCCATCAAAACTCTTTTGCGCTTTTAACGTTATTTCTACAGCCGTATTGATTATTTCATCGGAAGCATTTGTATAGTGTTTTCCGAAATAAATAAATCCAATCGCATCTTCGTGTAATTGGAAGCCCTTTCCTTGCAAATAGCGCAAATATTCCTCCAACGTCTGCACTGACTTTCCCCTCTCAATTCTAAAAAATACCCTCTAAAATCTTAACGTAAATTTCCGCGATTTTCTATGATTTTTTGTACATAAATGACCCGCAATGCCTATAAGTACACCTAGCAGCGCCCCTCCCACTACTTCTTCGGGTTGATGTCCTAACACTTCTTTTAGCCTTTTTGGTGCATTTTGTTTAAATTCCAGGCTTTCTTCTTTATGAATTTTTTCTATTAAATCATTCATTGAATTTACCTTCAAGGTGAGCTCGCCCGTTTGGCGGCGGATCCCTTGGGCGTCATACATGACGATCAGTCCATAAACAAGTGAAAGTGCAAAATCAAAGGTTGGCAGCCCCCTTTTTAACGCAATGAACGTAGTTAAAGTGGAAACCCCTGCTGAATGGGAGCTCGGCATACCACCTGTTTCAATGAATAGTTCAGGTCGCCATTCTTTCTTTTTTACATAATGGATTGGAATTTTTAGTCCTTGGGCTAACCCAATGCTAAACAGGGCTAAATAAACACCTTTATTCATTTCATCACCTCTTCCATTATTGTTAAGAAAGACGTGTTTTATTATTCTTGCTGGAAATACTATCAAAACAGGAGGTGATCGTTGATGAGTAAAAATAAAAGTGTCGACCGTGGGAAAAAGGCTCCAGGGGTAACACCACAAGGCAATGGACAGGATGCTGAATTTGCTGCGGAACCAAAAAGCAAATTAGAAAATGCAGCTAAAAAAGCAAATACAAAATAAGACAAAATGAGGCTGATTTACTCAGCCTCATACTTTTAAGAAACAATCGCCTCATCAATCGGCAGCAAGCGCTGTACGCCGCGAAGCTCAAGTTCTGTTAATTTATTTAATGCTTTTTCCTTAACAATCTTTAAACCGGCTTCATCGAGTGCGATGCTTACCGGAACATCACATTTAATTTCCGCTAGAACTCTGGATAAATGAAGCATCTCTAAATCCTGTTCAATTTTTGTCTTAATTGATTTCGAAAGACCATCCAGATTGGAAATAATCCCTTCAACATGATTGTATTCTTTTAAAAGCTTAAGGGCTGTTTTTTCGCCAATTCCTTTTACACCTGGGTAATTATCACTAGGATCTCCCATCAACGCTTTTAAATCAATCATTTGCCGCGGGGTAATTCCTTTTTCTTCAAAGAAAGTTTCAGGTGTATGAACAAGATAGTTGCCGTAACCCTTTTTCAGCAATATGACCGAAATATTATCATCTAATAACTGAAGGATATCTTGATCTCCAGTTAAAATGGAAACATTCGCGTGTAGGCTTGATTGTCTAGCAATCGTACCAATACAATCATCCGCCTCAAAACCTTCCATTCCAATATTGGGGATATCAAAAGAGGCAACTACTTCCTTCACCAAATCAAACTGAGGAATTAATTCCACCGGTGCTTCCCCACGGTTCCCCTTATATGCATCGAATAGTTCTGAGCGGAATGTTTTGCTTCCCATATCCCAACAAACTACTACATGGCTAGGCTTAAAGGAAGAAACGGCTGTGAATAAATGCTTAATGAAACCATGAATTCCGTTTGTCGGAATTCCTTTTGAATTTATCATAAACTGCCCGGTTACTGCTGTGGCATAAAAAGCACGAAATAACAGGGCCATACCATCAACGAGCATAAGTGAAGGCTTTTGATTTTCCAAACTAGGACCTCCTTAAAATTTAGGGTCATCAAAACAACACGTTTTCCATTATAACATAGTTCGGCCCTAAATTTTACTCAATTTCATTCTCTTCATAGGAGATCCAATCACTAAAACTTCCTAAGTACAGCTTAACACGTGGAAAACCGGCTTGCTTTAAAGTGATAAAATTCGGGACTGCAGTTACACCTGAACCACAGTAAACGATTACCTCATTGTTAGGATCAATATCGAAAAAACGCTGTTTTTGTTCAACCGCTGACTTATAAAAGCCACTTTTTAGCCCCTCAAACCAGGGTTTGTTAATGGCCCCCGGAATATGTCCAGCTTTTTTGTCAATTGGTTCTTCAATTCCTAAATATCTTTTCTCTTCTCGCGAATCAATTAAAATGATATTGTCTGGCCGATTTTGGACTACTGCTTTTACCTCTTCCACTGAAGCTAGCCATTCAGACTTAATGGATGGGATGAAGCTTCCTTTGGCAAATGAAGGGACTTCGGCTGTGAGAGGGTAATTGGCCTCCAGCCATCCTTTAAACCCGCCTTCAAGAACATATACATTTTCATGCCCAAGGTATTGCAGCATCCACCAAAAGCGTGCAGCATATGCACCTTCTCCTTGATCGTATGCAACAACAATCGTATCTTGATTGATTCCCGCTTTTTCCAGTTTACCGACGAATCCGGAAATTTTCGGCATCGGATGCCGTCCGCCATGATGGGAAACAGGGCTTGATAAGTCTTTTTCAAGATGAAAATAAACAGCCCCGGGGAGATGATTCTTCTGATATTCCTGACTGCCTTTTTCAGGTTCCGCTAAAGAAAACCGGCAATCAATGATTCGAACATCTGAATTGTTTATATTCTTTAACATCCATTCCTTGTCCTTGATAAAGTTCAAAATAATCTCTCCCCTTAAATTCATTATTATTCTTCGAGCTTTTGCTGAACATCCCTTAACGCTTCAAGCGACACTCCGCCCTCTAATGCGGAAAGAAGGCTCAAATAAAATTCGTTTGATTGCTCTTGAATATGGCTTAATAGCTTGTTAAATTCGACCATTAAGACATTTGTATAATGATGATTAATACTGGATAATTCGTCCTTTAAATATTCTTCTGCAGGTGTATTTAGGACATTATTTAACTCATCCATCATCAATTTTTTTTCATTTTTTTCAAAGAAGGATTTTGGATTTTTAAAATAAGACATTGTCTTACTAAAGCTTTGCTTGTTCATGTTTTTAAATGCATTGTCAAATTTAAGTTCATCTATAAACTCTACTTCAAACCTTGAGAAGGAAAGGTCCTCATTAATATCCATCAAACTTCGGACAAAACTGGCTTCAAAATCCGCAATAATTTTTTCAGTAAATCGATCCAAGCGAACCGATGTTGCTCTCATTTCCTGGGCAAAATCAAACCCTAAACTTTCAAGAAATTCATCGAGGGCTGCTTGCAATGCTTTTTTCAAATTCCTGCCATCGTCACGTAATGTTGATGGATTAAAGGCTTCTTTAAAGAAATCACTAAAGCGAAGAAATACCCGCTTTTTAATATAAAAGATGAGCTCTTCCGCTTCTTGGCGCATACGATTTTGCAAGCCATCAACTGATTGCCGGTCAAGTAATTCTTTAATTCTTGTCTTTTGATTTTCAATTGCAGAACGCTTCTGTTCTTTAATGGATTGATCCTCTGTTGCGCTTTGAATCAGCTTGTTTACCAATTCATGGACACGGCTAAGCTCATTTTCAGCTGAAGCGATTGCCATTTGTGTAAGGTCATTGGAGATAAATTGGTAGAATGACCTTTCAAAATCAACCATATTGGATGAAATATTAGCAGAAGGATCTTGTTTTTCCTTAATAGCTAATAGACTAGATAACGGATGAAGATGCGGATTTCTAATCCCATATTTCCCAAGTTGATCTTTTACATATTCTAGTACTGTATTTTTCTCTTCCTCATTTTCTGCCAAGTCAATTGCATTAATGATAAAGAACATTTTATCAAGCTGGAACGAATCCTTTACACGCCCCAATTGGATTAAAAATTCACGGTCTGCCTTTGAAAAAGCATGATTATAATAGGTTACAAAAAGAATCGCATCTGAATTTTTTATATAATCAAAAGCTACCCCGGTATGCCGTGCATTGATGGAATCTGCTCCAGGTGTATCGACAAGGGTAATTCCCTTTCTGGTCAACTCACAATCATAAAACAGTTCAATCCATTCAACGTAACAGGATTTTTCCTCTTTTGCAACAAAGTCGGTGAATTCGCTTAAATCCGTTTCTAGTACCGTTCCTAGCAGACTATGGAATGAATGATACCCTTTCTTAAAGGCTTGTAAAAATGCAAAATGGGTTTTCTCAGCTATACCATCTTGGTCCTTTTGCAAAAGAACTTTGTCAATTTCCCCGGAGGCTTCTGCCAAGTTTTCTACTTGTAAATCAAACACTTTTAACGATCGATTTACATCCTCAAGCATTGCCCCAGTTTCTTTAAATTTCACAAGAACCATTCCATGCGGGGTTGTTTCAGACACAGGTTTTATTTTATTAATGGCCGCAGTGGTTGGATTCGGTGAAACGGGCAAAATCTTTTCGCCCATTAATGCATTGGCAAAAGATGATTTCCCCGCACTGAATGCACCAAACAAAGCAACTGTGAATCCCTTGTTCTCTAAACGCGCCGCTTTTTCTTCCAATTCCATTGCAAGCTTTTTAAAACCCGGAAGATTATGAATATGGCTGGAATTTTTCCGAAGTCTCTCGACCATTTTCTTTAGCTGGTTTTTTTCTTGTGGAGATTCTTTTAGGGCAACAGGAGCAGTATCTAATTGCTTGTTTTCTATGTTTTTGCTTTCACTTACTGCCTGTTTAATTTTCGTCACTCCACTTTGAACGACTTCATACTCCTTCTCATCATGATCAAATAATTGGAATGTGTCCTCTCTCACTTGCTCTGTAAGGTTGGTAATCGCATCGACTTCATCAGTTTTTGATTTCATTTCCTGTTGATATTTCTCAGCTTCTTCCATTGCCTGAATATATGGCTCAATCTTGTTATATTCCTGTTGATACTGATTTTTTACTTTGTCGTTTCTTTCCATTAAAGCATCCAAAAATTCAGCTTTTAATTCCTCTACACGTTCTCTTGCTAATTTTTTAATTTTAGAGGCTACCTCTTCTGTGTAATTTAAGACATATTCACCTGATAAACGAGCACCAGGCTTAACTGAAGCTACTAACAAATTGACCGGAAAATCGATTTTTAGAGCCTGAGCAGAAGCGATTAAATCAGATTGATCAATTTCGTGTTCTTTTAGAAATTCCAATAAAAATTCACGGAGATGCCACTCAAGCTGTTCTTTCGTTTTTTCCAGCATGTCCTGGTAAAAACGCTCAAGCCTTGACCCTCGTTCCTCCTGTGTTTTTTGTTTTGAAAACAGGAATCCAACTTTAAATTCAGGCTGGCTTGATTCCAGATAGGTCTCAGCCAAAGATCTTGTTTGAAATGGCATTAGATAAGCATTCTTAATAATTTCCGTTAAATCTTCATCAAATTTCTTTTCCGATTGTTCTAAACTGCCTGCCGCACTACCCATTTTCGTTTGTAACAGCTGATGAAGCTCCACAAGTTCATTTCTCTCATCTTCCGATAACTCATTGAATTTTTCTAAAATCGGTGAAAGTTTTTCTTTTTCCCCTTTTTTGGCTTGGTTGATATGGTCTTGGGCAATTTTTTTAAATGATTGATAAATAGCTGGAAGCAATGCTTCATCTTTTGATGCTAATTTTTCCGCAATAAATTGTTTTAGTCCAGCAAATTCATTGAAGCGGTGGCCTTGTTTTTTTAACGATGTATAAAAAATCCGCTTTGGGCGAACTCCCCAGGTTGCAAAAGAATCGATAACACTTTTCTGGAAGTCAGTAAAGCTAAGTTCATCGTCATTATGTTTATCAATTTGATTGATGACTAGGTAAACTTCTTTCCCCGCCTCTGCCAGTTCTTTTGTGAATAGAAAATTCAGTTCGGCCTGAACATGATTGTAGTCCATTACATAAAAAATCAAATCAGCTAAATGCAGTGCGGATTCCGTTGCGATTCGATGGGCATCATCAGCAGAGTCGATTCCCGGTGTATCCATAATCACCGTATTTGCCGGCAAATTCGATTCGCTATGGCTGATTTCAATTCCCTCGATTTGATCCCCGTCTTTACAATAATTTTTCACCAATTCATAATCATATGGTGCCAAGTAAATCCGTGGTTTTTCATTTTTGAAAAAAACCTTTGCATAGTCTTCACCAGTTTTCACTTTAACAAGATTGGCGCTGGTTGGAATCGGGCTGGATGGCAGCAAATTCTCCCCGATTACCTTATTAATCATTGTCGACTTACCGGCTGAAAAATGGCCGCAAAATGCGACAACAAATTCCTTATACTCCATCTTCTTAGCTAATTGCTTTAGCTTTCCGGCATTCTCGACGTCTTTTTCGTTTAGCAAAAATTCATAAAGTGCCATTAATTTATTTTTTAATGATTGAGCAGTTTCTTGTTGGTTGGTTGTTTGAACCATGAATCCTAATCCCCTTAATACATAGTAATAGTATTATTTTATACGATTATTCAATCATTTCCTATCTTGACAATCAATTATCTAGGAAAAAAGTAAAAATCCAAGGAGATCTCATTGGCTTTAGGCTGTCGAAAAACTTTCGATAGCCTTTTATTTCATTCATTTTCTATTACCAATTCACCGCATTAATTTATTATAAAAAAGTTAATATATAGGCTGTTCAACTGGTCTGTTGATTTAAAAATTCTACAACTCTGAATCAATTTCATAATTCCTTTTTTAAAGAAGCACAGACCTTCAGAATTTGGTTGCTTTTTTAATTTTTATTTCGGCTGTTTTCGTAAACTTTGTTGCTATTAAACAAAAAGAGAGAAGAGGTTGATTTCCCCTCCAGGATGCTCGCTTTCCGCGGGGCGGGCGGTGAGCCTCCTCGGCGCTCGGCGCTCTGCGCCTGTGGGGTCTCACCTGTCCCGCTGCTCCCGCAGGACATTGAATAGCTTCCTCGAATTCACCCACGCACGAAGAAAATGCGATAGCATTTTCGAGGAGTCTCGCACCTTCCGCTCCAATCAACTTTTTTATCAATAGTTATCCGTCACAAAACCTATTTATAAAAATAACAATCTTTTAGAAAAGAGCCTTTATTTCTAAGCAGCCTGATGTTGATTTAACATAGCATTAATACGATCCGTAGCTAATTTTGAGGCATTATAAACTAAGGTCACTAGGTCAAAATGAACTTTTGCACGTTTTCCAGTCCGATAACGAACATTGTTAAGTTGAAAGAATTGTTTGAGATAAGCATTTACACGCTCCACGGCGGTACGGCGCTTAAATATGGTTTTCCAAGCTTATGATCCTCGAGCGGGTGCTGTATATTTTCTAAGATCCGTGGTGTTTTTCACTTTATACACCTTTTGACAGAGACCATCATTTGCCAAAGGACAATCTTTACATTCCTTTGGTCGTGTGTATTTTAATGTTTCATATTGCGTGTCATAACTATCATAGCGATATGAATGTTCACGGACACATGTAGGTGCGAAATGTTTATCAAAACCAATCGGTTCAGGCTCATTGCGTTTATTATAAGCGGTGACAGCTTGATGCCCCATTTGGTGAATCTGGTTATAAATAGGTTCGTAATCATACCCCGCATCCATTGTTTCATAGCGGAGAGAAGGTAGTGATAGACGTTCATGAATGCCTTTTAAAAAAGGGATAGCTGCCTTACCGTCATTTAAGTTACCGGAAGAAAAAAGAGATTGCAAAATGTATTGGCTACTCGTTCCTACGGCTAGATGTGCCTTATAGCCATACCAAAAAACGTTTTTTCCTTCGCTGTTCTTCTTTACTCCCCATTGGGGATCTTGGGGAATCTGAGCGCGAAGTTCGTCTAAAGGAACCTCTAACTGATCTTCTATTTTCTTTTCAAATAGTGGCAGACTCGCGAATATTTTGAGGAATCAAATAAAGCTATTGAAAAGGATAGAATGAAATCTGGAAAAAATCCGTTAAGGGAAAGGGAGAAAGTGAAAGAGACTAAAGAAATTTGGGTTTGTACAACAGACCCTGAATGTGGGTTTATGTCCCGTGAAAATAAGCAGGAAATGTTCTGTTATCTTGACCACCGGACTATAGACATGAAGGTTAATATTATTACAGATGTCTTTGTTACTCCTAGCAATGTTTATGATACTGTTCCTTATCTGTAAAATAAAGTAAAATCCGTAACACGACATATATGGGAGGAGTACTAGGAAAAAGCCCCTGTTGATTGGAGCGGAAGGTGCGAAGACTCCTGCGGGAGTACGGGGCAGGGGAGACCCCACAGGCGCCAAAGCGCCGAGGAGGCTCCCCGGCACGCCCGCGGAAAGCGAAGCACCTGGAGCGGAATTCAACAGGCCCATTAGCATGGACAATCTTTTAATAAAGATCGGTATTTTAGATTTTGACAAAATGAAAAATTGCCGAGAAAAATAACTTTTCTCGACAATCTGAGCTAAGGAGATTTCCTTGGCTTTTTAAGGTGTTAATTAATGTGTAACATTCTTTAAAACGTGCTTCATGACAAATGCATATATAACAATTGTACCGCCCACAAAAGCAAAAGTCATCATAACACCTTCCTTCTCCGTTCTCGTTGAGAATGATTTTCATCGTTAGTTTAGATTTTAGCACAGGTGATAATGATTTTCAATAGCCCATTTTTATTTGTCACATTTATTTAACAATTTCGGAAGAAAACGATTACAACTTTGGAATACTCCTTCATACCGAGTATGATTTTTTAGCGCATGTTCCTCCATCGGAATTCGAATCGAAAGCATAATGATATTTAAAATGGTAAATGCAACCGCTGTAATATAAGCATTAAATAACAAAGGAATAACAAGCAGTTCTAAAGATACAACCAAATAATTTGGGTGCTTAATCCATCTGTAAGGACCTTTTTTGATTACATTCGTGTTCGGCAGGACAATAATTTTTGTGTTCCAATACCTCCCCAATGAAAACAATGCCCATATTCTTACTAACTGGGCAAGAATGAAAACAAAAAGTAACCAACGCCAGGCATTAGACATTTCGCGATTAAGGAGGATTTTTTCGCTGAAAAATACCAGAAAAAATAATAGGTGCATCCAAACCATATAGCGGTAATGCTCATGACCATACTCTATTGCTCCCTGCCCAAGCATCCATTTCTCATTTTTTCTGGCTATCCATAATTCAACAAGACGCTGAAGAATCAGAAGACACCAAAAGATAAGGAACGGGTAGAAATCCGCCACTTATTTCCACCTCAATAATAATAACTCTGAACTAAAACCTGGACCAAGTGCAGTACACAGACCATTCTCCCCTATTTTCGTATCCTGCTCCATAAACCTTTTTAGGACGTACAAAATAGTTGCGGATGACATATTTCCATAATTCTTCAAAATATCGAAGGAAATATGGGTCATGGACGGTAAAAGGTCCAAAGCAGAAACGTACGCATCTAATACTTTTTTTCCGCCGGGATGGGCAATAAAATAACCAAATTGACTTAGATTCATTCCGTATTGTTCAAGAAAGTCATTCACATTCGGCTTGAGCCAGCTTTCAATGATTTTTGGGATGTCACGAGAAAAAATAACAAATAATCCTCGGTTTTTTATATCCCAGCCCATTACATCCAATGAATCCGGCATCAAGGTTGATTGCGTTGCAATAATAGCAGGCGATGCCCTACGAGAACGAAACTCGTCAATTTTCACGTTATCTCCACAAATAAGGGCACAGGCTATCCCATCAGCAAAAAGAGTTGTTCCAATAAGATTGCTTTTTGAGAGATCGTTTTTCTGAAAGGTTAAACTGCAAAGTTCAACAGACAGGACAAGGACCTTTGCTTTTGGAAATGCCAAACAGTACTCAAATGCCCTGGAGATTCCAGCAGCCCCCCCGGCACAGCCAAGCCCCCAAATCGGGATTCTTTTTGTATGCTGTGAAAATGGCAGTTGATTCATAATTCTTGCTTCAATACTGGGAGTTGCAAGACCAGTGGTGGAAATAAAAAAAATGGCATCAATTTCTTGATAGGGAATAGGTTTTGTCAAAAACAATTGGCTAGATAAACATTCCTTGATGGCTTCCGCACCAAAATCCACTGCGTTTTCAATATAAGCATGATTCTTTTCTTCAAATGTATGTTCCTCATTAAACCAATTAAGGTCTTTAACAAAATTCCGTTTTTCAATTTGTCCGTTGGAAAAAGCCTTTAATAAGCGTTCAATATCTTTAAAAGAGTCGGAAAAAAGCTTCCGGGCAAATTCTTCTGCTTGATCCTGTTTTATCTCATATGGCGGGAGTGCTTCCGCAACTGAAATAATCGTCGGCATCTTCATTCTCCTCCAATTCAATGAGGTTATTTTTTCCAAATACCGATAGATTATTCTTTTATGTACATACTGAATTTTTTACAAAAAAAAAGCTCCCCTTATGCTAGGAAGCCAATCGTTTTGAAGGTTGTTGTTGTGCACTTAAATTATACCGCGAAAAGAGGATTCTGTTCATTATATAATCTTTTCCAATTGGGTAAGGTTCATGGTTTTTCAGGCTGTTTTTGTACATCAATTGTTATCTTATTATTTGCCAAAGATCCGCAAATTTTACAGTATTCCTGTTTGTTATACAAAAGACGGCATTGTTCACAATAATATTTTTCCACTAAGGAACACACTCACTTTTTGAGAATATAAGCACTATATTTCCATGTTATTTTCAAAATCTTATAGTGTGACAATGTTTTGATTCAGCACTTCATACATCTATCAGCTTCATTATTCAGTTAGCTGTATCACAGGGTACATGTGAGAATTCACAGTTTATTCACATTTACTCCCTCTTCGTTGTGACTTTCATCACTGTTGCATCAACTTTATAACCTTAACATGTTACTTAACTAAGGAATGAACAATTTGTGAATTGACAAATTTTATCTTTTTCTTTCTCAATTGTTTTGTATTATGAAAGTGAACTTATTAATTTCCAATTATCTGAA
Organism: Neobacillus niacini; assembly: GCF_031456445.1. Lineage (GTDB taxonomy): Bacteria > Bacillota > Bacilli > Bacillales > Cytobacillaceae > Neobacillus > Neobacillus niacini_I. The sequence continues at coordinate 22,376 of NZ_JAVDUQ010000002.1, read as the reverse complement.
GGGAGTGTAAGGGATGGCAAAGGCGGAAGTGAAAACAAATCAAAAAACAGAAGTAGAGGACAGCTCTTCACTAAAAGGGACATTAGCATCCGTTTTCTTTTTAGGACTCTTCATCGTTGTCACATGGTTAATTGTCTATTATTTATTCGTAGAGAGATTTTAAGAAAGTTTTAAAGAAAGAGGGGGGAAAATCCTATGCATATGCATAAATTTGAAAAAATTTGGCTTATCTTCGGAGTGGCAACACTGATTGTCTTCTTGTCCACGATCGGTGTTAGTGCATTCTATCTCGGAAACAAGCCGCCTAGCTGCTTAACCACTATTAATCCAGAAAAGGTAGATCAAACAAAACCATTTAACAAGCCGGGACTTCATAAGGTTGAAGGAAAAGAATGGGACTATGAACTTGTTTATGTTGCATCCACTTTCTCTTACAACCCAACAGAAGTAAAAGTACCGCTTGGTGCAAAAGTAAGAGTGATCGCTACTACAAAAGATGTTGTCCATGGTTTTGAAGTTGCCGGAACGAATATTAATATGATGCTTGAGCCCGGATATGTCAGCGAATACACAACAACCTTTGACAAAGAAGGCGAATATTTAATTGTTTGTAATGAGTATTGCGGTGCCGGGCACCATTTAATGAGTTCGAAGATTGAGGTGGTAAAATAATGGCTAGCGTAACAGCAAAAATCAAAGTAGACCCTAGAGATGCAAAGCTTTCAATGGCTCATTTTTACGTGGCCTTTACAGCACTGGCACTGGGCGGACTTATGGGACTTCTGCAAACCCTTGTCCGTTCCGGAAAATTTGAATTGCCGGGTGGTATTGGATACTATCAACTTTTAACCGTTCACGGTATCATGATGGGACTTATATTAACAACCTTCTTTATCATGGGCTTTCAATATGCAGCAGTCAGCCGGACAGCTGGTACACACTCACCTGCAGCAAGACGCGCAGGGTGGATTGGTTTTTGGGTAATGACCATCGGTACCGCGATGGCTGCAACAATGGTTTTATTAAATAAAGCCTCTGTACTTTATACATTTTATGCACCACTGCAAGCACATTGGATCTTTTATCTTGGTATGACCTTTGTTGTGATCGGAAGCTGGATTGATGGTGCGGCGCAAATTATGACCTATGCAAAATGGCGGAAAAACAATCCTGGTAAACCAAGCCCGCTGTTGAGCTTTATGGCAGTCATTAATACAGTTATGTGGATTGTCGCTACACTGGGTGTTGCCGCTACTGTATTATTCCAATTATTACCTTGGTCTCTAGGATTAGTTGATACTGTAGATGTTCTCGTGAGCCGTACATTATTTTGGTATTTTGGCCACCCGCTTGTCTATTTCTGGCTGCTTCCTGCTTATATGTGCTGGTATGCAATTATTCCAAAAATTATTGGCGGAAAAATTTTTTCAGATTCTTTAGCGCGATTATCCTTTATTTTATTCCTGCTCTTCTCGATTCCTGTTGGTTTTCACCACCAGTTAACAGAGCCGGGCATTGATCCAGCATGGAAATTCATTCAAGTTATTTTAACGTTTATGGTTGTTATTCCTTCCTTAATGACTGCCTTTTCGTTATTTGCGACTTTTGAAAGGTATGGACGTTCGAAAGGCGCAACTGGCCTTTTCGGCTGGTTCAGGGTTCTTCCTTGGAATGATGCACGCTTTACCGTACCGTTTATTGGAATGGCTTCGTTTATCCCTGCCGGTGCAGGTGGTATTATTAACGCATCAAACCAAATGGACCAAGTTGTTCATAATACCATTTGGATAACAGGGCACTTCCATTTAACAGCGGCAACATCTGTAGTGTTAACTTTCTTTGGAATTTCTTATTGGCTAGTTCCGCACTTAACTGGCCGTAAATTAACAAAAGCGATGAACAAATTAGCGATTATTCAAGGATGGGTTTGGTTCATTGGAATGGTGTTCATGTCAGGTGCCATGCATATTGAAGGACTTCTTGGCGCTCCAAGACGTTCAGCGTTTTCAACTTATAATGGTGCCAAGCAGGCAGCAGAATGGATTCCATATCAAATCGCCCAAGCTGTTGGCGGTACCATTCTATTCCTTGGAATCATCCTAGTACTCATCATTTTTATTAATCTTGCGTTCTTTGCTCCTAAAGGAGAAGAAGAATTCCCTGTAGGTATAGCTGAAAATCTTGATGAAAAAGCTCCTATGGTATTTGAAAACTGGAAACTATGGCTTGGAATGCTTGCAGTTCTTATTCTATTTGCCTACACGATTCCATTTATCGATATCATTCAAAATGCACCACCGGGATCAAAAGGATATAAAACCTGGTAATTAGAAAAGCGTAAGCGCCTTATCAACCTCGACAGCTGCTTGCGCTAGACAATAACTTAAGGCTTCAATCTACATGATTGAAGCCTCTTCATTTTCTTTATAAAGAAAAACACCTAATAAGGTTGCTACAACTGGTTCTACCGTGGCAATAATGGATGCTTTGCTGCAATCGATTTTTCCCCGTCCTTTTGTATACAATAAATACGCTACCACAGTAGGAAATAATCCTAATCCCAAACCGTAAAAAATAACGTCTCTACTGAAAAGGAGGTTTCCTTTATTCCAAAGGCCCGTAAGCGGATAAAATAGGAAGGATTTTTTTCATATTAATTGATATGCCCCTCTGTATTTTCTATAGTTATAAATTGTTTTTCAAATTTTGCAGTCAGCATTTCCATTATGTGCCCCCTCTTTACAATGCTAAAATTTTATCATATTTTTCTGAAAAAAAGTTACCTTTGTGCTAGATTAACTGGCAAAAAAAAACAACAGAAATGAAATTCTGTTGTAAAATATATTTATAGGGAAAATAAGGATGTTTCATGGAAAATAAATATAACTCAAGTAAAATGCGTAAAGAGGGTGTGCTTAATGAGGGCGGAACCCCTGGGCACTATAAACTACTTTTTACCGATTGCAACTCTCCAAGTATCCGGACCTTCTTCAAGGTATTCCCAAGTAAATTGGTCCGTTCTCTCCATCATAAATTGATATTGAAGCGGTCTTGGATCATGATCATTGACAATTTGCATAAATTCTCCTGATTTTAACTCATCAAATCCGTTCAAAATCGTTGGATGCTTTTCACGTGGCGGGTAATCAGGAACATGGATAACTTTAGCAAAAGTTTGCATCATTTTCACTCCTATTAATTTGTTAACTTCTCTTTTATTATAAAAAAAGTTTCTATTGCACTTAGTGAGTGGTATCACACTTGTAACATGATTTTGTTAATACAGAATAAATTTTATATAGGGGGAAAACGAAATGAGAGAATTAGTTGGAGCCTGCAAGTGCTGTAATAAGGAAATCTACTGCTTAGATGGTTTTTTTAATGGAATGCATACGGACGATAAAGAGATTTTTTGTTTTGACTGCTATGAAACGGAAGTAAAAAAAGAAGAAGATCCGCAAGCCTAAGCTTTGCGGATCTTTTTCTTTTTTATTACTCTTCATCAAGTGATAAATCCTTAACTGGAAGGCTTTCTCCCTCTTTGTGTGTAGGTTTACGTAAATTGAATAGACACTTCACACAGAATACCATTAGAATGATACAACCAATCAAGAAGATAGTATCTGGCACTGCACGCCAAGTTAAGAGCGTTTTAACTAAATCATTTTGTAAGAAAGTTGCTGAACGACTAGCTGCATAACCATGATAGAATGCTTCTTTAATTTGCATGAAACCTACTGGAAGTAAGGAGAAGAAGACCATACCAGCTAAACCAACGTTTAACATTATACAACTAATTTTTAGCCACTTATCATTCCATACTTCAGGTTTTACAATGTTTCTTAATGAATAAAGAAGTAGTGCAATCGCAAACATTCCGTATACACCCATCATCGAAGCATGACCGTGTGTTGGTGTTAAGAACTGTCCGTGTTCGAAATAGCTGACAGCTGGAAGGTTGATTAAGAATCCAAGCACTCCTGCACCGATCAAGTTCCAAATGGCAACTGAGATTAAGAACCAGAAAGTACCTTTATAAGGGAAGTTCACTCCGCCATCACGCATCATTTTATACTGTTCGTATGCTTCAAGAATTAACAAGGTTAATGGAATAACTTCCAATGCTGAGAAAACAGCTCCAAGTCCAAGCCATACTTCTGCTGAACCATTGTAATAATAGTGGTGTCCGATTCCGATAACACCGCTGCCTAATAGCAAGATTAATTGGAAGTACAATTGTCTGACCGTTGATTTTTTCGTTACTAAGCCAACTTGAACTAATAAGAATCCAATAACAACTACTGCAAATACTTCAAAAATTGCCTCTACCCATAGATGGATAATCCACCAGCGCCAGTAATCAGCAAAGGTAAAGCTTGTATCAGGGTTGATAAATAATGCAAAGATATAGAATGCTGGTACCGCGATTGCTGAGTAGAACAGTAAGTGGATTAGACCGCCCTTGTCTGATTCTTTTTTAAGACCAGCTTTAATTCCTCGATAAACGATGAATAGCCAGATTAACATACCGACAATGAGAATAATCTGCCAAACACGGCCTAACTCAATATATTCCCAACCAGCATGACCTAATAAGAACCATTCGTTACCTAAGTAGCCATTTGCTCCAAGCCACTCTCCAACCATACTTCCGCCAACAAGAACAACCAATGCCCAAAATAGAATATCAACTAATAGTCCTTGTTTCTTAGGTTCAAAACCGCCAACAAGCGGTGCTACATAAATACCCATTCCTAACCAAGCCGTTGCGATCCAGAAAATCGCTAGCTGTAAGTGATAGCCTTTTGAAATATTGAATGGAAGAATGTCGTGAATCCATTTTATTCCGAAGAAGCTGTCAGGTTCAATATAATAGTGGGCAAGTAATGCACCAAACATACATTGGACAAAGAAAAGAATAGAAACAACAACGAAATACTTTCCGGTTTTAACCTGTGAACTCGTCACTGGTATTTTGCGTAAATCAATCTGTGGGAAATTACCTTCTTTATAAGCCTCTTTCATACTAAATTGATAACGGTAGAAAACGTAAAGGATAATACCAACCATTAAGACAAAAAGCGTAACACTTGCACCGCTCCACCAAACAGCCGAGAAGGATAAATGGTTGCCGGCATCTTCATAATATGGCCAGTTATTTGTATAAGTAATTTTATCTCCAGGACGAACTGTACTTGAAAGCCATGCAGTCCAGAAGAAGAAATCAGAAATCTGTGTAATTTGATCTCCTTTTGCAACATATGCACGGTCATTCTTCGGCATATCACTATCTTTAATCAGATGTGCTTTTAATCCCCAGCCATCACCGTTCGTGAAAATGTTTTTATAGTAAGCTCTAACCTTTTCAAGTCCATAAGCTTGTGCATCCGTTAATTTTAATGATTCTTTGCTGCTATCATAACGATTTTTACGCATTTCTTTGATAACGGCATTTTTAATTGCCGATTTTTCGTCGGTGCTTAAGTCAGCAAATTTTTTACCATATTGTTCATTTGCTTTAAAATCCTGCATTCCTTCTGTATAAATCTTTAAAGATTCAGCCGTATAGTCCGGGCCCATATAAGATCCGTGTCCTAATACTGTTCCGTAATCCATTAAACCATATTTTTGCCAAACTGCTTGACCACCCATGATCGTAGCCTTAGTAAAGAGAACATCACCTTTTTGATTGGTAACCTCTAATGGTCTTGGTGCCTGTTCCTTAAAAATCCAATAACCACCGCAAAGTAAAACGGTAAAACTTACTAAAATAACCGTAATTAAAACGGATTTCAGAAGCCCGTTTTTGTTTTTATTTACTTTTGTAGGTGTTCCCCTCTGTATTTCCACTCTCTTTCATCCTCTCTTGTTTCAATTACATATCGAATTGTAACGGTAAAGAAAAAATCAAAGTGTGAAGGAAATCACACACCTGGTGTTATTTCTCACATTTCCATGTTGTTTTCACAAAGTTGTCACATTGAGAATTATTTTCATTAAAATCTGCTAACCTATGACGGAGGTCACATAATTGTTCCGTGAGCATTGTTAAAATAGGGCTATAACGAATTACTAATATGAAGGTGATGTTAATGAAGCAAGAGGACATTATAAAAAGGCTTTCAGCTGTTCCTATCTTTAAAGAGTTAACAGCCGAGGAACTGGCGCCTTTTGTCGAGATTGCCCAAACACGTTTTTATAAGCATAAAATGTATGTTTTTATGCAGGATGATCCGATGGACCGGGTTTTCTTTATCCATAGCGGCAAAGTAAAAATTTATAAAACAGATTTTTCTGGCAAGGAACAAATCGTCTCCGTCCTGGAACCAGGAGAAATGTTTCCACATGCAGGCTTTTTCCGAAAGGGAAGTTTTCCTGCACATGCAGAGGTCATGGAGGATGCAAATCTGATTGTCATTCCAATTGATAGATTCGAGGAAATTTTAATATCTTATCCTGAACTTTGTATTAAATTGTTTAAAGTTCTCGGCGAGAAAATAGTAGACCTGCAAAATCGATTGGAGGAGCAAATTCTTCATAATACGTATGAACAAATCGTTTTACTTCTTATAAGATTATGTAAATCGAATGGAGAAAAAATTGACAACCAATTTAGATTAACAACACAATTTACCAACCGTGAGCTTGCCAATATGATTGGAACCTCTAGAGAAACTGTTAGCAGAACCATCAATCAATTAAAAAAGAAAGAATTCATGTTTCTAGATGATGATGGCTACTATTTCATTGACCGTGAATCACTTAAGCAAGAATTATTTTATTAATAGAAGATTTTAGGCAAGTTTCTACCTAATATTGAAAAAAATAAAAAGGAGTTGTTTTATATGGAACAGAGAATCGTTGAACTAGATGTACGTGAGGATTTAAAAAACAAGCTGGAGCCATTTCAAAAAATCATGGGGGCGATTAAAGATTTACAAGAAAATGATATTTTCATTCTTCATGCGACATTTAAACCAGTCCCACTTTTTGCGGTATTAAAAACAAAAGGCTTTAGCCATGAGGCAGAAGAAATTGCCGATGATCACTGGAAGGTTACCTTTACAAAGAATTCAAAGTAATGCAAATAAAGGGTGATACAAAATGATTTTAGATAACCGCGGTCTAGAACCGCCACAACCAATGATGAGAACACTTGCAGCTTTAGAAACTCTTGGGGAAAATGAGGTCTTAACCATCATCAATGATAGACGGCCGATGTTCCTTTATGAGCAGTTGCAAGAATTAGGATATCAACAGCGAACAGAACAACAAGACGACGGAAGTTTTAAAATTGAAATCTTCCGATAAGAAGGTGTAAATCATGCTTCCTCAAAATATGGGGAGTGAGACCAATGTTAAGCTCCCCTTTTCGTTTATTTTCTTTAGTTTAATTGCCTTAGTATTATCACAAATCGTCCTTTTATTTAATGGAGATCTATTGACAGGCGGCAGTTTTCGAATCCCTGCCATTTGGTCGGCAGCACATATGTTAGTTTTAGGCTGGGCGTTAATGGTAGCGATGGGTGCAATGTATCAGCTTGTACCGGTTGCTTTTTTAACAAAAATCTGGAATGAGAAATTTGGATTTCTTCAATTTTTTATTACAGCAATGGGAATTATTGGTTTTGTAGGTTTGCTCTATTCATCACCCCAAAATGCAATCATTCCCGGTGTGCTAACCTTGATTGGGATTTTAATGTTTTTATTCCAAATGGTGATGACATTAAAAAAACAAACAAAGCCAAACATCTTGACTGCTTTTGTTGGTACAGCATTACTTTGTTTATTTATTACTATTGCCATGGGCATTACACTAATTTATTGCCTTAAAACCGGCAGCGGGGCAGGAAACTACCAAGCTATTTTTAAAAGCCATTTGTTAATGGGGGTCACTGGCTGGTTTACCTTGTTGATTTTTGGTTTTTCTTATAAAATGGTGCCAATGTTTTCTTTATCACATGGCTTTCCAATGGTTCAGGCTAGATATGTATATGGATTTTATGCAGCTGGACTCCTTGTTACATTAATAGCCTTTTTAACCGGTACCAGCCTTCTTGTAAAGCTTGGTTTCTTCCTGTTGCTCGTAGGCTTTTCCATCTTTAGCTGGCATATACGAATCATTGTCAAAAAAAGATTAAAGAAAAAATTAGATAAACCATTTTCATTTGCATTAGCTGCAATTGGTTTCGGCAATATCATTCATTTGGCGGCTTTCATTCTTGTGTGGAGCCAGTCATTCAACTCAAGTATTGGTCCGTTAATCTATGCCTATATTATGCTCTGGATTGTATTAAGCATTGTCGGTTATTTATTTAAGATTGTTCCATTCCTTTGGTGGACTTTTAAATATAGTAAAGAAATGGGCAAGCAATCGGTTCCAACTTTAAAAGAGATGATGAATGAAAAACTTGTTCCGCCGCTATTTTCATTATTTATCCTTAGTGTTTTGATTGTTTTTTCCGCATTAACCTTTAAAATTGCGCTTCTCTTTACAATTGGACAATTGATTTTATCCATTGTTTTGATCATCATTGCGATTAATATCATTAGTGTTCTAAAAAAATAGTGAGGTGTTTATCATGAATTTAAAAGAAAAAATCCTTAACGAGCTAAAAAGTGTTTACGATCCAGAGCTTAATATAAATGTTGTCGATCTTGGTTTAATCTATGATTTAGATGTTTCGGACGAAGGAGATGTTAAAATTACCATGACCTTAACAACCCCGGGATGTCCGCTGCATGACAGCATTACAAGCGGTGTTCGATATTGTGTGGAAGGAATCGAAGAAACAAGAAATGTTGACGTAGACCTTGTTTGGACACCAGCCTGGAGCCCAGAAAAAATGACACCGGAAGGTTTAAGATTATTAGGTAGATAGAAGAAAAAGGGTCACGATTGTGACCCTTTTTCTTTACTCTTCTTTAGCTTCAACAGGCAATATCTCTTTTACTTTTTCTAAAATATTTGAGCCCATATCATTCTCAAGCAGAATATGAACGGATCCCCGGTCATTTTCACTTCGGATTAATCTGCCAATTCCTTGACGGAGCCTGAGAAGCATATAAGGAAAATCGATTTCTTCAAAAGCATTTTGCACGCCATCCCGCTTCGCAATAAACACGGGGTCATTCGGCGGAAACGGTAGAGAAAAAATCATGACATTTTCTAAGGAACGTCCAGGAATATCAAGACCTTCCCATAGATGGATAGTGCATAGAATCGAATTTTCCTCATTTTGAAATTTCGATACAAGTGTGCTGATTTCTTCATCGCCTTCAAAATAAATTGGATAGGGAAGCGTATTTGACAATTTCTTCTTAAGTAAAGCCAGTTCATTTTTATTATTCAAGAGAATAAGAGTGCGGCCCTCTGATTCAATAATTTTCTTCTTCAAGTACTCCACTTTATTTTCCATTCTATCTTTTTCAAACCTAGGAAGATAAATCTTCATCAATTCCTTATAGTCGAAAGGAGAAGAAACCGAAAAGGATAAAAATTCATGAATCCCAAGACTTTTTGCCATAAAGTCAAATGATTTTTGATTAGATAAGGTTGCAGATGAAAAAACAAATGGAAGTTGTTGCGAGAATACTTCGTCTCGTAATACCTCTTCCACCATTTTCGGCATAATCACTAGAGTCCGCTCACCCATATTTTCTTCAAACCATGTAATCCCGTTCATTTCCTTGAGAAAAAGTGAAAGTGAATAAGTAATTTGTTCAAGATATTCCTCAACAATTTTTAAATCGTATTCATTTATTACAAATAATTCGCTTTCAAACACGAGTTCTTCTTCAAGCTTTTGCAAAATATCGAGCAGCTTTCTTCCCTGTTTGATTAAGGATGGATGCTTGGAAATGATTTGTTTCTCAGATCCAAGTGAGATTTGGGAAAACTGGGAAATTGCATTGAAAAATAGATCATTTTCGAATAACACCTCTTCAATTGTATAAAGTGTATTTTCGCGAACTTCATTTTCCATCAATCTTGTCAAAAGCGACTCAAGCATAGTGTCTGTGAAGCGATAGCTAAGGGCCTTCTGTGCTGCATATTCCAGTAGGTGACCTTCATCAAATACAACGGAAGAATACTCCGGTAAGAGCGGCAGCTGGCCTTCACGTTTCCTTGATTCTTTTGTCCACACATGTTCCATATAAAAATCATGAGAACAAATGATGAGATCCTTCGCGTGACGGTAGTAATCTCTGTGCAATGTAAGACCGCAGCGATGGCGTTTCTCACAGGAAAAACAATCCTGAACAGGGTCCCAGCTAATTTTTTCCCAGATATCATCGGAAATGACCGGATATTCCTTGCGATCACCATACCTTTCAAAAGCAAGCATCGAGCCATCCGTATGAAGAAATTCAGGTAATTGTTCATAAATATCGCCAAGCTCGTCGGAAAGGTCCAAATCTTTTACTTGATCTAACTTTTTTATACATAAATATTGGTCCCTTGATTTTGCCAGCCGGACATCCATATTTAACCCTAAAACGGATTCAAGTTTGGAAATATCTCCTTCTTTTTTTACTAACTGTTCAATTAAAGTTTCATCCGCACAGGCGATAATAGCCGGGCGGTTTGTGTAACGTGCATACATAATCGCATATAGCAAATAAACAATCGTCTTACCTGTTCCTACTCCCGCTTCAGCAAACATAATTTTTCTATCTTTAAAAGCCTTTTCAAGCTGAAAGGCCATATAAATTTGCTCATCCCTTAATTCGAAACCGGCATCAGGAAGAGTCTCATAAAATAAATCACCAATCCACTCACTTAGTTTGTCATAAAAGGATTCGGTCTTGGAAATGGTAAATGGAAATCGGCTTTGCATATAATCCCCCCATATTTAATGCAGCGTCAAGTGACGCTGCATTTTTCATTTTGACTGTTTTAGTCTTGCCTTTTGATTTGCGCTTCAGACGCTTCGCTTACCTGCTGCCTTGGCGGCCTCTTTCCCCAATATTGATAAAGATCTGTTCGAATAAATCCATTAAAAAGCTTTCTTTTTTTCGTTGCAGGCTTTCCATATAATAGTTCAAAGTTTTCATTTGAAGTCATCATATAAATGGACCAAGTATCAAGCTTGCTAAAAGCCTGACCCATTTCTTTGTACATTTGTTCTACCGCACTTTTATCACCAAGTCGTTCACCGTAGGGTGGGTTCCCAACAATAACACCATATTCCTTTTTAGTCGAAATATCTTTTACCTGCATTTGTTTGAAATGAATTATATCACCAAACCCTGCTTCGAATGCATTTTCCTGAGCAATTTTCACCATACGGTGGTCAATGTCTGAACCTGTAATATCTAGGGGCTGGTCGTAATTTGCCAAGTCCTCCGCCTCAGTTCGAACATCATCCCAAACCTTGGAAGGAATCCAATTCCAACTCTCTGACACAAACTCTCGATTAAATCCTGGAGCAATATTTTGACCAATTAATGCAGCTTCGATCGGAATCGTTCCAGAACCGCAAAAGGGATCTATAAACGGACGGTCAGGCTTCCAATTTGTCAGCATGATAAGAGCAGCTGCAGTGGTTTCCTTTAACGGAGCCAAGCCTTGATCAACACGATAGCCGCGTTTATGAAGCCCTTCACCGCTGGTATCAATTGTAATCGTAGCAATATCCTTTAACATAGCCACTTCAATTCGGTATAATCCACCTGTCTCCTCGAACCAGGAATTCCTTTTATAATGAGTTTTCATTCTTTCAACAACGGCCTTTTTTACAATCGATTGGCAATCTGAAATACTAAATAGCTTGGATTTCACTGATTTTCCGATTACTGGAAACTCTGCATCTTCCGGGAGATATTTTTCCCATGGCAAAGCCTTTGTTTTTTCAAATAATTCATCGAAGGTATATGCTTTAAATTCTCCAATCTTTATCTTGACTCTTGCAGCCGTCCGCAGCCATAAATTAGTACGTGCGATTGCATATTCGTCTCCAGTAAAAGTTATTTTCCCATTATCCACTTCGCATTCATAGCCAAGCGAACGGACTTCTTTCGCAACAAGGGCTTCTAGACCCATCGCTGCAGTTGCGATTAATTGATATTTTCCCATTATTTCACCCTTAATTAATTATGTATGTTCTCATTATAGACCAAATGGAAAGCTAGAATGCACTCGACAAATGAAAATAAAAAAGCCCTCCGCATTAGGAGAGCCGGTCAATTCTTCATACTTTCCCATTAAAAACGTTCTGTAAGCCATGTTCTGTACCATTGTACTACAATCGACTTTTAAGTCTCGTACTTAGGTGGTAATCATCTATCTACAGAATCTTAATGAATCTGTCCTTCTCCTTGTTCAATTCCTCAGAGAAAGTGCCCCTACCATAATTTGGGTTTCTCGCTCGTGGGGTTTACCGCGTTCCACCCTTTCCATTTCTAGAAAGGCTCCGTCACTGTGGCACTTTTATAGGTATTCATACCATATCCCAAAGGACTTAGGTATTTTCCCGGCCGTCAGCTGGATAACCCAGCTGCCCTAGCTTATGAATTCGCTAGGCACGAACACTACGAGCATCGCAGCTCGTGCGAGCATGGACTTTCCTCTACAATTCGCAAATAGCTCCTTGCAGCGATTACCCGAACGTAATTAATGAAGACATTTTTTATTATATGTATTTCATGATGGTAATTCAATGGTTTTTATTAGGAAATTCCGGTACTTTCTGTTAATCGTATAATTTGCTGCCGAAAACATGCTTTTCAAGATTGGATAATCTTTTCAAAATATCGAAATTCGTTGTACCGGCTGGCTGGGAAATCGGCTGCCTTCTTGAAGTCTCTTCAAGCTGCTTGCGTAAGCGGAGATTTTCCTGCTGCATATCTTCTATTTCTTGATAGAAGATTTCATAATCCTTAATAACTAAATCCAAAAATTTATCCACGTCTTCTTGTTTATAACCCCTAACGGCGGTTTTAAACTCTTTTTCTAATATATCCTTTGCTGTTAATTTAACTTTATCAGACAGCATTCAAATCACCTCAAAATTCGCCAATCATTACCTATTATTTTTTCAAAAATATGCTCTTTTGTCAATTTTTCTTTCCTAAATGATTAAAAATCAGATTTCTTGTATTGTTCTTCTTCAACAATCATCTGTAAATCATAAAAGGTAATCAATTGGATAGGATAAGTTTTGCGGCTTTGATATTGAAGAGCTAGTTCATATAGGTATTTGGGACTTCCCTCTTTTTCCTGATCATAAAGGAGGAGGAGAGCATCACTTTTCTCAAGAAAAAATTGGTTTTTGAGCCGAAACTGCCAGGGCTTTTCATATCCTTTTTTTGTAACGGAGTCAACAAAATCGGCCTGCATCAGAACGGTTTCGTACCATTCCCTATTTTTTTCACTCCAGTTAGCCTCTTGCTCCAGAAATGGTGTGATAACGGCAAGCTTTAATTCTGGAAAGTCATTCTGCAGTTCAAAAACAGCCTCCCCGGCCCAAAGCTCAACTCCTAGTTGGCCGCTGATTAAAACCCATTCCAGACCTTCGTCGAGCATTGGAAGTAATTCTTTTTTGATGGCAGCCTTTATAAAAAAAACTGACGGATGATCATTTTGAAAAATCCCTAATTCAAATGGCTTATAACCGGAGATTGTGAGTACCTTTACCAAGTGGCTTCCTCCAAAAAAAATTTTTTAAATAGGACAAACACATTTTAAAAGACAACATATTATATAGTAAACAAAAAAGAAAACAAGGGCTAAAAAGCCCTTGCAAACTTGAATCATTTTAAGGTCTTGGACCCATGAACGGTCCTGGTGCTCCAAACCCTGGTCCTGGTGCTCCAAACCCTGGTCCTGGTGCTCCAAATCCTAGTCCTGGTGCTCCAAATCCTGGTCCTGGTGCTCCAAATCCTGGTCCTCCGAAGCCCGGACCAACCGGTCCAAACCCTGGTCCCATTGGGGCAGCGCAAGGTGAACAACAGTTAATATGTTGGTTACAAACCTCTTCACAACAGGAAGCAGATTCCGGACAGTAGTGTTTGTGTTGATACATATGATGGTTCACTGTTGTAGCGTGAACAGGATGAATGTGTGGCACCACCGTTGATGAGAACGTATGGTTCACAATGTTTGTTGTCGGATGAATGACTGGCGGCGTAATATTAGTACCTAAATACATATTAAGCTCTCCTTTCAAATTGTAATCTATTTACACTAATAGGCTATGATGAAAGGAGGATTCTTGTACTAAGGAAAATACCTAATTTTAAGCTGGACAGAATTTATTTTTGAAAAACCTAAAAGAGCGAATAAAAGCTATCTTTTAAGCTTGTAAAAAGGACAGCAGTCAAACAAACGACAGCGAAAAATAAAAATAAAATTGCCTTATACATATTACCAGCTCCATAATTATTTTTGAGTCGTTTTTACTCATACAGTTTTACATTTTACCTTGTTTGGCAATGATAAACAATATGGAATTGCTGGTTTTTGCGCGAAAAAATTATGAAATTTTTGTTACAAAAAAACGAAATTTGGCGAAGTGACGCTATGGAAGAAGATTTATAGCGATTTTTGCGCTTACCCAGGAAATTTACCGAGTTTTTTCTCCAAACGTTTTAATCTTAACTCGAGTTGTCGATGAGAAAGCGGATGGGTATTCTTTTTTTGTTTATGCAATTGACTGACTGTGTCAATCGCTTTTACACAGTAGTTTCTAGCAATCTCCATATCTTTTATTCTATGTTCATATATTTTTGTCAGTTCAAGGCAGGACTCCAGAACAATTCCCACGTCTTTTGATTCAACTGTTTCACTTAAAAGCTGCACAACCCTTTCCCATTCCCGTTCCTTCTTCAATTGAAAGGCAAGAGCCAGTTTCGCCTGTTCAGAAGGAAGATCACTCCCGCCTACAAGCTTCGTTAACACCTTTTTTGCTTCACTTTCTTCACCTAATGCGGCGAACCATCTTCCAACCTCAAAAGTTTCCATTCTTGTCTGATTCGGGTCAAAGCCGCAAATTTGAAAGGTTAAATGAGTATACAATGTGACAAGGGAAAGGATATCCACTTCATTGTGTTTTAAGATGCCAATCATTCCGTCAGGCTGTTTACTCTCAATAAAATCAAAATAAATCATCGGCGCCAAATAACCCGGAATATCATCAATCCTTTCAACACCTAATACCTCTTTTTCGACAACCGCTAATTTTAAACGGTCCAGTTTATGTTTCCAAAGTCTTCTTGCAGAATGAAACAAATCAAAATGCCCAAACGGCGGTAGTTTTGGAACATGCTCCCTGACAAGAGTATGCCTTGTTTTTACCTGGGGCCAGTCAAACGATTTTCCATTATAGGTTACAAGCGTTTTATAATTTATTTTTTCCAAAAAACTATGATATAAAGGAACCTCTGCACCAGGATTGGGCAAAATATGCTGACGTAATATCAAATCGTTTCCAGAAACACTTGCATAACCAAGTAAAAAAATCGTATTGCCGACACCTCCTCCAAGACCTGTTGTTTCGGTGTCAAAAAAGAATAATTCATCGGCACGATGGTCTTCTGCGGATAATGGATGATTTATAGACAGTTTGTTCCATAATTCAACAGCTGTTAGAAAATCATAAAAACAATAATGTCCATGCTTTTGCGATAATGGATATTTTACCTCTCGGATCAGACAGTAGTTTTGATCCAACACATAGGGGTAAACATTTTCACTTTCCCATTGCTCTCGAAACGGAATCTCCAACATGGAAGGCTCAGGAACACATAAGTCCTTTTCTCCCTGTACTCCCGTTGAAATATGTGGTTTTAAGCGATTTAATTTATTTTTTAAAGACATTATTCACCCTTCCTTTTTCGCCCCGGAAGACTGTCCAAATGCATGAATAATTTTAATTGCATCCTTTTTGGCCTGCACATTTATAGTATCGGCGCCAATACAGGATGGACAACCGGATTCACATTTGCAATGCTCAATCATTTTTCTTGTTTCTTCAAAGACCACTGGCATCCCCTGATAGATTTTTTCACTTAAGCCAATTCCACCAGGATAGCGGTCATAGAAGAAAATCGTTGGTTTTTCGTTATGATCCGCTTTAACCTGCGGGATGACATGAATATCTTGCGGATCTGCCATCACAAACAATGGAGCTATATGGTTTAATGCATGGGCGGCTCCAATTAATCCTTGTTCTAACCTTTCCTGACCCATTTCAGTAAATGACTGTTCCAATGAAATCCATGCCGCATTGGTATGAAGTTCTTCCTCAGGCAGATGGATTGGACCAGAACCGATATTTTCATGAGTTTCAAATTTGATTTTCTTAAAAATTGTTGCCATGGCGCGGACACTTACATCTCCATAACCAATTTCGGCTTGTGTTTGCGAAGCAAGCTTATCGACTTCAAGGACCTTTAATTGGACAGCTAAATTTGCATCAGTAAAATAGTCCACGTCCACTTCTCTTACAAATGCCTTTTTTTCATCCCAATCTAGCTTTTCAACCTGGAATTGCCGGCCTTGATGCAAATAAATGGCTTCTTCATGAAGCAAGGTCATAGCGGAAAAACGGTCCATTTCACCAATTACCCGTACATTCGCCACGTCTGATTGATCAACAATTACAATATTCTCCTGAGACGCAGATCGAAGGCTGATATTATGAGCTGGAAAGGAATCATTCATCCAATACCATTTATCTCCATTTCTATAAAGAATACGCTCCTCAGTTAAATATTCTAACAGCTCCTCTGTATCCAGAGACCCAAATTTCTCTCCGTTTTTAAAAGGAAGTTCATATGCCGCGCATTTCATGTGGTCAATTAAAATGATTAGATTATCGGGATTAATTCTTGCTGTTTCCGGGCTTTTATTAAAAAAGTATTCCGGGTTCTGGATAATATATTGGTCTAGCGGACTTGAACTAGCCACCATGATCACAAGGGCTTCTCCATGCCGTCGTCCGGCCCTGCCCGCCTGCTGCCATGCACTAGATATAGTTCCGGGATAGCCGGTCATTATACAAACCTGCAGCTGTCCAATGTCCACTCCAAGCTCAAGAGCATTTGTGCTGACGACCCCATAAATATCTCCTGAACGCAGACCCTTTTCAATTTTCCTTCTCTCCGTCGGAAGATAGCCACCTCTATATCCCATGATTGATTTTGGACCTAATTGATTTTTCACCAGTTCCTGCAGGTACGTTAAAATAATTTCGACTCTTACCCTGCTTCTCGCAAATACAATCGTTTGAATTTTATTTTTCAGTAATTCGCCGGCAATTTTCCTTACCTCAAGGGTCGCACTTCGCCGAATATTTAGCGGCTTGTTTACAATCGGCGGATTATAAAAAAGAAAGTTTTTCCTCCCACTTGGTGCACCATTTTTATCGATTAAGCACATCTTTTCTTCCGTTAACGCTTCTGCTAGTTCAAGTGGATTTGCAATCGTTGCTGATGTACATATAAAAACGGGGTTGCTTCCATAATACTGGCAAATCCGTTTTAATCTTCGAATCACATTGGCAACATGACTGCCAAAAACCCCCCGGTACGTATGAAGCTCATCAATCACAACAAATTTAAGATTCTCAAAGAGGGACACCCATTTCGTATGATGCGGGAGAATGGCAGAATGGAGCATATCCGGATTGGTAATGACGACATGTCCCGCTTTCCTTACTCTTTGCCGAATGGTAGCAGGCGTATCTCCGTCATAGGTATAACTATTTATATCCACACCCGCAGCTTGAATGATTTCGTTAATTTCACTTTTTTGATCTTGTGCAAGGGCTTTTGTCGGGAACATATACAATGCCCGTGCATTTGGGTTTTGAAGAATCGTTTGCAGAACAGGCAAATTATAACAAAGGGTTTTTCCCGAAGCGGTTGGTGTTACTGCAACAACGCTCCTGCCAGCCATAATGCTCTTATAAGCCGCATACTGATGCGTATAAAGTTCTTGGATTCCCTTACTATTCAAGGCCTGTCCTAAGACAGGATGTAATGTTTCAGGCAATGAAACCGTTTGTGCCGGTTTTTCCTCAATTGTTCGCCATATCACGATATTTTCTTTAAATTGTTCATTTGTCTTTAACTCAGATATAATTTCCTGCAGGCTTTTTTTCAACTTCATAAACCTCACCTCAATACTATTATTTTATCGAATGAACGTTCGTGGTAAAAGATTTTTCTTTATTTATCGGCTGGATGATTATTCCATCTCCTTTTTAGCCATAATTTCGTAACATTTTAAACAGCTTTTAAAAAATCATTTGAACAATGATTAAATTATTGCTTGTTTTTTTGATACAATAGATTAAAACTAATTTAATGTGGTGAAAGCATGAAAATTGAAGAAATTAAAAAAGTACTTTCAGAATTCACTCTTTTCCGGGACTTAAATGACTATGAATTAACAAAAATAACGGATATTGCGATTGTCAGAGAATGGAAAAAGCATAGCCATGTTTTTTTACAAGGAGACCCGCTAGAAAATGTCTACTTTATTAAAAATGGTAAAGTAAAAATCTATAAAAGTGATATTAGCGGGAAGGAACAACTTGTCAACGTAATGAAAAAGGGTGAAATGTTCCCGCATGTTGGCTTTTTTAGAAAAGGAGACTATCCTGCTTATGCTGAAATCCTCGAGCCTTCAACCTTGATTGCAATCCCCATTCTAAAGTTTGAAACTGTCCTAATTGAAAACCCTGAGTTATGTATAAAGGTATTTCGTGTCCTAGGGGAAAAAATTGTTGATTTGCAAAATCGGTTGGAGGAACAAATTCTTAATAATACGTATGAACAAATTGTAAAATTACTCATACGCCTAGCCCAAAAGTATGGCAAGAAGCTTGAAGATGGCACCATCCTCTTAAAAGCGGAATTTACCAATAAGGATCTTGCCAATATGATTGGAACAACTCGTGAAACGATTAGCCGAACACTGACAAAGATGAAAAAAGAGGAATTAATTGAAGTTGACGATGAAGGTAATATGATGCTTGATATTGAAATTCTTATGGAAGAAATTCATTTAATCTAATGAAAGTTCAACCGCTGCCTCAATTGGCAGCGGTTATCATTTATCAGATTCAATCCAAGCCCTAGTCTTCCTATTATTCAGGCACATACCTAATTCTGTCAGCATATGATGTTGTGTGAAATTCTTGAAAGTGAGGGAATTACAATGTCATCCATGCTTCCGAGCGATCCAAATAATAAAAAAAAATCAAAGACTGAGCCGTTCAGCGACTTATTCAAATCCGTGAATGACTTGTTTCATGAGCAGCCTATTCGAGGTTTTTTACAATCGATTGATGAATTTTTTAAAACACCTTTTCCACTTGGTACGGCCTTTCCCGTTGAAACGGTTGAAACAAAGGAAGAATATATTATTACGGCAGAGCTTCCGGGCGTCAAAAGAGAGCAAATTCATTTAAATATTTCCGGGCATTACCTAACAATTTCCATTGAAAATAATGAAATGATAACCGAGGAAGATGAAAAAAATCAACTTTACCAAAAAAGGCAGTTGCGCCAGCACTCCTCCAGAACGATTTCACTTCCCTACCAAATCAATGAGAAAAAAGTGAGAGCTTCCTATCGTGACGGCTTATTACAAATACGAATTCCTCAGGAAAAAGGAAAAGTTATTAGAATTGAAGAATAATATAAAAAAGGCGGCTTGCATTAAGCCGTCTTTCTTTTAAGTCTTAAACATTCCGCCAAGCCCCTTTACCAGCGTAGAAACTTGATTAACTGCATTCATCATTGTACCAGCCGTATTCATCATTTTATTAAGATCTACTGTCCCATCCTGGGACTTAAACGAATTCATAATCGACTTCATTCCACCAGGCTGTTTAGGGATCATATTTTGTTTTGGATAAGGATTCATCATGGGATACCCATTCATTGGCATATATTGATTAGGAATCTTTTTCTCCTGCGGCTGAAGAGGGTTTTGGAAAAGAAACTGCGAATCCTTTTGTAAATACGGCTGATTCGATAGGGGCATTTGCTGTTGAAACATTCCTTGCTGATAACTTGGACCAACCATTTTCGGTAAGTATGGGTTTTGCTGTTGGTACTGGTTCCAATCATAATTTTGAGTTGGGGGCGGATACGGAAATGGCTGATTTAAGACAATCCCTTGATGAGTTCTTTCATAATCAACTGGCCACCCATGCTTCCTTTGCCCCGGTAATCCATTATTGAAGTAGGGATTTGGCCTATAGTTACCATACATGGGCAAACATCTCCTCCGCACTTTCATTACTTCACTTTATGATAAAAACCCAAGAAAGGTGATTAATTTTCGAAGCACAGCAGCTTGTCAAAACGAAGCGAATTTTGTCTAAAGTTTAAATATTTCAAAAATAAAAATTCACTTTTTTTCGTGATACGATAGAAACAAGGTGAAGGAGGAGAAATCTATGGATATTCATGAATTAAAAAGCAAATTTATTCAAAGTCGAGATTACAGCACTGATGATGTAAATGCACTAATGGATTTTGCCAAGAAAGCCTATATTCACAATGAAATTAACATTAAAGAATATCGCCTTCTTGTCCGTGAACTTGAATCTCAAGGCGCGGTTATTCCTGAAAATTTAAAGGAAAACTCCCTCATCCAAAATTCTAACTAAATCACTTTAAAGAGATGCTCTTAATTGGCATCTCTTTCTATTTTCCTAATTCCTTTAATATCCCTGTTAAAAAATATTCAACTGTTCGATTTGTATTTGTAAACCTTGTTCGACTTGTTTCAGGGAAAAAGGCTTGAATGGATAAATCGGAAATATGTTCTGCAGTTAAATCAACTTGTTTTTCATGAATATGTTTATAGGAGTTTCCACTTAGCCATTTTTTCATTAACTCCCTCCATTCATCCGTTATCACCTTCATCTCATCCGCAAAAGGTTTAATCACTTGATGGAAATCCTGTTTTATCCCTGTTTCACGAACTTCTAGATAATTTTTCAAAAATAATTGATTGTTCCGAAGTAATTTTTCTGTTAATTCCGCAAGTCGTTCCTCCATATACTTCCTTCTTTCTTCGGCAAAAATAAAAAGTAGCCATGAATGACAAAGCTACTTAAATGATATTCTCTATTTTACTGTTTATTAAAAGCCAAGTTCAAGCTTTAGCCTTCCTGAAACATGATTTTGCTTTAATTCTGTATTATTGGGAGTATTTAGGTTAAGATGCCCTATTTCCTCTTCTATTGCTGATAATTTTTGTTTAGGCACTGTCAATTTATTAAGTTCTTCTTCCTCTAAACCGATTCGAAGGTCTGAGAAAGATGCCTCAAGAACCGACTCTAATTCTTCCAATTGATCATATATATCTGTCAGCATCGTAAGCAGCATTTCTTTTTCAGACATTGGCTTATCCATTATTAACAGCCTCCTCACGTTTATCTATATGGTATTATTCTCCCTCTTTCTCCTGCTTCCTTCTACCCTGACAAAACTAGAAGTTATTCGTCAAACAAAGTGTAAATTTGGCATTTTCAGCTTTAGTTTTCGACAAATCGTAATTCGAATGAAATACGCAAAAACGTACAAGCTAGAAATGGAGGTGTTTATCAATGACAAATAAAAAACAGCAAAATAAGAATCCGAGACCATCGGAGACTGAAAAAAGAGATGGCTATGGTGATAAAAAACTAGAGGGTCCAAATCGGCCGGCAGAATAACGAAAAAAGTAAAGAATTCCTTGCTCAGGCTGTCGAAAACCTTTCGATAGCCTTTATTCATTTCTTTAACAAATCTTTATTGTAATTAGGTTAATATAGGCTCTTCAACAGGTGTATAAATAAAAACCTACAACATTATTGTGAGGCTTATAGAGAATACAGGTCTAATTTAAAGAAGTGTGGGACTGCCCATACTATCCAAATGTAACGCTCAAAAAATAAAGTAAAAGTCGTAACACGGCAAACCACTTTTCTTTTCCCTTTTAACAGTAATACCAGCTCGATTGGACAATGAAACCACTTTTCTTTTCCCTTTTAACGAGAAAACCAGCTTGTTCGGGCAATGAAACCACTTTTCTTTTCCCTTTTAACCGTAATACCAGCTTAATTGGGCAATGAAACCACTTTTCTTTTCCCTTTTAACAGTAATACCAGCTCGATTGGACAATGAAACCACTTTTCTTTTCCCTTTTAACCGTAATACCAGCTTAATTGGGCAATGAAACCACTTTTCTTTTCCCTTTTAACCGTAATACCAGCTTAATTGGGCAATGAAACCACTTTTCTTTTCCCTTTTAACGAGAAAACCAGCTCGTTCGGGCAATGAAACCACTTTTCTTTTCCCTTTTAACCGTAATACCAGCTTAATTGGGCAATGAAACCACTTTTCTTTTCCCTTTTAACGAGAAAACC
>NZ_JAVDUQ010000001.1:0-515068 GCF_031456445.1 Neobacillus niacini | reverse complement strand
AGCAGAATATTTACTTCTCTTTGACATAAAAAATCCCCCTAAAGTAACGACAGATTTTTGTTTTTTCATCTGTCCACTTTAGAGGGAGCATATCAAGATTCTGGGCTTCGCTTTTGTTTGATATTAGCATTGGGTTACTGCATCGGCCAAAACTTTGATTTCTCCGTCTTGGATCACTGCTTCAACCTTCTTCGCCTCTGGTTGATCAAGAATAAAGTCAGCCATTTTATCTTCAAGTTGTTCTTGAATCACTCTGCGTAATGGACGAGCACCGAAAGCAGGGTGGTAACCAAGGTCAGCAAGCTTTTCTTTTACCTCAGGTGTTACAGATAATTCAATATTTTGTTCCTTTAATGTTTCTTGTAATTCAGTAAGCATTAGATCAACAATTTTGATAATATCTTCTTTTTCAAGGGTGTTAAACTCAATGATACTGTCAAAACGGTTTAAAAATTCCGGTTTAAAAAAGCTTCCTAGAGAATCCAGGATGGATGCTTCTTCAATCGCTTCACTTGTTCCAAAACCGACATGAATTGGTTTATAACCGACGCCGGCGTTACTTGTCATGATAATGACAGTATCTTTGAAACTTACCGTTCTTCCCTGACTGTCAGTTAGACGTCCATCCTCAAGAATTTGCAGAAACATATGCTGTACATCTGGA
Source organism: Neobacillus niacini (assembly GCF_031456445.1). Taxonomy (GTDB): domain Bacteria; phylum Bacillota; class Bacilli; order Bacillales; family Cytobacillaceae; genus Neobacillus; species Neobacillus niacini_I. The sequence continues at coordinate 514,404 of NZ_JAVDUQ010000001.1, read as the reverse complement.
TGGGCTTTTTCAATTTCGTCCAATAAAATGATGCTGTAAGGGTTTCGACGTACTTTTTCGGTTAACTGACCTGCCTCATCATGACCGACATAGCCTGGAGGTGAACCGATTAATTTTGAAACACTGTGTTTTTCCATATATTCACTCATATCGAGACGAATCATGGAATCCTTTGAACCAAATAACTCTTCAGCAAGTGTTTTTGATAATTCAGTTTTACCGACACCAGTTGGTCCTACGAATAGAAAGGAACCAATTGGACGATGTCTTGATTTTAAGCCGGCACGGCTTCTTCTAATTGCTTTCGAAACCTTTTCCACTGCTTTTTTCTGTCCAATTACTTTAGAATTTAGATTTTCTTCAAGATGCTTCATTTTGAGCTGTTCATCCTCTTGAAGTTTACCAACAGGGATCCCTGTTTTTTTCTCAATGATTTCTTGGATATGTGCGGCTTCAATAGTTGGTCTTCCGCTATTTCCCGCTTGATTTAATGCTTTTTCAAGTTTTGTTTCCTCATCGCGAAGCGCTGCAGCAGCCTCATAATTTTCTGTTTTTAATGATGTTTCTTTTTCAATCTGAATTTCTTTTAAGCGTTTTTCAATTTGTTCTGTGCTCTTATAATTTGAGTTTAGATTTAATTTGGAACCGGCTTCATCCAGCAGGTCTATCGCTTTGTCCGGTAAAAAACGATCTTGAATATATCGGTGTGATAATTGCACACAAGCCTGAATTGCTTCATCTGAATAGGAAACTTCATGGTAGTCTTCATATTTCTTTTGAATACCCTTCAAAATTTCAATTGCTGCTTCTGGTGATGGTTCTTGTACATGAACAGGCTGGAAGCGGCGTTCAAGAGCAGAATCTTTTTCAATTTGACGGTATTCCTTTAATGTGGTTGCACCAACAACCTGTAATTCACCACGTGCAAGTGCAGGTTTTAAAATATTACCTGCATCCATAGAGCCTTCTGCTGAACCAGCTCCAACAAGCAGATGGATTTCGTCAATAAACAGGATAATATTTTGGCGTTCTTGTAAATCTGAAATTAATTGCTTGATTCTTTCTTCAAATTGGCCGCGAATTCCTGTATTCGCAACTAATGCTGCAACGTCAAGCAAATAAACTTCTTTATTTTTTAATTTACCTGGTACTTGTCCCTCGACAATTTTTAAGGCAAGACCCTCAGCGATGGCTGTTTTACCGACACCTGGTTCACCAATTAACACTGGATTATTTTTATTTCGTCTATTTAAAATTTCAATTACGCGATTAATTTCTTCGTCACGACCAATAACCGGGTCAATAAGACCAGCTTTCGCCATTTGTGTTATATTACGTCCAAATTGATCGATAAAACCGCCGCCCTGGGATGGACGCTGACCATTCATTTGTTTTTGATCAAATGAATTTTTGGAGAAAAATAGCTCTTCAAATGGTAATCCAGGAAAAGCATTCATCGTTGGCCCGAAACCCGCTCCGATTGTATTTCTTTCTTTCGTATAACACTCATGACAAAGTTTCATTTCTCTTCGTTGTCCATTAATTGCAATATTAAATTGTACAGTTGCTTGGTTTTCTTTACACAATTGACATAGCATAAATAAAACCTCCTATAATTCACATTATGTTTGACTTTGACTAACTTTGACCTTATGACCATAGTATACTCTGACCTTTTTTGACTTTCAAGTGGTTTGTTTATGGAAATTATTTCTTAAATATTTAAGTCAGCTCGTCATTGTTTGTCCCTCCCGTCATATAGTTGTATAGAGGGGGAGATGATGTGAAGAGAAATTGGACAGCAGCTTTTCAGATTGCAGCAGTCTACGTCGGGACTGTCGTAGGAGCTGGTTTTGCCACAGGAAGAGAAATCGTTGAATTTTTTTCACGCTTTGGCTTCTTTGGCTTAATAAGTATTTTAATGAGCGGCTACCTCCTTGTTTTTTTAGGTTCTAAATTAATGAGAATGGCGGCTCACATAAATGCAAAATCGTATCAGGAGTTTAATGAATATTTATTTGGGAAGTGGGCGGGCAAAGCCATTAATATCATTATGCTTGTGATGCTTCTTGGTGTAAGTGCCGTAATGCTCGCTGGTGCAGGGGCCGTATTTGAAGAACAATTAGGTTTTTCGAAAAACTTCGGAGTCCTATTAACCATATTTCTTTCTTTTATTGTCATGATGACTGGTACGAAAGGGCTTTTTGCTGTAAATTCCTTTGTTGTCCCGTTAATGATTTGTTTTAGCTTATTATTAATGGGGTTTTCCGTGAAAATGCCTCATTTTATGGATCAATTTTTATTTATTCCACATGTGGATGATGGCTGGAAAAGTGTGGTGGCTCCATTTTCCTATACGGCTTTAAATTTAGCCCTGGCACAGGCGGTTTTAGTACCAATCGCAACGGAAATTAAGGATGATTGGACAATCAAGTGGGGAGGAATATTGGGAGGGGCTGCTTTGACCCTAATTCTTCTCTCAAGTCATTTTACTTTAATCATGCTCCCTAATTTTGAGAATTACGAAATTCCCATGGCCATAATTATGAAGCAAATTGCTCCATTTTTTTATTGGATTTTTGTAATGGTCATTTATGGGGAAATTTTTACTTCTGTAATCGGTAACGTGTTTGGTTTGGACCGACAGCTTAAGCAATATGTTTCGATTTCGACCATCACCTCTATTTCAGGGATTTTTGCCATTTCTTATATAATCAGCCTTATTAATTATGGAAAACTACTGTCATACCTCTATCCGTTGTTCGGATACATTAGTTTGATATTTTTCATACTGTTATGGATGAAACAGCTGCCTGATAAAGTAAAATAAGTTTTTGAATTCAATGGGAATTATTTCCTTGCTTTTCATTCTTTTTCCTATAATAAGGATAAGGTTTTTTGAAAAAAATAGTAGGTGAAAGGAGTGAATGGTATGAGCAAATCTCAGAGGCAACATGAAAGGGAATGGACCGTTCGAAAACAAGACCAGAATCCGCATGGTAAAGTGAAATCCAAAAAACAGATTTCAAACGAAATAGGAAAACAGCCATAAATTTAAAGTTGACGGGATTATTTATGCAATAATAAAGAGAAAAGGCAGCGGGCGGCTGCCTTTTTAATGGCTCAACATCATTTAATAAGCGCTTTCTTTTACAATCTTATAGTTTTTATGATTTACTACCGTTCGCTGGTCCAATTCTAAATCACGGTAATTGTCCATGTATGTTAGATCGACTATCACAGAATTTTCATTTACCTTTTCGACTATTCCCTGCAATCCACCACGGAATTCAATGATATTTCCTATTTCTGCTATTTTCATTTAGTCTCTCCCCTTTACCATACAGTCTCATATATCCCATTTAAATAACAGTTTGCACTACTTTTCCAAATTCGTAAAGGATTTTATTTGACAATTACGTTAATTTTGGTAAAAAAATTAATTAACGATAATAATAGATTAAATGTTTATAAAAATCCCTTATAAAAGAAAGAAATTTCCTCGGAAATTTCGACAAAAAACTATTTCTTTAAATGGATTTGCGATAAACTACTTTTGTAAAGGTGGTGTGTCTTTTTGAAAGAAGATTCTATAAACGAAGTATTGGAACGGTTAAAGTCTGGAACGCTTTCTGAATATTATATAAAGCAGGAAGATTTTATGGATTTCCGGCAAGTTCTTGTTAAAAGAAAGGATTTTAAACATTTCCGCGGGATTGCACAAAGAGGTGGAGACGTCCTTTATCAATATTTGGAAGTACCAAGAAGCTAATTAGAGTACATATAACCTAAATGAGTCAGTGAAAAGGTTAAAAACGGAGGGAGGGCAAAGATGATTAACCAAAGCATTTTACCAGCTTCCACAAATATGAAAGAGTTTGAACGATTTTTAAAAAGTTCCTATGAAATTGGAGTTTTCTTAGATATGCATATCGCTCAGTTTAAAAATATAAGTTTACTCGCAAAACAATATGGTAAAAAAATGATTTACCATGTTGATCTGATACATGGGATAAAAAATGATGAATATGCGACAGAATACATTTGCCAGGAATATAAACCTTTTGGATTAATTTCAACAAAATCAAGTGTAATTTTGAAGGCTAAACAGAAGGGAGTCATTGCTGTACAGAGAATTTTCCTCATTGACACCCATGCACTTGAGAAAAGCTATTCATTAATTGAAAAGACACGTCCTGATTTCATCGAGGTTTTACCAGGGTCCATGCCTTGGATGATAACAGAAGTAAAGGAACGTATCAGGATTCCCATTTTTGCAGGTGGACTTATTCGAACAACTGAAGAGGTGCAAAATGCACTGAATGCAGGTGCTACAGCCATAACGACTTCAAAACGGGAGCTATGGGATACATTTGCAGCCCAAAAGTAAAGTTTACAGATTAACCATTCTGGAATAAAAAATGATTGACAACGCTTACAGCTAGTTTATATACTATAATCAAGTTAATAAAATTGTGACGGAGACAAGGAGATTCACGCGAAAGACCATGATTTTGGTTTTTTCTGTGTGAATCTCCTTTTTGTTTTTTGTCAAAATGAACCACCAAATAATGAAAGAGGAGAGGTACAAAAATGACACCATTTATTGGGGAATTAGTAGGAACAATGATTTTAATCGTCCTCGGTGCCGGAATTGGAGCAGGATCTTCGTTAAAAAAATCCTATTCCAATAATGCCGGATGGATTGTAATTACCATAGCGTGGGGACTTGCAGTAACGATGGGAGTTTTTGCAGTAGGGTCGGTGAGCGGGGCACATCTTAATCCTGCTGTTACCATTGCCCTTGCTATAAACGGAGATTTCCCGTGGTCAGATGTGCCGGGGTATATTCTTGCCCAAATGATTGGGGCCATGTTGGGTGCAGCCCTGGTCTATTTACATTACCTGCCGCATTGGAAGGAAACTGATGATCCAGGAACAAAGCTAGGCGTTTTTGCTACAAGCCCGGCAATCCCACATACATTTTCAAATCTATTTAGTGAAATATTTGGTACATTTATTCTAGTCCTTGGTTTATTATTTATTGGAGCTAATAAGTTTACAGAAGGATTAAATCCGCTGGCGGTTGGACTATTGATTGTTGTAATTGGTATGTCTCTAGGTGGTACCACCGGATACGCGATTAATCCTGCACGGGACCTTGGTCCGCGAATTGCCCATTTTCTATTGCCGATTCCTGGAAAGGGAAACTCAAATTGGGGCTATTCATGGATTCCTGTTGTGGGTCCGATCTTAGGAGGCAGTCTTGGGGCAGTATTTTATAAGGCTTTATTTTTAGGAAAAGTTACTGGAGTCCTTTGGGGAGTTTTAGGACTTAATCTTATCGTACTATTACTTGCCTTTACAGCAGGAAAAAAACAGAGTGCTAACAAGAATTTAAGAAGAAAAACAGCTTAATAGATTGAAAATCAAATTTGGAGGTCGTGTCATGGAAAAGTTTATTTTATCATTGGACCAAGGAACAACCAGTTCACGAGCAATTTTGTTTAATAAAAATGGTGAAATTGTCCATATTGCCCAGAAGGAATTTACCCAATATTTTCCGAAACCAGGTTGGGTTGAACATAATGCTAACGAAATATGGGGTTCAATACTGTCTGTCATTGCTGAGGTTCTAACTGAAACCGGAACGAAACCGGAACAAATTGCCGGGATTGGAATTACCAATCAACGCGAAACAGCCGTTGTCTGGGATAGAGAAACCGGGGTACCTGTTTATCATGCAATTGTTTGGCAATCAAGACAAACAAGTGAAATTTGCGATGAATTAAAGGAAAAAGGTTATAATGGGCTTTTTCATGAAAAAACAGGCTTGTTAATTGATGCCTACTTCTCAGGAACAAAGGTTAAGTGGATTCTTGATCATGTTGACGGGGCACGCGAAAAGGCTGAGCAAGGCAAGCTTTTATTTGGTACGATTGATACATGGTTAATTTGGAAGCTTTCTGGAGGAAAGGCACATGTAACCGATTACTCCAATGCATCCCGTACCTTAATGTTTAATATCTATGACCTAAAATGGGATGAGGAATTACTTGAAATTTTAGGTGTGCCAAAATCAATGCTTCCTGAGGTTCGACCATCCTCTCAAATCTATGCGAATACAGTGGATTATCATTTCTTTGGCAAGGAAGTACCAATAGCCGGGGTTGCGGGCGACCAACAGGCGGCATTATTTGGCCAGGCGTGTTTTGAAAAAGGCATGGCAAAAAACACCTATGGTACAGGCTGCTTTATGCTCATGAATACAGGAGAAAAAGCTGTAAAATCTGAACACGGCTTATTGACAACGATTGCATGGGGTTTAAATGGAAAAGTTGAGTACGCCTTAGAAGGAAGTATTTTTGTAGCCGGTTCAGCGATTCAATGGCTTCGCGATGGTTTAAGAATGATTAAGGATGCGAAAGATAGCGAAACTTATGCAGCAAAAGTGGAAACGACAGATGGGGTTTATGTTGTACCGGCATTTGTTGGGCTGGGTACTCCTTATTGGGATAGTGATGTCCGAGGTGCAGTCTTTGGCTTAACGCGTGGAACAACAAAGGAACATTTTATTCGTGCCACACTTGAGTCTCTTGCTTATCAGACAAAGGATGTCTTAGGTGCAATGGAAGCCGATTCAGGCATTCAATTGAAAACACTTCGTGTTGATGGCGGTGCGGTTAAAAATAATCTCCTGATGGATTTCCAATGTGATCTTTTAAATGTTCCTGTTGAAAGACCAGTGGTGAATGAAACAACAGCATTGGGAGCAGCCTACTTGGCAGGACTTGCAGTTGGTTTCTGGGAGAGCCAGGCGGAAATTTCGAAGCAATGGGCGATCAATCGGAAATTTAATCCGAAGATGAACGAAGAGGAACGTAATCATTTGTACGATGGCTGGAAAAAAGCAGTAAATGCCGCAATGGCATTTAAATAAACTATTCTGTTCCACAACTTTATGATATACTAAACACAAGTTAATAAATTGGCAGGAGAATTTGGAGAGACCACAAAAACATTACTATTAGGTAATGTCTTTTGTGGTCTCTTTTTATTTTCCCTTTAAAATTTCGATGCATATTATAATAAGGCTTCTTATTCGGGAGGAAAAAATGATGAGATTTTCAAATTTAAATCGTCAAGAAATTGTATCAAAACTTAAAGAAGTGAAGTTTGATGTTTTAGTTATTGGCGGTGGAATTACCGGAGCAGGTATCGCCCTTGATGCGTCTTCAAGAGGAATCAATACCGCACTTGTCGAAATGCAAGATTTTGCGGCAGGGACATCGAGCCGATCCACAAAATTAGTGCATGGTGGATTAAGATATTTAAAACAATTTGAAGTGAAAATGGTCGCAGAAGTAGGGAAAGAACGGGCGATTGTTTATGAAAATGGTCCTCATGTTACTACACCGGAATGGATGCTGCTGCCGATGCATAAGGGTGGCACTTTTGGACCGTTTTCTACATCAATCGGTTTGCGTGTTTATGATTTCTTAGCAGGAGTAAAAAAATCAGAACGAAGAACGATGTTATCTGCGGAGCAAACCCTTGCAAAAGAGCCGCTCATAAAAAAAACAGGATTAAAAGGCGGGGGATATTACGTTGAATATCGTACAGATGATGCAAGGTTAACGATTGAAGTAATGAAAGCAGCGATTGAAAAAGGGGCAACAGCCTGTAATTATACAAAAGTAACAAATCTTATCTATGAAAATGGAATCGTTGTCGGTGTAATGGTCCAAGACCTGATAACAGGAGAAAAATTTCAAGTGCTTGCCAAAAAGATTGTCAATGCCGCGGGACCATGGGTGGATCAAATCCGTGAAATGGATCATTCGAAAAAAGGAAAAGTTCTTCAGTTGACAAAAGGTGTCCATCTCGTAATTGACCAGTCTCGATTCCCTTTAAAGCAAGCCGTTTATTTCGATACGCCAGATGGTCGAATGGTATTTGCAATCCCTCGAGATGGAAAGGCATATGTGGGGACAACGGATACATTTTATGATCAGGATAAAGCTCATCCTTATATGACTTCAGCTGACCGCAGCTATATCCTAAAGGCGATTAATTATATGTTTCCTGATGTGAAAATAACCGAAGAAGATATTGAGTCCAGCTGGGCAGGAGTTAGACCACTTATATCTGAAGAAGGAAAAAAGGCATCGGAAATTTCTCGTAAGGACGAAATTTGGGAATCAAATACGGGTCTTATTACAATTGCTGGAGGAAAATTAACAGGGTATCGGAAAATGGCAGAAACGATTGTGGACTTCCTTGCATCGAAATTTAATGCAGAAGAGGGAAAAAATCACCTGGCTTGTATGACAAAGCATATGCCAATTTCCGGGGGCGATGTTGGGGGCTCGACCCATTTTCCAGACTTTGTCGCAAATAAGGTAAAAGCAGGTCTAGAAGTGGGTTTAACAGAGGAAGAGGCAGAACAATTAGCGAAAATGTATGGTTCAAATATTGAAACCGTTTTTGAACTTCTTATTTCGAATAAAAATGATGCAGTTGATTACGGACTGCCGCTTACTTTATTTGCTAAGTTGATTTATGCCATCCACTATGAGATGGCAGCAACCCCAATTGATTTCTTTAATCGTCGTACGGGGGCGATATTGTTCAATATTCAGCTTGTACAGAAGTGGAAGAACCAAGTTTTAGCTTATATGGCTGATCAATTTGGATGGAACGAGCAACAAAAGCAAAAATATTTGAATGAATTGGAAAAAGCCCTCGTAAATGCCGTAATCCCGATTGATGAGCAGGAGAATGAATTTCCCAAGGCAGTTGGCGGAATTTAATTGAACAAATGAGGACCGCAAAAATTTGCGGTCTTTCCTTATTTATGTGAGCTTTATTACTGTTCAAGTGAAGAAGAACATGATATTCTATACTTTGTTTGGTTTTTCACAAACTATGCCTTTTTACTTGAACATAAATATGTCATTTTAGGAGAAAATAATTATGACCGAATTGTTTTATTCATTAATCAATTAACGGTTTAGTTGACTAAAATGAACAAATTGTATAAGTTTATTAGGCAAGCAATTTTTTAAAATTTATAATATTTATTGACATTCAAAGGAGTTTGATTTTACATGGCAGAAAAACAATTTAAAGTAACGGCTGAAACAGGAATTCACGCAAGACCAGCAACCTTGTTAGTACAAGCAGCTAGTAAATTCAATTCTGAAATCAATTTAGAATATAAAGGAAAAAAAGTTAATTTAAAATCCATTATGGGTGTAATGTCTTTAGGAATTGGTCAAGGAGCAGACATCGTGATTTCTGCTGAAGGAAATGATTCTGCGGATGCATTATCAAACATTGAAGCAACCTTGAAAAAAGAAGGTTTGGCTGAATAATGAGTTTTTTACATGGTATTGCTGCATCAAACGGTATCGCCATTGCAAAAGCATACCGTCTGGTTGAACCTGATTTATCCTTTGAAAAGAACACCATTGACGACACGAATACAGAGGTCGAAAGATTTCGTGCAGCAATGGAGAAATCTAAGTCCGAGCTTGAAATCATTCGTGACCGGGCAAAAGTAGAACTTGGGGAAGATAAAGCAGCCATTTTTGAAGCCCATCTTCTTGTTCTAAGTGATCCTGAATTAACTGGACCGATTGAAGATAAAATTCAATCTGAAAAAGTTAATGCTGAATTTGCATTAAAAGAAACAGCGGATATGTTTGTGACAATGTTCGAACAAATGGACAATGAGTATATGAAAGAGCGGGCTGCAGATATTCGTGATGTTACGAAGCGTGTTCTTTGCCATTTACTTGGTGTCCAATTGGTTAACCCAAGTATGATTGCTGAAGAAGTTATTGTAGTGGCTGAGGATTTAACTCCTTCTGATACCGCTCAATTAAATCGAAAGTTTGTAAAAGGCTTTACCACAAATATTGGCGGCCGTACATCCCACTCAGCGATTATGGCAAGGTCATTGGAAATCCCGGCTGTAGTTGGAACAAAAATAGCTACGGATGAAATTAACAACGGAGATTTAGTCATTGTGGATGGCCTTAAGGGTGAAGTACATATTAATCCGACACCTGAACTTGTGGCACAATACCGCCAAATTCATGCTGATTATGAGGCGCAAAAGGCTGAATGGGCTAAGCTGGTAAATGAAAAAACGGTTTCTGCTGATGGGCACCATGTTGAATTAGCTGCCAATATTGGAACACCAAACGATTTAAAAGGTGTTATTGATAATGGCGGTGAAGCAATTGGTTTATATCGAACTGAATTCCTTTACATGGGAAGAGATCAGCTTCCAACCGAGGAAGAACAGTTTGAATCATATAAAGCTGTTTTAGAAGGAATGAATGGCAAGCCAGTAGTCGTTAGAACTTTAGACATTGGCGGAGATAAAGAATTACCATATTTGGAATTACCTAAAGAATTGAATCCTTTCTTAGGTTTCCGTGCGATTCGGTTATGCCTTGAAGAGCAAGGGATTTTCCGCACTCAATTGCGTGCACTCTTGCGGGCAAGCAGCTATGGGAATTTAAAAATTATGTTCCCAATGATTGCAACGCTTGATGAGTTCCGTCAAGCAAAAGCAATTCTTGAAGAAGAAAAAGCGAGACTTCACGACGAAGGTCAAACGGTTAGTGAAAATATTGAGCTTGGAATAATGGTTGAAATCCCTTCAACTGCTGTTTTAGCTGATCAATTTGCGAAAGAAGTTGATTTCTTCAGCATCGGTACCAATGATCTTATTCAATATACAATGGCAGCTGACCGTATGAATCAACGGGTATCCTATCTATATCAACCATATAGCCCATCTATTTTAAGATTGGTTAAAATGGTGATCGATGCTGCCCATGCAGAAGGAAAATGGACAGGCATGTGTGGGGAAATGGCTGGAGATGAAACGGCAATTCCGGTTCTTTTAGGACTTGGTCTCGACGAATTCTCGATGAGTGCGACATCCATTTTAAAGGCTCGTTCATTAATTCGGAACCTCAAAAAATCCGACATGGAAAATCTCGCGCAAAAAGTATTAAATATGCAAACAACTAATCAAGTAATCGAAGCAGTAAAAGAAGCAACAAAATAATCTATCTAAAAAACCGGCTGAGAAATCAGCCGGTTTTTTTGTGTGAAAAAAGAAGGGATATTTAGACAAGTTTATAATTATAATATAGTATGAAAGACTTATTAATTTTCCAGTATAATGGGTGAACGTTACAAATCGTAAGATTAAAGCAGGGGGTAAAAGGAATTATGGAACAGAAACCGTTACATTTTGATGGTAGTTTACAACTAGACTCTACATTAACGGAGTCGGTGGTCAATGAACCATTCCATATGACCGATGAAATGAGAGTAAATATCGGTCGTAACCCATACTCACTTGATATAAATGAATAAGAAGCTGTTTTAAGGATTTGCCTAACGAGCAAATCCTTTTTATATCAATACCGTTTTAAGCAGATATTTTGACTGAACTTTAATTTTTATATAAAATTATTTCAGATTAAAAATATATTAATTCGAGATTTGTGAAAAAATTTGGTTAATTTCTATATTTTTGATTCAAACTAAACTATCAACTACACAACAAGAAAGGTGATTAAAGAATGGCAAAAGTTTTATATATTACCGCTCATCCGCATAATGAAACACAATCCTATAGTATGGCGGTTGGGAAGGCGTTTATCGATACGTATAAAGGAGTAAATCCCGGTGATGAAGTGGTTCATTTAGATTTATATAAAGAAAATATCCCATATATAGATGCAGATGTTTTTAGCGGTTGGGGAAAGCTTCGTTCAGGGCAAGCATTTGATCAGCTTTCCGCTGAAGAAAAGACAAAGGTCGGTCGCCTGAACGAATTGAGCGAACAATTTATCGCAGCAGATAAATATATTTTTGTTACTCCGTTATGGAACTTTTCATTTCCTCCAGTCATGAAAGCGTACCTTGATTCGGTTGCCGTTGCAGGAAAAACATTTAAATATACGGAAAAAGGTCCAATTGGGCTTTTAACTGATAAAAAGGCTTTGCATATCCAAGCACGCGGCGGGTTCTATTCAGAAGGTCCGGCAGCCCAAATGGAAATGGGTCACCGCTATATTAGTATCATGATGAGTTTCTTCGGTGTTCCAACCTTAGAAGGACTTTTTGTTGAAGGACATAATGCAATGCCTGATAAAGCACAAGAAATCAAAGAAAATGCCATTGCTCGTGCGAAAGATCTTGCTCATACTTTTTAAAACAGAAATAAATTTTAAGGGAGGCAGAATTACTCTGTTTCCTTTTTTTGTAAATTGAATCTTAATGGTAAAACAGCGATTATTTCGGCTTCGAGTCTAGGACTTACCTTTGCGATATTAACGTTTATTTCCAATAAATGATGGTTATGGTATTAATAAAGGGAGTGTTAGGATGCTGATAAAATTACGAATGCTGTTATTTGTATCAATCGGAATCATCAGTATATCTTTTTTAATAGGATGCGGACTGCAGTTTTCAGATAAACTAATCGTAAACCGTTTTGCAGATGCTTTATTAACAAAAAATAATGAGCTTCAGTTCCGTTTTCGTATAAACGACCAGATCCTAAATGACCATCAATTATATAAAGTTAAAGTTGCCATCCATAATGACAAATTAGCCGCCGCAATTGGGCAAAGAGAAATTGTATATGGTGAAGAACAAGTCATTAATGGCGAATTTTTAGATGCGGGGCAGAGGGAGAATTATATTTTTATGGACCCCATCCCCTTAAAAAAAGACTTACATATTCATGAATTGGAGAATATGATTGAAAATAAGAATGCTGTATCCATTGAGGTATTCAACAATCGCGAGGTATTTGGACGTGCTTATTTAACAAATTTTTCATCTGAGTTATAAATAGGAATTAACTTTTCTTTAGGCGGACACAATAAATATGTGCATAAATTTGGAGATTGAGCGCGTGGACCGGGTCGGTTAAAATGATCCGGTCTTTTTCAATACTTTTAAAAGAAATTTAGTGCTAAAATAGAGGTAAAATGCGGAGAGGAAGGATGTATTTGTTAACTCCAGAGAATACGGTAATCGGATTTATTGGAATGGGTGTAATGGGAAAAAGCATGGCAAGCCATTTATTAAATGCGGGGTTCCCATTGGTTGTTTATTCGAGAACAAAGGAAAAAGCTGCAGACCTTTTGGAAAAAGGTGCAATATGGGCGAAAAATCCCCAGGAGGTTGCCGAAAAAGCTCAGGTTATTTTTACTATTGTCGGTTATCCGAAGGACGTGGAGGAAGTCTATTTTGGTAAAGAAGGACTAATCTCTCATGCCAAAGCAGGAAGCTTTCTGATCGACATGACGACTTCAGCGCCTTCGCTTTCAATAAAAATATATGAGGCCGCAAAGAAGAACGGAATCCAGGCCATTGATGCCCCTGTATCAGGCGGGGATGTTGGGGCGAGAGAAGCGAAGCTCTCTATTATGGCAGGCGGCGAGCGGGATGCTTTTAATGAGGTCCTTTCAATACTTGAACACCTTGGAACGAATATTGTTTATCAAGGAGAGGCAGGAGCGGGTCAACATACGAAAGCATGTAACCAAATTGCGATAGCTTCCAATATGATTGGTGTATGTGAAGCAATCATCTACGCTGAAAAAGCTGGCTTGGACCCTGAAAATGTATTAAAAAGTATTTCTACCGGTGCTGCGGGAAGCTGGTCTTTAAGCAATCTTGCCCCAAGAATGCTAAATGGCAATTTTGAACCCGGGTTTTACATAAAGCATTTTATAAAGGATATGAAAATTGCTCTTGATGAAGCAGAACAGATGGGAATGAATGCACCAGGCTTGTCATTGGCTAAATCTCTTTATGAGCAACTTGCGGAAAAAGGTGAAGAAAACAGCGGAACACAAGCACTGTATAAATACTGGAAGAACTAAGGATTATCGCATAAATTCCTCCTGAAAAAAGAAACTAAAAGAGAACTATTAATAGGAGGAATTGAAAAATGGCCAAACGGACGAAAAAAAATGATCCGCAGCAAAAAAATAAAAAGGGATTTGACTCATCAAAACTGAATGAAGAATTTGCCCATGAAATAGGTTCAGCAGCCACAAATAAGATTCATAAAGATAAAGCAAAAAAAGAAAAAGCACCCAAGAATAATGGGGAATATAAAGGTTAATAAAATAAAAATGCCCTCACTTTACCATAAAAGTGAGGGCATTTTTTTTAAGAAAAGAAAATTTCGACATCGAGAATTGTCCAGATTTAGCGCCTGGCCCCTCTAGGGAAAAAATGAACTGCTTTTTTCCTAGGTCGCTTCGGCCCAGCCGATGAAGTCAAAGAACCACTTCACCGAAGGGCCTAAAGCCTTGTCGGGGCTGACCAAGGCGCTTGCGCTTTTCTTACAAGAACGGGCACTATAGGCCTGCGATAGTGCCCGTGTCTATTGATTTTTTACGAGAACGGGCACTATAGGCCTGCGATAGTGCCCGTGTCTATTGATTTTTTACGAGAACGGGCACTATGAGCCTGCGATAATGCCCGTCTCCATTGATTTTTTACGAGAACGGGCATTATGAGCCCAAGATAATGCCCATGTCTATTGAATTTATACGAGAGCGGGCACTATAGGCCTGCGATAGTGCCCGTTTCTATTGTTTTTATACAAGAACGGGCACTATGAGCCCGAGGTAATGCCCGTGTCTATTGAAATTATACGAGAACGGGCACTATAGGCCTGCGAGAGTGCCCGTGTCCATTGATTTTTTACGAGAACGGGAACTATAGGCCTGCGATAGTGCCCGTGTCTATTGATTTTTTACGAGAACGGGAACTATAGGCCTGCGATAGTGCCCGTGTCTATTGATTTTTTACGAGAACGGGCACTATAGGCCTGCGAGAGTGCCCGTGTCCATTGATTTTTTACGAGAGCGGGCACTATAGGCCTGCGATAGTGCCCGTGTCCATTGATTTTATAAGAGAGCGGGCACTATAGGCCCGAGACAATGCCCGTGCCCATTGTTTTTATACGAGAACGTGCACTATAGGCCCGAGATAATGCCCGTTTCTATTGTTTTTATACGAGAGCGGACACTATGAGCCCGAGATAATGACCATGTCCATTGATTTCTTATTTTATTTTATCTTTCTTAAATAGTTCTCTATTCCGTTCAGTCCTTTTTCCAATGTTTCCATAGAACAAGCAAAAGACAAACGGAAATAGCCTTCCCCATATTTTGAAAAAGCACTGCCCGGAACGACTGCTACCTTCTCTTCCTTCACAAGATTAAGAGCAAAATCAAAACTGCTCACCCCGGCCAATTCAGGTATTTTTACAAAAAAGTAAAAAGCTCCATCTGGTTTCACGACGGTAAATCCCATTGCATTTAACCGATTAAATACATACTCTCTTCTTTTTTCATATTCCAATTTCATAGGGAGGGCATCATTCATACCTGCGGTAAGGGCCTCTATTGCTGCTTTTTGGGCAATAGAATTCGCACAGGATACATTATATTGATGAACCTTTAGAATATGTTTGGTAATGGCCTCCGGCGCGAATAAAAGACCAATTCTCCATCCGGTCATCGAATGTGATTTGGATAAACCATTTATAACAATCGTTTTTTCTTTTAGGAAAGTGGCAATTGAACAATGTGGTTGTTCATACGTTAGTTCGCTGTATATTTCATCCGCAAGGATAAAGAGATCCCGCTCCTTACAGAAGTCAGCAATTTCCTTTAACTCTCCTTCGGTTAAGCTCACCCCTGTAGGGTTAGATGGATAAGGAAGGACAATACATCTTGTTTTTTCAGTTATAAAAGGTCTTATCATTTCTAACGTAAAGCGAAAATCGTTTCCTGTCACATCCACATGAATAGGTGTCGCTCCCATCATTCGAATGATGGGTTCATAGCCTGGATAAATGGGACCTGGTAAAATAACTTCAGTCCCTTCCGTTAATATGGTTCGGAATGTAATGTCAATGGCTTCACTGGCTCCCGTGGTTACAATCACTTCCGTATTGGGCTGATAATGAAGGCCATATTTCTTTTCCATAAAGGAGCAGGCCGCTTTCCTTAATTCAAGCAAACCTGCATTATGGGTGTAGGAAGTAAAATTCTCCTCAATTGCCCGTATACCTGCTTGCTTTACATGTTCTGGAGTTGGAAAATCAGGTTGTCCGATCGTTAGGGAAATTAAATCTTCGATGTGAGAAACCATATTAAAAAATTTTCTAATTCCGGAAATTTCAATATCTTTAACTTTTTGATTGATTAAATGCTCCAAAATTCGTTCATCCTTCCCATTTGTATCTATATGCCATAGCGATTTTGAATATAGATGGATTTGTATCAATATTCTACCATCTCAGAGTGTTCAAGCATAATAAAAAGCCGGACTCCTCCGGCTTTAATTCGTATATCTTTCTCCTAGTTTTTTAAAGACAGGTTTTTGATACGAGCGGCGGTTATTCGTATTTGAGGAAGACTGCTGGATTTCCTTGATCCCTGTATAGGATTGTAATAATGCTTTTGCAATAGTAAGTGAAAGATTTGCTTTTGGATTTCTTACCCTTTCATCCAGTTTACCTAAATGGGGTAGCTCCGCAAAATCTGATTTTGTCGGAGGAATATGAAATGTGTACCTCCCACACTCAACTAAAACATCAGATTGTTGCTGGCTGTTTCTAGGATGTTCAGAAAAATGAAGTCCTACTTTTTTGGCTTTACCTTCAAGAATTAATTTTTTTAATGCTTCATGTTTTAATTTGTATAAAAATTTGGGATTGATAGCTGTTTTTGCATGCCGATTTACAATAAATACAGCCTGAGAGAGGTTTTCGATGGTAAAATTAAGTTTGGTAAGAGGGTGTTTCTGGTCCGGGTTCAAAATAGGTTCTCCTTTCTGTATTTCAAAAGCATATTTATTATACACATTTTTTTATTAAAAAATAAGGGGGAGGCATGTTGGATTATAATAAAATAGCAATAATCCCCACCATCATTTCCAATAATATTTATATGGGTTATAAGTTCTTTGTATAAAAAGGTAAACTTATAGAAAATTTTACCGAAATAATATATAAATTCGATATATTCACTTATTTGAATTTATTTTAATTGTAAAATAGAAATTCACAAATGTAAAAACATTATTGTAACATTATGCGAATTTTTTATGTCTAAAGGATGATAAAATGGAGCGGCTAATCAACATACTATCGTCAAAACTAGGGACGGATAAAGTAAGTGTGAAAATTCAGAAAATAATCTTCGATATTATTTTTCAGCATGTTCAGGATATGGTTTATGTAATGAAGGTTGAAAAAGGACCCTATTTTCGCTATTTATTTGTCAATGAACCAGGAATGAAAAAGGCGCGGATTTCTGCTGCGGCAATCGGGAAAACACTCCAAGAGGTTCTTCCTTCGGAGTTAGCTTGCTCGCTTCAGATTCATTACGAAAAATTGCTGAAACAATGCGACAGCGTTGTATTTGAGGATGAATTTTATTTTAACGATGGAAAAAAAGTTTATGGCGAAACGGTTATAACCCCGGTTTACGATGAAAAAAATAATGTCAGTTATATTGTTGCCGTTACAAGGGATATAACGGAATGGAAAATTGAAAGAATTAAATTAATGGAAAGTGAGCAAAGATACCGGTCTATCATTGATCATAATTTAGATGCCATTATCATGATTAGTCCTGAAGGGGAGATTCTTGACGCAAACCCCGCTGCATCGGTACTAACCGGTTACGAACAAAAGCAAATGAAGAACTTGTCCATATACAACCTAATGGATGATCATGACTTAGCTAAATCGAAGGATCTTATAGAAAAAACTTGTTTAGGTTTTGCGCTTGAATCACTTGAAATTAAGCTAAAACATCAAAAGGGGCATTTGATTATTGCGCATCTTAAAACTGCCCCAATTATTGTCAATGGCGAAATGAATGGTCTTTATGTTATTTGTAAAGATATTTCAGAGCATGCCAAAAATATGGACACGATAAAATTTTTGGCTTTTCATGATCAGCTCACTGGTCTATTAAATCGAAGAGCATTACTTGAACAATTAAATGAACAGATTTTTACTCCTAGGAAAAGTAAAAAAGAGTTTGCACTTATTTCCATCGACCTTGATCGCTTTAAATATTTTAATGATACTCTGGGGCATTTAGCAGGGGATGAAATTTTGAAAACGGTTGCAGGCCGGTTATTACAATTTCAAGATGACAACTGCTATGTCTATCGTCAGGGTGGAGATGAATTTAATATCTTACTTCTTCACTCAAACCATCAAACAACCAATTCATTCGTACGGAACGTTTTTTCTGCGTTTGTCCATCCTTTTTATTTTAATTCGAATGAATACTACATAACACCGAGTATCGGCATCAGTATGTACCCCAATGACGGGAAGGATGCTGAAATGTTAATTAAAAATGCAGATGAGGCTTTATTTCGTGTAAAGGAAAAAGGAAAAGCCCATTTTCAATTTTATCGAAGTGACATGAATACGAGTATCCCGATGGGTCTTACCTTGGAAACTCATTTACGTAAGGCGATTGGTAAGGATGAGTTTACATTGTATTATCAGCCGCAGAGGGACTTGGTAACAGGAGAGATTAACAGCTTTGAAGCCTTAATCCGCTGGAATAACAGCGAGCTAGGGTTTATTCCACCGAGTGTTTTTATTCCTCTCGCAGAGGATACCGGCTTGATTGTCCCAATCGGGTACTGGGTAATGGATCAAGCCTGCAAGCAAATAAAATTATGGAATGAGGCGGGGCATCATTCCATACGGATAGCGATCAATATTTCTCCCAAACAATTTCAACAGCACAATCTAGTGGATGTTATTCAGTCAATGGTAGAAAAATATCGCATCAAGTCTTCTTCGCTGGAAATTGAAATTACAGAAGGAATGATGCAGGATACAAAAGAAACTCTGCCGATTTTAAAAAATATAAAGGAAATTGGAATAACGATTGCGGTTGACGATTTTGGAACGGGCTATTCATCATTAAACTATTTAAAGCAATTTCCAATAGATGTTTTAAAAATTGATCAATCCTTTATAAAGGAAATCCCTGCAAATGAAAAGGATATGGCGATAACCACCACGATCATTCACCTTGGAAAAAGTCTAGGATTAGAAGTTATTGCTGAAGGTGTCGAGAATAAAAATCAGGTTGAGTTTTTAGTAAAAGCAAAATGTCATAAAATACAAGGGTATTATTATTCAAAACCACTGCCTGCCATCGAAATTGAGGAAAGGTTTTTAGTTAAGAAATCTGAATGAAAAATTTTTCAATGAATAAAAATCCTTATCTCATTTTAATTGGATAAGGATTTTTATTTGGATGATCCAGATCTAAGTGTGAAAATGGTTAATTCTGGCTTGGCCAAAAAACGAAATGGGAGACGTGTTGTTCCAATTCCTCTGTTAACATATAATGTTAAATTCCCGATTGAATACAGTCCCTCTGTATAAATTTGGGCAAATGGCGGGGTAACGAGGGCACCAAAAAACGGAATTTTCACTTGACCTCCATGACTATGTCCGCTGATCTGCCATTGGATTGGATACTTTGATGCGATATCTGCAAGGTCGGGAGCGTGGGATAATAATATTTTAAACCTATTGCCGGGTATATGTCTTGACGCTAAGGCTATATTGGGTTTCCCTAACATCGCATCATCTACTCCAATTAAATAAATGGGCGTACCGTCATCTAGTTTAATCGATTTTGATTCATTTAATAGGACTGTAAAATTTGCTGCCTCCATAATATTCCGATAAATGTCTGTACCATATCCCCCATGATCATGGTTGCCAAATATGCAAAACTTTCCAAGTGGAGCACTTAATTGCTTTAAGAGTGGAACAATTTGATTAATTTTATTATACCGATTCGGTTCATCCATTAAATCCCCTGTAAAGAGAATGAGATCAGGATTAAGGTTATTTATTTTTGTTATTAGTTTATTTAGCTGTTGGAGATTATATTGAAATCCCAAGTGGGTATCACTGAATTGAATGATCCTTTTTCCATCAAAACTTTTTGGAATTAAGGGGTGTTTGATTTCCAGCCTATTGGTATCCAGCAGGGCAGGTTCAATACGATTTGCATAAAAATATCCTCCTGAACTTAAGCCGAAAATCGTGAGAAATGCGCCAAATGAACGTTTCAAAAGGAATCTTCTTGTCATTTTTGTTTGCATTATTTCTTCAAATCCACCTCCCTTTTTAAAATAAAACGTCATTTCGTATTTTCTTTAAAATCGGCGGAGAAAGCAAGTGTTTTAAATAAAAAAATCTTTAACTAAGGCTCTTTTCGTAAACTTTGTTGCTTTTGGAGCTTAATAAGGTTCATTAACTAAGTTTGTAGGCAATTTTCGCAAATATTCATACGAAAAGATGCCACGAAGCATATAGTTATACGGGTTGATGAACTTATACGAAAAACAACAATCTATGCGAAAATAGCCTTAACTAATGCCGCTTAATACGTTAATATTCAGAAGTTGTACATTTATTCATAAAAAAAGGAGAAACCAATAAATTGGAATCTCACATGCTGTCAATAAACTTTCGATAGCCTTTTATTTTATTCTCATTCTTTAACGATTCACCGCGTTTATTTGTTATAACATTATTAAATTATATGCTTTTCAACAGGTCCGTTGATTTCCGCTCCAGGCGCTTCGCTTTCCGCGGGCGTGCCGGAGAGCCTCCTCGTCGCTTCGCTCCTGCGGGGTCTCCCCTGCCCCGTACTCCCGCAGGAGTCTTCGCGCCTTCCGCTCCAATCAACTCTTCGGTATTCAATAAAGACTTTCCTCTAAACTAATAAAATAAAAATAAGTGGTGAAATTAATGTTTAAGCCAAAAGAGTTTAGAAAAAGGACGAACTTTTTCTAAAACAAATGAGAAATCTCTATATTTGTCAATCAAACGCAGAAGGTGATCGTCCGAAACTAGTTCAAATTCATATTCACTTTTGGTAGCGAAGATAACGGCCGACCATCCGATCCCCTCATTCTTTTTAAAATGATGTTCATTGGATATCTTTTTGGTATTCGTTATGAAAGATAACTTGAAAGTAAAATTTATAATGAACATTGCATACCGTTGGTTTTTTAGGTTTAAAGTTCCATGATCCAGTTCCGTATCATTCTACGATTAGTTGGAATCGTTGACAGCGTTTTAAAGAAACCGATATTTTTTAGGATATTTTTGATGAAATTGTTCTTCTAGCATTGAATCACAAAATGGTTGGGGGACGTGTTCTATTTTCGGACTCTATTCATTTAAAGGCAAATGCCAATAAACATAAGTTTACAAAAGAAGGAGTGGAAATAGAGACTCGCGAATAATTTGATGAATTAAATAAAGCTATTGAAAAGGATAAAATCAAGTCTGGGAAAAAGTCATTAAATTCTTTATAAATTTAGAAAGGGAAAAAATTGAGCGAAGCTTCGCAGACTCAAAAGAGCTGCATGGGCTTCGCTACTGCCAGTTATGGGGATTGAAGAATGTAAGTGAACAGGCTCTCCTAACTGCAGCCTACCAAAATAGAAAAAAGATTGTCACACACTTGGCCAGGCTAGAAAAAATGTGTGGAAATTCATTAGGTTGATTCGCCCCTGTTGATTGGAGTGGAGGGCACTCGACTCCTGTGGGATATAGAGGTCACTGGAGACCCCACAGGCGCAAAGCGCCGAGGAGGCTTCAGGACATCCCCGCGGAAAGCGAGTGCCCGGAGCGGAAATCAACAGGTCCGTTAGCAGGTACAAATATTTAATAAAAAAGCGGTAGTTTAGATTCAGACATAATAAAAAATTGCCGAGAAAAATACCCTTTCTCGACAATTTGGGAGATACCAATAAATTGGAATCCCACTCTTTTTTTGCATTTATTTATTTATAACTAACTGCCCGGCAATTTAAGGCTTTCCAGGAGGAAATAAATTGGTTTTTTCCTACTCTAACTTGTTTTCTTCCTGATAACGGGTCATTTAGATAGACGTAATTCGTATCATATCCAACGAGAACAACGGCATGTAAGTCTAAAGGTGTTTTAATATAGTGCCTGCCGTGATACCATGACTCCCAGCGATCTGGTAGCCTATAATCTCCAGTCGTCCAAACAACGACCGGATATCCATCCGAAACATGTTGCAAGACACGTTCAAAGGGCTGATTTGTTAAATTGACTGCCCGACCCGGAAGCTTTTGATGAATTAATTGAACCATTGGACGATCAAAAACTGCATACCCTGCGCCTTTTCCCGTCATATCACCAACAAATCCATCTGCAGGATTTCCCCATTTTTTAATATCGCCATTTGTTTTAACGAGCGGGTCATAATCTTTTTTAATCAAACGGTAAAGCTCCATTTTATCTGTTTTGACCCCAGCATATTGAAGAACCATGGTCAGACTAGTGACCTCGCATCCATATCTTAATTCAGGGTTTTGCTTAACGAGAGGCACATTAAGCATTTGTGAAGCTTTTTTAGGATTTACATTTGCAGGCTTCGCTTGTTTCGCATGTATTGGTCTATTTATTTCATTTAATAAGAGGGTTGAATTTATTTTTTGCGTTTTTCCCTGATTGTTCCTTTCAATAACTGCTGTAGGAACCGACTTTTTTGTTTGATTTGAAATGGAATCTTCGTCTAAATTACTGCATCCAAGCAATGGAAGAACGGAGACCAAAACAAAAAGATTCTTCAATACTTCTCCTCCTTTAAATGGACTTAATCATAGGGTTTGATTGTATCTCTTGTTCTATGATGGTATCCTGTTGGAAAAGAACGTGAAAACAGTATGATGCGTATTGTATATTATTGGTATGGTATAATGAGAAAAATCTTTTTTGGAGGGCAAATAAATGGATGCATTGGATATCCTAGCGGATCTTGAAAATGTCATTCCTTTTTTTCAACCAATCTTCAGTGCGGATGAACAAAGCGTGATTGCATATGAAGTATTGGGGAGATATAGGTCAGAAGGGAACATCATTAGCTTAGGACCCTTTTTTCAGGATGATCAGATTCCGGATGAATATAAATATGAAGTGGATCAAATAGTGGTAAATAAGGCATTAGAAAAAGCACTTAGTTTAGATGAACATGTCAAAATCTTTTTAAATCGAAATGCTGATTTATTAATGTATGGCCATGGTGAACCATTTTTACAAGAGCTTTTAGAATTTGAAAAAAAGGGAATTCGTATGAATCGAATTGTTCTTGAAATATCTGAACAAAATTACACTGGGGATTTTGATCAATTAGATCACTTACTGCAATACTATCGTACGTATGGAATCCAAATTGCGATTGCCAGGATTGATAGCTCGAAAAATTATTTTCAGCGAATCGGTGAAATGGAACCGGATATTTTAAAAGTCAATCTGGAAGTTTTAAAATCGACGGCAACTGGAACGAATTTTAATGATGTTTTATTTACTCTGTCATTATTAGCCCGAAAAATAGGAGCAACCTTATTGTTTGAAAATATTGAGATGAGTTACCAGCTTCAATTTGCCTGGAAGAATGGTGGAAGATATTATCAAGGATACTATCTACATCCTCCAGGAGCCGATTTTATTTCAGGGGACCTGCTAAAGGAACGGCTAAAGGAAAAATTCCACGATTTTATTTCATATGAAAAAAGAAAATTAGAGGCTATATATACGACAGCAGAGTTTTTTCAAATTAAAGTTCAGGAAATTGTCATTAAAAACAGGAAGACAAGTTATGAAGATTTATTTCAATCCTTAATTAAAGAAATGGATCATATTGCCTTTAGAATGTATGTATGCGATGAAGATGGTTTTCAAAAATCGGTTAATTTCTTTAAGGAAAACAAGGACTGGAAAACCCAAGCCGAGTATCTTAATAAAAACTGGAGCTGGCGTCCATATTTTTTAGAGAATATTATTAAAATGCGCAATGAACGAAAAGGGATTTTGTCAGATTTATACAGTGATATTGAAACAGGTGAATCGATTCGAACTTTTTCTTTCCCCATGAATGGGGAAGAATATTTGTTTATTGATATTTCTTATCAATATTTATTTGAGCATGAGCAGCTTTTATAATGACCTTAATCACCCTTAAGCAAAAAAAAATTTTTCCTTTCCTCTAATTTTGCTTGGACAAATGCCGTTCCTTATTTTATTCTTAATATTGGCATATAAAAAGCTGGTTGTTAAAACTGTAAACAAAAATCCATGTGGATAGAAACATGCCAAAAGAGAAATATAAATATAGGAAGTTTGGTTTGTGTTTGAAAGGAGATAGGCAAATGTCACAGCTTCAAGGTATATTAACGCGTTTAAAAAATCTTCAGGAACAATCGGGGAGTGGAGAACCGGCACAACGTTATTTCGAGGTAAATGGCGAGCGAAAGTGTCAGGTAACATTTCACCCTAAGACAGAAACATTTGAATTAGAAGTATACAATGAGAAGGAAAAACCAAAACGGTATCAATTTGATAATATTGATATGATTACAATTGAAATTTTTGATTTGATTCAATAAGGGACCTGCGGGTTCCTTTCTTTTTCGGTTTTGAATAAGTAAAAACCGTACAATATCAACGAATTATGGTAAAATAAAGAGGAATCAAACAAAATGATTGAGGAGTTCGGCTCATGATAAGTCTTCACAGTGGGGAATTTTTAGAATTAAGTATAAAAGATTTTATGATCCCTTCAGAGCGGGTCGCACATGTGCAAATTGGAAACAATCTTGAGCATGCCTTATTGGTGTTAACAAAAAGTGGATATACTGCTATTCCTGTTTTAGACCCACATTATAAGCTCCACGGGTTAATAAGTACGCCGATTATCATGGATTCCATTATAGGTTTGGAACGAATTGAATTTGAAAAATTAGAGAAAAAACGAGTAGAAGAAGTGATGAAATCGGATATATCACGGGTAAAGATTACCGATTCGATTATCAAATGCCTCGAATTACTCGTAAATCATCCATTTCTTTGTGTTGAATCTGAAGATGGTTTTTTTGAAGGGATTTTGCCAAGGAGTATTGTATTAAATCAATTAAACAATCTAGTTAAAAAATTTATTAAATGATTGATAAGAGCTCCCGTAAAAGGGAGCTATATTATTTTTTTCACGAAAAATTGTTATAAATAAAGGTGGTTTGAACGTTGTCTTCACTGTCAGAATTTCAATTATTATCTGTATTGGCTCAAGAAATGAATATGCGTAAAGCATCTGAGCGACTATTTGTTTCCCAGCCGGCTTTATCACAGCGCCTGCAAACCATCGAAAAAGACTGGGGGACGAAATTATTTATTCGTTCCCAAAAAGGATTGGCACTTACTCCATCGGGGGAGCAGGTTATCCAATTTGTGAATGAAGTATTAAAAAAGGAAGAAAAGGTAAGGGAGACAATTCATTCACTGCAGGCAGGTGTTTCCGGAACATTAAAAATTGCGGTTGCTTCAATTGTCGGGCAAAATTGGCTTCCGCAAGTCCTAAAGCGATATATTGATACCTACCCACAGGCAAAAATATCACTTGTAACAGGCTGGAGCAGCGAAATTTTAAAATGTTTATATGATGACCAGGTTCATGTCGGGATTATTCGTGGGACTCCCGATTGGAAAGGGGTTAAAATCCATCTTTTTAGCGATCCATTATATTTAGTGGACCGGGTGATAACTAAGCCGGAACAGGTTTTGGACACAGATCGTCCGTTTATCCAATTTAAAAGCGATTCCAACTATTATCAAGAAATCCAAGACTGGTGGATGAGAAATTTTAAAACCTCGCCAAAAAGGACCATTGTTGTCGATCAAATTGAGACATGCAAACAAATGACGTTTAATGGAATCGGCTACTCAATCCTGCCATCGATTACCTTAAAAAGCGCAGATAAAAATATATTTAAAATCCCGCTGCTTAATGAAAATAATCTGCCGCTTAAAAGAGATACATGGCTTTTAGGGTATGAATCCTCTTTCCAATTAAAACAGGTGAATGCCTTTGTCGACTTAATTAAGGAGTATGTTTCTGAAAAAAAACAATAATCGTTTTTTTTTGTTGTGTTCAACGCTTTCGTTTGTTAAAGTAATTTTTAGTACAAGCATTAGGGAGGAACAATTGCAATGAAAATGATGGATGCACATGAAATTATTTCCTTTATTCAAAATAGTAAGAAATCAACACCTGTAAAGGTTTATTTAAAAGGAGACCTGGAAGGCATTGATTTTGGAAGCAATGCCAAGGTATTTGTAAATGGAAACACTGGGGTTGTTTTTGGCGAATGGGCTGAAATCAATATCGTATTAGAAGAGAACCAGGTAAAAATTGAGGATTATGTAATTGAGAATGACCGCCGTAATTCTGCTATCCCTTTACTTAATATGAAAAATATCAATGCCCGAATTGAACCAGGTGTCACGATTCGCGACCAGGTTGAAATTGGTGACAATGCCGTTATTATGATGGGGGCAGTCATTAATATTGGTGCTGTAATTGGTGATAATACAATGATTGATATGAACGCGGTTCTTGGCGGAAGAGCGACTGTAGGGAAAAGATGTCATATTGGCGCAGGAGCAGTTTTAGCGGGTGTGATTGAACCGCCTTCTGCAAAACCAGTCGTCATCGAAGATGATGTTCTTATTGGGGCCAATGCTGTTGTACTTGAAGGAGTATCGGTTGGAAAAGGGTCTGTTGTAGCTGCTGGAGCAATTGTAACGGATGATGTGCCACCATATACAGTTGTGGCCGGAATCCCTGCTAAAAAAATAAAGGATATTGATGAAAAGACTAAATCGAAGACAGAAATAATGGATGCGCTTCGTCAATTATAATCAAAAGGAGAAAAGCGTGGATATTCCACGCTTTTTTTCTAAACAAGAGGAGAAATCTGCATGAATACTTTTGTAAAAATTCGTCGTGATTTACATCAAATTCCGGAATTAGGGTTTCAGGAATATAAGACTCAAGCCTATTTATTGTCTTACTTGCAAGACTTACCACAGGATAGGATAATCATTAAAAAATGGAAAACAGGGATTTTTGTAAAAGTCCATGGTCTTAATCCAACCAAAACGATTGGTTACAGAACAGATATCGATGGACTTCCCATTTCAGAAGCAACCGGATTACCATTTAAATCCACACACGATGCTCAAATGCATGCCTGCGGTCATGATTTTCATATGAGTATTGCTATTGGAATTGTTACCTATTTTGTTGAAAATCCAATTAAAGACGATTTGTTAGTTATTTTTCAACCTGCAGAGGAGGGCCCAGGGGGAGCGGAACCGATGCTCCAGTCAGAAATTATGCAGGAATGGAAGCCGGATATGATTTTTGCCTTACATATTGCCCCGGAATACCCTGTCGGAACCATTGCCTTAAAAGAAGGACTGCTATTTGCCAATACTTCTGAATTATTTATTGATTTAAAAGGAAAAGGAGGGCATGCGGCTTATCCTCATCAAACCAATGACATGGTTATTGCTGCCTGTTCGTTAGTGAATCAACTACAGACTGTCGTTTCTAGAAATGTCGATCCGCTTGATAGTGCGGTGATCACAATCGGTAAAATTACTGGGGGCACCGTGCAAAATATTATTGCAGAAACAGCACGGCTGGAAGGAACAATTCGAACATTATCACCTGAATCAATGAAAAAGGTGAAACATCGAATAGAGTCGCTGGTTAAAGGGATTGAGACAGGCTATGAGTGTGAGGCTAAGATTGATTTTGGGTCCATGTATCATCAGGTTTATAACGATGAAAAATTGACAGAGGATTTTTTCGAATACATGAGAAGTCAAAAAGAAGTTAAAGTAATTGAATGTAAGGAAGCAATGACGGGTGAAGACTTTGGCTATATGCTTAAGGAAATTCCAGGCTTTATGTTTTGGCTGGGAGTGGATTCACCATTTGGCTTGCACCATGCAAAATTAAACCCTAATGAAGAGGCAATTAATGTAGCTATAAAGGTAATGAAAACCTATATCACCTATCAAGGAAACAAAGAGTAAATTGCAATGCGTTTTGTTTTATACTTTTTGGAAATCATGATAAACTTATAGCAAATAATGGTGAAAATTGTTACATAGAGAAAGTTTATTCTTCACTTAATAAGGTAAAACTGATGGAGGGGAAATCTAGGTTATAATTAAAATTATTATTTAATTAAATTAATTATAATTTAATATTGACTCAAAATTAGAATTGTCCTATAATGAAAAGTGTCAAAGGGATAGCGAATGAGAATTGTTATAAAGTTATCTCATTTAATTAATATTTGGAGGGATTCGATATGCCAGAACGTATGGTAGGTAAACAAGCGCCTCGCTTTGAAATGGATGCAGTGTTACCAAACAAAGAATTTGGAAAAGTTAGCCTTGAAGAGAACATGAAAAATGATAAATGGACAGTATTGTTCTTCTATCCAATGGACTTTACATTCGTTTGCCCAACTGAAATCACTGCTATGTCTGACCGTTATGATGAGTTTGAAGACCTTGATGCAGAAGTCATTGGTGTATCAACTGATACAATTCATACACATCTTGCTTGGATTAAAACAGACCGTAAAGAAAATGGTCTTGGTGATTTAAAATATCCATTAGCTGCAGATACGAACCATGTCGTTTCTCGTGAATATGGCGTGTTAATCGAAGAAGAAGGGGTTGCACTTCGCGGTTTATACATCATCGACCCTGAAGGCGAACTTAAATATTCTGTTGTAAACCACAACAATATCGGCCGTGACGTTGATGAAACACTTCGTGTTCTTCAAGCACTTCAAACTGGCGGTCTTTGCCCAGCAAACTGGAAGCCAGGACAAGCTACATTAAACGTTTAATTTTACAGATTAACGAGATAGACCTAACCTTTCAAAGTGTTAGGTCTTTTTTAAAATAGGGGGTTTAAACATGAAATTACGTGAGCCAATGCCGGAATTAACGGGTGCAACTGAATGGCTAAACGGTCAAGTGACCAAAGAAGAATTAGTTGGTGAAAAGCCAACATTGATCCATTTCTGGTCGATTAGCTGCCACCTTTGTAAAGAAGCAATGCCACAGGTCAATCAATTCCGTGATGACTTTAAGGAAAAATTAAATGTGGTTGCTGTTCATATGCCTCGATCCGAAAATGATTTGAATATCGAAGAAATCAAACAAGTCGCTGCCGAACACGGGATTACCCAGCCGATTTTTGTTGACAGTGAACACAAATTAACAGAAGCGTTTGAAAATCAATATGTTCCTGCCTATTATGTATTTGATCGTGAAGGTAAGCTTCGTCACTTCCAAGCCGGCGGAAGTGGAATGAAAATGCTTGAAAAGCGGGTCAATCGCGTTTTAGATGAGCTAGAAAAAACCGAATAGAAGATTAATCTGTCAGAACTGTTCGTCACAGTTTACCATGATAGATGCAGTGTAAAACAGCCAAAAATGGCTGTTTTTTACTTTTTTGTAACTCTTTCAAATTTTACTCGTCGGTTTTAATAAACAGATAGTAAAAAAGGGGTGTCAAGGGAGTGAAAAGCTACAAAAGAATGGTTCCATTATTAATTGTTTTCGTTTTTCTTTTTCTTTCGGCCTGTAGTTCCAGTAGTAAAAGTGAGAGTGCCAAAATGGATCAAACCTCAAACAATAAAGCCGCTTCTGAACAAAGTGGAAGTCAAGAAAAAGCGTCATTCCTATCTGGTGAGAACGTAAAGGAAGAGATGGATAAATCGAATAAGAAAGAAATGCCTGAAAAAAAGGTTATCTATACTGCAGATTTAGAGCTTCGTGTGAAAAAATTTGAGGAAACCGTACAAAAAATTGAAGGAAAAGTAGAAAAATATGGTGGTTATATCGCGGAATCGAATGTAACAAAAGAGGGGAAGGAACAAGTTAGTGGAAGCATTCGAATCCGAATTCCGCAAAAATTTTTCCGGAATTTTTTACATGATGCCCAGGGGCAGGCTGCTGAAGTGATTCAGCGAAATATAACAGGGCAGGATGTAACGGAAGAATATGTGGATTTAGAATCCAGATTAAAATCAAAAAGAGTCGTGGAAGAACGGCTAACATCCTTTATGAAAAATGCAAAGAAAACCGAGGACCTATTAAAAATTTCTGCGGACTTAGCTGCTGTCCAGGAGGAAATTGAAACAATTGAAGGAAAAATGAAGTTTTTAAACAATCAAACAGCCTTCTCAACCGTTAATATTATGCTCTACGAATCTAAGGTAGTTGTTCCTGATATAGAGAAGGACAATCTTAATACATGGGAGAGAACAAAAAAACAATTTATGAAAAGCACCAATGCCCTGATTGCCATAGTTTCCGGGATCATTGTTTTTGTGCTTGGCAACCTTCCGATTTTAATCATTATTTTAGTAATTGGTTTGCTTCTTTATTTTTATATCAAAAAAAGAAGGAACCATCCTTCATGAGATTAGGTGTCCCAATACCAAGATTCACTGCAATATGCTAAAATGAACAAAAAGAGATCAGGAATTAGCTGGGAGAGGATTTTGTGAAAAAAAGTTTTGCGGTTATTGGGCTTGGCCGCTTTGGCGGGAGTATTTGCCGAACACTTTCAGAGGATGGAATCGAAGTGTTGGCCATCGATAAAGATGAAGAAAGGGTTAATGAATTTGCAATGATTGCTTCCCATGCTGCTGCAGGGGATACAACGGACGAAGCGGTTTTGAAAAGTTTAGGAATCCGCAACTTTGATCATGTGATTGTTGCCATTGGTGACGATATCCAATCCAGTATATTAACTACACTTATATTAAAGGAATTAGGTGTTCCAAATATTACGGTTAAGGCACAAAATGATTATCATGAGAAGGTCCTCAGGAAAATTGGGGCAGACCAGGTGGTCCACCCTGAAAGGGATATGGGACGCCGGATTGCCAACAATTTAGCTTCGAACAATGTCCTTGATTATCTTGAACTATCTGATGATCATAGTATTGTTGAAATTGTTGCCAATGGAAAAATTGCCGGTCATACCATTATGGATTTAGATATTCGCAAGAAATATGGTCTGAATATCGTGGCGATAAAAAGGGGAGTGGAACTCATTGTTTCCCCGCAAGCAAATGAAACTCTTCGTGTTAATGATATATTAGTTGTCATCGGAAGCGATGTAGACATTGACCGATTTGGAAAAAAAGCCATGGCCGTAAAATAGGAGAATAAGAAAAAAGGAAACGCCACGGGCGTTTCCTTTTTTAAACTTCCATGATGATTGGTAAAATCATTGGTCTTCGCTTTGTTTTTTCATATAAGAACGGTGCAAGAGTATCCGTTATTTCATTTTTAATTTCTGACCATTGGGTCGTTTTTCGTTCCATGACTTTATTAATGTGTTTGGTAATCAAATTTTGCGCATCATTAATTAAATCACCGGATTCTCTCATATAGACAAATCCTCTAGAAATTAAATCCGGACCGGAAGCAATCTTGAAATCTTTCATATTAATGCTAACCACGACTACTACCAAGCCTTCTTCTGAAAGAATTCTACGGTCTCTTAGTACGATATTTCCAATATCACCAATACCACTTCCATCAATATAAACAGAGCCGGAAGGAATTTTACCTGCTACTTGTGCAGTATTTTCAGAAAGGGCTAAAACCTCGCCATTATCCATGATAAAACAGTTTTCTTCCTCAACACCACAGTCAACGGCAAGTTTAGCATGCATTCTTTGCATACGGTACTCCCCGTGTATCGGCATAAAAAACTTCGGCTTGATGAGGCGGAGCATTAATTTTTGCTCTTCCTGTCCACCATGTCCGGAAGTATGAATATTACTTAACTTTCCATGAATAACATCGGCACCTGCTCTAAAAAGAAGGTTAATTGTTCTGCTGACGCTTATTGTATTTCCTGGAATTGGCGAGGAAGAAAAGACTACCGTATCTCCCGGTATAATTTGAATTTGCCGATGTGTACCATTGGCAATTCTTGAAAGAGCAGCCATTGGTTCTCCCTGGCTTCCTGTACAGAGAATGGTTACCTTATCTGCAGGAAGTCGGTTAATCTGATTGGATTCAATAAACGTTTCTTTTGGAGCAAGAATATATCCCAATTCAAGACCGATATTGATGGCTGCTTCCATACTTCTTCCAAATACAGCGATTTTTCGACCATTTGTTACTGCTGCTTCTACTACTTGCTGCAGACGATGGATGTTTGAAGCAAAGGTTGCAAAAATAATTCGGCCGTCGACTTTACGGAAAATATCATGAATGCTCTCGCCAACACGGCGTTCTGACATGGTAAATTCAGGAATTTCGCTATTCGTACTATCAGAGAGTAAACATAAAACTCCCTCTTTTCCAATTTCGGCCATTTTGGTTAAATTAGCTGGTTCACCGACAGGGGTGAAATCAAATTTAAAATCACCTGTGTGGACAATTTGACCTGGAGGGGTTTTTACGACGATTCCATAGGAATCAGGAATACTATGTGTGGTACGGAAAAAAGTAACAGATGTCTTACGGAACTTAATCACATCATCTTCTTTAATTTCAATGAGTTTAGCATTTCTAAGAAGACCATGTTCTTCAAGTTTATTTTTGATTAATCCAAGGGCAAGTTTCCCGCCATAAATGGGGATATTGATTTCCCTAAGCAAATAAGGGATTCCACCGATATGATCTTCATGTCCATGTGTTACAAACAGCCCTTTTATTTTTTCTTCATTTTTTACTAGGTAAGTGTAATCAGGAATTACATAATCGATGCCTAAAAGCTCGTCTTCAGGGAATTTTATACCAGCATCAATTAAGATGATTTCATCCTGAAATTGAACAGCATATGTGTTCTTGCCAATTTCACCCAGTCCTCCCAGGGCAAAAACAGCAGTTTGATCGTTTTTTACAAATTTCATAAATTATCAAATCTCCAATACTTTGTAATCTTCGTTTTGTTTTTCATACTCTAAAAATGCACCTGTAACTGCTTGTACAAATTCAATGTTATAGCCGCGGTCAGCAAGCTTTTTCCGAACATCTCTTTCTGATTCTCCCTCAGTATAAAGGGTTTTTGTGTTCTCTCTCACGGGTACTTGTTTAATGCTTTCTTGATAATATACTTTATATATCATGACAATATCGCTCCTTAATCGATCATACCTTTTTCTATTATACAAAAAATTTACATCTTTTTCATGGGTTTTATTATATCTGACAAATAAACCAAGACATGGTCTCTATGTGAAAAGTATGTAAAAGCATAACTGTTTATCAATTTACAATAAGGAAGGAGCCCTCCGCAAGTATGAAGGGCTCAAAATTTTAGGCAATCGATTTTTTTCGTAATAAATCTTTCCACTGTTTTAAGAGCTTCTTTCTGAGCTTCTTTAACATAGTGGATCATCTCCTTACTTCTTATTTTAAACGATCCTTGTCCAATGTAAAGCAAGCCTGATAGATTATTGAAGATTTTTTTTTGAAAAAGGTTTTTTTGTTATTATTATATGGTTATTTTGCGGATTCTTTCATGGATAATCATGGAATTCAATAATTTGTTAAAGAATTGACAATCTTTACAGGAAGGGGTAGTGTTTTTTTATATAAAAATTAAGCCTGTAGGATTTGAAGGAGTTTATTTTAGATGAAGAAAATTGTATTTTTCGATATAGATGGAACATTGCTCGATCATGAAAAAAAGCTGCCAATCAGTACAAAAAAGGCAATTCAATTATTAAAGGAAAATGGTGTTTTTGTAGCGATTGCAACCGGCAGGGCCCCGTTTATGTTTGAAAGTATCCGCAAGGAACTTGGAATTGATTCTTATGTTAGCTATAATGGTCAATTTGTGGTTTTTGAAGGGGAGGTAATCTATGAGAATCCCCTAAATCAAACAGAGCTTGAAAAACTATTGATTGAAACGAAGCAGAATGGACACCCATTAGTAATAATGAATGAACAAACGATGAAGGCTACCGTTAAACAACATCCGTTTATCGATATCAGTCTTGGAACATTAAATTTTTCTCATCCTGAAGAGGATGCTGATTTTTATAAAAATAGAAAGATTTATCAGTCACTGCTTTTCTGTGAGGACAAAGAAGAATTAGATTATTTTAAGCATTATCCTAAGTTTAATTTTATCAGGTGGCATGATTATTCCGTTGATGTTTTGCCAAAAGGGGGTTCCAAAGCAGAAGGCATCAAAAAAATGATTGAACGGCTCGGTTTTGAATTGAAGGATGTTTATGCTTTTGGAGACGGTTTAAATGATCTGGAAATGTTAAAGGCAGTTGGTACAAGCGTTGCCATGGGAAATGGGGTCCCAGAGGCCAAAGAACATGCAGATTATATTACAACCGATGTTGCTGAAAACGGGATTTGGAATGGATTAAAGGAATTGCAGCTTATATAAAAAATCTGCCGTCACCAAAAAGGGGCGGCAGTTTTTTTACCTTTCAACCGCAATTGCTCCTTCAATTGGTTTGAATGGCTCTTGTTTATCAATATAATCATAAAACATAACCCCATTAAGATGGTCAATTTCATGTTGAAAGCAGATGGCAGGAAGTCCTTTTAGCCGAAGCTTTACCTCTTCGCCATCCTCGTTGATGCCTTTTACCGTCACTCGTGCATACCTTGGTACAAAGCCTGGTATAGCTTCATCCACTGAGAGGCACCCTTCTCCTGATTGCAGGTACGATTTTTCAACTGAATGGCTGACAATTTTCGGATTAAAAAGTGCATAACTATATGTAGATTTGTCGTCCTGTACATGAACAGCGATCATTCTTTTTGAAACATTAATTTGCGGTGCCGCTAAGCCGATACCGGGTCTTAATTTGTATTTTTCAGCAATCTCCGGGTTTTGACTGTTTTTTACATATTCTAAAAGCTCTTTTAAAATCTGTTTGTCTTCAGCAGATGCCGGCATAAGTACTTCTTCGGCAACTTTTCTAAGAGTTGGATGACCATCGCGTATGATATCCTCCATTGTAATCATGTGCTGTCTCACTCCTGTTTTCTGTTATAATGAATAAGTTAAGTCTATCAAACAAACTTAAAAAAGTTAAACACTTTGTAATGTGCTTAATTGGTTTTATGTTAGGGGGGATATACTTGCCTTTTATCTCTAAAAGTTGTTTGTGGATTTTCATTATTTCGACTGTTATGATTTTATCCGGTTGTTTCAATCAAAAAACACCCATCGAAAAAATCTATGATGTTTTAGAGAAAGTTGTTGCGAAAGAAAAGGGGTTCGAAAATCAGCAGGAACCGCTTGTGGCATTAGAAAAAAAGGAAAAAGCTATATACGACCAGATTATGAGCCTTGGAATGAAACAGTATGATAAAGTGGTAAAGTTGGCTGATACGGCTTTAGCAATCGCTAACAAGCGAAAACGGTATATGAAAGAAGAAACCGAGAGTATCATGGAATCAAAAGAGACTTTCCAAAAAATTAAAGAATATAAAAATGAATTAAAGGATTCTAAATTAAAAAAATCTTTGGATCATCTTTATCAGATAATGATGGATCGATATTCTGCCCATGATGAACTGAATAAGGAATATCTTAACGCTTTAAAACTTGATAAACAATTGTATGGGCTGTTCAAAAATAAAAACTTATCCTTTGATACCTTAGAGGCAAAAGTGAATAAAGTAAATGAAGCCTACCAAAAAGTGTATGCGGCAAATAAAAAATTTAATCAGCTTACGAAGGACTATAATAGCCAAAAGCTTGCATTTTATAAAATGTCTGGGTTGAAAATAAGTGAATAATATTTAGTTCCTTTAAAATCGGCTTAAAAGCCGGTTTTTTTCTTTGTTATAACAGAAAAGAAAATTGTTTAATTTTATATAACAGTTTTGCATTTTAAATAATACAGCTATGAATAAAGAGGCTCCTATTTATAATGTTGAAATGATGAAAAATTATAAGAATTAGTATTTGACGCGTATAAAAAGTTGATGTAAACTCATTTATGAAGATAATTATTGTATCAATGAAATAATCAAAATTACTGATACAGAATATGATGGGATGGGGAAAGAAATTTCCATTCAATATTTTTTGTCTTTTAAGGTTTTTGGGTAACCTACAAAAGGTGGAATGAATTTATTTTTATGTCTTTTTGAAAAGAAAGGAAGAGGTGACCTAAATGGCTTCTAAACTTAAGAACGCCCAGCACGATGCGAAAAAATCGCTCGAAATCGTCGAAGATCAGTTTCAAACATTTCAAATTTTAAATGAAGAAGGCGAAGTCGTAAATGAAGCGGCTATGCCGGATTTAACAGATGCGCAGCTACAAGAATTAATGCGCCGGATGGTATATACACGTATTCTTGACCAACGTTCAATTTCTTTAAACCGTCAAGGAAGACTTGGATTCTATGCCCCAACTGCCGGGCAAGAAGCTTCTCAATTAGCATCACAATTTGCCCTGGAAAAAGAGGATTTTATTTTACCGGGATATCGTGATGTTCCACAAATTATTTGGCATGGTTTACCACTTTATCAAGCATTCCTATTCTCACGCGGACACTTCCAAGGAAATCAAATTCCTGAAGGGGTAAACGTATTATCTCCTCAGATCATTATTGGTGCGCAATACGTTCAAACTGCAGGTGTAGCACTTGGATTAAAAAAGAATGGTAATAAAGCTGTTGCCATTACCTATACAGGGGATGGCGGTGCTTCTCAAGGAGATTTCTACGAAGGGATTAACTTCGCAGGGGCATTAAAGGCGCCGGCTATTTTCATCGTTCAAAATAACCGCTTTGCGATTTCAACACCTGTAGAAAAACAATCAGCAGCTAAAACCGTTGCTCAAAAAGCAGTTGCTGCAGGAATTCCTGGAATCCAGGTAGATGGAATGGACCCATTAGCTGTATATGCGGCAGTTCACGATGCACGTGAGCGTGCAATCAATGGTGAAGGACCAACATTAATTGAAACCCTTACCTATCGTTATGGACCGCATACAATGGCTGGAGATGATCCAACTCGTTATCGTACGGCTGAACTTGATAATGAGTGGGAAAAGAAAGATCCACTTGTACGTTTCCGTAAATTCCTTGAAAACAAAGGTCTATGGAGCGAAGAAAAAGAGAATGAAGTCATTGAACAAGCAAAAGAAGATATTAAAGAAGCCATTAAAAAGGCAGATGCTGCTCCTAAGCAAAAAGTGACTGATTTAATGTCGATTATGTTTGAAGAAATGCCTTCTAACTTAAAAGAACAATATGAAATTTATAAAGCAAAGGAGTCGAAGTAAGTCATGGCTCAAATGACAATGATTCAAGCGATTACTGATGCGTTGCGTACGGAATTACGCAATGATCCAAAAACATTATTATTTGGGGAAGATGTTGGTGTAAATGGCGGGGTTTTCCGTGCTACTGAAGGACTCCTTAAAGAATTTGGCGAAGATCGTGTTTTTGATACACCGTTAGCCGAGTCAGGTATTGGCGGTTTATCCATCGGACTTGCCTTAACAGGATATCGTCCGATTCCGGAAATTCAATTCTTTGGATTTGTTTTTGAGGTAATGGATTCAATCGCAGGTCAAATGTCTCGTATGCGTTATCGTTCCGGCGGTCGCTATAACATGCCGATTACTGTTCGCTCCCCATTTGGCGGCGGCGTTCACACTCCAGAGCTTCACTCAGACAGCTTAGAAGGATTAATGGCACAAACACCTGGTTTAAAAGTGGTTGTTCCATCTACGCCATATGATGCAAAAGGGTTATTAATTTCTGCTATTCGTGATAATGATCCAGTTGTATTTTTAGAACATTTAAAATTATATCGTGCATTCCGTCAAGAAGTACCTGAAGAGGAATATACCATTCCACTTGGAAAAGCGGATGTAAAGCGCGAAGGTACCGACTTATCCATCATTACTTACGGTGCAATGGTTCATGAATCTTTAAAAGCGGCGGAAGAACTTGAAAAAGAAGGTCATTCTGTTGAGGTAGTGGATTTACGTACAATCAGCCCGCTTGATATCGAGACAATTATTGGATCCGTTGAAAAAACTGGACGTGCTATTGTTGTTCAAGAAGCGCAAAAACAAGCTGGGGTTGCAGCAACTGTAGTAGCTGAAATTAATGACCGTGCAATTTTGAGCTTGGAAGCACCAGTATTGCGTGTAACGGCTGCTGATACTATTTATCCTTTCTCTCAAGCTGAATCTGCTTGGCTTCCTAACTATAAGGATGTAATCGAAACGGCTAAAAAAGTATTGACATTCTAATATAATCAAAAAAAGTCTGCTCTATTCCCCGTAAAGTGTACGTACACCTGCGTAAATAGAGGAAATATAGGAGGATGAATCACAGTGTCATTTCAATTTAAAATGCCTGACATTGGTGAAGGAATTCACGAAGGTGAAATTGTCAAATGGTTTATAAAACCAGGTGACAAGGTTCAAGAAGATGATGTACTTTGCGAAGTGCAAAATGATAAAGCAGTTGTAGAAATTCCCTCTCCTGTGGAAGGAACTGTTCTTGAAGTTTTAATTGGAGAAGGAACGGTTGCAACGGTTGGACAGGTTCTTGTTACATTTGATGCACCAGGCTATGAGAACTTGCAATTTAAAGGCGATCACGGTGATGATGAGCCTAAGCAAGAGGCGGCACCAGCACCAGCACCAGCACCAGAAGTTAAGCAAGAGGCAGCAGCAACGCAAGCGGCTCCTGCTCAAGCGGCTGCAGCACAGCAGCAAGCTGAAGTAGATCCAAACCGCCGAATCATTGCGATGCCATCTGTACGTAAATATGCACGCGAAAAAGGTGTTGAAATTGCTCTTGTAGCCGGTACAGGTAAAAATGGCCGGATTATGAAGACTGATATCGATACATTCTTAAGCGGTGGTGCGCCAGCTGCAGCACCGGCTGAAAATGCAGCTGTATCCCAAGAAGCGAATGTTGAAGCACCAAAAGCAGCACCAATTCCACAAGGTGAATATCCAGAAACACGTGAAAAAATGAGCGGTATCCGTAAAGCGATTGCGAAGGCTATGGTTAACTCTAAGCATACGGCTCCACATGTTACGTTAATGGATGAAATCGACGTGACGAAACTTGTTGCACACCGTAAAAAGTTCAAGGAAGTGGCTGCAGCGAAGGGAATCAAGCTTACTTTCTTACCATATATCGTTAAGGCATTAACAAGTGCTTTAAGGGAGTTCCCAGTTTTAAATACATCACTTGATGATGCAACGAATGAAATTATTCATAAGCATTATTTCAATATTGGTATTGCAGCTGACACTGAAAAAGGCTTGTTAGTACCAGTTGTGAAGGATGCAGATCGTAAATCTGTGTTCACCATTTCTAATGAAATTAATGAGCTTGCTACAAAAGCACGCGATGGAAAGCTTGCTCCAAATGAAATGAAGGGTGCATCTTGCACGATTTCTAATATCGGATCTGCTGGCGGTCAGTGGTTTACACCTGTAATCAACCACCCAGAAGTAGCGATTTTAGGTGTTGGTCGAATTGCAGAAAAGCCAATTGTTAGAGATGGAGAAATTGTTGCAGCACCTGTTTTAGCTCTTTCACTAAGCTTTGACCACCGTATGATTGACGGTGCTACAGCGCAAAATGCAATGAATCATATTAAACGATTATTGAACGATCCAGAACTATTGTTAATGGAGGCGTAAAAAATGGTAGTTGGAGATTTCCCAATTGAAACAGATACTATAGTCATCGGTGCAGGTCCCGGAGGCTACGTTGCAGCTATTCGTGCTGCACAGCTTGGACAAAAAGTAACGATTGTAGAAAAAGAATATGTGGGCGGAGTTTGTTTAAATGTCGGCTGTATTCCATCTAAAGCGTTAATTGCTGCAGGTCACCGTTATGAAACAGCTATGCATTCCGATCAATTTGGAATTACAGCTGAAAATGTAAAGGTTGACTTTTCAAAGGTTCAAGAGTTTAAAGGAAGTATTGTAAATAAATTAACTGGCGGCGTTGAAGGATTATTAAAAGGAAATAAAGTAAACATTGTTCGTGGTGAAGCATACTTTGTCGATGCCAATACACTTCGTGTAATGGATGAAACTTCAGCCCAAACCTATACATTTAAAAATGCGATTATTGCAACTGGATCTCGTCCTATTGAGTTGCCTGCATTTAAATACTCAAAACGTGTTTTAAACTCTACAGGTGCTCTTAATTTAGGTGAAATTCCTGGAAAAATCGTTGTCATTGGCGGCGGTGTCATTGGGATTGAGCTTGGTGGTGCTTATGCGAACTTTGGCAGCCAGGTTACCATCTTAGAAGGTGCAGATGAAATCCTAGGTATGGGTGTTTTTGATAAGCAAATGGCTGCCCTTGTTAAAAAGAATATGAAGAAAAAAGGTGCTGAATTCTATACAAAAGCATTTGCTAAAGGTGTAGAAGAAACTGAAAATGGCGTAGTCGTTACGTTTGAAACAAAAGGTGAAGAGAAGAAAATCGAAGCTGATTACTGTTTTGTAATGGTCGGACGCCGTCCTAATACAGATGAGATGGGCTTAGAGCAAGTTGGTGTTAACTTGAGTGAGCGCGGATTGATTGAAATTGATAAACAATGCCGTACCAATATCAGCAATATTTACGCTATTGGTGATGTGGTTGCAGGTCCTCAATTAGCACATAAAGCTTCCTATGAAGCAAAAATTGCTGCTGAAGCGATTGCTGGTCACTCTTCTGAAATTGATTACTTGGGTATTCCTGCTGTTGTCTTCTCAGAGCCTGAGCTTGCATCAGTCGGATATACCGAAGATCAAGCGAAAAAGGAAGGGATTGAAGTGATTGCTGCGAAATTCCCATTTGCAGCAAACGGTCGTGCGCTTTCACTTGATAGTGCAGATGGATTCCTTAAATTAGTCACTCGTAAAGAAGATGGTCTAGTAATTGGTGCTCAAATTGCCGGTGCAAGTGCATCAGACATGGTTGCTGAACTTGGTCTTGCCATCGAATCAGGAATGACAGCAGAAGATCTTGCGATGACTATTCATGCACATCCAACCCTTGGAGAAATAACAATGGAAGCTGCCGAAGTAGCCTTAGGAAGCCCGATCCATATTATTAAATAAATCACGAATGGTTCTTTCCAAAAGGGAAAGAACCATTTTTTTAGGAATATGCTGGTATCTAATTTATATAATTAACGAAAATAACTAAATATTTTTGACATATACTATACTATTCATGGAAATTGTTTTGTGTGGTGATAACTTTGAGGGTTTATGTTGTGATGCTGCTGCAATTTATTATTTGGAGCGGTTATACTTTGATTGAGTGGTTATCAAAGCATGATCAATTAGTATATAAAGTCATCATGTTTTTTGTCTTTTTTTATTTGGCCTATTTGATTGGGGATAGTATAACGAAATCCTCAAGAAAAACATTATTCCTTACTGGTTTGAGCCTTGTGATCTACACATCGATACATTATACTCTGGAGCTCTATACCCATTAAAAAACTCCCGGAAAGGGAGTTTTTTAATTATTTTCTTGGATAGTAATACATGACTCTTTCATTAAAAAGATGAAGTTCTCCTTGCATTTTTTTAGCAAGAAATTTACAAAATTCATTAGCTTTACCTTTATCACCATAGGTGGATTGCTCCGGTAACGTCACTTGAATATATTGCTGCTCTCTTTCTTCACCATTCTCATCCCGGATAACTTCCGTATCAACACCAATTAATATTGCCAAATAGTTTTCATGGTCAGAATGTAAATAAAACCATTTTCCTTTTCCTTCTTCTTTTTCTTTCACTTCATAAGGAAAGGCAGCGTTTCCAAATTGCCAATCAACTTGGTTTCCAGTTTTCGAAGTAATATCTTTATAATAATAGAAAAGCTCTTTTACTTCATCAATTGTCACTTGTTGTTGTGCAGATGAAGGCACCAGCTTAATGTAAGCATTTTTCGCCATCATCAATCCCCCCTAACACTCCATATATCCTTATCTATTTTAGCACTGAATAAAATCCAATGACAACCGTTACAAAAATAAGTTTCTTGTAATTTTTGTGAAAATAAATTATAATAAAATTCTAAATATTTAAAGAATGGAGGAGTCCAATGGAATTGTTTGAAAAATTATATGATGAGCAGGAAAATGTAAAGGTGAGGTTTGTAGGTTTTACAACTGAACATACCCGCTATGACTTTGGAATTGTTTTCACCAACATGTTTTTTGGAAAACCCCTGGTAGTTTGTATGCAAACCGGCCGTTCCACCCTCCTCGACCCTAAAGACATCGAAGATATTGACCACTTGCAAACTGTTTTCCGAATTTCTGACAGACAACAAGCAGCCGATTTAGCTGAATTTTTCAACGTAACCATTCCTTCCGTTCATTCTTACACTCAGTATGAATAATGGGACAAAAAGGGTCCAGCATGGACCCTTTTTGTTTACATAAATATTAAATGTGACATACAATTTAGGCTTGAAAAATTAAATGTGATATATTATTATTAAATCAAGGATGTTTTAAACGCTTACATTTCATAAAAAAAGGGGATAGAAAAAATGGGTACTATCGTATGCCAAGCTTGCAACTCCACTATTGATCATTTTGAAGACGAAAAAGTAACCGTTCTATATTCTTCAAAATGCAATTGCTGTAAAGAACACCATTCAAAAGAAGAAAAATAATATATCTATAAAATAAAAATAGGATTCCAAAGTGGAATCCTATTTTTTTATTTAATTGCCTTATATTCTTTTATAACTCTGATTGTTTTTAATTCATCATCTTCAGGGCCTTGAACCGGAAGTCCTACTTCTATGTTTTTCTGGATATAAAGCAGGTTTTCCTTTGTAATAATTTCACCTGGAATAAAAATCGGTATTCCTGGTGGATAAACCATAACAAACTCCGCGATAATACGCCCTTCAGATTTTTCAAAAGGAATCACTTCTGTTTCTGAGTAAAAAGCATCCCTAGGCGTTAAAGCTAGTAACGGGATATCGGGAAGTAAAACTTGAACCGGTTCGATTTTTTCCGCACGATCTTTAAATTCATCTGATAGTTCCTTCAAGGCATTTACTAAAATGTCTGCCTCGTAATCGGTATCACCGAATGTAATAATACAAAGGATATTATAAAGATCAGATAATTCTACCTCTATGTTATGCTTTTCTCTTAACCATTTTTCCACTTCATAGCCTGTTAAGCCCAAATCTTTCACTGAAATAATCAGCTTTGTCGGGTCGTAATCAAAAGTGGCTTTAGAACCTAATATC
Source organism: Neobacillus niacini (assembly GCF_031456445.1). GTDB lineage: Bacteria > Bacillota > Bacilli > Bacillales > Cytobacillaceae > Neobacillus > Neobacillus niacini_I. Next base: position 471,143 of record NZ_JAVDUQ010000001.1, on the reverse strand, counting down.
TCCTCGCCAATGCAATGAATGTGCTCAATCTCATTAATTCTTTTACGAATGGATTGGGCTAATTGTATCGATTTTTCAATCAGGTCCTTCCCTTTTGTCACTAATTGTTTTCGTGCCACATCTAAAGAAGCAAGTAATAAATAGGATGTGGAAGTAGTTGTCATCATGCTGAGGATGGATTGAACGTGCTTAGCAGATACAAGGCCCTCCTTAACATTTAAAATGGAACTTTGGGTCATCGACCCCCCAAGTTTATGAACGCTTGTCGCAGCCATATCAGCTCCAGCCTGCATCGCAGACATTGGAAGTTCATCATGAAAATGGATATGGACACCATGTGCCTCATCAACTAGGACCGGTACATTATAAGAATGAGCAATCTCTACGATTTTTTTTAGATCAGCTGAAATACCAAAATAGGTTGGATTGATAACTAGAACCCCTTTTGCATCAGGGTGCTGCTTTAATGCCCGTTCAACGGCATCTGTTGTAATTCCATGAGAAATTCCTAATTCCTCATCAATTTCGGGGTGAATAAATACAGGGATGGCTCCGGAAAATACAATGGCCGACATAACCGATTTATGGACGTTTCTCGGAACTATAATTTTGTCTTCCGGTCCGCATACAGCCATTACCATGGCCATAATCGCTCCGCTTGTTCCTTGGACAGAGAAGAAGGTACGATCGGCCCCAAATGCTTCGGCAGCAAGGTCTTGAGCCTGTTTAATCATGCCCTTTGGCGCGTGCAGATCATCAAGTGGTCCGATATTAATTAAATCAATCGACAGAGCATTATCACCAATGAAATTTCGAAAGTCCGGATCCATTCCAGCACCTTTTTTATGACCTGGGATATGGAATTGAACAGGATTTCTTTTCGCATGTTCTAATAAACCGCTGAATAACGGTGTTTGATTTTGCAACAATTTAGTACCACACCTCTTTATTTCAAATACTTATATTTTTACTTGAATAAAAATACATAAAACAAATGAATTATAGCACTATTCGTTCCCCTTGCATAGAGATATGATTCTTAAAAGTTAGTTTCCCTAAAAAACAGGAAAATTACCCTTGAAAGGAGAAATAAACAATTATAATTAAGAGGGGGGATACATATGAATTGGCAAACTCGTGTCACTGAATTACTTAATATTCGATACCCAATTGTCCAGGGAGGCCTTGCCTATTTAGCCTATTCAGAGCTTGCTGCAGCTGTCTCAAATGCTGGCGGACTTGGGCAAATTACGGCTATGTCTCTAGGGGATCCTGAAAAGCTTCGAGAAGAAATTAGGAAGGTTAAACAGCTTACCGATCAACCTTTTGGTGTTAACTTTGCTATCGGACAGCATGGAAGACCTTTTGCAGATTTTCTGGAGGTTGCCATAGAAGAAGAGGTGCCGGTCGTTTCCATGACAGGAGGGAATCCTGCTCCTATTTTTGAACAATTAAAAGGAACTGCCATTAAAAAGCTAGTCCTAGTTGCGGCAAGGAGGCAGGCGGTTAAAGCGGAAGAATTGGGAGCCGACGCAGTAATGGTTGTTGGTCAAGAAGGAGGAGGGCACCTTGGTAGAGATGATATTGGGACAATGGTGTTAATTCCTCAAGTAGTTGATGCCGTCTCGATTCCTGTCATTGCTTCCGGTGGAATTGGTGATGGTAGGGGTCTGATGGCTGCCCTTAGTTTGGGGGCTGAAGGAATTGAAATGGGAACAAGGTTTATTGCAACAAAGGAATGCGTTCATGCGAATGAACGATATAAGCAAAGATTAGTAGAGGGAAATGAAGCCGGCACAGTAGTGATTAAGCGCTCGCTCGGCAGTCCTGGAAGAGCGATTGCGAATACATGGACAAATAAAATCCTTGAAATCGAAAAAGAGAATGGAGGCTATGGGCAGTTAAAAGATTTTATTAGCGGTTCAGCCAATATTCGATACATTTATGAGGGGGTAGAGGACGAGGGATTTGCATGGGCAGGTCAGGTTATGGGATTAATAAAAGACGTACCGACTGTTGCTGAATTATTTTTGAGAATGATTTCCGATGCAGAACAAATACGTAAAAAATGGGAAAAATAAGTTAAAAAAGAGATTCGTAAGCAGGTGAATAGAAATGGAGTATCAATATCCAATTGATTATAATTGGTCGACGGAAGAAATTGTGGATGTGATAAAATTTTTTGAAGTTATTGAGCGGGCATATGAAAAGGGGATATCCCGTGATGAAATCATGAATGCTTACCGCCGCTTTAAGGAAATTGTCCCTGGAAAGGCAGAGGAAAAGAAGATATGCGCTGAATTTGAAGAGACAAGCGGTTATTCTTCCTACCGAACCATCAAAAAGGCCAAGGAAGCCGATATAGGGAATAGAATTTCGATGCCATAAATAAAAATAGCTCCCGAACAATCAAATGTTCAGGAGCTATTTTTATTTAATATTCATGGCAATTTTGTATAATAGTGCAACTTGTTTAAAGACAGTATCAATTTGTTCAATTAACTCTTCAGGGGTTAATTGAATAACTTTTTCGCGATCAATTACAAAGCCAGACAAGAGTTCAGCTTTTTTAATCGTTTGCAGCCGTTGGAAAAAGGATTGTAATTCCTCTTTTTTGAGGTCTTGATGTTTAACCGTTTCAGGTTTTGTATGATCAACAGACCAAACAAAATCTTTTGGTGTTTCTTTATATAATTTATTTAATTTCTTTGTAAATCTTTCGCCAATGACTACTTTTTGTGGTGCCTCATAAATGACTGCAAACCAAATAAATATATGGGTATTCCATAAGCCAATTTGGAAATGAGGAAGCATCTTATAGCCGCGTGCATTATTGGCAAAAGCGACCCATGTATCTTTTGGAGGATTAATCGTTCTTCTGGCATGCTTTGCCACATGAACATACATTTCATCACCAGTAAGAGTAGTTAAAAAGGGAGAAAAATATTGTCCTAAAAACTCAAGTTTTGGACGAATTGTTTCCTTAAGTGCCTCCATTCTTGCCTCTAAGCCATCTATTAAGAACACGTCAAAATCTTCTTTGGTAAAACCTTTAAACTTCATTTTGCAACCCCCTGCAATAAGCTTTGTCCATTATTGTAGCATACTGGAGGTTTTTGAAGAAATCTATTGCTTATCTGGGTTAACGCACAAATTTGTTACATCCTTACGCATTGGCTCATAGTATAACAGTAAAAAAATAGTCTGAAAAATTAGTCAAAACAATTGTGAAAGGGAGGAGAACCATGAAGCAACTAATGAATACAACACTTAAAAAAGCAGGCGAAAAAGAAAGAACAGCCTATTTGAGATTGGAAATGGATTATGAGTTGGCTACATTATTTGAAGCAATTGAGGAAAAAAATGAGAAAAAAATAAAAGAGTGTAAACTAAAATTGGAAAAAATTCGCCAGGAACTTTTACGCTTAAAAGCTCTTTGATTAAAGAGAAGTATTTCTTCTAAGGGGAAAATTTATAGTAATGATACAAAATAGAAAGGTAATCGTACTTATCTAAAACGAACTCCAATTACATAATGGGAGTTCGTTTATTATTGCTTCCATTTGTTAATCTATTCACGAATGTTTAAAAATGGAACAACAAAGTTGATGTGTTTAACCAATTTGATTAAGCTATAGGTACATCAATTTTTTTTGGATGATTCATACTACATACATTGGATACAACGCGAAAATTCGGTAAACATTGGAGGAGCATAATGAATTGGGAAAACATTTATACGCTTGCATTAGCTTGGGTGAAGGAAGCCGGGGAAAGAATTAAATCATCCTTTGATCAGACATTGAATATTCAAACAAAATCAAATGCAAATGATCTTGTAACGAATATGGATAAAGAAATTGAACAATTTTTTATTGGGAAAATAAGAGAGAGCTTTCCAGATCATAAAATTTTAGGTGAGGAAGGATTTGGAGACGAATTAAAGAATTTAGACGGAATTACTTGGATGATCGACCCGATTGATGGGACAATGAATTTTATCCACCAGCAGCGGAATTTTGCCATTTCGCTAGGAATTTATGAACAAGGGATTGGGAGAATAGGGATTATTTATGATGTTGTCCATGACGAATTGTATCATGCCTTTAAAGGAAAGGGTGCCTATTTAAATGATAAGGTTCTTCCGGCTTTAAGGGAAACAAATGTCCAAGAATCGATCATCGCTTTAAATGCTACCTGGGTAATGAAAAACCATCGAATTGACCATAATTTACTCATTCCACTTGTTAGAGATGCACGTGGTACAAGGTCATATGGGACGGCGGCACTTGAAATAATATATGTGGCAACAGGACGAGTGGATGCTTATATCTCAATGCGGCTTTCCCCATGGGATTTTGCAGGAGGAGCCGTAATTGTAGAAGAATTAGGGGGAATCGTAACAAATTTAAGGGGAGAAAAGCTTAATTACCTTAATAAGGATTCACTGTTAGTAGCAAAGCCAGGTCTTCATGGAACAATATTAAAAAATTATTTAAAAGATGGTAAATGGTAAAAAGAAGCCTGAGTCAGGCTTCTTTTTATTATAATTGACCGTTTTCGCGCATTCTTTTTTTTGTTTTAAATCCCATTCCCATGACTAAAATGACCGCAATGATACAGCCAAGTGTACCTAAAATACTTTGTTCGGCAATTGCAACTCCGATACCGGCAATCAATGCGGCAGCCAGGATTGCGTATAAAAGTAATGTCCATTTAATATGTTTCATTTTAATCCCTCACTGTTATTTCGATACTAATTTCCCTTATCTTTATTATTCTACATAATTTCTTTATAGGTTTCCACTTTAATTATGGTATAATGTTTTAGTTGTATTTGAAAAACTATAGTAAAGCTTTATTTTTATGAATAGAGGTAGGAGTGAATTACTTGAAAATAAGAGAAGATATACGTAATATTGCCATAATTGCCCACGTTGACCATGGTAAAACAACCTTAGTTGACCAGCTGTTAAAACAATCTGGAACCTTCCGTTCCAATGAGCATGTGGAAGAGCGTGCAATGGATTCAAATGATCTTGAAAGAGAACGTGGAATCACCATTCTTGCGAAGAATACGGCGATTCAATATAAAGATACCCGAATCAATATCCTTGATACACCGGGACACGCTGACTTTGGCGGAGAAGTAGAACGTATTATGAAAATGGTTGATGGAGTTTTACTTGTGGTTGATGCTTATGAAGGAACGATGCCGCAAACACGGTTTGTTCTAAAAAAAGCATTAGAGCAAAATCTTACGCCAATTGTTGTTGTAAATAAAATTGACCGTGATTTTGCCCGTCCAGAAGAAGTAATCGATGAAGTCATTGATTTGTTTATTGAGCTTGATGCAACTGAAGACCAGCTTGAGTTCCCTGTTATCTACGCTTCGGCTATTAATGGGACTGCAAGTACGGATCCTCATCAACAGGATGAAAACATGCAATGTTTGTATGATTCCATTGTTGAAAACATCCCTGCACCAGTTGATAACAGTGATGAACCGTTGCAATTTCAGGTAGCTCTTCTTGATTACAACGATTATGTAGGAAGAATTGGGATCGGACGGGTATTTCGTGGGACCATGCATGTAGGTCAACAGGTTGCCTTAATGAAATTAGACGGTTCTGTTAAACAATTCCGTGTTACCAAGATTTTTGGATTCTTTGGTTTAAAACGTCAAGAAATCCAAGAAGCAAAAGCAGGAGATTTAATCGCCGTATCCGGAATGGAAGATATTAACGTTGGAGAAACAGTTTGTCCGACTGAGCACCAAGAAGCGTTACCTGTTTTACGGATTGATGAACCTACATTACAAATGACCTTTGTTGTTAATAACAGTCCATTTGCAGGACGCGAAGGAAAATATTTAACGGCGAGAAAGATTGAAGAGAGACTTCGTGCTCAATTGCAAACAGATGTAAGCTTACGTGTTGATAATACCGACTCACCTGATGCATGGATTGTTTCTGGTCGTGGTGAACTCCATTTATCGATTTTAATTGAAAACATGCGTCGTGAAGGCTACGAGCTTCAGGTATCTAAACCAGAAGTAATCGTTAAAGAAATTGATGGCGTACGCTGCGAGCCTGTTGAACGCGTACAAATCGATGTTCCGGAAGAACATACTGGTTCTGTAATGGAATCCATTGGTGCCCGCAAAGGTGAAATGATTGACATGATTAATAATGGAACGGGTCAAGTTCGTTTAATCTTTAATGTTCCTGCACGTGGATTAATTGGATATACAACAGAATTTTTAACGATGACTCGTGGATATGGTATTATCAACCATACTTTCGATAGCTATCAGCCAATGCTGCAAGGTCAAGTTGGAGGACGCCGTCAAGGTGTACTTGTTTCAATGGAATCAGGAAAAGCTTCGACATATGGTATCATGCAAGTAGAAGACAGGGGAACCATTTTCGTTGAACCGGGAACTGAAATTTATGAAGGTATGATTGTCGGGGAACACACGCGTGAAAATGATATTACCGTTAATATCACAAAAGTAAAACAAGCAACAAATGTCCGTTCAGCGAATAAAGATCAAACCTCGGTCATTAAAAAGCCAAAAATTATGACCCTTGAGGAATCTCTAGAATATTTAAATGAGGACGAATATTGTGAAGTAACACCAGAATCAATCCGTCTTCGTAAGAAAATTCTTGATAAAAACGAACGGGAACGCTCGGCTAAAAAGAAAAAATATGCTGAAATGAGTTAAGATAAGCCTTTTAGTAATCGTCAGTGGCAGAAAATGTTAGCATGGACCCTATAGCATCAGACAAAACCACTGATAAAAATTGAGTTAAAAGGAGGTTTTGTGTGTGAATGTTGCAGAACGTCTTTCATTTTTTGCCGCACTATATAATGTAACAGAACAGCCCAAAGTAGGCATGTGGCTATTATATTTAACAATTGTTGCTTTATCGATTGTGGTCTATAAGCTTGGCTTTGCCAAAAAGCTCCCTTTGGGAAAAACAATTGTTATTTATATCTTTTTATGTGTCGGCTGTACCCTCCTTACTTTTTTAGGGATCTTTTTACCTGTTGCGGAGGGACTTGTCGTTGCGGCTTTAATCTTGATTATTTATAAAATTCGCTTGCATCAATCGAAAAAACATCAAGCAGAAGCAAAGTAATTGGGGGATACAGAAATGAAAATGAAGTCCTTGCAGGATGCATTATATAATTGGCTTACGATTAAGGTTGTAAGTGATGCCCGTCCAGATGATACGGCTGCTAAGGAAACGGTTGACCTCTTTGAAGAGATTCTAATTTCTGATTATCATCTTGCTAACATCGAGATTACAACTGATGATGTCATGTATTATGTAACCTTTCTTCAAGAAGGTGAGAGCAAGAAACAGCGTTTCCCCCGCGAGGTTATTGAGGTTATCCTAAACCAAATTAATGACGAACCGGACAAATATTGCAACTTCCCTGCGGAGGAAGAAGAATAGGTTAAGAAGGTGTTCCTTGTTGAACGCCTTCTTTTTTTTGCAAAAAACATTAACAAAATGTACATAGATGCAATTACAACCTCTCTGATTTTTCCTATAAAATGAATCTGATATTTCAAAATAAGAGAGGAAGTAGGTTATGCAAACATTAAAGGAGCGTACCGAATCAATGGAGTTATTGATCATGAGAGTGTTAAACACCCGCATGGAGTTACCCTTGCAAGAAAAAAGGCGCTATTTATATCTTGAAAAAGGTTATCAAGGAGAGGTGATGTTTGACGAATTGACAGTAAAGCTTGAAAACGATATATATGTTTTAAATGATTTGTGTCTTGAGGTTAATAATCAGGTTTTTCAAATTGATACCCTCATTATTTCACACGAAACTATTTTCCCGTTGGAAATAAAAAATTGTGAAGGGGACCATTATTACGATTCTAAAAAGGATGGGTTCTTTACTTTTTCCAATAACGAGGTAAAAAACCCGCTGGACCAGTTAAAACGCTGTAAATCCCTGCTCCGCCAGTTGCTCCAAAATATTGGAAATCAGTTCCCCATTGAAGGATATGTTGTCTTTGTAAATCCCGTGTTTACTTTATACCAAGCCCCTTTAAACAAGCCCATTATTTTTCCAACACAACTAAAATGCTTTATGAAAAAATTAAATCAGCTTCCGTCAAAACTAAACGGCCGCCATATGAGGTTGGCTGAACAATTAATCTCGATGCATCAAAATATTTCTCCCTATACCCGGTTACCACCCTATACGTATGAACAGTTTAAAAAGGGTTTAACATGTGCTTTGTGCCACTCACTTTCTATATCTGTTGAGGGGCAGAAAACATGTATATGCAAGCTTTGTGGGCATGAGGAAAAGATTGAATCAGCTATCTTACGCAATGTAGTGGAGATAAAGCTCCTATTTCCGGATAGAAAGGTTACCACTAGTACAGTTTATGAATGGTGTAATGGGATGGTTTCTAACAAGATGATAAGAAGGATACTAAAGAAAAATTTTAAAGCAGTAGGGGAGAGGCATCTTAGATATTATGAGTGATATCCAGAAAAGTACCTTCAGAGTTGCATTGCCCATTGGAAAGGTTGTTTATAGAAAAAGGTAAAAGGAAGGGTGTTGCAATGCCCGGATGAGTGTTCTTTTCGTAAAAAGGGTAAAAGGAAGAGCGTTGCATTACCCGGATGAGTGCTCTTTTCGTGAAAAGGGTAAAAGGAAAGGTGTTGCAATGCCCGGATGAGTGCTCTTTTCGTGAAAAAGGTAAAAGGAAAGGTGTTGCAATGCCCGGATGAGTGCTCTTTTCGTGAAAAGGGTAAGAGGAAGAGAGTTGCATTACCTGGATGAGTGCTCTTTTCGTGAAAAGGGTAAAAGGAAGGGTGTTGCAATGCCCGGATGAGTGTTCTTTTCGTAAAAAGGGTAAAAGGAAGGGATTGCATTGCCCAGATGAGTGCTTGTTTCTTGGAAAATGTAAAAGGAAAGGTGTTGCAATGCCCGGATGAGTGCTCTTTTCGTGAAAAGGGTAAGAGGAAGAGAGTTGCAATGCCCGGATGAGTGTTCTTTTCGTAAAAAGGGTAAAAGGAAGAGCGTTGCATTACCTGGATGAGTGCTCTTTTCGTGAAAAGGGTAAAAGGAAAGGTGTTGCAATGCCCGGATGAGTGTTCTTTTCGTATAAGGGGGTAAAAGGAAGGGTGTTGCATTACCTGGATGAGTTCTCTTTTCGTGAAAAGGGTAAAAGGAAAGGTGTTGCAATGCCCGGATGAGTGCTCTTTTCGTGAAAAAGGTAAAAGGAAAGGTGTTGCAATGCCCGGATGAGTGCTCTTTTCGTGAAAAGGGTAAGAGGAAGAGAGTTGCATTACCTGGATGAGTGCTCTTTTCGTGAAAAGGGTAAAAGGAAGGGTGTTGCAATGCCCGGATGAGTGTTCTTTTCGTAAAAAGGGTAAAAGGAAGGGTGTTGCAATGCCCGCATGAGTGTTCTTTTCGTAAAAAAGGTAAAAGGAAGGGTGTTGCAATGCCCGGATGAGTGCTCTTTTCGTAAAAAGGGTAAAAGGAAGAGAGTTGCATTGCCCGTTGGAGAGTTTGTTTATAGAAAAAGGGTAAAAGGAAAGGTGTTGCAATGCCCGGATGAGTGCTCTTTTCGTGAAAAGGGTAAAAGGAAGAGAGTTGCTTTGCTCTGATGAGTGCTTGTTTCGTGAAAAGGGTAAAAGAAAAGCTCTTGCATTATCAGCAAGAGCATAACTTTCTTATTAGGGTCAAAGCAACCTAACCTTCTCACACACAAAAGTGATGCAATCTCCCGTTCCGAATTACCAATCATCCTTCTCTGGTCGTTCGCGGTAAAAACGGAATTTTCCGGTGTCAATCCTTGCTTTTGTTTTTTCAGCTATCCTAGTACTGCAATCATAGCACATATATGTATGGATGGGACGATTACGCAGCCGTTTTGCTTCTAGCGTTTCATCCTCAATTTTTTCTATTTTATCGCATATAACGCATTTTACTCTCATGGTAACCCCCAATTCTCTCTATATCCGTTATTTATTATTATAGTATATCATATTACAGACAGAGAAAAGAGAGCGTAAGAAAGTTGATGAAAAAAATAGATAGTAGTAATATTAGAATAACTGTTTTTAAAGGAGGTGTAACCATGGCTAACTTAGTGGAACCTAGATTAATTAAGCCTCTATATGATGAACTGCAAAAAGAGAGGTTCGTAACATTGGCAACCGTAGATTATGAAACGGGCGGGCCGAATGTTAGCGCAATTTCCTGGATTTTTGCAAAGGATGAGGGAACCATTTATTTTGCGGTCGATAATCGCTCAAGAATCATCCAGAATATCGGTGAAAATAATCAAGTCGTCATAAATTTAATTGCCAACGAATCTACATATTCCATCCGAGGCACTGCTTCAATTAAAGAAGAAAGACTACAGGATGTTCCATTGAAATTGGCATTGATTGAAGTTTCCATAAACGAGGTCAGAGATGTTATGTTTTATGGTTCAAAAATTGTATCTGAAGTCCAGTATGATAAAACATACGACAAGGATGCAGCTGCCAGATTGGACAAACAAGTGATGGATGCCATGAAAAAAGCTTAGTTTTCACTAAGCTTTTTTCATTTATGATAATTGGATTGTTCTTCTTGTTTCTTGTTAAGATTCTTTTCTTCATTAGGTGAAAGACTTTTATCGGGTTTATCGGTTGCATTTTTAGGATTTGGAGTAATTAAATCACCGGGAACCTCGGGCATTAATCTTCCGGCAACATCTGCCAGTTCCTCCATAATCCCTTGAATTGGCCTTCCTTTATTGATATCTGAGGAAATTTCCCTCAATCGTTCCGTTGTATCAGCATCGGCAACCACAATCGATTTTGCCCCAAAAGGGTCCTTCTTCAAACTTTCAGCGACGGAATATTTAATGGTCCCTACCTGTGAACGTTCTAATTTTGAATTTACGTCAATTCCTACGATCGCATATCGACCAATAACAACGGCAGTGGCATCATTAACATTTGGGACACTGGTTGCCAGTTCCACTAAGCGCTTAGAAATCTCTTGCCCTGTTTTTCGATCTACATTTTCAATATAACTGTTTTTAACATTCACTAATGATTGATTGCTCTGCTTTTGATTGGCCTCATTATTAGTGCATCCGGCAATGCAAAATAATAAAATAATGGCGGCCGCTAATTTCCACATATATATTCACCTCCGGGAAACATTGATGGAATATTTCATTTGAGTTCGCTAACAATTATTGTGCATTACTCCTTCTATCTTTATTCGATTAAACATATATTTTACCAAAGTAGTACAGGTAAAATGGTTTGTTGAAAAATCATAAACAAGCCAAAACAACTAGAAAAGCGGGAGGCGTCGCTTTGAGTAAAATATACGTGTTAGATACGAATGTCTTATTACAAGACCCGTATTCCCTTTTTTCATTTGAAGATAATGAAGTGGTCATCCCTGCAGTGGTTCTGGAAGAAGTGGATTCAAAGAAAAGATATATGGATGAAGTAGGAAGAAATGCCAGGCAGGTTTCACGGTTAATAGATGGCCTGCGAGCGGCTGGAAAGCTCCATGAAAAAATCCCGCTGGAAAATGGGGGGACGATTAGAATTGAGCTAAACCATCGATCCTTTCATGAACTTCAAGATATATTTGTTGAAAAAACAAACGATAACCGAATTCTTGCAGTTGCCAAGAATTTATATATGGAGGAACAGACAAAGGAAAATGGTAAACCGGTAATCCTTGTCAGTAAGGATGCCCTTGTTCGTGTAAAGGCAGATGCCATTGGGTTGGATGCCGAAGATTTTTTAAATGACAGGGTGGTTGAATTTGAACATATTTATACAGGATTTATCGAGGTATTTGTTGCCATAGAATTGCTAGGGCGGTTTTATGAAAAAGGGGAGCTTTTTCTTTCGGAAATTGCCAATCATCCCTTTTATCCAAGTCAATTCCTCATCATGAAGGATGCCCTTGGAAGTTCAGCATCTGCAATTGGCATGGTGGATAAAACAAGTAAGAAGGTTAAAAAGCTTGCCTTAAATCAAGAACATGTTTGGGGAATTCATCCTCGAAACGTTCAACAAACTATGGCGATTGAATTATTGCTGCGTAAAGATATTACATTAGTAACACTGATTGGAAAGGCAGGAACCGGGAAAACATTGCTGGCGTTGGCAGCAGGTTTAATGCAGACGGAGGATTTTCGGGAATATAAAAAACTCCTGGTTGCTAGACCGATTGTACCGGTCGGCAAGGATTTGGGATTTCTGCCGGGAGAAAAACAAGAGAAGCTTAGACCGTGGATGCAGCCTATTTATGATAATTTGGAATTTCTTTTTAACACGAAGAAACCAGGGGAACTGGATGCGATATTAGCTGGGATGGGTTCGATAGAGGTAGAGGCCTTAACTTATATAAGGGGAAGAAGTTTACCAAAACAATTTATTATCATTGATGAAGCACAAAATTTAACGAAGCATGAAGTGAAAACGATTTTAACGCGTGTTGGCGAGGGAAGTAAGATTGTTTTGATGGGGGATCCGGAACAAATTGACCATCCTTATTTGGATGCATATAATAATGGGCTTACGTATGTGGTTGAAAAGTTTAAAGATCAAGATATCTCCGGTCATGTAAAGCTTTTAAAAGGAGAAAGATCAGGGCTGGCAAGACTTGCGGCAGACCTTCTATAAAACAAGAACGGGCGCTAATATTTAGCACCCGTCTTGTTTTACCTAAGCTATTTTCGCATAGATTGTTGTTTTACGTATAAGTTCATCAACCCGTATAACTAAATACTTCGTGGCATCTTTTCGTAAGAACATTTGCGAAAATTGCCTAGAAACTTAAATATTTGACAATTATTAAGGTTCAAAAGCAACAAAGTTTACGAAAAGAGCCTACCTAACACTAAATTGTTTAACATTTTTGATTGGATTTTGTTGATTTGAGCCATCTTCATAATAAAGATGTACCGGACCATCAGAGGTTAATGGTTTGCCGTTTTCAGAAAACTTTAGAATTAACTCAAATGCTTCTTCAAGGGGGATTTCAATTTCCCCTTCCAAAGTTTCCACAACCACCATCTTAGCATCAGGATTTGGTTCAGCATTTTGAAGAAAAGGTTTTAATGGAATACCAAAGGTACCCGTTAACATCTTTATTTTTTCATATTTTTTTTCAGTCTTTAAGGTTGGAGGAAAAACGGCACCTTCCATAATTTCGCGGTCCCAATGCTTTGAAACCGCTTTGGTATATTCTTCGAGCGGATCCTTATCATTCTTTTCCTCAGAAAAATAGGTTGTTAAATCAATACGGCGATCATCAAAAATCCATACACTTGGATCAAGTGTAATGGTATATTTACTATTACCTGTAATTAATATAATTTTCTCCAAAATTTTTACCCCCGTTCATTACACGAATTAAGTATAACTTTTTTTAAAAAGATTGTCATTTTAGGAAGATAAAACGAATTTCCGCTTTTACCTGTATGTGATTATTCTTGCATTTTTATGCTCAAAACGTTAAAATTTAAAGATAAGTGGGTTATCGCTCTGAAATGGGGGGATGAATGTTGGCGTCTGAAATGATCGTGAATCATCAGGAAAAAGCATATGCCTTATTGCAGGCTGACGCTGAAAAAATATTAAAGCTTATTAAGGTGCAAATGGACAATCTTACGATGCCTCAATGCCCTCTTTATGAAGAGGTATTGGATACACAAATGTTTGGATTATCGAGAGAGATAGATTTTGCGGCTCGACTAGGCTTAATTGATATTAAGGACGGAAAAGCACTATTAGATCAATTGGAACGTGAATTATCCGCACTCCATGATGCATTCAAAAGAAAATAAATGACCAAAGAACTCAAACAGCAAAGTCAGCCATTTGTTTGAGTTCTTTATTATTTTTACTCCTTTTTTTCCACTTAATAAATTATTGGAAGTCAGTAACTTTTCCTCAAGAAATATGTCCAATTTTCTATTATAATAGTATTGTTAAATTAATTCTGAAGATGGGGAAGAAATGAATGGTAAAAAAAATATTGAAGTCCTATGACTATACTTTAATCCTCGCCATTATCCTATTGTCAGCATTTGGATTAGTAATGGTTTATAGCGCTAGCATGGCTTCTGCTGTCCAACGGTATAAGGTTCCAAGTGATTTTTTTTACCAGAGGCAAAAAATATTTTTGCTCGTGTCATTGGGGATTTTTATTTTTACAGCTTTAATTCCATATAAAATTATGACGTTTACGAAATACTTTTTAGCGCCGATGGTTTTCGTTTCAATCATAGCGCTGATAGGAATATTTGCTTTTGGAACGGTTGCTGGAAATGCCCAAAGTTGGTATGAAATTGGCCCTTTAAAAATTCAGCCATCAGAGTTTGTTAAGTTGGCAATGATTATTTATTTATCTGCAGTTTATGCAAAAAAACAGACCTATATCAATCAATTTAACAAGGGAGTCCTACCTCCATTAGTTTATTTAATGATTGTCGTTGTTTTAATTGCAAAACAACCTGACTATGGGACTGCACTAATTATTGTTCTCATTGCTGGAACCATTATTATCTCTTCCGGTATGAATTTTAAAAGTATGTCAAAATTACTGTTGATTGGGGTTATCGTTGGTTTAATTTTTATTGTTTTTGCAAGAGGGGAAATTTTTTCACAAAAACGGGTTGATCGTTTTTCTGTCCGAAGTGATCCCTTTAAGGAAGAACAAACATCAGGTTATCATTTGGCGAATTCCTATATCGCGATTGGTTCAGGTGGGGTAAATGGACTCGGTTTGGGTAGAAGTATTCAAAAACTTGGTTACTTGCCGGAATCCCACACGGATTTTATCATGGCGGTTATTGCCGAAGAGCTTGGGGTTTGGGGAGTGGGCTTTGTGATTCTAACCTTAGCCTATATTGTTTTAAGAGGAATTTATATTGGTTTAAAATGTAAGGATCCTTTTGGAAGTCTGCTTGCAATTGGGATTTCCAGCATGATTGGAATTCAATCTTTTATAAACCTTGCCGGGGTTTCAGGAGTAATGCCACTTACCGGTGTACCACTGCCATTTGTAAGTTACGGTGGTTCCTCCCTGCTCATGCTTGCCGTATCAGCCGGTATTCTTGTCAATGTCTCGATGTTTGTCAAATACGAGAGCACAAAAAATAAACCGGATCAAAAAGAAAAAAAAGAACGGACCCGAGATGGGAAAGTCTTCTATATTCAACAATAAAACAGCTGCCAACATGGCAGCTGTTTTATTTATTATTTTTTCTGGACCTTGAATATAATAGTAATAAATAACTTAAAACCCCAAATAAACAAGTAATGAAAAAGGCATGTAATAGAGCGATATAAAGATTAAGCCTGCTGAAAATAATCAGGGCACCGGCAATCACTTGCAAGCATACAAGGCAAAATGAAATAATCCAGCCCCAATATAGGACCTTTTGTTCTTTATAATTGCGTATAGCTATGAATGTTACGTAGCCAATCCAAATAAAAATGAACCCTGCGGCAGTACGATGGCCCATTTGTACCCATTCATACATATTTGTTGGTAACGAGGGTGCATCATTTAGGCATAATGGCCAGTCTCGGCAAACGAGGCTTGATTTTGTATGGCGGACAAGTGCACCGGTATAGATAACAAGATAACTGTAGATAGATACACCGACAATATGAAAACCCATCCTCTTATCGATAAAAAGCCTGTCAGCATCAAATTTCTTATCAATCTCAAAAATAATTAAAGTAAGTAAGAAAACTGCTGCAAAGGATACAAGTGAGATTCCAAAATGCAAAGCAAGGACAAAGCTGGATTGTCCCCACATGACAGCGGCAGCCCCAATTAATCCTTGAAGAAGCAGGAAAAAGAATGAGAGAAAAGAAAGAAACTTTGTTTCCCGAATATGACCGATCACTTTCCAAGTCCAAATAGAAAGGATAAGAACCATAATTCCTTCAGCACCGGATACAAGCCGATGGGAAAGTTCAATAATTAATTCTGGAGTTATATCAGCTGGGACAAATTTATCCTCGCATAGCGGCCAAGATCTTCCGCATCCCATTCCGGAACCGGTTTTTGTAACAAGCGCTCCGCCGAGTAAAACTAAAATCATACCAATCGTAGTGGCGACAGCCAGCCACTTTAAAGAACGTTGCAAAAAATTCACCTTCTTAATCATAATTCAAAAATTTGTCAATGGATATTATTGTAAGTATAATGAATGAAACAGCACAGAAAAAAGCCCTTATTCATCATAACGAAAACAAAAGGAAAAGAACAGAATTTCGACATTTTTTTATGATGCATTTTTCATCGAGATGAATGAATGGATAATTTCTAGTTTTCACTATTATTATAGTGAAAATCGTTGAAACTTGTATAACGGTTTGTTAAAACTATAGATGGCAGTTTTTTTTAGGAATATTTTGCCTAAATCCCAAGAGGTTAGCGGATTTAGAGTATTCAGAATGTTTTTGACACAATTTAGTCAAAAATTATTCAAAAAAAGTTCACAAAAAATACTCGAAGTGTGATTTAATATACAGTGAAAGTGTTTTTTAAAACACTTCTTTTTTAAGATGTATTCTTATCTTAGGAGAACTTAAATTAAAGCATTATCTTTTCCTTAAAATAGATAAGGCAAAATAATTCAGGTATCGATATAACAGATATTGCAAATATTGTAATAAAGGATTAGGAGGAGAAAAAATGTCCAATTCAAAGGCTATTGGTGATGCAGCTATAGAAAATGATGCATCAAGCCTGCAAACTGGTATCGAAAAAACGTCGGCATGGAAGGACTTTTTAGCTCTAATAAAAATTGGGATTGTCAATTCCAATCTCATTACTGCCTTTACAGGTCTATGGTTGGCACTTCATTTTACCGGACAAAGTTTTTTAAATAACTTAGATATCGTATTTTTTACGTTAGCTGGTTCAGCCCTAATTATCGCAGGGTCTTGCGTGATCAATAACTGGTTTGACCGTGATATTGATCATTTAATGGATCGAACAAAAGCCAGACCGACCGTAACAGGGAAATTAGCTCCTGCAAAAGTACTAACGTTTGGTATTATCTTAATTGGTCTGGGAGCACTGTCTTTATTATTTACAACTTTAACTGCAACAGTAATAGGACTGCTTGGAGTTTTTAGTTATGTTTTCCTCTATACATTATGGTCAAAACGTCAGTTGGTTTCTAATACTATTATTGGTAGTATTTCTGGTGCGGTTCCGCCATTAATTGGTTGGGCGGCCGTTGATGGTAATCTTGATAAAATGGCTTGGGCATTATTTATTCTTATGTTTGCTTGGCAGCCCCCACATTTTTATGCATTGGCAATGAGAAGAGTGAAGGAATATAGGGCAGCAGGAATTCCGATGCTTCCAGTGGTTAAAGGATTTAAAACTACAAAAAGACATATTGTACTATGGGTAGCTGTTTTATTGCCAATCCCAATTTTTCTTAAAAGTTTAGGAATCCCATTTCTAATTCTGGCAACCGTGTTAAATCTCGGTTGGCTTGTATTAGGGATTTATGGATATAGGATCAAAGATGATATTAAGTGGGCAAAACTAATGTTTGTGTACTCATTGCAATATTTAACTATTATTTTTGTAGCGATGGTTATTGTTACATTGATTTAGTTTTGCGGTGATGTTCTTCTATGCTGATGGAGGTTAATCTGCCATTGGCAATAAGATGTACACAGCGGCTTGCTTTTAAAAGAGTCTTGCCGCTGGGGAATCTTTATATATAGGGATAAGTCATTCTACATACTTCTTTGATCAAGCATTTATATTAAAGAAATTTTTTACGAAAGAGGGGTTTGATTGAGCTATGAAAAGGCTTGCAAAATGGCGTTTGATTTCGTTGTTTGCGATTTTAGCGCTAATTCTCTCCGGTTGTGGTGAACCGTTCCTATCCACGTTACAGCCTGCTGGTGAAGTTGCAGACATGCAATATGATTTAATGAAGTTAAGTACGTATATCATGATAGGAGTCATCCTAGTTGTCATGATCATTTTCGTCTTAGTTTTCTTCCGGTTTAGAAGAAAGGACGATAAAATTCCTAAGCAAGTAGAGGGAAGTCATAAATTAGAAATTATTTGGACGGTTATTCCGATTCTTTTACTTCTAATACTGGCTGTTCCAACTGTTGCCGCAACATTCAAACTTGCGGATGTTTCAAAAATGGATAATAAAAACTCAAAAGCACTTGTGATTAATGTGCGTTCCCATTTATATTGGTGGGATTTTGAATATCCAGGTCAAAAAATCGTAACGAGCCAAGAGTTAGTCGTTCCTACAAATGAAAAGGTTTATTTTAGCTTAAAGTCTTTGGATGTAAAACACGCGTTTTGGATTCCAGCTGTAGGCGGAAAAATGGATACAAACACAGATAATGTTAATAAGTTCTGGTTAGAGTTTGACAGTAAAAAAGCCGATGAGGCAGGAAACTTATTCTATGGTAAGTGTGCTGAGCTTTGCGGGCCATCCCATGCGTTGATGGACTTTAAAGTTAAGACAATGTCCCGCGATCAATTTGATAGCTGGGTAAAAGCAATGCAAAATGTAAAAGAACCACAAAAAGCAGCTTCAGCTACAGCACAGCAAGGACAGCAAATCTTCAATAAAAGTTGTGTAGCCTGCCATGCTGTAACACCACAAAACAATAAACCAGAAGCAGCAAGACTTGCACCAAACTTAACAAACTTTGGTGACCGATCTCGTGTTGCTGGTATTTTGGATCATAACAAAACAGAAATAAAGAATTGGATTCGCAATCCTGAAACATATAAACCAGGTAACCAAATGACTGGTAAATACCCTGAAATGTCTGAAAACGAGCTTAATGCTTTAGCAGAATATTTAATGGGATTGAAAGTTCAGCAATAATAGGGGAATTGGTTGAAAGGGAGGTAAAATTGTGAGTACCTATGCTCAAAAAAAGGGATTTGGCGGAACATTATGGGACTATCTTACAACAGTTGACCATAAAAAAATTGCCATCCTTTATCTCATTGCGGGTGGATTTTTCTTCTTAGTCGGTGGACTTGAAGCCGTCTTTATCCGAATCCAGCTTGCAGTACCAAATAATGATTTTGTTAGTGCCGGTCAATTTAACGAAATAATAACTATGCACGGAACAACGATGATTTTCCTTGCTGCCATGCCGCTTGTATTTGCCTTTATGAACGCGGTAATGCCTTTACAAATTGGTGCGCGTGACGTTGCGTTTCCATTTGTTAACGCTCTAGGATTCTGGCTTTTCTTCTTTGGAGGCGTATTCCTAAACCTTTCATGGGTATTAGGGGGCGCACCTGATGCCGGTTGGACATCTTATGCATCACTTGCAATTCATTCTAAAGGACATGGGGTAGATTTCTATGTTCTAGGGTTGCAAATTTCCGGTCTTGGAACGTTGATTGGTGGTATTAACTTCCTTGTTACAATTATTAATATGCGCGCGCCTGGTATGACTTATATGAGGATGCCGTTATTTACGTGGACAACATTTGTTACATCTGCAATGATTTTATTTGCATTTCCTCCATTAACGGTTGGACTGGTATTAATGATGTTTGACCGCCTTTTTGGTGCAAATTTCTTTGAAGTTGCAATGGGCGGTAATACAGTGATTTGGGAGCACTTATTCTGGATATTTGGGCACCCGGAAGTATACATCTTGATTCTTCCAGCTTTTGGTATTTTCTCAGAAATCTTTTCAATTTTTTCAAGAAAACGCCTTTTTGGATATTCTTCCATGGTATTTGCAACCGTGCTAATTGGTTTCTTAGGGTTCATGGTATGGGCTCACCATATGTTTACAACTGGTTTAGGACCAGTAGCAAACGCAATCTTTGCTGTTGCAACAATGGCAATTGGTGTTCCAACAGGTATTAAGATTTTTAACTGGCTATTTACGATGTGGGGAGGAAGTGTAAAATTCACAACTCCCATGCTCTATGCATTTGCGTTTATTCCTTCATTTGTTATCGGTGGGGTAACTGGAGTAATGCTTGCATCAGCAGCAGCTGACTATCAATATCATGATACGTATTTTGTTGTTGCTCACTTCCACTACGTTATCGTGGGCGGTGTAGTATTCGCAATTTTAGCAGGTACTCATCTTTATTGGCCAAAAATGTTTGGAACAATGTTAAACGAAACTATGGGTAAAATTACATTCTGGACGTTCTTTATCGGATTCCACATGACATTCTTTATCCAACATTTCTTAGGTCTTTGGGGAATGCCGCGTCGTGTATTCACGTACCTACCAGGTCAAGGTTTTGAAACAGCAAACGTGGTCAGCTCACTTGGAGCAGCGTTTATGTCCATTGGTGTAATCGTTATGCTGATAAATGTAATCGTAACATCGGCTAAAAATGTTAGGGTTGGAAATGACCCATGGGGTGATGGTAGAACACTTGAATGGTCACTTCCTTCACCACCGCCATTTTACAATTTTAAGCAGTTGCCGCTTGTTCGTGGTCTAGATGCTTATTGGTTGGAAAAAATGGAAGGTAAAACGGGAATGACTCCGGCAGAACCACTTGGAGACATTCATATGCCGAACTCATCGATTCTTCCGTTGACAATAGCACTTGGATTATTCATCGCTGCATTTGGTGCAATGTACCATGTGAATGACAAAGCTTGGGCTATTCCGGTTATGATCATTGGCTTGCTTGTAACATTCGGATCCATGTTCTTACGCTCTGTAGTTGATGATCATGGTTTCCATATCCATAAAGAAGAATTACTTGAAGAAGAAAAGGGGGCTAAGGCATAATGCACGCTGAAGAAAAATTCACTTATGAAACATGGCCTGCTGAGCCTGAAAAATCCACCCTTGAGTCAAAAAATAAATTTCTTGGTTTTTGGTTATTCTTAGGGGGAGAGACTGTTTTATTCGCCTCTCTCTTCGCAACCTACTTGGCTTTGAAGGACAAAGTTCCGGATTCAGGTCAGCATTTAGCAAAAGATTTGTTTGAATTACCGCTTACATTTGTTGCAACAATGCTCCTTTTAACAAGTTCGCTTACAAGTGTGTATGCGATGTACCATATGAAAAACTTTGCTTTCAAAAAAATGATGGTCTGGCTTGGACTAACTGCATTATTAGGTGCGGGTTTCTTAGGGCTTGAGGTTTACGAGTTTAACCACTATGTTCACGAAGGCCATACATTTACAAGTAGTGCTTTTGGCTCCGCTTTCTATACACTAGTTGGTTTCCATGGAGGTCACGTTGCATTTGGTTTATTATGGTGCTTAACATTAATGTTCCGAAATGCAAAAAGAGGTTTAAACCTTTACAATGCTCCTAAGTTTTATGTGTTTAGTTTATACTGGCACTTTATCGACGTTGTTTGGGTTTTCATCTTTACGGTAGTATATTTAATGGGAATGGTGGGATAAACTGATGGCAAATTCGCAAGTGAATTCAGGTAACCCTAGAGTAGATCTTGACTATCGCCGGAAGAAAAGTTCCGAAGAAATGAGATATCAAGTTATTTCATTCGCATTAATGATTTTCTTAACATTGCTAGCTTTTGCAGCGGTGGCAATTAAAGGATTTACTACATGGTTTACAGTACCATTTATTATTTTATTGGCTATTGTGCAGGTTGTTTTTCAACTTTATTATTTCATGCATATGAAACATAAAGGACATGAAGCTTCCTCACTCTTTCTTTATTCAGGATTACTTATTGGTTTGTTAACAATTTTGGCTTTTTCCACTATAATTTGGTGGTAAGGAGAAAAAGGAAAATCGGCTAAATGGCCGATTTTCTTTTTAACATGATATAATAAAAAGGGAAACATTCCTTTTTTCCTCATGAGTCCAAAAGGGTAAGCAAATATTTTCAAAAAATTTTCGAGGTGATTTTCAGTGCTTACATTAGATATTTTTGGATTTCAAGCACTATGGAGCCCGTATTTCTTATCTCTATTAATACTGCTAACGGCAGCTTATTTCTTAATTACTGTCACATTCCGAACAAAATTTAAAGATAGCGAACCTTTAACCATTAAACAGGCTGGTTTGTTTCTTACATCGATTATTCTGCTATACGCAATTAAAGGGTCACCACTTGATTTAATGGGACATTTGATGTTTTATGTCCATGCAACTACAATGATTCTGTTAGTTTTTCTTGTACCTCCATTATTCATTATGGGAATTCCTTCTTGGCTTTGGAGAAGTGTGATAAATATAAAAGTAGTTAAGCCTATATTTACACTATTTACAAAACCGATTATTGCCTTAATACTTTTTAATGGATTTTTTTCTTTTTACCATATACCAGTTATTTTTGATCATGTTATGCAAAATGGATGGTTTCATGCAGGCTATTCTATTTTATTGTTTGTTTTCGCAGTTTTTATGTGGTGGACGTTATTATGCCCACTGCCTGAGTATGAGGGAATAACCGGACTTAAAAAGGTTGGTTTTCTTTTCGCGAATGGAATGTTATTAACACCATCGTGTGCATTAATCATTTTTGCTAACCATTCTTTTTATGCGACCTATTCTGATCCGCACGTATGGGCTAAGGTAATGAGTCTATGCGTAGGTACCTCAAACTTTGAAGGATTGAATCTAAGCGGTCCGCAACTATTCAGTTCCATGTCATTGGTTGATGACCAGCAACTTGGCGGAGTTATCATGAAAATTGTTCAGGAAGTTATATTTGCCTGTGTTTTAGCACATGTATTTTTTGAATGGTATCGCAAAGATCAAGCAGAATCTGAGAAGGAAATGAACCAAACATTAAAACCAACCCTTGTTGAATGATCTCCCAAACAAATGGGAGATTTTTTACTGAGGCTGTTTTCGAAACGAATTTCAATTTAGCTTATGGATTGAAAAAGAATAGGAACTAAATTAAAATTGCTATAAAATAACTTAAAAGAGAGGAAGCCTAAATGTCCTTACCCATTTTACCTACCATTAGTACATCCTTTATCGTTCTAAGTGCAATAACAATGGCGATTGGCTGGCGGCAAATAAAACAAAAAAGAATCGATGACCATAAAAAGACCATGACACTTGCGGCCCTATTTGCTCTTATTTTCTTTATTATTTATGAGTCAAGGACGGTGTTTATCGGAAATACATCCTTTGGTGGACCGGAAAATATTAAGATTTACTATACAGTGTTTTTAATCTTTCATATAACTCTTGCCACTTCTGGTGCCATATTAGGTTTAATTTCCTTAATAACCGGTAATAAAAATAAACTAAAAGTTCATCGTAAACTTGGTCCCATTACATGCATTGTTTGGTTTTTTACAGCGATCACCGGTATAGCAGTCTACCTTTTATTATATGTATTTTACAAAGGCGGAGAAACAACATCCTTAATCAAAGCTATTCTTGGATTTTAAAAAAAGACGCATGAGCGAATCATGCGTCTTTAAAATACTATTGGGCAAACTTTTCAATTTCTGCTTTGACTTCTTCTAGTGTTTTTTTACATTGATTAACAAGTCCGCTTGGGAAGTTTTCACCTTCACCATATTCTACACCGTGTGGATAATAATATTTCCCTAATAACGGTGTCATCAATTGAATGGTGGCTTTGTGAGCACCAACGTCACCTTCAATAGCATACCCAAATACACGCAAATAGAAAATGCCTTCTTTTAATTCAAACTTACGATCATATGTAACACGTTCATAATCCCATTGACCTTCACGCACTAGGCCATGTTCATGCATTACCTCATCTAAGCGGTTTAAATCAGCCTTGAATTTCTCGATTCCCGTATTCTCGAATTTCACTTTGAATTCCCTCCTAAAAACAATGCCATTTCCCCTATGTTACATTATTCGGTATTATAGCAAATTTAATTCCAATTTAATAATAGTTGAAATTTTGTCAAGTTGCAATGAATTCATTTACAGAATACTTCAATCCATTTTGGGAATCATATAATATTGTAAGAAATTTATTATTTTAGGGGGTATTTGAAATGGAGAAAATTCGTGAAATTATGACCGACAAGGTTGAAAGCTGTTCCCTGCTTGATAATGTATATGAAGTAGCAGCTAAAATGAAGGAATTAAATGTTGGAGCAATTCCTATCGTGGATAATGAAAGACTTGTTGGAATGATTACTGACCGTGATATCGTTTTACGATGTGTTGCTGAAAAACATCCTGCCTCGTCAAAAGTGGAAGATATTATGAGTAACGATTTAATTACAATTACGTCTGATGCATCAAGCAGGGAAGCTGCAAAATTAATGGCAGAACATCAAATTCGCCGCCTTCCGGTTGTTGAAGGGGATAAATTAGTAGGGATTGTATCATTAGGGGACTTCGCAGTCAGAAACTTGACAGATGATCAGGCAAAACAAGCACTTACGGAGATTTCAGAACCAAATTATAATGGAATCCAGCATTAAAATTTCAAGAAAACAGGTGCCATTGGTACCTGTTTTCTTGTTCTTAACGTTAATATTCTGTTAAGATGATGTATACATATTACTTAAAAAGATATAGATGATATAATTTATTTATCTATATTACATAGAAAAGCATTAGAGAGGGTGTAGGCCTCTGCGAACACTTATGAGAATTATTATTGTCTTGACTCTGTTCTTATCCATTGGTTTTTATATAAATGTAAAAGATGATAATCGTGATGAGGTTTTAATAAAGGATCATCATACTTCCGAAATGAGCCCGACATTACCGAAGAATCCTGATATAAAGCAAAGTAAAATTTCTCGGGAAAGACCAAAAGAAGGACTATCCTTGTTAATTGGGAAAAAACGATCGGCCATGGAAAAAGAACTTGGAAAGCCGCTGCGAATTGACGAGTCTGCATTTGGTTATCAATGGTATATTTATAACTCAGATTATGCCCGCTATGTTCAAGTTGGGGTTGAAGATAACCGCATCGTAACGGTCTTTGCAATTGGTGAAAATTTAGATGTTGCCCCCTTTGAAATTGGTCAGCCAGTGGAAGAAATTTTTAATACTCAATTTATTGATGCCAACATTGAAATTGATAAGGATGGGAGTTCCTACCGATTTGAATTAAATGATACAGATTTAAATATTCGACCTATCGTTCAATTAGGAAATGTGTATGTGCAGCTATATATCGATAAATTCACAGGAAATCTATCCAGTGTCCGTTTCCTTGATGCAGATACCCTTATTAGACAGCGCCCTTATGAGCTCGTCTATAGTGGGAAATTAATCGAGGCTCCGGTTCTGAGTAATGTGATGTGGAGAAGGATTGAACAGGGAGCAGAAAAACAAATCTTTGACCTAACCAATGTTTTACGAGTAAGACATCATTTGAAACCATTATTGTGGGATGAAAAAACAGCACAGGTCGCTTATGAACATAGTAAGGACATGGCTGAAAATAATGATTTTTCCCATACATCAAAGAAATTTGGCAGCCTTTCCGACCGGTTAAAGTCAGCACAGGTCGTTTATCAAACGGCTGGAGAAAATATTGCTGCTAATTACATTGATGGACCAGAAGTTGTTGAAGGTTGGTTAAACAGTAAAGGACATCGTGATTCCCTTTTAAACACAGATTTTTCTCATCTTGGAGTAGGAGTATACCAAAAGGATTATACACAGAACTTTATTCAAAAGTGGAAACAATAAAAACAGCGGTCTATTTAAGACCGCTGTTCTTTTAAATTCTTTCAAAATGACTAAAGACCAGATGGCTGTTTTCCCAACAGCCATATACTTTTAGAAATTCACCGACCTGAAAGGTTTCAATCACCGCTGTTTTGGTAAGAGGAGTAATTTTTTTTACATTTATTTGCCTTGTTTCTGTTTGAAGCTTTATTTCCTGGACAAATATGTATCGATGATAATAATACCGCTGTTTTTCCTCAAAAATACTCTTAATTTCTCCGGCTGCAACGGCCTCTTGACGGATATTTTCAAGTGAAAGCCATTTAGTATCTTGTTTCTTCATTTCTTTTCTAGTAACCCAATAAAAGTAAAGAAGGATGATAGGGATTATGATGGCGGTGACCATAAAAGGATGGACCCCCTAAATGTTATTTCTTTATGACAAAAAAGGTTCCAGTTGCATGAGCAATTTTTTTTCCATCATCACGGCGAACCTCACCGGAAACAACCATTGTTTTATTTCCTCGGTGGATGATCTCTGCGTTGCAACGGAGACTTGTTCCAATTCCAGGTGCGATGTAATGGATATTCAGCTGGTTTGTCACAGCTCCATAGCCTTCCGGAAGTAAGTAATTTGCGAGAGTACCCATTGCCGTGTCAAGGAGGGTTGCTGTTACTCCACCATGGACAATGTCGAACGAATTGTTCAGAACTGGGTTCAATGGAATTGTAATTTCACAGGAATTTTCGCCAAACTTACTATCCATATGAAGAAACTGGTCAATAAAAGAAAGGTTACCCATCTTTATTTTCCTTTGTAAACCCTCTAAGAAATAAGAAATGGCATTCAGATCATCTGCCGAGCCATTTTCTAAACATGATTCTAATAATGTGATTAATTTGTCTTTCATCCTTTTACCTCTTTCATTTCATCTCCTGAACATCTTACCACTTATAAGAGCTATTATAAATAATTTATGTCAGATTTAAGTCTTTCACAAATTTAATTTTCTAACATATCGTAATATAGGCATTGATGTCGGCAGAGGTGAGAAAAATGGCACAAAAAAAACTGCATCCGTCTGTGGTGAAGTTTAAGGAGTTTGTGAAGAACAATCCTAAGATTATCCAAGAGGTGCGGAAAGGTAAAGCAACCTGGCAGGAATTGTATGAGGATTGGTATCTGCTGGGTGAAGAAGATGCGCGTTGGGAACAAATCGGAAATGAAAAAAATGAGGTGTCTGAACAAACAGAAGAGAAGGAAGCAAATCAAGAAAAAAAAGGAGATCTGATATCGAATTTAATGGGAATGGTTAACAAAATGGATCCGAATCAAATTCAAAACCATATTAATAACTTGAGCCAGGCAATTGGTGCGATTCAAGGTGTTTTATCGCAATTTCAAGGGAGTAATGGAGCTAAAACACCCGGAAAGCCGCAAGAGGGGCCAATAAATCCTTTTTCATTTCGAAAAGATTAAAAGAAGGGATTTTTAAACATGCGAAAAGACGTACTAGAGTATTTGGGGGGTCAAAAAGAATTAAAGCAATTTATTCGGGAACAACCACTATGGTATCGAAAGCTTAGCCGAAACCCTTATGATTTACAATCATTAGAAATTGCTTCCTTACACTATTATAAAAAGACTATCCCACATCAAGTAGAGAAATTCTCCAACAGTGTACAAATGGCATCCATGATGTTTCATATGTTTCAGTCCATGAAAAATCAAGGTTAATCCAAGACCACATTTTAAAAATAATGTGGTCTTTTTATTTGTATATGGTTTTGATTAAGATTAAAAAACTAAGTGGTTGCAAACAATACAAGGAAAGGAGTGATGGGAATGAAAAGAAACATTTGGATGCTTACCCTTTCCATTTTTGTAATTTCTATGATGACAGGCTGTCAAAATGATGTACCCAAGCCAGAAACTAACCTTAAATTAATTCCAATGGTGCATGCAAGTACATATAAATTGGATTCTATTCCTGTATTAAAACAAAATTCCAATGAAATACCTTCTTTATTTGTTCAATACAAAGCAAAAGGAAATAAAATTATGGTGGAGTGTATTTTAACAGGAATTAGCTTTCGAGAGTCTGACCACTCAAAAGAAAAACTTGGGAAAATGCTTGTTTGGGTAGATGGCAAAAAATATCAAGAGGTTTCCACAGCAGCTTTTATCATCAAGGGACTTGCACCTGGAAATCATAAATTGAAGCTTGAGGTTATTGATTTAAAGAATCAGCCATATGGATTAACAAAAGAATTCATGGTAAATATCCCTAAGTAAAAGGAAAATTTCGCTTTCTCCTATTGTTCATGTTAGAATATGAGTGGAGGTGAGCGACCATGCTTGCTACATCTGAGCGAGTTGAGTTAGTAGAATTTGCAGAAGAATTGGCAAAAATGATTTTAAAATCTGATGTTGTTGAACAATATCAAATTTCCTTATATAAATTGCGGCATAATCGGGAATCACAAAGAAAAATTAAGCGGTTTGTCCGTGTTAAAGACCTATACGAAGAAGTGCAGCGGTTTGGTAAATATCACCCTGATTATAAAAAAATCATGACAGAAGTCCGTGAATATAAGCGGGAAATGGATTTGGATCCGCTAGTTGCAGAGTTCAAACTGGCAGAAAATGATTTGCAAACCCTCTTGGACGAAGTCAGCGTCTTTATCGGCAACGCTGTATCTGAGCATATTAAAGTACCTACAGGGAATCCATTTTTTGATACTGGACATAGCTGCAGTGGTGGCTGTAGCAGCGGCAGTTGTGGTTGATGGGATAAGAATCGGCTAATGTCAGCCGATTTTTTTATAGAGAAAAAAAAGTCGACTTTGAGAATTGTCCAGCTCCAGCGCCTAGCCCCTCGAGGGAAAAAATGAACTGCTTTTTTCCTAGGTTGCTTCGGTCCAGGCGATGAAGTCAAAGAACGACTTCACCGCCTGGCCCTCCAGCACTTGTCGGGGCTGACCAAGGCGCTTCCGCTTTTCTAATTACAGAAAAGTTTGAATTGAAAATTACTGATTTAATATGCTAGACTAAATAAAATGATGGTTTGTTGAAGGGGAAAAAAGTATGTTTGTACAAAGACAAGGTTTAGTGGTATGGCTTTACTCATTAAAACAAGCCAAAATGTTACGGCGGTTTGGGAATGTCCATTATGTTTCAAAAAAACTGAAATATGTAGTTTTGTATTGTAATCAAGAGGATGTAGAGGGAATTATGGAAAAATTAAATTCCTTTTCCTTTGTAAAAAAAGTCGAACCATCCTATAAACCTTTTTTGAACAAGGAATTTGAAAATTCTGCACCCGATAAGGCAAAGGAATACGACTATAAAATGGGAATTTAAAAGGTGAGGGGAAGTCCCCTCATCTTTTTTTTGTCTAGCTCCAGCGCCTAGGGGCTCTAGGTCATAAGCCAATCCGTCAAGAAGGTTAAAAAGCAACCTTCTCGCCGGCTCGTCTTATGCTTGTCGCCCCTGAGCACTAAGGAAAGCTCCTTGGAATAGACATCGCAGGAACAAGCTGTGCTTGTTCCGAAGGCGCTTCCGCTTTTCCTACTGCAACGGTAATAAATAATGGTTTAATCGTAAAATGCCAATTAAATGCTGGTAGTATAGCTCTTTTTCATGGAACATGGTTGATGGTTTTACTGATAGTTCATGGATTGTTTTGTTGAGCATTTCTGCTGTTTGGGCAAACAAATCATAGCGTTGATTGGGCAGATCATTTGGATTTGGAACCCCTTCTCTGCAGATATACAAGGCCTGGAATTTTCCTGGGTCTGTCGGCTTTAATATTAGCACTAAGGAGGTTACCTGCTTCGTGTCGATGGTTGTATGGAAGGCCATCATGTGAAGAAGACGATGCTGATTCGCCTTGGCAAGCTCAACTAGCTCATATATATCAGTAAAACCTTCACCTAATTCAATAAAACGTTGGATCAATAGTCTGACTCCCCTTTTTTATATACTCATCATTACTTTATCATTTTGTGAAAAAAGAAAAAACCCCGCAGAAAAAATCTGCAGGGTCCTTCTATATCCTTAACCAAGGATAGAAGGCAAAGGGAGAGGAGAAACCGGAGGAAGAACTT
Source organism: Neobacillus niacini (assembly GCF_031456445.1). Classification (GTDB taxonomy): domain Bacteria; phylum Bacillota; class Bacilli; order Bacillales; family Cytobacillaceae; genus Neobacillus; species Neobacillus niacini_I. The sequence goes on along the minus strand of NZ_JAVDUQ010000001.1, from coordinate 441,384 downwards.
ATGGGGAAACGTAAGTCTTCTCCGCGGTTGGCAACAACATCCTCGAATTGATGTTGTTAATAACATTATCCCCACAACGAAAAAGCTTATACACGTTTTTAAATTTTTTTCAAGAAAGATAATGAAATGATTAGATATTTGGCTAGTTTATTCAATTATGGTAGGATAGGGGAAGAAAATTGATTTTAAATTAAATGTGGTGATAGTTTGAGAGTGGTTTCGGGTATTTGTAAAGGTAGGCCCCTTAAAGCAGTACCGGGAAATACAACAAGGCCAACAACAGATAAGGTGAAAGAAGCTTTATTTAATATGATTGGACCCTATTTTAACGGTGGAATCGGACTCGATTTATTCGCAGGGAGCGGTGGTCTGGGAATCGAAGCGCTAAGCAGGGGCCTGGATAAAGTGATTTTTATTGATCGTGATGCCAAAGCCATTCAAGCGATTCGCGAAAATATAAAATCGTGCAGCTTTGATGAAAAAACCGAGGTATATCGAAATGATGCCGAGCGTGCATTAAAAGCACTTATTAAAAGAGAAATCCATTTCGATTATATTTTTTTGGATCCACCTTATAAGAAGCAGCAGCTCGTAAACTTAATGCAAAAAATAGTCGAAGATAACCTATTGAGAGAAGACGGGATTGTTGTTTGTGAACACAGCCACGATGTAGAGCTTCCGCAATCGGTAGGGGACTTAACACAAATAAAACATGAAAAATATGGGATTATTACGGTTACGATTTATTCGTCAATCTGTGAGTGATAAGGGGGAGTTTATTTGGCTAGCATAGCTGTTTGTCCAGGGAGTTTTGATCCAATTACATATGGCCATTTAGACATTATAAAAAGAGGGGCCAAAGTTTTCGATCAGATATATGTTGTGGTGCTAAGCAATTCTTCAAAAAAACCACTATTTTCGGTTGAGGAACGCATTCATTTGATTAAAGAGGTAACAAAAGATTTACCAAATGTTTTGGTTGATGAATTTTCCGGATTGCTTGTTGAGTATGCAAAAAGTGTAAAGGCAAATGCCATCATCCGTGGCTTGCGGGCTGTTTCCGATTTTGAATATGAGATGCAAATTACTTCAATGAACAGGGTTCTTAATGAAGAAATTGAAACATTCTTTATTATGACAAATAACCAATATTCCTTTTTAAGTTCCAGTATCGTGAAAGAAGTAGCCAAGTACAATGGAAAAATATCAGAACTTGTGCCCCCATATGTTGAAAAAGCTTTACATGAAAAATTTTATAATATTAAATAATAGAAGCCGGGCATAGAGGGTTATGCCCGGCTTCTTTGTAATCTGATAAATAAAATTACTGTATAAAGAGCAAGTGAAAGGATTGTGATGAGCGGTCCTGCTTCAAGCATACGATCATAAAGGCTATGCATCCATGAGTCTTTTTCAAAAAAGCTTACTGGTAGGGCACCCGTTGGATTTTCTTCTTGATAAAAGCGAAGATATACCGGCTTCCATAATAGATAGGCAAAAATACTTGCCAGGACTCCATGGATAATGCGCGCGATGAAAAAAGGTTTGAAGCTGATATTGGCTTGTGCCAGAATGCTCGCTACCTGTGCTTGAACACTGAAGCCGCTAAATGCCAGGATAAAGCTGGTAATCATTACTTTTTGCATAAGGGGTGCATCATGTACAAGGCTTGTCAGTTTACTTCCAAGAGTTATTTCAAATAAACCTGATATAAATGGAATACTTAATTTATCAGTAAACGATAACGCTGATAGTAATATTTGAACGGTTTTCGCAAGAATCGCAGTGATATGTAAGTGATATAGAAGCGTGTTAATAACAGAGAATAAAATGATAAATCCACCAATCATTAATAAGGTTTGAATGGATGAATTGACGGCATCCCCCAGCAGTTTACCAATTGGCCGATTATCTCTTATTCTAGTCTGATGTAATGTTGACAATGCTGAACGAAGGATATACTTACGCTTCTTTTCTCCCTCTCGGTATCCACTGTCCTTACCGTAAAACCGCATAATGATTCCAACACATATATTTCCTAAATAATGGGACAATGCCAGGATCACACCCAGTTGAGCATTATCGAAAAATCCTACTGCCACAGCACCAAAAATAAATAATGGATTCGAAGAGTTCGTAAATGAAACAAGCCGCTCCGCTTCAATTTTAGTCAATTGACCTTCTTGGTGTAAACGTGCTGTAAATTTGGCTCCCGCAGGAAACCCGGAAGCCATCCCCATCGCCCATACAAAACCTCCCACACCTGGTACGCGAAAAATAGGGCGCATAAGGGGCTCCAACAGGACACCAATAAATTTAACGACTCCAAAGCCGATTAGCACTTCGGAAACGATAAAAAAGGGCAGCAGGGATGGAAAGACTATTTCCCACCACATCTTGAGACCACGGACTGAAGCTTCCAAGGACTCCTTCGGAAAGCTGATAAGGGAGGTAGCTAGAATGGTAATTAATATGGATAAGATAATCGTTTTCACTTTTGAGCGAAACACGAAGGGGACCTCCTTCCGAGGGATAACAGTAACTATGCATTTTCCCCGTATCAATGATAAAATAAGAAATATTCATACAAATGTTCTCTTACAACTCGTCCTCATATAAATCAAATATACTCATAGTTCGAGAAATTAGACCATAAGATTGAACGAGATTTCACTTTTGCTGATGTGTGAGGTGGTAACTTTTATGGTACGGCCTAAAATAGGGTTAGCACTTGGATCAGGTGGTGCACGCGGGTTTGCACATTTAGGTGTTATCAAAGTATTATTGGAAGAAGGTATTCCGATTCATCTGATAGCCGGCAGCAGTATGGGTGCCCTAGTGGGGAGTTTTTACGGTGCCGGTATTGAAATGAATCGATTATACAAACTATCAACGGCATTTAGACGAAAATATTTTTTAGATTTTACTGTTCCCAAAATGGGTTTTATTGCAGGAAAGAAAGTGAAGGACTTTGTCAGGGTTTTTACGCACGGGAAAAATATTGAGGACTTATCCCTTCCGATTGGAATAGTTGCAACTGACCTTTTAACTGGAGAAAAAGTTGTGTTTCAAACTGGCCCGGTCGCTGAAGCCGTTAGGGCTAGTATTTCAATTCCGGGAATTTTTGTTCCGGAAAGGTACAAAGGGAGAATTTTAGTGGATGGCGGTGTTTCTGACCGTGTACCTGTATCTGTTGCAAAAGAAATGGGGGCGGATATCGTCATTGCCGTGGATGTCTCGATGGTGAAACGAAACGCTGAAATCACCTCGATTTATGACGTGATTATGCAAAGTATTGATATCATGCAGACTGAAATTATTAATACGAGAGAGATTGCAGCGGATATAATGATCCGCCCCCCGGTTGAAATGTTTAGTTCACGTGCATTTACCAACATTGAAGAGATTATTAAAGCTGGAGAAGAAGAAATAAAAAAACATATTCCTCAAATTAAACAGGTTATTGAGCAGTGGAAGGGGTAAAAAGTGGAATGCGTAAAAAAATATATGTCAGTGCTCTATTGATCATAGCCATTCTTTTAATTGGCGGGTTATTTTATACACTGCCTTTTTATGTGACAAAACCAGGGATGGCTAAAGAACTCCATCCCATTATAAAAGTAGAAGATGGATACAAGGAAAAGGGCAACTTTATGCTGACAACCGTAAGGATGGGCAGAGCAACAATTTATTCCTATCTAGAAGCTAAACTAAAAAAATATGAAGAACTTTATCCGGTAGAACAGGTTTTAGATAAAACAGAGACGGATGAGGAGTATAATGCAAGACAACTCTATCTCATGGCCCAATCGAAATTAAATGCAATCGATGTTGCATACCGAAAGGCAGGGCTCCCGGTAAATTACAAATATAAAGGAATCTATGTTGTTGATGTCGTTCCGGGTATGCCGGCGGATGGTAAGCTTCAAGCAGGGGATCGGATTTTTAAGGTTGATGGGCACGAATTCCCTTCCTCTGAAAAATTCATTGCCTATGTCGGAAAAAAAAATAAGGGTGACCAAGTTACCTTAACATTTATGAGAAATAAAAAAATAAAAACAGCTAAACTCTATGTTCAGCCGTTAAAAAAACAGCCTAACCGAGTTGGGATCGGGATCTATCTAGTCGATGACAAGGAAGTTAAAGTTGATCCTCCTGTTGAAGTAAAAACAGATGAAATCGGCGGTCCTTCAGCAGGATTGATGTTTTCACTCGAAATTTATAATCAATTAACGAAAGAGGACTTGACGAAAGGCTATCAAATTGCCGGGACAGGTACGATTGATGTTGATGGGACTGTTGGTCCAATTGGAGGAATTGAGCAAAAAATTGTAGCAGCAGATAAAGCTGGAGCAGAAATCTTTTTTGCCCCAAATGAAAAGGGGGCAAAAGATTCCAACTACCGGGCAGCAGTGAAAACTGCAAAGGATATCAAAACTAAGATGAAAATTGTCCCAGTAGATTCATTTGATGAAGCGGTTGCCTATTTAGAAAAATTGCCTAAAAAATAAAAAGACGGTGCGCTGCACCGTCTTTTATTCTAAAATGATTGGTGTTTGTTTAAATTCTTGCTGAATGAATTCATTCCTTAAATTTTCCGATAAGCCAAATGCGTAGATTTGCGCCGCTTTGATATCAAGCATTATTTCTTTTTGTTTATAGGAAGAAAGTTTTGAAACGAGCGGGAGCGTAAGCTCGAATTTCCTTTTATTTAAATAGGCTTTTCCTTTTTGCGTCATTCCTAATAATCTTAAATAATTTGCCCTTTCAAATTTGCTCATTTCTTCCTTTGTTGCATTGGTTAAAATATGTACACAAATCCGTTGCAGTCTTGTCCAAGTATAACGCTTGGTTTTGACTTTTTCCATGAATTCTTGAAAATTGCCAGAGGTTAAGGCTGCAGCTTTCAGCCGGTTTTCAATTCCTTCTTCAACCTCATATATTTTCCTTAGCTCTTCCGGACTGCTTTGAATAATTCGAAATTGTAAAAAGCTCCAATAATTTTCCCATTGATGAAATGTCCCGTAACGGTTGCTATATGCCTTTAATAACTCATTCGTCTGTTCCGGAACAAACTGTTCAATGGTGAATGAATGCTTATCAGTTGAAAAAAGGGCTTTACGTATACTCGTTGCACTAGCAATCGTTTCAGAAGCAAAATGCTCATCATGGTAATTGGCATTCTTTCGGGCAACGGTTAACGGTTTTATTTGGCTATTTAATTTTTTTATAGATTTAATATACTGAAATCCCAAGATGTTATTAGGTTTTGCTAAGTTTAATAAGCCATCTGTTTCAGGAAATTCTTGAAAGGAAAGGGATAATGCCTTTGGATAACTGACACCGGATTTAATATGTCTTTTTACATTTTCATCAAAGATTTCTTGATGCTCTTTCAAAAAGTCAATGGTCCGCAAAAATGAGGAAATGTCGCCGCTTTCACTACCAAAACAAAAAGATTCACATTGAACCGCATCTAATATCGAAACTGCCCCATCAGCAAAAAGCTCTGCATTTTGAGTAGCGAATGGATAAGGAAGCTCAAATACGAGATCTACTCCCCCCAATAATGCCATTTTCGTTCGATACCACTTAGAAACAAGTGCAGGCTCTCCCCTTTGCAGAAAATTTCCGCTCATTACTGCAATCACAATATCAGCATTTGCTGTTTCTCTTGCTGCTTGTACGTGAAAAGCATGTCCATTATGAAAAGGATTGTATTCGACAATTACGCCAACAGCTTTCAATGGTTTATTTCCTCCTGTTTTTTTAAAAATTTATGTATTTATTATAACGAAAAAGGAAGGGAATAGCTTTGTATTCCCCCTTCTTTTAAAATTCGTTTCATTTTAGTCGTAATCATCCCAGTCATGCCTATTCCATTCATGATTATTCCAGCCATTTCCGTTCCAATCATGCTCATTGTGGTGGAATCCATAATAATATCCAGGGTAACCCATGTGGTAATAAGGCATACCTGTTCCCCATGACCCATAAGGACTTCCTATTCCTACATAGTGGGGGCCAAAAAAGTAACCTGGAGCCGTAGACACGACTGGAAAAGATTGTGGTGAATAATACATATGGTTAACACCTTCTTTCTCATTTTCGCTATACCATATGAAATATAATTTTCATAAGAGCTTATCCATCTAACAAATAGGCCTAATGACAATATAAATGTTTGTAAAAAGTGCAAGTGGATACACTTATAAGTAATTGCTTTTTAGAGGGAAATAATTTAATGAAATCACCTTCCTAGGTGTAAAGAAAAAACATTGACAAAAATTTAATCGAAGGCTATAATTACTTTTGTTGCCTTGGGGTGATTCTATTGAAATGGACATTAAGCCAATTACAAAAATATCGAAACAAGGATTTTCCGATTGATGAAACGATTCGGGTCGATGAGATTAAACAAAATGATCCATCCATTCGAGAGGTATCTCCCATGCATATTACCGGTAGGGGAGACATTGATTCAACGAAAGTGACCTTTCATTTAAAAATCGAAGGTCATTTAATACTTCCTTGTTCTCGTACTTTAGTGGATGTGAAACTTCCAATTAATGTCGAAACATCTGAAACTTTCCTCTTACAAGCTTCGAATTACGAAATGGTAGAGGAAGGTTATCAAGTAAAAGGGGATAGTATTGATTTAATGCCAGTCATTAGAGAAATTCTTTTACTTGAGATTCCGATGCAGGTTTTTTGCGAAGATGTCACGAATGAAGATGCTGCGCCACAATCCGGAAAGGATTGGGAAGTGATTCATGAAGAGGATCAAGCGAAGAAAATTGATCCAAGACTAGCAGGACTTGCTAAGTTTTTTGACAATGACAATTCTTCCGAATCATAATCGGCAAAACATGTAGCAAAGTGAAGATTAAAGAAATTCAGATCTTCAAAACTTTCTTTAAACTCTTTAAGGAGGTGGGAAGAATGGCTGTACCTTTTAGAAGAACTTCTAAAACTGCAAAGAGAAAACGTCGTACTCATTTTAAATTAAACGTACCTGGTATGGTAAGTTGCCCAAACTGTGGTGAAATGAAACTTACTCACCGCGTATGTAAAGCTTGCGGAACATACAAGGGAAAAGACGTTGTGAACGACTAATTTCATTGAGATAAAAAGCACAAGGACATAATGCCTTGTGCTTTTGTCGTTTATAATGGTGATATGACAAAAAAACAATCCATACATAATTCGATATGAAAGATTGAAGGGGGAACGGGATTTGGCTTATACCATTGAGAAATCAGAAAAGGGTTATTTATTGTTTACCATCACAAGAGTCGATAAAAGAAATGCGGTGGATTATGATGTAATGGAAGGGCTTTCAAAAGCGATTCATCTTGCAGCCGATCCTGATGTTTCGGCCCTGGTTATTACCGGCGAGGGAGAAAAAGCCTTTTGTTCAGGCGGGGACCTATCCGTATTTCACATGCTTGAAAAGGAAGAGGAAGCCTATTTCATGCTCTCGAAAATGTCTAAAATTCTTTATTCTTTGTTAACTTTACCAATACCCACTATTGCTCTTATGAATGGACATGCAGTGGGAGGTGGATGTGAGATTGCCATTGCCTGCGATTTTCGTCTAGCACGGAAGGGAATAAAAGCAGGTTTTATTCAAGGTAAGCAAGCGATTACGACCGGGTGGGGAGGAGGAACCATATTGGCAGAAAAGCTGCTAACTCCTCTTTCAATGAAGCTGTTAATGGATGCCGAAGTTCAAAAAGCTGAAAGATTAACAGAAATAGGATTGATTGACGCCCTTTATGAGAACGATCCAATAAAAGAATGTGAATCATACCTCGAAAATCTCTTATCTAAGGACAAAGCTGTATTGCAATCCTATAAACAGATATGGATTAGAAGGTGGGAGGAAACGAACCTGCAAGAAAGAATAGAGAAGGAAGTCCAAAATTGTGCCCGTCTATGGGAAAGTGAAACCCATCATCATTATGTCAAAATGTTTATGAATAAAAAAACTAAGAATTAATCGCAAAACAGGTGTTGTTTCAGTCTATCTTTTCTAGTAGATGCATATGTATGAGTAAAAACACTAGGAGGGATTCTGTTATGTCGCCAACTCGCCAGGATGCATGGTCACAAGATGAAGATTTGTTACTTGCCGAAGTTGTCTTAAGACATATCCGTGAGGGAGGGACGCAACTGCAGGCTTTTGAGGAAGTTGGCAAACAGCTGTCAAGAACTTCAGCAGCCTGTGGTTTCCGTTGGAACTCTTTTGTAAGGAAACAATACAAATCGGGGATTGAACTTGCCAAGAAGCAAAGAAAAGAATTGAAAAAGCAAACGTCTCAAGTGGAAGAAGAAATAAATAATGAAGAGGTTGTGGTGGAGGCCGTTTCATCCAAATCCAATGGTGAATCCGTAAGTTTTCAAACCGTTATCCACTTTTTAGAGGGTCTTCATAGAAAAGCTGAGGTTAGCTCCACCATTGAAGAGGACCGGGAAAAGTCAGCTGAAAAAATAAAAGAATTAGAAAAGAAAATCTTCTATCTGGCAACGGAAAACGAAAAACTTAGTAAAAATCTAAAAGCAATAGAGGAAGATTATCGATCCTTAATTGAAATTATGGAGAGAGCTAGAAAAATGGTTGTCTTACAGGAGGAAGACCGTCAGCAAAAGGTAAAATTCCAAATGGACAAAAACGGGAACCTTGAAAGAGTTGAAAAATAAAAAGCGGACATTAATGTCCGCTTTTCTTAATGATGCTGAGCCTCGACACCTTCTGGATACCATACGCGCGGATTTTCGCCGCGGTCGCGTTCCATATCATACTCAACAGCATCAAAATCCATTTTATCCCAAAATTCACTTGAATGGACTCTAGGATTTGTTTTAATAGGAAGACCAAAGCTTTTTGCAAATTCTACAAGCTGTTTGCCGTATCCTTTTCCTTGATAGTCAGGCAATACTTCAAGCTTCCAAAGCTCTAAATAATTCTGTGGTGGATAGAAATAGCGGTCGAATTTCGCGTCAATTTGGTATAAACTCATTCTTGCTACTAGTTTGTCTCCATAATAAATACCATAAAATGGTGATTCGTTATAATCTTCCACTATATTTGCTTCTAAGTCTTCTAGCATAGATAACTCTTGAATCCCATATTGCTTAAACTTTTTGAATTCTTCAAGTGTTTTAAAATTGACTTTTAATTTTTCAACTTTTGATCCCATAAAAGAACCCCCTTTAAAGAAATGATTAGAACATCATCCGTATCCGTTCAAGTAATAATGAATAACATGGAAGTAAAATAATTTTTGAATTATTCAAATCGAACTACCATTATTATATAACAAAATTAGAAAAATTTCCTCCATTAAAACTTTAGAAAGCGTTTTCGAAGTTTGCAGGAAATTTCGTAAATATCTAGAAACCTATACTATGAAGGAAATATGGGTTTTAGAAGGAATCAATATAAAACGACTTCCAGAAAGGTTTCTTTACATCCAATTTCCTAATAAAAAACAATTAGTAATCTAAGGAGTGACTGAACATGAGAGAAATTACCGCTTCTATGGCCGGTACGGTTTTAAATATATTTGTTTCAAATGGTAATAGCGTGAAATTGGGGCAGGAGGTATTCATGCTCGAATCAATGAAAATGGAGATCCCGATTGAAAGTACGACAGAAGGGATTGTCAGAGAGTGTAAAGTGAGTATCGGTGATTTTGTTAATGAAGGCGATGTTTTGCTTGTAATCGAATAGCACTGATTAGGGGGAGAACAATGGCAACAATCAATAAATTGAATGAACATCTGATTGAAAGTCGAAAAAAAATTGAGGCTGGCGGGCAGACAAGATACCACGAGAAGCTAAAAGAACAAAACAAACTGTTTGTACGTGACCGTCTTCGGTTATTGTTCGATAAAGGAAAATATGAAGAGGACGGAAAATTTGCAAATTTTCAAGCGGGAGATCTACCCGCTGATGGTGTAGTTTGCGCGATTGGAAAGATAAACGGACAGACGGTTTGTGTCATGGCAAATGACTCAACGGTTAAAGCTGGTTCATGGGGAGCCCGTACGGTTGAAAAAATCATTCGCATTCAAGAAACCGCCGAAAAATTAAAAGTTCCATTATTTTATCTAGTTGACTCTGCAGGTGCAAGAATCACCGACCAGCTAGAGATGTTTCCAAATCGGCGCGGTGCCGGAAGAATTTTTCATAATCAAGTAAAGCTTTCCGGTATGATTCCACAAGTCTGTGTTCTTTTTGGACCTTCAGCGGCAGGCGGGGCCTACATACCGGCATTTTGCGATATCGTCATTATGGTGGATCAAAATGCTTCTATGTATCTTGGATCACCGCGGATGGCGGAAAAGGTAATCGGTGAAAAAGTAAGCCTGGAAGAAATGGGCGGTGCCCGAATGCATTGTTCAGTAAGCGGCTGTGGAGATGTTCTTGCCTATAGTGAAGAAGAAGCAATTGAATCAGCTAAAAAATATATCGGGTATTTTCCGGCAAGCTTTAAAGAAAAAACAAAGCTGACTTCTGGAGCAGCACCTAAGGATGGCCGCGAACTAGAAGCCATTATACCTGAAAATCAAAATGCCCCCTTTAATATGTACGAGTGCATTGACCGCTTAGTGGATGAGGCAAGTTTTTATGAGATTAAAAAACTGTTTGCTTCAGAGCTTATCACGGGTCTGGCGCGAATCGACGGCAGGGCAGTTGGAATTATCGCCAATCAGCCAAAGGTAAAAGGCGGCGTCCTGTTTGTTGATTCCGCTGATAAAGCGGCGAAATTCATTCAACTATGTGATGCCTTCCATATTCCATTATTGTTTCTTGCGGATGTTCCAGGCTTCATGATTGGAACAAAGGTTGAGCGTGCCGGAATTATACGGCACGGTGCTAAATTAATTGCAGCAATGAGCTCGGCAACTGTCCCTAAAATTTCGGTCATTGTGAGAAAAGCATATGGTGCCGGACTTTATGCAATGGCTGGTCCTGCCTTTGAGCCAGACTGCTGTATCGCTTTACCAACAGCACAAATTGCTGTAATGGGTCCGGAAGCAGCTGTAAATGCTGTTTATTCAAATAAAATAAACGAAATTGCCAATCCAAAGGAAAAAATCGCTTTTGTGCAAGAAAAACACAAGGAATATAAAGAAAGTATCGATATTTATAAGCTTGCCTCCGAGTTAATTGTCGACGAAATCGTCGCCCCAAAGGAATTGCGGGATGTATTAATTCATCGTTTTGCTTATTACGAGACCAAAGAATTAACATTTAGCGTTCGTAAACATCCGGTTTATCCAGTCTAAGAAAAATCCCTTTTCGCTATCGGAAAAGGGATTTTTCTTACCATGTGAAAAACCTTTTGATAAAATAATAGAAAAGTGAAAAAATGAGGGATATTCTTGAAAATTGGGATTATTGGTGCTGGTTCGATTGGCTTATTATTTGCCTCCTATTTGAGTCGTGTTTTTAAAGTTTCTCTATATACCCGTACAGAAGAACAAGCAAAGGAAATTGTAAAAAACGGAATCATTTTAAAAAAGAAAACCATAAAGACTCAAGCATTGGTAAAAGCTTTGCCCTTAAGTGAATGGGAAGGATCGGAGGATCTTACCATTATTACGGTGAAAGCCTATCAACTGGAGGAGATTATTACAAAAATAAATAGATTATCTGACACTCCAAAAAAACTTTTATTTTTACAAAATGGAATGGGGCATTTAAAGCAGCTGGAAAGTATCCGTCATTCGCAAATTTTTGTGGGAACGGTTGAACATGGAGCGCTAAGAGAAAATGTTTTTACCGTCAGTCATAATGGGGAGGGGGTAACAAATATTGCCGTCTATCGCGGCGATGCATGCGTGTTAACGGAACTAATAGAGACCCTGCCCAGTGAATTTCCAATCGTGATGAACGAAGACTATTACAAGATGCTGGTGAATAAATTAATTGTCAATTCGGTTATTAATCCATTGACAGCCATCATCGGGGTAAAAAATGGTGATTTAATTAAAAATGAATTTTATTTTCAAACTGTTGTTCAATTATTTAATGAAATCTCCATTCTATTAAATATAGAAAACCCTGATTACCATTTGGAGAAAATAATCGACATATGTAATAAAACAGCGGAGAATCGGTCTTCGATGCTGAAGGATATTGAAGCAAATCGAAAAACGGAAGTGGATGCCATTTTAGGCTTCTTATTGGAAAAGGCAAAAGCGGAGTTCAAAAAGGCCCCATTGATTGAATGCCTTTATCTCCTTCTAAAGGGTAAAGAGCTTGGAAAAGGTGATTTGTAATGATTACTATATTTTCAACGATTTTATCAGTCCTTTTCGTTTTACCGCCATTAGGATTTGTTGCAGCGTATATTTTTTTTAGAATGATCACCAAGAATAACCGGAAATGTGTTCAAAGGGCATTGGATTATACAACAATTTTTTTTATTATTGCTGTTCATTTTTTAATCATAACGATATGGGGAAAATCGCTTTTCTGGTTAATTATAGTAGTAATGATTCTCATTGCAATGGTCTTTGCGGTGGTTCATTGGAAAATAAAAGGTGAGATTCTTTTCGGAAAAGTGTTGAAAGGGTTTTGGAGATTTAATTTTATCCTCTTTTTCCTTACTTATCTTGCACTTACATTTTATGGATTGATTCATCGAGCATTGACGTTTACCTTTTTTTCATAAAAAATTAAGTTTTCAAGAATTTTTATAAGCAAAATTTTTTTTGAAAAACTGGTGTTAATGCTATACTCTTAAGGAATGAATATGGTTGATTAGAAAGGATGTACATAAATGGAGATTTTAAATCTCTCTTTACCGGCTGTAAACCGCTTTGCTTCGAATTATCTGGAGCAGGCTGCCGATATACAATCGTTTTTCCACTATCGTTATAACCAAATATCCGATGACCAGGATCGATTAACGGAGTTGAAAAATCGAAGCTTTCCCCGCGAAGAACTAACGGAGTATATTAAAGAGTTTATGAAGAAATATCCTTCTTCGAAAGCTGTGGAGAATTCACTTGAAAAGCTCATAAATCCTGAAAGTGTGGTTGTCATTGGCGGGCAGCAGGCTGGAATACTAACGGGACCGCTTTACTCGATACATAAAGTAATTTCCATCATTAAATTATCTCAGCAAAAAGAAAGACAGCTGGGTGTACCTGTTATTCCTGTATTTTGGATTGCCGGTGAGGATCATGATTTTCAAGAAGTAAATCACGTTTTTGTTCCGGTCGAAAACCGAATGGATAAATGGATTTATCCAGAGAGAGTTTTCCAAAAGAAAATGGTTTCTGATATTCACTTGGATAAAGACATATGTCTTGCATGGGTGAAAAATGTGATTGAAAACTTTGGTGAAACCAATCATACCAATCAGCTTATTGCATTTGCGGAAGAGCAAGTAAGTAAATCCAGTACCTTTGTAGACTTTTTTGCAAACATTGTAATGGAATTATTTAAAGATTACGGTTTGTTAATTGTCGATTCAGGTGACCGGCTTTTCCGTCAGATTCAAAGGGAATTCTTGACTGAACAAATTATTCATCATAACTCTATTACCTATTCTTTATTAAAACAGCAGGATGAGATTAGCCAAAAGGGTTATCCGATTACAATCGAAGCAAATGAACGGGCTGCAAATCTATTCTATTATGATGAAAGAATGAATGAACGAATTCTTCTCGAATACAATCATGAAACAGACCGATTTGTGGGAAAAAGTGGTGTCATTTCCCTTACGAAAGAAGAATTAGTGGAGATTGCAGCGAAAGATCCCGGCAGGTTAAGCAATAATGTGGTAACTAGACCCTTAATGCAGGAATTACTTTTTCCAACCCTTGCTTTTATTGCCGGTCCTGGGGAGATCTCTTATTGGGCAGAATTAAAGCTTGTTTTTGAATTTTTTAATATGAAAATGCCCCCGATTGTGCCTAGGCTAAATATTACCTTTCTTGACCGCTCTGTTGAAACGGACCTTAATGAACTAAATTTAACCTTGTCTGCCGTTTTAACCAAGGGGACAACTAAAGACAAAGAGTTGTTTCTTGACTCAATAAAAGATAAAGAAGTGGAGGAACTTTTTTTAACTGCTAAGGAACAACTGACTTCACAATACCGTCTTATCGAGGCAAAGACTGCCCTGCTTGATAAAGGACTGCTGCCATTATTAAAGAAAAATGAGAGTAAGCTCGTAGAAGAAATGGAATTCATGCAAAAGAAATTAAACGATTCGGTGAAATTAAAACATGATGTCATCCTAAGAAAATATGGCCGAGTGGATCTTTCGTTAAGACCTGACGGGTTCCCGCAAGAGAGAACTTGGAATGTGTTTTATTATTTAAATCAGTATGGACTCCATCTAATTAATGAGGTTATGGACTTAAGCTTTGAGTTTGATGGACGGCATAAAATAATTAAAATGTAGAAACTTCCCGTTTTGTGAAGTTTCTTTTTTTTGAAAAAAATTACAAGTTTTAAAGGGATTTTAAATCTTTAAAACGAATAGTAAAAATAAGTGGAGGAAAGTGGGGGGATGTGGTACATTTTATATAGAAAGTGGGGGTTACGGGTATGTTCATGGGGGAATACCATCACAGCATTGATAACAAAGGCCGTATTATCGTGCCCTCCAAATTCCGAGATGATCTTGGTGAAATGTTTATTATTACGAGGGGTTTGGATCAATGTTTGTTTGGATACCCATTAACAGAGTGGAAAGTGTTAGAAGAAAAACTTAAAGGTTTACCACTGACGAAAAAAGATGCCCGTGCTTTTACTCGATTTTTCTTCTCTGGAGCAACAGAAAGTGAGTTGGACAAGCAAGGAAGGATTAATATTCCTGCCCCATTGCTTCAATATGCAAAATTAGAAAAAGAATGTGTCGTCCTCGGGGTTTCCAATCGAATTGAAATCTGGAGCAAGCAGATTTGGGAAGACTATTTTGTACAGTCTGAAGAATCTTTTGCCGAGATTGCAGAAAATATGATTGGCTTTGATATATAATGGAAAAGTTATATAAACATAACTTATTATATATCGTTTGATTCGATAAGGAGAATTGGAAAATGTTTGAACATACAACAGTGTTATTAAACGAAGCAGTGGAAGGTTTAAATATTAAACCGGATGGTATTTATGTTGATTGTACGTTAGGCGGAGCAGGACATAGCTCACTCATTCTTTCAAAGTTGGGGGCACAGGGAAAATTATTTGCCTTCGATCAGGATGAAATTGCCATTGCGAATGCCAAAAAGAAGTTAGTGTCAAATCTTGAAAAATTGACGATTATTAAAAGTAACTTTTTATATTTAAAAGAGGAGCTTGAAGCCTTAGGAATAAGGAAAGTTGATGGTGTTCTTTATGATTTAGGGGTATCCTCCCCACAGTTAGATACACCGGAAAGAGGATTCAGCTATCATCATGATGCCCCATTAGATATGAGAATGGATCAGGAAGCACGCACTTCGGCCTATGATGTCGTTAATCATTGGGCATATGAAGATTTAGTCAGAATCTTTTTTCGCTATGGTGAAGAGAAATTTTCTAAGCAAATTGCAAGGAAAATTGAGGCAGCACGAGAAACCAGACCAATTGAAACAACAGCGGAATTGGTTGAATTAATAAAGGACGCAATCCCTGCACCTGCCCGAAGAAAAGGCGGTCATCCAGCCAAGCGAATTTTTCAGGCGATAAGGATTGCAGTAAACGACGAACTATCCGTTTTTGAACAATCCTTAACCCAAGCTATGGAAATTTTAAATCCGGGAGGAAGAATCAGTGTGATTACCTTCCACTCGTTAGAGGACCGAATTTGTAAGGCGGCATTTAAAAAGGCAAGTGAAGCCCCTGATTTGCCCCATGGTTTACCAATAATTCCAGAACAGTACAAACCAACGTTAAAATTAATCTCTCGAAAACCTATTCTTCCATCTGAAGAAGAACTCGAACAAAACAATCGTGCCCGATCTGCGAAGCTTCGTATCGCGGAAAAAATATAAAAAATAGCTGGAGGGGAAAAGTTTGAGTAATCTTGCCAGGAGATATCAAGAGCAGCAACAAGTAACAGAAACGATTCAAGGAAAACCAAAAGTAAAAATTAAAAAATCCTGGCTTACACCCGGGGAGAAGGTCCTCGGTATAGCATTTGCCGGAATGGTTTGTTTTGGCGCAACCCACATCATCTCTAATCAGGCACAAATTTGGAAGGTGAACAAAGGGATCCAGGAAACTGAATCCTCGATTGAAAAACAAAAGAAGGTTAATAATGACTTAAAAGTACAAGTTAGCGAACTTAGTACGTATGAACGTATTTATGAAAAAGCAAAGGAAATGGGACTCGTTTTAAACGAAAATAACGTCAAGGTTGTGCAGAAATGATTAAGAAACAGCCCTATATGAATGTTGGAGCAGCCATTTTATTTGTACTATTCGGCCTGCTCTTTTTTATATTACTTTACCGCTATTTTTCAATTGAAATATCGGGTGAAGCTGCTGGGCAGCCGCTTGCAGCAAAGGCACAGAAAAAATATACGAGGGTAGGAACCCTTGAAGCATCCAGAGGGATTATTTATGATCGAAAGGGAGAAGTTGTCGCAGAAGACACAGCTTCATACACACTCCTTGCCATTTTAAGTAAAAAGATGACGACGGACCCGAAGCATCCAATGCATGTTAAGGATCCGCGTAAAACTGCAGAAGAATTGGCAAAATATATTGATATGGATGAGTCTGAGATTTATAGTAGACTAACCAAAAAATTGTTTGAGGTTCAATTTGGCTCGGCCGGAAAAGATATATCGATTGAAACGAAAAGAAAAATTGAGGCTTTAAAGCTTCCGGGGATTACCTTTATCCCGCAAATGAAGCGTTTCTATCCAAACGGGGTATTTGCCTCACATTTAGTAGGATATGCTGACCCTGATGAAAAAAAAGATAATAAAATAGTAGGACAAATGGGAATTGAGAAATCCCTAAATGACTATTTAACGGGCACAAATGGAAAAATAAATTATGAAAGTGACTTATGGGGCTATATTCTTCCGGATAAAAAGGAAAACATCACCCCTGCAAAGGATGGGGATGATGTTTATTTAACCATCGATCAGAAAATCCAAACGTTTTTAGAAGATGCGATGAATAAGGTGGTAAAGAAATATAATCCGAAAAAAATTATTGCGATTGTCGCGGATCCGAAAACAGGTGAAATTTTAGCGATGGGGCAGCGGCCAACTTTTGATCCGAAAACAAAGGAAGGGATTACGGACAGTTGGCATAATGAGGCCATTGAAACTTCCTATGAGCCCGGTTCTACGATGAAGATATTCACGCTTGCCGCAGCGGTGAATGAAGGGGTTTTTAACCCGAATGAATTATATAAATCGGGATCTTATCAAGTATCACCAAGGTCACCGGCGATTCATGACCATAATTATTCTGGCTGGGGGACCATTTCTTATTTGGAAGGTCTGCAGCGTTCATCGAATGTCGCCTTCGCCAAAATTGCCAGCGAGAAATTAGGGTTTGAAAAGTTCAGGGAATATCTAAGTAAATTTGGCTTTGACCGTCCTACCGGAATTGATCTTCCGAATGAAGCATCGGGGAAAATTATGTTTAATTTCCCAATCGAAAAAGTGACAACAGCGTTTGGTCAAGGGACTGCTGTTACACCAATTGAGCTAATTCAAGCAGCTACAGCTGTTGCCAATGACGGGAAAATGATGAAGCCATATGTGATGGATAAAATTGTCAATCATGATACTGGAAAGACGATTAAACAGACAAAACCTGAAGTGGTTTCCACACCAATAACCGCTGAAACAGCCAAAACTGTTCGTAATTATCTTGAAACGGTTGTTACTTCAAAAAATGGAACAGGTGGGCGATACAAGATTGATGGCTATAGTGTTGCCGGTAAAACAGGGACTGCCAATATTCCCAACCCTAATGGAGCAGGCTATTTAACAGGATCGCAGAATTATATTTTTTCATTTTTAGGAATGGCGCCAAAAAATGATCCGAAATTAATCGTTTATGTTGCTGTGCAACAGCCACAAATTGACAATTATGAATATGGCTCTCGTCCTGTTTCGGAAATATTTAAACCGGTGATGAAAAATAGTTTACAATACTTAAATATCCGCCCATCTAAAGTGGAGAAATCCACCTCTGTCAAACTTGGAGATTTATCCGGAAATTCGGTAACGGAAACCGTGAAAAAATTAAAAGCTCAAGGATTTAATCCAATTGTACTTGGAAAAGGACCGGATGTGACCACCCAGCTTCCAAAGGCTGGAACCACCATTCTCGAAGGAGAAAAGGTTTTATTAGGAACGAAGGGAAAACTGATTGCTCCTGATATGACTGGCTGGTCACTTCGTGATGTTATGCAGCTTGCAAAATTAGTTGATTTGAAGTATAACGTTGCAGGCAGCGGATATGTAGTAAAACAGAATATTAGTCCTGGAACTCCATTAAAAAAGGGAGATAATTTAATTGTACAATTGCAATCTCCTGAGCAGCTATCCAATAACATGGAGGATACAAGTCAAGAAAAAAATTCTGACCAAAATATTAGCGATTAAAGAAAACTCGCCTTTTATAAAGGCGAGTTTTCAGATTGTCGAGAAAGGGTATTTTTCTCTGCAATTTTTTATTATGTCTGAATCTAAACTACCACTTTTTAATTAAATATTTGTACCTGCTAACTGGCCTGTTGATTTCCGCTCCGGGTGCTTCGCTTTCCGCGGGCGTGCCGGGGAGCCTCCTCGTTGCTTCGCTCCTGCGGGGTCTCCCCTGCCCCGTACTCCCGCAGGAGTCTTCGCACCCTCTGCTCCAATCAACAGGGAGCAAATCAACTTAAAGCATTGCAACACACTATTTCCAATCTAGCTAAGTGTGTTGCAATTTTTTTATATTTTGGCAGGCATTGCCCGAACGATCTGATATGCCCGTTAAAAGGGAAAAGAAAAGTGGTTTCATTGCCCGAACAAGCTGATATGCCTGTTAAAAGGGAAAAGAAAAGTGGTTTCATTGCCCGAACAAGCTGATATGCCTGTTAAAAGGGAAAAGAAAAGTGGTTTCATTGCCCGAACAATCTGATATGCCTGTTAAAAGGGAAAAGAAAAGTAGTTTCATTGCCCGAACAAGCTGATATACCCGTTAAAAGGAAAAAGAAAAGTGGTTTCATTGCCCGAACAAGCTGATATGCCCGTTAAAAGGGAAAAGAAAAGTGGTTTCATTGCCCGAACGAGTTGGTATTCCCGTTAAAAGGGAAAAGAAAAGTGGTTTGTCGTGTTACGACTTTTATTTTACTTTTTGAGCGATTATATTAGGAGAGTGGTGGGCTGTTCCCACACTTGAATACACCAATTGAAAAGACTTTACATTAATTAGTGCGGTGAATTGTTAAAGAAAGTGAATGAAATAAAAAGATATCGAAAGTTTTTTGACTACCTGACTCACCTTTTTAAAGGTGAGTTTTCTTTTTTCTTAACGGTCTAATCACAATTGTACAAGCATATAAATGGAACGACCACTAAAGAGGAGGCTCGTTCAAGTATGCGTGTTTCAAATGTAACTGTCCGTAAACGGTTAATGATTGCACTTTTCGTTGGAATACTTGTCTTTTTAATTATTGATGTCCGGCTGGGGTATGTACAGTTCGTTCTTGGCGATATGTTGACCGGAAAAGCCAAAGATTCGTGGAGCCGAAATATTCCCTTTGAGCCTGAGCGCGGGGAAATTGTCGATCGAAATGGGGTCCCTTTAGCAACAAATATCAGTGCCCCAACTGTTTGGGTTGTTCCAAGGCAGATTAAAAACCCGGCGGAAACAGCTGAAAAACTTGCCTCCGTGTTAAATATAACAAAGGAAAAGGCCTATAAGGAAATTACCCAGGGACAATCGATTGTCAGAGTCAAAGAGGGAAGGAAAATTTCCCATGAAAAGGCGAAAGAAATAAGGGCATTAGGTCTTGATGGAATCTATATTGGCGAAGATTCTAAACGCCATTATCCATATGGAAGCTATCTTTCCCATGTTCTTGGCTTTGCCGGAGTGGACAACCAGGGCTTGATGGGGCTTGAGAAGTATTATGATAAGGAACTAAGTGGGGAGCGGGGAGCTGTAAAATTTTATGCAAACGCAAAAGGCAAAAGGATGAACGACATGCCGGATGATTATGAACCGCCGAAGAATGGACTCGATTTAAAATTAACGATCGATACGAAAATCCAAACCATTATGGAGAGGGAGTTAGATATTGCCGAGGCAAAATATAATCCGGACGGAATTATTGCCATCGCCATGAATCCTAATAATGGCGAAATCTTAGGAATGTCCAGCAGGCCTACATTTGATCCGGCTAATTTTAGAAATGTTTCACAGGAAGTTTATAACCGGAATCTGCCTGTATGGTCAACCTATGAGCCTGGATCTACCTTCAAGATTATTACCCTTGCTGCCGCATTGGAAGAAGGAAAAGTGAATTTGGAGAAGGATCACTTTCATGACCCTGGATTTGTTACCGTTGCCGGTGCGAGACTTAGATGCTGGAAACGCGGCGGACACGGCAGTGAAACATTTTTACAGGTTGTACAAAATTCATGTAACCCAGGGTTTGTGGAATTAGGAGAGCGCTTAGGTAAAGATACATTATTTAAATATATAAAGGATTTCGGATTTGGACAAAAGACGGGAATTGATTTACAAGGAGAAGGAACAGGGATTTTATTTAATTTGAATCGGGTCGGTCCGGTTGAATTAGCGACCACCGCATTTGGCCAGGGGGTCTCGGTTACACCAATTCAGCAAGTCACAGCGGTTGCGGCAGCTATAAACGGAGGAATACTTTATAAGCCGTATATTGCAAAAGAGATTGATGATCCATTAACAAATGAAGTGATCATGAGAAATACACCTGAAGCAAAACGAAGAGTGATTTCCGAGGCAACGTCTAAAAAGGTTCGTAATGCACTTGAAAGTGTTGTTGCTCAAGGGACTGGCGGTAAGGCGTTTGTCGACTCTTATCGAATTGGCGGTAAAACAGGGACAGCGCAAAAAGCACAAAATGGACGTTATCTAGAAAATAACCATATTGTTTCCTTTATTGGGTTTGCACCGGCGGATGACCCGCAGCTTGTTGTTTATGTGGCCGTTGATAATCCCAAGGGAGTTGTTCAATTCGGTGGTCAGGTAACGGCGCCAATTGTTGGAAATATCATGAAGGATAGTCTGCGTGCCATGGGCGTTGAGCCTCGTAAAAACCAAATCGAAAAGAAAAAGGCTTGGGATGATGTCCCCGTCATCAAACTGCCTGATTTGGTTGGAATGACAAAAAATGAAATTGGCGAGCAGATGATTAATTTGAAGATTGATGCAAGCGGTGAAGGGGATGTGGTGGTAAGGCAATCTCCTGCCCCTGGAACAAAATTAAAAGAGGGTTCGAAAATTAGACTTTATTTTGGTAATGGTGAATAGATTTAAAAGTAATGGGGTAGGCGGCTGGAATATGTATTCTGCCGCCTATTTTTCCGCTGCAATTAATGGTAGAATGGAATTTGGTTTTAATTTCATGTAAAATAAGAAAAGCGCAAGCCATGTACTTCCTGGTCATGAGAGGATTTGAGTGAAAATGAAGCTGTTAAATCTACTTGAATATTTGCATTCATTAGTCCCATATTCGGGAGCAAATCCGGAAATAATTTCAATTGAAAATGATAGCCGTAAGGTGCAAAAGGGAAGCTTATTTATTTGTATCAAGGGGTACACCGTGGATGGACACGATTATGCAGAAGCTGCCGTTAAAAATGGTGCGGTTGCTATTTTGGCTGAAAAAATGCTCCTGCTTGATATTCCGATCATTTTAGTAAAGGATACTACCCGCGCAATGGCCGTTCTTGCCGATGCTTTTTATGGGCAGCCATCGAAAAAAATGCATTTAATTGGCATTACTGGAACAAATGGAAAAACCACCACCAGCCATTTAATTGAAAAAATCTTTGCAGATTCGGGTCAGAAAACAGGTTTGATTGGGACAATGTATACAAAGATTGGGGACAGGACAATCGAAACCAAAAATACAACCCCTGATAGTCTGACACTGCAAAAAAACTTTCAGCAAATGGTTGAGGCTGGTGTTGAATTAGCTGTTATGGAGGTCTCTTCACATGCTTTAGATATCGGAAGGGTGCACGGCTGTGATTATGATGTTGCGGTTTTTACGAACCTATCCCAGGATCATCTTGATTATCATAAAACTATGGAAGATTATCACCGTGCAAAATGCTTACTATTTTCACAACTCGGAAATACTTTTGAAAAAAACAAACCGAAATTCGCCATTCTGAATGCAGATGAACCTGCTTCGGTATTGTTTGAAAAATCCACAGCTGCGCATGTCATTACATATGGGATTAACAACCATGCAGATATCCGGGCGGAAAATATTCAAATGAAGTCCTTTGGCACAACCTTTGATTTAATCATCAACGAGGACAGACACCCGGTTAAAATTCAGCTCTTAGGAAAATTCAATGTTTATAATGTGTTAGCCAGTGTTTCAGCCTCAATCGTATCAGGTGTGCCAATATCTCAAATCATCCAATCCATTCAAAGTATTAAAGGAGTAGCGGGAAGGTTTGAACTAGTTGATAAGGGTCAAAACTTTACCATCATCGTAGATTATGCCCATACACCGGATAGTTTGGAAAATGTTTTGAAGACAGTTCGTCAGTTTGCCCGAAAAAAAATATTCGTAGTGGTTGGCTGTGGGGGAGACCGTGACCGCACGAAAAGACCATTAATGGCTCAAATTGCCTGCCAATATGCAACAGATCCGATATTTACATCAGATAATCCAAGAAGTGAAGATCCTATGGCTATCCTTCATGATATGGTTTCCGGGGTACAAGGTTTAGGATTTGAGGTAATACCGGACAGAAAAAAGGCAATTGAAGCAGCAGTTGACCGTGCATCTGAAGGTGATGTTATTCTTATTGCCGGTAAAGGTCATGAAACGTATCAAATTATTGGAAGCAAAGTGTATGATTTTGATGACCGGCTTGTTGCTCGAGATGCAATCAAGGGGAGATAGGAGATGTATTTAGTTTATAATGATGTTGCCAATTTCAGTCATGAGGTCCGGGGCACACATGAACCTACACTTACTTTTAATACCCTAACGGACCAAGCAGATGCAATCCAGCCAAAAGGGATTTTTGTACCGCTCAGTAAAGAGTCAGGTGAACTAAAAGAGGCACTTGCCAATGGGGCAATTGCTGCGATTTGGCATAAAGAAAAAAAACTGCCGCACTATACTCCGAATCACTTTCCAATTTTTCTTGTGGAAGATCCGGGGGAAGCTGTGCGGAGGATCCTACAACAATATATAGATAAATTAGATGGAGAAACAGAAAAGACAATGAATATAACAAAATTTGATTTAGTAAAGATAGAACTTCTTAACAAAAATAAACAAACATATGATATTGCAGTGATGCTGAATAAATTAGCAGATAAATTTAATGAAGCTTATCAAGGAAGGAGGGGATAAAATGCTGGAGCAAGTGATTTTATTTACGATCATCATGTCATTTCTAATTTCTGTATTGCTTTCTCCCATTTTTATCCCTTTCTTAAGAAGGTTAAAATTTGGACAAAGCATTCGTGAAGAGGGCCCGAAATCCCATCAAAAGAAAACGGGTACGCCTACAATGGGCGGAATTATGATCTTATTCTCCATTATTATTACTACTTTAGTGATGACCGGAAAGTTTTCTGCGCCAACAGTAAAAACCTATTTACTTTTACTAGTGACGTTTGGCTTTGGCTTACTTGGTTTTCTCGATGATTTTATCAAAGTGGTATTAAAGCGGAATTTAGGGTTAACCTCCAAACAAAAACTTTTAGGGCAAATCATTATTTCAGTGATTTTTTATTTTGTTTATAAACAAAATGGCTATCCGACAGAAATTACTTTGCCTTTTGGAGATTACTCCTTTGACTTAGGCTGGTTTTATGTCTTTTTCATTATTTTTTGGCTTGTTGGTTTTTCCAATGCAGTCAATTTAACGGATGGACTTGATGGATTAGTATCTGGTACTGCTGCGATTGCTTTTGGGGCATATGCTGTACTGGCATGGAATCAATCACAGGTGGAAGTAGCGATATTTTCCGTTGCGATTGTTGGGGCCGTTTTAGGATTTTTAGTTTTTAATGCTCACCCGGCTAAGGTTTTTATGGGAGATACCGGTTCGCTTGCACTTGGCGGTGCAATTGCGGCTATTGCCATTTTGACTAAGCTTGAAATTCTGCTCATTATTATCGGCGGAGTATTTGTCATTGAAACCTTATCGGTTATACTTCAAGTCATTTCCTTTAAAACAACCGGGAAACGGATTTTCCGGATGAGCCCGTTGCATCACCACTATGAGTTAGCTGGCTGGTCCGAATGGCGGGTTGTTGTTACTTTTTGGAGTGTTGGACTAATTTTAGCGATTCTTGGAATCTATATCGAGGTGTGGTTGTAAGTGAAACAGATTGAAACGTATCGTCATAAAAAAATTCTTGTTCTCGGACTTGCAAAAAGCGGGGTGACTGCTGCTGCACTCTTACATAAGCTTGGGGCGTTTGTAACGGTAAACGATCGAAAGCCATTATCGGAAAACCCTGAAGCACGTGGATTGTTAGAAGAAGGGATTAAGGTTATTTGCGGTGACCATCCTGTGGAGCTTCTTGATGAAGGGTTTGAACTAATTGTCAAAAACCCGGGAATCCCTTATACCAATCCAATTATTGAAGGGGCTCTTGAAAAAGGGATCCCGGTCCAGACGGAGGTTGAACTTGCGTACCAAATTTCCGAGGCACCATTTATTGGAATTACTGGTACAAATGGAAAAACGACGACTACAACTCTTTGTTTTGAAATGTTGAATGAAGGAAAAAAACAGCCGCTGATTGCCGGTAATATTGGAACAGTGGCATCAGGTGTAGCGGAAGAGGCAACAAAAGACAATACGATTGTAATTGAGTTATCCTCATTTCAGTTAATGGGGATTGATACTTTCACCCCTAAAATTGCGATTATTACCAATATATATGATGCCCATTTGGACTACCATGGAACAAGAAAAGAATATATCAAGGCAAAAGCAAATATAACAAGAAATCAAACAGAAAACGATTTTTTAATTATTAATTATGATCAAGAAGATACAATGGAAATTGCCCGTCATTCCAAAGCTAAAATAATTCCATTTTCAACAAAAGGCCAATTATCAGAAGGTGCCTATCTTTCGCATGAATGGATTTGTTTTAACGGTGAAAAAGTGATGCAGGTGAAGGATATCGCCCTGCCGGGTGTACATAATCTTGAAAATATCTTATCAGCACTTGCCGCAGCAAAGCTTACTGGGGTGGATAATCACTCTATTCAAGAAGTACTTAAAACATTTACAGGCGTAAAACATCGTCTTCAGTACGTAAGTGAAATTAACGGACGCAAATTTTATAACGACTCAAAAGCTACTAATATTTTAGCTACTGTAAATGCCTTGGCTGCTTTCAAGTCTCCAGTTATTTTATTAGCAGGCGGTTTGGACAGAGGAAATGAATTTGATGAACTGATACCTTATTTAAAGAATGTCAAGGTGTTAATTACATTTGGTCAAACCGCACCTAAGCTTGAACGTGTAGCAAAAGAGGCGGGAATAAAAATAATCAAGCGTGTCGATAATGTTGGAGAAGCCGTGCCTGAGGCCTATCAGCATTCTGAATCAGGTGATGTAATTTTGTTATCTCCTGCATGTGCCAGCTGGGATCAATATAAAACTTTTGAAGTTAGGGGAGACATTTTTATCGAAGCGGTGCATAAGCTTAAGTAAGGGCTTGTCCAACTTAGGGTTCTCCTTCTGGATCACTTTAAGCCCTAAAACTGGTAGTTGAGGTGTTTAGTGGTGCCGACAAAGAGAACAACCCCTGACTTTATTTTAATGATTGTAACCTTCACGCTTCTTGCTATTGGGCTGATAATGGTTTACAGTGCCAGCGCTGTAATGGCAGAATATAAATTTCATGATTCCTTCTTCTTTGCAAAAAGACAAACTCTTTTTGCAGGTGTCGGAATCGCTGCGATGTTTTTTATTATGAACATCAATTACTGGACATGGAGAACATGGGCAAAGACGATATTAATCGTTTGTTTTGTCTTATTGGTCCTTGTTTTGATACCTGGGATTGGGAATGTTCGAAACGGTTCGAGAAGCTGGATTGGGGTAGGCGCATTTTCGATTCAGCCTTCAGAATTTATGAAGCTAGCGATGATTGCTTTTTTGGCAAAATACTTATCTGAACGGCAAAAATTCATTACTTCCTTCAAAAAAGGACTTATTCCGTCACTCGGGCTTGCATTTATTGCTTTTGCCATGATTATGCTGCAGCCGGACCTTGGTACGGGAACTGTAATGATGGGAACCTGTGTTGTGATGATTTTTGTTGCCGGTGCCCGAATTAGCCACTTTACTTTTTTAGGGCTGCTGGGTGTAGCCGGATTCGTTGGCCTTATTGCGTCGGCTCCTTATCGGATTAAGCGGATTACCTCTTTCATGGATCCATGGTCGGATCCGCTCGGAAGTGGTTTTCAAATTATCCAGTCGCTCCTCGCGATTGGTCCGGGCGGTTTGTTTGGATTGGGGCTTGGTCAAAGCCGGCAAAAGTTTTTCTACTTGCCGGAACCGCAAACGGACTTTATCTTTGCAATCCTTTCTGAAGAACTTGGGTTTATCGGTGGTTCCTTTATCTTATTGCTTTTTGCATTGCTCCTCTGGAGAGGCATTCGAATTGCGCTGGGTGCTCCAGATTTGTACGGAAGCTTCTTAGCCATTGGAATTATTGCAATGGTTGCCATTCAAGTCATGATCAATATCGGAGTAGTAACAGGACTGATGCCGGTTACGGGCATCACACTGCCATTTTTAAGTTACGGTGGATCTTCCTTGACCTTAATGTTAATGGCAATCGGTGTACTTCTTAATATAAGCCGTTATTCAAGGTATTAATCAATGCCCTGTTTGAAAACAGGGTATTTTTTTACATTTACATAACATTCTTTTATCAATGGCTTTATTTTATAGATTTTTATAGTAGAATGAGGAAGGTAATTAGGTA
Organism: Neobacillus niacini; assembly: GCF_031456445.1. Lineage (GTDB taxonomy): Bacteria > Bacillota > Bacilli > Bacillales > Cytobacillaceae > Neobacillus > Neobacillus niacini_I. The sequence goes on along the minus strand of NZ_JAVDUQ010000001.1, from coordinate 414,215 downwards.
GTTAGCCATTTTTAATGAGGTGTATTTATGAAAATCGTTGTCAGCGGCGGTGGAACGGGAGGACATATATATCCTGCTCTCGCCCTTATCAGAGAAATTCAAAAACAGACAAAAGATGCGGAATTTTTATACATAGGAACGAAAAATGGTTTAGAGAGCAATCTTGTCCCAAGAGAAAACATTCCTTTTAAATCGATTCATATCACCGGGTTTCGAAGAAAAATTTCCTTTGAAAATATTAAAACGATTTTTCGCTTCCTCAAAGGAACGAGAGATAGTAAAAAGATACTAAAGGAGTTTAAGCCGGACGTTGTGATTGGAACAGGCGGATATGTATGTGGTCCAGTTGTATATGCTGCAGCCAAACTTGGAATACCCTCCATCATTCATGAACAAAACAGTGTTCCTGGTTTGACCAATAAATTTTTAAGCCGATATGTAAATAAAATTGCCATTTGCTTTGATGAAGCGAAAGAATATTTTCCTTTAGATAAAGTTGTTTTCACCGGAAACCCTCGGGCCTCAGAAGTGATTGGTCAAGATGGAGTGAAGGGGCGTTTATCCATTGGTTTAAGTACAACAACACCAGCCGTACTTATTTTTGGTGGCAGCCGTGGTGCAAAACCAATTAATGATGCAGTTGTCAAATCCTTATCTGATTTTGGCAGTAAATTGTATCAGGTATTGTATATAACCGGAGATGTACACTATGAAGATGTTAAAAAAGAAGTAGAGTTAATCGGTAATCCCAGCAATGTTATCATTAAGCCGTTTATCCATAATATGCCTGAAGTACTGGCAGGAATTGATTTAGTTGTTTCCAGGGCAGGTGCTACCACGTTAGCAGAGCTTACTTCACTTGGGGTTCCAAGTATTCTTGTCCCAAGTCCGTATGTTACCAATAATCATCAAGAAAAGAATGCAAGATCATTGAGTGAAAATGGGGCAGGACAAATATTGCTGGAAAAAGATTTGAATAACAAAAGTCTTGTCGAGAGCATTGACCAGATTTTGTTAAACAAGGAAAAACTAAAAGAGATGAAGGAAAAAGCGAAGAAAATCGGCGTTCCAGATTCGGCTAACAGGCTTTATGATTTGATAAAAAAATTGACAAACGAAAAACAAAGGTAGCCCAAATTCACTTTTAGCATAAATTGAATAAATAAGGTTTAGAAAGTCAGGGTGATATAGTGGACGGAATGATCACACAATTGAAAGAATTAAATATTGGAAAGGTAAAGCAAAATGAACTGCTGTCAAACCATACCACCATCAAAATTGGCGGTCCTGCAGATTTGTTTATTGAACCCTCTTCAACTGAAAATTTAAAAAAAGTAATGGAATTAGTTCGTAAGTACCAATTGCCATGGAGAGCGATAGGACGTGGTTCCAATCTTTTAGTTTCTGATAAGGGAATTGAGGGTGTTGTAATTAAGTTAGGTTCCGGATTGGATCAGCTTACTATAAACGGATCTGAGATTACAGTCGGCGGAGGCTATTCACTCGTAAGCTTAGCCACAAAAATTAGCAAAATGGGTTTAACCGGTCTTGAATTTGCAAGTGGAATTCCAGGGTCTGTCGGTGGGGCAGTGTATATGAATGCAGGTGCACATGGATCGGATATTAGTAAAATATTAACGAGAGCCCTAATTTTATTCGAAAATGGAACGATGGAATGGCTTTCAAACGAAGAAATGGAATTTACCTATCGAACTTCTGTACTGCAAAAGAAACGTCCGGGAATTGTGGTAGAGGCTGCTTTCCAGATGGAAGCGGGCGTAAAAACTAGCATTGTTTCGCAGATGCAAAAAAATAAGGATTACCGAAAAGAAACACAGCCATGGAATTTTCCTTGCGCGGGCAGTATTTTTCGAAATCCTCTACCAAACTATGCCGGTAAGTTAGTCGAAGTGGCTGGATTAAAGGGGTATAGCATCGGCGGGGCCAAAATCTCTGAAATGCATGGAAACTTTATTGTAAATGCAGGTAATGCAACAGCAGGCGATGTTCTTGCTTTAATACAATATGTAAAGGACACTATCTATAGCCTATATGAAATTAAAATGGAAACAGAAGTTGAAATTATCGGACGAAAATAGAAAAGTGGGTGGGTAAATACCAAAATTTATTGCCCTTTTCTAACACTAATTTTTCGTCCAAATGACAAATATTGTGATATAATTACTAATCATAAATAAAAAACGGAAGAAAATGAATGACGGCATGATTATTCGTGCCGTTGTTTTCACTTTAAGAAGCAAATCCTCGGAAATTTCTTAGGCTATTTTTGGGGACAAGCGTAAGATTGTTCTTTTGACGGGGGGAAAGGAATGGATAAAGGTAAAATTGTTGCTTTAGAGGACAGAATACCTAAGTTAAAAGAGCAAAGACGGCGAAAAGCAAACAGAAGGCTTATTCTACTGCTATTTCTGTTTTTTGCATTAATTGCAGCCATTGCCTATATGCAATCACCATTAAGCCATATTAAACAGATTTCTGTAAAAGGAAATGATTTATATTCCAGTAAGGAAATTATAAAAAAAACTGGGGTCACGAAAAATACGAATATATGGAAGGTTAAGAGCAAGGAAATTTCCAAGAAGTTAAAGGAACTTTCAGAAGTTAAAAAGGCGGACGTTAAAATTCAATGGCCCAACACTGTTTTTATTACCATCCAAGAACATAACCGAATTGCTTATCTAAAAAAAGAAGGCTCCTATTATCCTGTTATGGAAAATGGGAAAATACTTAAAGGGAAATGGTTAAAAGAAATTCCGAATAATTCACCCATTCTTTTTGATTTCGAAGAAGGTGATGTTTTAAATGAAATGGTTGATGGACTGAAAGGTATTCCCGCCGAAATCGTAAATTCCATATCTGAAATCCACTATACTCCGAAAAAAACAGATAAATATCATATCTCCTTATTTATGAATGATGGTTTTGAAGTTAGTGCAACCCTAAGAAGTTTTTCAGAAAAAATGGTTCATTATCCTTCAATCGTCAGCCAATTAGACCCAAATAAAAAGGGTGTGATTGACTTAGAAGTAGGCTCTTATTTCAAGGCATATGATACAAAGACGGAGGATCAAAAAAAGTGAAGAGGATAAAGGTCAAGGGTAATCATGTCATCTTATCCCTTGTGTGTCTGGTGCTCGGGTATATGATTGCCTTTTCCTATCATTTAACTCAAAAGGAACACATGAGTGATACGAAAAAGCTTTCAGACCAGCAATGGGAGAAAACCCTTGATTTAAGAAACCAGTTGAATGCACAAAAGGAAACAAACAGAAAACTCGAAAAGGAATTAGCTTTAAAGCAAAATAGGGTTCTTGAAAATGAAAAAGACCTTTCAAAGGAAGCGCGAACTTTTTATAACCTTGCTGAGGATGCGGAGAAATACCGGATGTTTTTAGGTAGTGTTAAGGTGAAAGGCAAAGGAGTCAAAGTGACTCTGGCGGATGGTGCCTATGATCCTAAAGTGGTCAATGTTAATAATTATTTAGTCCATGAATTTCATGTATTTAAAGTTGTAAATGAATTATACATTTCCGGTGCTGCGGCAATTGCCATCAATGGGCAAAGGCTGACAAGCCATTCTTACATTAATTGCAATGGTCCTGTCATCACAGTGGATGGTGTGCAGCACCCGGCACCATTTGTGATATCAGCCATCGGAGACCCTGAAGTGCTAACTGCCGCATTAAATCTTACCGGTGGGGTAAAGGATCAGCTTGTAAATGATAATATTGTTTTTAGCCTTGAACAAGAAGATGAAATTACCTTGAATCCGATTCTAGGAAACTAGAAGATGAAGAGTATGTCCACATTTTAATATTTTAAAAGGGTTAGGTGAAAAAAGTGGACAAACCGACAAAAAACTTTAGCTTTACATTGATTATGGCTATCATCGGTTTTATGATTGCGATTCAATTTCAAACAATAAAAAAACCGGTGGATCGTGATACAAGAGATATTTGGGAGATTCGTGAAGCCTTGTTAAAGGAAAAGGAATTGCAGTCCACTCTTTTAAGTGAAATTCGTTCAAATGAGGAAAAATTAGCCGCCTATGAATCGAAACGAAAGCAGGGTAAGGAGCAGGTACTAAAAGGCACATTAAATGAGTTAAAGATTGAAGCCGGGTTAACAAAGGTAGCAGGCCCCGGAATTACCTTGAAAATTGAACCTGCACTTGAAGAAATTGAATTAGGGGCTCCTGTGACAAAGGTCGTTTCTCCAGATCTTCTGCAAAGATTACTGAATGAATTAAATATGTATGAGGCGAAATATGTCTCAATTGATGGACAAAGAGTAATTAATACCACCGTTATTCGTGATATTAATGGCCAAACAAAAATGGATGGACATACCATTAATAGCCTGCCAATCGAGGTAAAGGTAGTCGCAGATAGTATCGATACTGCGGGAAAACTGTATAATCGAATGAAGGTTTCCAAATCAATTGAAGAGTTTTATATTGAAAATTTAAGATTAACGGTGTCATCACCCAAAACAAAAGTGACGGTTCCCGCCTATGAAAATCCAATTCGAATTCGTTATATGGAGCCGGTTAAAGGAAATGAAGGAGGCAATAAGTAATGTGGCTTCCCATACTTGGATTAATCATTGGGACTGTTCTCGGGTTGTTTACTGACATTCGAATCCCTGAAGAATATTCAAATTATTTATCGATCGCTGTGCTTGCAGCTTTGGATACATTATTTGGTGGAATTAGGGCAAACCTGCAAAATATTTACGATGAAAAAGTTTTTGTTTCAGGTTTCTTTTTTAATATAATTCTCGCTGCAAGTTTAGCTTTTCTAGGTGTCCATCTTGGTGTAGACTTGTATTTAGCAGCAGTATTTGCCTTTGGAGTCAGGTTGTTTCAAAATATTGCTGTTATTCGACGAATTTTAATCGCAAAATGGTCATCTAGCAAAGAAAAATTAGAAAAAAATTGATGAATTTTAAAGGGAATCATTTAGTTGTGACGAATAATTTTAGTAAGATATGTATTGAAATCTTTTTTTGAACAAAATAAAATTGTTGTTCGACTGAAGGAATGCTAAAGGAGGTGCCAAAGAATGAACAGCAATGAAATATATGTTAGTCTTGACATCGGTACATCCAGTGTAAAAGTTATCATTGGTGAAATGGTCAATGACTCATTAAATATAATTGGTGTTGGTAATGTAAAATCAGAAGGTTTACGTAAAGGATCAATTGTAGATATAGATGAAACCGTTCATTCAATAAAGAGAGCGATAGAGCAGGCAGAAAGAATGATTGGGATGGAAATCAGGCAGGTCATTGTAGGAATAACGGGGAATCATGTTATGCTTCAGCCTTGCCATGGGGTTGTGGCCGTTTCTAGTCCGAATCGGGAAATTACCAATGATGATGTCTTAAGGGTGATTGATGCGGCACAAGTAGTTTCCATTCCGCCCGAAAGAGAAATCATCGGGGTAGTTTCCAAACAGTTTATTGTTGATGGACTTGATGAAATCAATGACCCGCGCGGTATGATTGGTGTCCGTTTAGAAATGGAAGGGACTATCATAACAGGGTCTAAAACCATTTTGCATAATACACTCCGATGTGTGGAGAAGGCCGGTCTGGATATACTAGACATCACCCTTCAGCCGCTTGCTGCGGGTTCATTTGCTTTATCAAAGGATGAAAAAAATCTAGGAGTGGCCTTAATTGATCTTGGCGGGGGTTCTACGACCTTGGCAGTTTTTGAACAAGGCCATTTGAAATCAACCAGTGTCTTACCGGTTGGCGGAGATCATATTACAAATGACCTTTCAAAGGTTTTATGCACCTCCACGGAGGATGCAGAAAAAATTAAGATTAAGCATGGACATGCTTTCTATGATGAAGCTTCAGAAGATGAAGTATTTAGTGTTCCGATAATTGGAAGCGATCAGCATCAACAATTTAACCAGCTTGAAATTTCTGACATAATCGAAGCAAGATTGGAAGAAATCTTTGATTTGATTTTACATGAAATGAAACGGAAAGGCTTTAATGATTTGCCTGGAGGGTATGTGTTGACCGGTGGAATCGCAAATATGCAAGGCGTGCTGGAGCTTGCCCAGGTGATATTGCAAAATAGAGTTCGCATAGCTTTGCCTGATTATATTGGAGTAAGAGAGCCTCAATATACAACAGCGGTTGGTTTAATCAAATATGCTTACAAGAATGCTAGATTACCAGGGGGGACTGTTGCTGCACCATCGCCGGTTTCGGAACCGATCGAAAAGAAAGTCCCAAAACAACAACAACAGCCAAAAGCAAAGGTAGAAAAGCAACCAGAAGAAAAGATGTCATCAAAAGTAAAAAAAATCCTTGGTTACTTTTTCGAATAAGCATACGAAAAGGAAAATCGACGAATTAGGAGGATTTGTCATGTTAGAGTTCGATACCAATTTAGATTCTCTTGCGACAATAAAAGTAATCGGTGTTGGCGGGGGCGGAAATAACGCAGTCAACCGTATGATTGAACATGGGGTACAAGGCGTTGAATTTATCGCTGTTAATACAGATGCACAGGCCTTAAATCTTTCCAAGGCAGAAGTGAAAATGCAGATTGGCGGAAAATTGACCAGAGGTCTAGGGGCCGGGGCCAATCCTGAAGTAGGTAAGAAAGCTGCTGAAGAAAGCAAAGAACAATTAGAAGAAGCTTTACGCGGAGCGGATATGGTGTTCGTAACGGCAGGAATGGGCGGTGGAACAGGTACCGGAGCGGCGCCCGTCATTGCACAAATTGCCCGTGAGCTTGGAGCATTAACGGTAGGTGTAGTAACACGCCCATTTACCTTTGAAGGAAAAAAACGTTCTTCACAAGCATCCGGGGGAATTGCTGCAATGAAGGAAGCAGTAGATACTCTTATTGTAATTCCTAACGACCGTCTTTTAGAAATTGTTGATAAAAGCACACCAATGCTGGAAGCATTCCGTGAGGCAGACAATGTACTTCGTCAAGGTGTTCAGGGTATTTCTGACTTAATTGCGGTTCCTGGATTGATTAACCTGGACTTTGCAGACGTAAAAACGATCATGTCAAATAAAGGCTCTGCATTAATGGGTATCGGTATTGCAGCTGGTGAAAACCGTGCAGCTGAGGCTGCAAAGAAAGCGATTAGTTCTCCATTACTTGAAACATCCATTGATGGAGCACAAGGTGTATTGATGAACATTACCGGCGGTTCAAACCTGAGCTTATACGAGGTTCAAGAGGCTGCTGATATTGTTGCAACAGCATCTGACCAAGAGGTAAACATGATTTTCGGATCTGTTATTAATGATAATCTAAAAGATGAGATTATCGTAACCGTCATCGCTACCGGATTCAATGAGGAAGTCATTCAGCCGAAAGCGGCTCGCCCTTCATTTGGACAGGCTAAACCGCCAATGGGTACAGTTAAAAGAGAACCAAAGCGTGAAGAAATACCGCAAGAGCCAGTTCGAAATACAAATGCAAATGGTTCTCAAGAAGAAGCTTTAGATATTCCAACCTTCTTAAGAAATCGGAATCGTAGAAGATAGATTTTTTTAAAAGAAAAGGCACAGTCCATATTATGATGGACTGTGCCTTTTCTTTTTTCTTAAATTTTTACTGGAAAAATGCGACAAAATTCCTGACATATAGTGAAAATTTCTTCTTTTTTGTTTACAGAAAGTGACACACTTCATCGCTCTATGTGGGTTATACTTTTTCCTAAACAAGATAAAAACAGAATAATAGAAGTATAAAGAGCGTTCAGTTTACTTTTGGAGGAATCAATGAAGGGGGAAGCTGTTTGGTTGTTTATTTAGATGTAATCTGGGCCCTAAACCTTTTATTTGATAGTCTTCTCCTATATTTAACAGCGATTTTTTTAAAGAGAAAGATTCGGTTATGGAGGTTGTTATCTGGTGGATTTATCGGTTCCTTGATCATCTTATTATCATTTACACCCGTACATGCCTATTCAAACCATCCGATTACAAAACTTCTTTTTTCGGTTTTGATGATACTTGCCACGTTTGGATATAAACGTCTGGTCTTTTTTATTAAAGCATTAATGACATTATATGTTTGTACGTTTTTAATTGGGGGTGCACTGATCGGGGCGCATTATTTTCTGCAAACAGATTCCATCCTGCTTGCAGGAATTAAGGGATTTGGAGATCCAATAAGCTGGCTGTTTGTCTTTATCGGGTTCCCTATTGCTTGGCATTTTTCAAAGAAGAATGTAGAAGGAATGGAAATGACCAAGATTCAGTTTGACCAAATTGTTTGTGTCAACATTAAAATCAATTCTGAGACCTATGAATTCAAAGGATTGGTGGATAGTGGAAATCAATTGTATGATCCTTTAACCAGGCTTCCCGTTATGTTTATCTCAATTAAAAATCAAATGGAAGTCATGTCAGAACCAATCAAGCGGATGGCAGCTAACACGGAGACTTTATTAATGGGAGAGGAAGAATTTCCTTCAGAATGGCAGAACAAGCTTCGAATTATTCCTTTTCGGGTGGTTGGACAAGAGCATCAACTGATTATGGCGGTAAAGCCAGACTCTATTTTAATTGAGAAAAACGGTGATTGCTTTCTTTGTGAAAAGGGTCTTGTATCGTTTACTATGCAAGAGCTTTCTCCCGATGATGCTTTTCAATGCATTGTCCATCCAAAAATGCTTACTGGACCTAGACAGCCAGGGAAATCAGAGAAAGTAAGTTAATATTACTATACTCAGAAAAACATATTTTTAGAAGGAGGAACTTGCATGAAAAAATGGAGACTACGCTTATCCTATTACTGGTATAAACTATTAATCAAATTAGGATTTAAAACGGACGAAGTATTTTATATTGGCGGAAGCGAAGCATTACCTCCTCCATTAAGTAAGGATGAAGAAGAGCTGCTTTTAAAAAAATTACCTGGCGGAGATAAGGCAGCGCGCTCGATTTTGATTGAACGAAACCTCAGACTTGTTGTCTATATTGCAAGAAAGTTTGAAAATACGGGGATTAATATTGAGGATTTAATCAGTATTGGTACCATCGGTTTAATTAAAGCAGTCAATACGTTTAACCCTGAAAAGAAAATTAAGCTTGCTACATATGCCTCGAGATGTATTGAGAATGAAATTTTGATGTACTTAAGAAGAAATAATAAGATCAGGTCAGAGGTTTCCTTTGATGAACCATTAAACATTGATTGGGATGGAAATGAATTATTACTTTCAGATGTACTTGGGACAGATGATGATATCATCACAAAGGATTTGGAAGCAAATGTGGACCGCAAGCTTTTAACTAAAGCTCTCCACCAGTTAACCGATCGCGAAAAGCAAATCATGGAACTTCGCTTTGGTCTTACAAACGGAGAAGAGAAAACGCAAAAAGATGTGGCAGATATGCTGGGGATTTCTCAATCCTATATTTCGAGACTGGAAAAAAGAATCATCAAAAGATTAAGAAAAGAGTTCAACAAAATGGTTTAATTTTAGAAAAAAAGAAAATTTTTCTAAGGAAAAAAGCTAAGAATTTCAGGACGTAAGCACGATTTTGGATCATTTAGGGTCAATCAGCTGCCAAGGAAAAGTGCATATTTTTCCTTCCCGAGGAGATACTGTTTTTTGTACAGCAACTCCTGTGAGGAGGGAAAAAGGATTGACTCGAAATAAAGTTGAAATTTGCGGTGTGGACACATCAAAGCTTCCAGTGTTGAAAAACGAAGAAATGAGATTACTCTTCAAGCAAATGCAAGAGGGCGAACTAACTGCCCGTGAAAAGCTCGTCAACGGAAATTTAAGACTCGTGTTAAGTGTGATTCAACGGTTTAACAATCGGGGCGAGTTTGTTGATGACCTGTTTCAAGTCGGCTGTATCGGACTAATGAAATCCATTGATAACTTTGATTTAAGTCAGAATGTAAAGTTTTCCACCTATGCAGTACCTATGATTATTGGAGAGATTCGTCGGTATTTACGAGACAATAATCCGATTCGTGTTTCCAGGTCCCTTAGGGATATTGCTTATAAGGCTCTGCAGGTCAGAGAACGTCTTATGAGTGAAACTTCAAGGGAACCAACAGCTGAAGAAATAGCGAAGGTATTAGAAGTTCCCCATGAAGAAATTGTCTTCGCACTGGATGCGATTCAAGATCCAGTTTCTCTCTTTGAACCGATTTATAACGATGGGGGCGACCCAATCTATGTAATGGATCAATTAAGCGATGAACGAAATAAAGACATCCACTGGATAGAAGAGATTGCTTTAAAAGAGGGTATGCGCAGGTTAAACGACCGCGAAAAATTAATTTTAAGAAAAAGGTTCTTCCAAGGTAAGACACAGATGGAAGTAGCCGACGAAATTGGAATTTCTCAAGCCCAAGTTTCTCGTTTAGAGAAAGCCGCAATCCGACAAATGAATAAAAACATCCAAAACTAAGCTGTCCAATTGGGCAGCTTTTATTGTTTATTTAAAATAAATCTCATTTTTTCATCATATATTTTTTATAGTATATAGAAAAATGGGAGTGAATAAGAATGGTAAAAATTTCTGATTTTCAAATAAAAGATGTTGTCAATGTTTCGGATGGAAAAAGGCTAGGGAATATAGGGGATATTGAAATTAATTTATCAACCGGAAGAATTGAGGCAGTAGTCATTAGTGGGAGCGGCAGGGTTCTCGGCCTTTTTGGAAAGGACCAAGACATTGTGATTCCTTGGAAGAATATTATCAAAATTGGTCAAGATGTAATATTGGTTCGTTATAAAGGCTTTGAGGAAAAAATATCTGATGAAGCTTAAAATTTCACCCAATATCCTTGCGGTGACCAATTTTGCTATTCATGTTAAACTATAGGAAAAGAAGAGGTTAGAGAATGGAACCATTTGTCAAAGGAAATCAATCATTTTTTACCATACAAAGCTGGATGGAGAAATTCCCCGGTTTAGTTGCCGGTATCACGACTAAAAATGGCGGGGATTCAGAAGGGATATATGAGCAGCTAAACATGGGGTTTCACGTTGGTGACAGTCCAGTACATGTGTGTTCAAACAGAGAGAAGGTAGCTGATCTGCTCCAATTCCCTTTGAACCATTGGGTTGGTGCTGAACAAACACATGATATTGTAATTCAAAAGATCTCAAAGGCAGCTCGGGGAAAAGGTTCTGACGCCTATGAACATTCCTTTAAAGCGACAGATGGTTTTTATACAAATGAAGAGGGGATTTTATTAACTCTCTGTTTTGCAGACTGCGTCCCTCTTTTTTTTATTGCACCGGAGAAACGTTTAATTGGAGCCGCACATGCTGGCTGGAAGGGAACCGTAAATGGAATTGCTTCCCATATGATCCGAGCATTTAACAAGGAAGGAATAAACCCGAATCAAATTTTTGTGGCTATTGGACCATCTATATGTAAAAAATGTTATATTGTAGATGACCGGGTGATTGATTTTGTAGTAAAAGCACTAGATGATGTCGAAAAAAAACCATATAATTTAGTAAATAAAGGTCAATATTATTTGGATTTGCGGGAAGTGAACAGGCAAATCTTGATGAAAACAGGTGTACCAGATCAAAATATTCTTTTAACCGGATTATGCTCCAGTTGCGACGAGGGGGAATTTTTTTCCCATCGTCGTGATAAGGGACGGTCAGGAAGAATGATGAGTTTTATTGGCTGGAAGGAGAGTTGAAACGTTCATGAAAGTGGCAGCAAAGCTTGAACATATTACAGAACAGATCATAGAAGCATGTCGAAAAGTAAATCGAAAGCCCGAAGAAGTGAAACTAATTGCCGTAACGAAATATGTAAGTATAGAAAGAGCGACGGAAGCAGTCGAGGCTGGGATCTTGAATCTTGGTGAAAACCGTGATGAGGGACTCCTTTCGAAATGGGAAGTGTTAGGGGACAAGCCTAAATGGCACTTCATTGGAACCTTGCAAACAAGAAAAGTAAAAAATGTTATCGATAAAATTGAATATATCCATTCATTGGACCGTTTTTCATTGGCACAGGAAATTAATAAACGTGCGGTGAAACCAGTAAAATGCCTTGTTCAGGTGAATATTTCACAAGAGGAATCAAAACATGGGTTAACTCCCCAAGTAGCAATTGAATTTATTAAACAGCTGCAGCCATTAGAAAACATTCGGGTTGAGGGCTTAATGACAATGGCCCCTTTAACAGAGGATGATAGCGTGCTTCGTAATTGTTTTCGCGGGTTAAGGCAGCTGCGGAACCAAATCAAGGAACTTCAACTGGAGTATGCCCCTTGCAATGAGCTTTCGATGGGAATGTCCAATGATTTTACAATTGCAATCGAAGAGGGAGCAACAATGGTAAGAATAGGAACAGCACTAGTCGGCGAAGATGGTTAGGAGTGGATTGTGATGAGCATAAAAACAAAATTAAAAACATTTTTCTTTTTGGATGAGGAATATGATGAAAACGAAGATGAGGAATATGTAGAAGAAGTGCAGCCTGTCAGACAGCAAAAACCACCTGCTAAACCTCAAAATGTAGTAAGCTTGCAAAGTGTACAAAAGTCTTCAAAGGTTGTACTCGTCGAACCGCGCACCTATTCAGAAGCGACGGAAATTGCCGACCATTTAAAAAACCGCCGTGCCGTTGTCGTTAACCTGCAGCGGATTGATAATGAACAGGGAAGACAAATTGTAGATTTTTTAAGTGGTGCAGTTTATACCATCAGCGGAGAGATTCAAAAAGTCGGAGACAAGATTTTTTTATGCACACCTGATAATGTAGAAGTGTCAGGTAATATTACAGAAGCATTGATGAACGGAAAAGAATTCCAAGATACGAGGTGGTAAGCGAAAATGGATTTAATTTTTACACTATTAATTGATTTAATCGGAATTTATCGCTGGATTCTAATCATTTATATTTTAATGTCTTGGTTCCCAAATATGAGTAGCTCGCAGATTGGTTCTTTTCTTGCACGAATTTGTGAACCGTTTCTTGAACCGTTCAGACGGATTATCCCGCCAATCGGCATGATGGATATATCCCCATTGGCCGCATTTTTCGTTCTTTATTATGCTCCCGCTGGCCTAAGTGCATTGCAAAGCTGGATTGGTTAATTTCGGGTTTTTAGGCGAAGTAAGGAGACGGCTATGAATATTTATCAGCATTTTCGGCCCGAAGAACGGGAATTTATCGATCAGGTATTACATTGGAAGGATTATGTGGAATCATTGTATTCTCCTAGGCTGACAGATTTTCTTGATCCGAGAGAACAACATATTTTAAAGATGCTGATTGGGGAAAATGGCTCGATTCAATACCGTCTTTTTGGCGGGAATTCCGGAGTGGAAAGAAAAAGAGCATTAATTATTCCAGATTATTATTCGGAAAATCCCGATGATTTCCAGATTGCCTTATTTGAAATTGAGTACCCCGGTAAATTTGTAACCATTGAACATCCAAAAGTGTTAGGAACGTTAATGTCATTGGGATTGAAGCGTGGGAAATTTGGAGATATTCTTTTTGAAGATGAGAGAGTTCAATTTTTTGCTTCAAAAGAAATTGGTGAATATATTAAAATGAATCTGCAATCCATTGGGCGCGCTACCGTAAGATTAAAGGAAATGGAATTAGAGAAAGCCATTTCTTCTAAGGATGAATGGGTGGAAACTGAAACGACTGTTTCTTCTTTACGGTTGGATACAGTTGTTTCCGGAATTCATCATTTATCCAGGCAAAAATCACAACTGCTGATTGGACAAGGATTGGTTAAGGTGAACTGGACGTTAACGGAAAACCCTTCGTTTGAATGTGATGCAGGCGATTTAATTTCGGTCCGTGGACATGGCAGAGTGAAAATTTTGTCAATTGATGGTAAAACAAAGAAAGAAAAATGGCGAATACATGTTGGGAAACAAAAATAAATGAAATTTTAGCAGGGAAATTGAAAACCTTGTCGAATTATTAATTTTATACATACAGACTTATTGATTGATGGAGGTGGCATCATGCCCTTAACGCCGTTAGATATACACAATAAAGAATTTAATAAAGGTTTTCGAGGCTACGATGAAGATGAAGTAAATGAATTTCTTGATCAAGTGATAAAGGATTACGAGTTGGTACTTCGCGAGAAAAAGGAATTGGAAGAACGTTTGAATGAAATGAATGAGCGCTTAAGCCATTTTGTAAATATTGAAGAAACATTAAATAAATCGATTATAATTGCCCAAGAAGCGGGCGAAGAAGTTAAACGCAGTGCGCAAAAGGAAGCGAAGCTGATTATTAAAGAGGCTGAGAAAAATGCCGACCGGATTGTAAATGAGTCCCTATCCAAAGCAAGAAAAATTGCAATGGAAATCGAGGATTTGAAAAAACAGTCAAAAGTCTTCCGCACAAGATTTAAAATGCTGATTGAAGCCCAGCTTGATATGTTGAACACAGATGATTGGGATCATTTATTAGAGTATGAAATTGATGCAACAGAGCTAAAAGTTCACGAAGAAGAAGATTCATTAGCTTGACGAATCTTACGAAAATAGCATATAATTTTCTAACAGATTAAATAGTTTGGACAATGACGATGAAAGGGACAGTACAATTTTTCAGATGCTTTTTCTAGCGAGCCGGGGAGGGTGAAAGCCCGGTAAAGTTGAAAAGTTGGAAGATCACCCTTGAGTCCCAGGTCGAACCCCTTTTTAGGAAAGTAGGCTTTGGCGTGTGATTCACGTTACGAATGGTTAAGCGGATAAGTACTTAAAAGTACTTGTCTATCAGGGTGGTACCGCGGGAATAAAACCTTCTCGTCCCTATTTGGGATGAGAGGGTTTTTTTATTGCAAAAATAGTCTAATATGTTCAATAGTAAGATTTATTGGAGGAAGAAAAAATGGATTATAAAGATACGTTATTAATGCCAAAGACCGAGTTTCCAATGCGGGGAAATCTTCCGCAAAGAGAGCCTGATATTCAATCAAAATGGGAAGAATTCGATATTTACGCAAAAGTACAGGAACGGACAAAAGAACGTCCAATATTTGTCCTTCATGATGGTCCTCCATATGCAAATGGAGATATCCATATGGGGCATGCTCTTAATAAAATTTTAAAAGATTTTATTGTTCGTTATAAATCAATGAGTGGTTTTCATGCACCATATGTACCGGGCTGGGACACACATGGTCTGCCTATCGAACAGGCGTTAACTAATAAAGGGGTAAAACGGAAAGAAATGACCGTTGCAGAATTCAGAAAGTTATGTACTGAATATGCTTTAGAACAAATTAATAACCAACGGACTCAATTTAAGCGCCTTGGCGTCCGCGGTGATTGGGAAAACCCATACATCACCCTGAAACCGGAGTATGAAGCACAACAAATTAAAGTATTCGGGGAAATGGCGAAAAAAGGCTATATTTATAAAGGTCTCAAGCCTGTTTATTGGTCCCCATCCAGTGAGTCTGCTCTAGCTGAAGCGGAAATCGAATATCAAGACAAACGTTCACCTTCTATTTATGTTGGTTTTAAGGTGAAGGACGGCAAAGGTGTACTTGATACCGATACACAAATTATTATCTGGACAACAACTCCATGGACGATTCCAGCAAACTTGGGAATCTCCGTTCACCCTGATTTAGTTTATGTGGTTGTATCAACCAACGGAAACAAATACTTAGTAGCTGATGCTCTTTTAGAGGCAGTAACAAAAGAAATTGGCTGGGAAGATGTATCTGTTGTTCAAAAAATAAAGGGTGCTGAATTAGAAAATATCATCGCAGCACATCCGTTATATGGCCGTGATTCCTTAGTCATGTTAGGAGAGCATGTTACCACAGATGCCGGAACAGGATGCGTTCATACTGCACCAGGTCATGGGGAAGATGACTTCTATGTCGGACAAAAATACGGTTTAGAGGTCCTTTGTCCAGTGGATGATAAAGGGCATATGACAAGTGATGCTCCTGGTTTTGAAGGATTATTTTACGATCAAGCGAATAAGCCGATTGGTGAAGCTTTAGAAAAAGAAGGAGCACTTCTGAAGCTTTCATTTATTACACACTCCTATCCGCATGATTGGAGAACGAAAAAACCGGTCATCTTCCGTGCTACTGCCCAATGGTTTGCTTCGATTAAAGATTTCCGAAAAGAACTCCTTGAAGCGGTTAAGGAAACCAAATGGGTTCCTGCCTGGGGAGAAACTCGTCTATTTAATATGGTACGTGACCGCGGCGACTGGTGTATTTCCCGCCAGCGTGTCTGGGGTGTACCAATCCCAGTATTTTACGCAGAAAATGGCGAGGAAATCATCACGGATGAAACCATTAATCATGTATCGGAATTATTCCGTCAATTAGGTTCAAATGTCTGGTTTGAACGTGAAGCGAAAGAGCTGCTTCCTGAAGGATTTACCCATCCTGGCAGCCCGAACGGTACGTTTACAAAAGAAACAGATATTATGGATGTTTGGTTTGACTCCGGATCTTCCCATCAAGCAGTGTTACTTGAAAGAGAAGATTTGGTCCGCCCGGCAGACCTTTATCTTGAAGGTTCTGACCAATATCGCGGCTGGTTTAACTCTTCCTTATCCACGGCAGTTGCTGTTACAGGCAAGGCTCCTTATAAAGGGGTTCTAAGTCACGGATTTGCCCTTGATGGAGAGGGGCGGAAAATGAGTAAATCATTAGGAAATACAATTCTTCCATCAAAGGTAATGAATCAACTTGGCGCCGATATTTTACGATTATGGGTAGCTTCAGTTGATTATCAGGCTGATGTTCGTGTTTCTGATGCCATTTTGAAACAGGTAGCAGAGGTTTACCGAAAAATCCGTAATACGTTCCGTTTCTTGTTAGGAAACTTAGCAGACTTTAATCCAGCTACTGATAAGGTTGTTTTTGAAAACCTACGAGAAGTGGACCAATTTATGCTTGTCAAATTAAATAAACTAATTAAAAATGTCCGAAACGGATATGAAAATTATGAGTTTTCCGGTATTTACCATGCGGTAAATAATTTCTGTACACTTGACTTGAGCGCATTCTATTTGGATTTTGCGAAAGATGTTCTTTATATTGAGGCAAAAGACAATCATGAACGCCGTGCCATCCAAACTGTTTTGTATGAGTCATTAGTTGCTTTAACTAAATTGGTTTCACCGATTCTTTCCCATACTGCAGATGAGGTTTGGAAGTTTATCCCTGATGTTAAGGAAGAAAGCGTTCAGTTGACAGATCTTCCAGAATACGTAGATTATCCAAACGCAAAGGGATTGGAAGAAAAATGGAATTCTTTCATGAAGCTACGCGATGATGTCTTAAAAGCGCTTGAAGAAGCTAGAAATGAAAAAGTAATTGGAAAATCATTAACGGCAAAAGTTACACTTTATGTAAATGAAAAAACGCAGGCTCTTTTAGATTCGATTCAGGAAAACTTACAGCAGTTATTTATTGTCTCCGGTTTTGAAGTAGCAGGTTCTGTAGAGGATGCTCCGGAAAATGCTCTTAAACTGGATAATGCAGCCATTGTTGTCATCAAAGCAGAAGGTGAGACTTGTGAACGTTGCTGGGTTGTTTCAAAAGAAGTCGGTCAGGATCCGGAGCATAAAACACTCTGTCCGCGCTGTGCAGAAGTTGTAAAAGAAAATTATACACATTTAGCCTAATGTTAATGCCCCGTATTTATAAGAATACGGGGTTTTATAATTTATCTAGCTCCAGCGCCTAGCCCCTCGAGGGAAAAAATGAACTGCTTTTTTCCTAGGTCGCTTCGGACCTGACGATGAAGTCAAAGTACGACTTCACCGTCAGGTCCGCAAGCAGCTGTCGGGGCTGAACACCAAGGAAAGCTCCTTAGAATAATCATCGCAGGAACAAGCTGTGCTTGTTCCGAAGGCGCTTCCGCTTTTAAATTTTTCCTTCTCCGTTAATTGTTGTTGTTGATGTCAAATGTTTATCCGAGTCAGCTTTAAACCGACGGAGGATAATAAGGAAACATTAATGAAAGCGGAGGTAACAACTATGAATGCCATGCAGGAAAAGCTGTTTTTGGAACTCCGTCAAACAAAGGAAGAAATTGAACATTCCTTAAAGAACAAGAGCAAGCAAGAATGGATTACCGCGATTTTGGAAGATGAACTTGCAGATATTAATTTGGCCATGGAAAAAATGAGAAAAGGTTTGTATGGTCAATGTGAAATATCCGGTGAATTATTACCGGACGATTTATTACAATTAATCCCCACGTTAAAGTCAACAAAGGATTCAGAGTGTTTGGCTAAATTTTATAAAAAACCGATAAATTCCTCTTTTTAATCCATCACATTGTCGTTTCGCCATTCGTTATGCTAAAATGCTAAGGAAGTAATGTTAAATGTGGAGGTATTTCTTAGTGTTTTATTACTTAATTGCGATTTTTGTTATTGTATTGGACCAAATTACGAAGTGGCTAATTGTAAGTAAAATGCATTTTGGCGAAAGCATCACCATTATTGAAAATTTTCTTTATATTACCTCCCACAGAAATCGAGGCGCTGCATGGGGTATTTTACAAGGGCAGATGTGGCTATTTTACGCTATCACCTTGGTTGTTATTATTGCTTTAATTTATTACCTGCAAAAAGCAGCTAAAGGAAAATGGCTGCTGGGAATTTCCCTTTCCTTCATGTTGGGAGGGGCAATCGGGAATTTTATTGACCGAGTGATTCGGAAGGAAGTTGTCGATTTTATTCATACCTTTATTTTTGGCTATAATTTTCCGGTATTTAATATTGCAGATTCGGCATTAGTAATCGGTGTAATTTTATTAATGATTTCGATGCTGCGTGATGAGAGAGAATCAAAGGAGAAATCTTATGGAGAAAATGGAACACACCATTCTTGAGGAACAAAAGGGCGACCGTATTGATAAAGTGATTTCAGCACTTGATGAAGAATGGTCAAGAACACAGGTCCAGCAATGGATTAAGGACGGAAATGTCCTAGTTAATGGACAAGTGGTGAAAACAAATTACAAATGTGCGGTAAACGATCATATTGAAATAACGATTCCAGACCCGGAATCACTCGATATGGTTCCAGAGGAAATGGATTTAGATATTGATTATGAGGATAAAGATGTCTTGGTTGTAAATAAGCCCCGGGGGATGGTTGTCCACCCTGCGCCAGGTCATTTAACTGGAACCCTAGTAAATGGCCTTATGGCACATTGCAAGGATTTATCCGGTATCAATGGAGTATTGCGCCCTGGTATTGTTCATCGCATTGATAAAGACACATCCGGTCTATTAATGGTCGCGAAAAACGATATGGCGCATGAAAACTTAGTAAATCAGTTAGTCGAAAAAACGGTAACCCGCAAATATAAAGCGATTGTTCATGGCGTTATCCCACATGATTTCGGTACAATTGATGCCCCGCTTGGAAGGGATCCAAAGGATCGCCAAAGCATGACAGTGGTAGATGATGGTAAACATGCGGTCACCCATT
Organism: Neobacillus niacini; assembly: GCF_031456445.1. GTDB lineage: Bacteria > Bacillota > Bacilli > Bacillales > Cytobacillaceae > Neobacillus > Neobacillus niacini_I. The sequence goes on along the minus strand of NZ_JAVDUQ010000001.1, from coordinate 394,744 downwards.
TCCATGTGCTTGAACGTTACAAAGATTTTACCTTAGTCGAATGTCAATTAGAAACTGGTAGAACACATCAAATTCGTGTCCATATGAAATACATCGGCTATCCACTGGCGGGAGATCCAAAATATGGACCGAAAAAAACTCTTGATATTGACGGACAGGCATTACACGCCGGGGTGCTTGGTTTTGTTCATCCAAGGACTAAGGAATATCTAGAATTTGAAGCACCGTTGCCGGATGATTTTGAGCGGCTGCTGGAACATTTGCGAAATAATCGTTGACACGATTATAAAAAGTATTGTAAGATAACAACAGTTGAATATGACCTTTAAATCAGTCCTGTGAGGCTGAGAAGGTAGCGGTTTTTGACTTAGGTGGATAATACCTAATTTCAGAATTGTCAGCCTCTCGCCGAACATAGCGGGAGGTTTTTTTATGAATAATCAAAAGGCACTTGTTCTCGATGAGCAGGCAATTTCGCGTGCGTTAACCCGAATTGCTCATCAAATTATTGAAAAAAATAAAGGGATTGAAGAATGTGTTCTTGTAGGGATTCGAACAAGAGGAATTTATTTAGCAGAACGCCTTGCAAAAAAAATCGAAGAGATTGAAGGTAAACCTATTCCAGTAGGAGAACTGGATATTACCTTATATCGAGATGACTTGACGAAGAAAACGGATAATCAAGAACCATTTGTTAAGGGCTCTGATATTCCAGCTGAAATTACTGATAAAAAAGTGATTCTTGTAGATGATGTATTATATACGGGGCGTACGGTAAGAGCTGGGCTAGATGCCATAATGGACATGGGGCGTCCTTCCGTAATCCAGTTAGCCGTATTAGCTGACCGCGGACATCGGGAACTTCCGATTAGAGCCGATTATGTAGGAAAAAACATTCCAACATCAAGTATGGAAAAAATCGTTGTTGAATTAGCAGAAATTGACCAAGTTGATCAAGTAAGTATTTATGACAAATAAATAAGCACCCTTTTAAATGCAGTCCCGTGAGGCTGACAAAGGGGAAAAACCGGGTATTTACTCAATACTCGGTAATTCTATCCTCTTTGTACCATCATGGGCGAAGAGGTTTTTTTTATAAAAATTAAAACATGATAAAGATAAACATGAAAGATGGGGGAGAAAAAATGTCTAACTCACCAATTTTAGACGTAAAAGATGTTCCGAAGCCGGGACAATGGCTCACATTAAGTCTACAGCATTTATTCGCAATGTTCGGTTCCACAATTCTTGTACCCTATCTAGTTGGATTAAGTCCTGCAATTGCACTAATTTCAAGTGGGATCGGAACCTTAGCATTTCTCTTGATTACACAGTTTAAAGTTCCTGCTTACCTTGGATCATCCTTTGCCTTTATTGCGCCAATTATTGCCGCTAAAACGGCCGGTGGACCAGGAGCAGCAATGGTCGGGACTTTCATGGCAGGCCTCTTATATGGAATTGTCGCACTTGTCATCAGTAGGGCAGGTTATCGCTGGATTATGAAACTGCTCCCACCGGTCGTTGTCGGTCCAGTCATCATTGTAATTGGTTTAGCCATTTCCGGAACAGCGGTTGGAATGGCAATGAATAATCCAGTAACACATAAATATAGCTTACTTCATTTCTCTGTCGCACTTGTGACGCTAGCAGCGACGATTATTTTCTCGATTTACTTAAAAGGAATATTAAGTATCATCCCAATTTTAGGCGGTATCATCATTGGTTATGTTTATGCTTTGATTGTAGGAATTGTCGATTTCAGCCCGGTATTAAAAGCACATTGGTTTGAACTACCGGATTTCATCTTCCCGTTTATCAGCTATAAAGTAAAATTCACATTGGATTTAGTCCTGCTAATGGTTCCGGTTGCCGTTGTTACCTTATCAGAACACATTGGCCACCAGTTGGTTTTAAGCAAAGTAGTCGGCCATGACTATATCAAAGATCCCGGTTTACACCGCTCAATACTTGGTGATGGAACAGCGACACTTATTTCATCACTTATTGGCGGACCGCCAAAAACCACTTACGGAGAAAATATTGGAGTCCTTGCGATAACCCGCATTTATAGCGTTTATATCATTGCCGGTGCCGCGGTTTTCGCCATCATCTTTGGCTTTGTGGGTAAAATCTCAGCCTTAATCAGCACCATTCCAACACCGGTTATGGGCGGCGTTTCCATCCTTCTATTCGGAATTATTGCTTCTTCAGGATTAAGGATGTTAGTTGATAGTAAGATTGATTTTGGTGACAAAAGGAACTTAGTAATTTCATCTGTTATCCTTGTCATTGGCATTGGAGGAGCATTCATTAAAGTATCTGATACATTCCAAATTCAAGGGATGGCCTTAGCAGCAATTTTTGGGGTATTACTTAACCTTATTCTTCCTGGAAGACCTCCGGTGAATGAAAATATGTTTGATGAAGATGAATTAGTAAATGATAAGAAAACAGCATAATTAAAAAGATCCTTTTAAATGAAGTCCAGAGAGGCTTATAAGGGTGTAGTACAAGAACGGCTCGTTCATGCTTTGATGGACTTGCTTTTAGTACAGAGTTTTACACCCTGACCCAGAAAGCCAGGGTATTTTTTTCGATAATAGAAGGGCGGGATGAACGATGTTAACTCACTTATTGACAACAAATGAATTGAAGGTTGAGGAGATTTATAAAATTTTAGAGGATGCACAGGGTTTTGCAGAAGGAATGAAATGGCGTCCTGAAGAGCAAATGTTTTCTGCAAACTTATTTTTTGAAAATAGTACCAGAACGAAATGTAGTTTTGAAGTGGCCGAAAGACGGTTAGGATTGAATGTCATTCCTTTTGAAGTCCAAACTTCTAGTGTTCAAAAGGGAGAGACGTTGTATGATACGGTTAAAACTTTAGAATCTATTGGTGTTAATACAATTGTCATTCGCCATCAACAGGATCGATACTTTGACGACCTTGTGGGGAAAGTTAATATTCCTATTATTAATGGAGGAGATGGATGCGGTCATCATCCAACACAGTCACTTTTGGACCTTTTAACCATCCATCAAGAGTTCGGAGGATTTAAAGGGCTAAAAATCGCCATCATTGGAGACATAAGACATAGCAGGGTGGCTCGTTCAAATGCTGATACATTGACAAGACTGGGAGCAGAGGTCGTATTCTCAGGACCAGAAGAGTGGTTTGATAATTATAGTTTAAGTTCATCAAGATTTAAACCAATTGATGAAGCAATCGGCCAAACTGATGTAGTCATGCTTCTTCGTGTTCAACATGAACGACATCAAAGGAAGGGCAGCTTTACGGCATCTGAGTATCATAAACAATTCGGTCTCACCCTCGAGAGGGAAAAGCAAATGCAATCACATAGTATTATTATGCATCCAGCTCCAGTAAATCGAAATGTCGAGATTGCTGATAGTCTAGTAGAATGTAATCGGTCAAGAATTTTCAAGCAAATGGAAAACGGAGTATTCGTTAGAATGGCTGTCCTAAAGAGATCAATCGAAAGTATCAAAGGAGGATGTACGGATGAAAATACTTATTCAGAACGCCAATTATATAGCATTTAATGGGGAAAATAAACTGTCGGATATTTTAATTGAAAATGGGATTATAACTAAAATTGAAAAGGAAATTGATGAAATCGTTGATCGAAAGGTAGATGCAACAGGAATGTTGGTTTCACCAGGGTTTATCGATTTACATATCCATCTCCGTGAACCTGGTGGAGAGAAGAAGGAGACAATTGAAACTGGTACACTGGCTGCTGCCAAAGGTGGTTTTACAACAGTAGCTGCAATGCCAAATACAAGACCTGTTCCTGATAGTATGGAACAAATGGAATGGCTTCAAAACCGAATTCAAGAAACAGCTAAAGTGCGTGTATTGCCATATGGTTCAATCACGATTAGACAGCTTGGACAGGAAATGACAAATTTTAATGCATTAAAGGAAGCTGGAGCTTTTGCTTTTACCGATGATGGGGTAGGAGTACAGTCCGCAGAAATGATGCTCGCTGCTATGCGGAAAGCAGCAGAGGTCAATATGGCCATTGTCGCTCATTGCGAGGAAAACACTCTGATTAATAAAGGGTGTGTCCATGAAGGGACATTTTCAAAAAGTAATGGATTAAACGGAATTCCATCTGTTTGTGAATCTGTCCAAATTGCTAGGGACGTCCTACTTGCCGAAGCAGCAGGCTGCCATTATCATGTCTGCCATATAAGCACAAAGGAATCTGTCAGGGTGGTAAGAGATGCGAAACGGGCCGGTATTCAAGTTACTGCGGAAGTAACACCGCATCATCTATTGCTTTCTCAAGATGATATCCCAGGACTTGATGCGAACTATAAAATGAATCCGCCGCTTCGTGATGCTGCTGATCGGAAAGCCTTAATTGAAGGACTTTTAGATGGAACCATTGATTTCATCGCAACCGACCACGCTCCACATAGAGCTGAAGAAAAAAGCGAAGGGATGGAATTAGCACCGTTTGGAATTGTCGGTTTAGAAACGGCCTTCCCACTGCTCTATACACATTTTGTTTTAAAAAATATTGTAACTTTGGAACAATTAATTGCATTTTTAACGAGAAAGCCTGCTGAAGCTTTTGGGCTTCCATATGGAAAAATAGAAATTGGTGCACCTGCAGATCTTGTTCTCTTGAACCTAACGGATGAACAAGTGATTAATCCGGAGGAGTTTTTATCTAAAGGTAAAAACACTCCATTTAGCGGCTGGAACTGTAAGGGCTGGCCAGAGATGACAATTGCAGAAGGAAAAATAGCATGGGAAAAAGGGAGTGTATCAGAATGAAAGCTCAGCTAATTTTAGAAGATGGAACTGTTTTTATTGGGGAGGGGTTTGGAAGTCATATTGATACAGTTGGGGAAGTAGTCTTTAATACCGGAATGACAGGCTACCAGGAGATTCTTTCGGATCCGTCCTATTGCGGACAAATTGTCACACTTACCTATCCATTGATCGGAAATTATGGAATTAACCGTGATGATTTTGAATCCATTAATCCCGCAGTGAAAGGATTCATTGTAAAAGAAGCAGCCGAGTTTCCTTCCAACTGGAGAAGCGAATTTACATTAGATGAGTATTTCAAAATGAAAAAAATCCCTGGGATTGCTGGGATTGATACACGTAAATTGACGAGGATTATTCGTAAATATGGAACATTAAAGGGTGCGATCTGCAGTATTGATAAGGATGTTAATGTAGTACTCGCCAGCTTAAGACAAACGAGACTCCCGATTGATCAGGTAAGACAAGTCTCTACGAAAAATTCATATCCGAGCCCGGGGCGAGGAAAAAGAATCGTTCTAGTTGATTTTGGGATGAAACATGGAATTTTGCGAGAATTAAATGAGCGCGGTTGTGATGTCATTGTTGTTCCGTATCGTACAACGGCAGATGAAATCCTTCAATTGCGTCCAGACGGTATCATGCTCTCGAATGGCCCTGGAGATCCAAAAGATGTTCCAGAAGCCATCCATATGATTAAAGAAGTTTTGGGGAGGATTCCGATCTTTGGTATTTGCCTCGGTCATCAATTATTTGCGCTTGCTTGCGGGGCAGATACAATGAAAATGAAGTTTGGCCACCGTGGATCAAATCACCCTGTAAAGGATCTTGCAACCGGCAAAATTGCAATTACAGCACAAAACCACGGCTATACAGTTGAACCGGAATCAGTAAAAAATACAAGATTGGCGATAACTCATATTGCCTTAAATGATGGGACAGTTGAAGGATTAAAGCATCTTGATTATCCTGCATTTACCGTCCAATATCATCCTGAAGCATCACCGGGACCGGAAGATGCAAACGGGTTATTTGAACAATTTCTTGCACTGATGGAAGCGAACAAACAGGAGGTAACTATTCATGACTAAACGTACAGATATTAACTCCATTTTAGTAATCGGATCAGGTCCAATTGTAATCGGGCAGGCTGCGGAATTTGATTATGCAGGCGCACAGGCTTGTATTGCTCTTAAAGAGGAAGGCTACCGTGTTATTCTCGTCAATTCAAATCCTGCGACGATAATGACGGATACCGAGATGGCTGATGCTGTCTATATCGAGCCGTTAACAGTAGAATTTGTCAGCCGAATTATCCGCAAGGAACGCCCAGACGCTTTATTAGCAACTTTAGGCGGGCAAACCGGCCTGAATTTGGCTGTGGAATTATCAGAATCAGGCATCCTCGATGAACTGGGTGTTGAAATTCTTGGCACAAAGCTATCCGCGATTAAACAGGCGGAGGATCGTGAATTATTCCGCACTCTTATGAATGATTTAAATGAACCCGTTCCAGACAGTGAAATCATTCATGAATTAGACGAAGCAAAAGCATTTGTTGAAAAAATTGGCTTCCCTGTAATTGTTCGTCCTGCTTATACACTTGGAGGTACAGGCGGCGGAATCTGCCATAATCCTGCTGAATTAGAGGAAATTGTTTCAAGCGGCTTGAAGAGTAGCCCGGTTCATCAATGCTTACTTGAGAAAAGCATTGCCGGGTATAAAGAGATTGAATATGAAGTCATGCGTGACGCAAATGATAGTGCCATTGTGGTATGTAACATGGAAAACATCGACCCGGTTGGAGTACATACGGGCGACTCGATTGTAGTGGCACCAAGTCAAACTTTAAGTGACCGCGAGTACCAGCTGTTAAGAAATGTATCCTTAAAGATTATCCGCGCACTTGGAATTGAAGGTGGATGTAACGTACAGCTTGCCTTAGATCCTTACAGCTTTAACTACTACATCATCGAAGTAAATCCAAGGGTAAGCCGTTCTTCTGCTCTTGCATCAAAAGCGACAGGTTACCCAATTGCTAAACTGGCAGCGAAAATTGCTGTAGGTTTAACGCTTGATGAGATGCTAAACCCAGTAACAGGAAAAACCTATGCAAGCTTCGAACCGGCGCTGGATTATATCGTAACTAAAATTCCAAGATGGCCGTTTGATAAGTTTGAATCAGGGAACCGTTCGCTTGGAACTCAAATGAAAGCAACGGGAGAAGTCATGGCAATCGGACGTACTTTTGAAGAATCACTATTAAAAGCAATCCGCTCTCTAGAAGCAGGTGTCTACCACTTTGAATTAAATGGCGCAGCAGAAATTGACGATGAATTAATTGAAAAGCGGATTCGTAAAGCTGGGGATGAGCGGCTCTTTTACATCGCAGAGGGGTTAAAACGCGGTTTAACGATTGAAACGATTCATCAATGGAGTAAAATTGATTTGTTTTTCTTAAGGAAACTGGAAGGCATTATTGCTTTGGAAACAAAGCTATCTGAGAATCCGTTTGATAAGGAAATTTTAATCGAGGCAAAACAAAAAGGATTTACCGATAAAAAGATTGCTGAATTGTGGAACAGTACCGAAAAAGATATTTACAATCTAAGAAAAACTTCCGGCATTGTACCTGTATTCAAAATGGTTGATACATGTGCTGCAGAATTTGAATCGGAAACACCGTATTATTATGGAACATACGAAGAAGAGAATGAATCGGTTGTAACGGAAAGAAAAAGTGTAATCGTGTTAGGTTCTGGTCCAATCCGAATCGGACAGGGAATTGAATTCGATTATGCCACTGTCCATTCTGTTAAGGCGATTAAAGAGGCTGGCTACGAAGCCATTATTATTAACAATAACCCGGAAACTGTTTCAACTGATTTCAGTATCTCCGATAAACTTTACTTTGAACCACTGACAATTGAAGATGTAATGAGCATCATTGATTTGGAAAACCCAATCGGAGTAGTCGTCCAATTTGGCGGGCAAACGGCCATTAACCTTGCTTCAAAGCTTGAAGACCATGGGGTGAAAATCTTAGGAACAAGCTTAGCGGACTTAGACCGTGCTGAAGACAGGGATAAGTTTGAACAGGCGCTTGTAGCACTAAACATTCCTATGCCTCTTGGTAAAACAGCATTATCAGTAGATGGAGCACTTGTGATTGCCGAAGAGATCGGGTATCCGGTTCTTGTCCGCCCATCTTATGTCCTTGGCGGTAGGGCAATGGAAATCGTCTACCGTAAAGAAGAACTTCTGCATTATATGAAAAATGCCGTGAAAATTAATCCGGAGCATCCGGTCTTAATTGACCGTTATTTGACAGGTAAAGAGATTGAAGTGGATGCAATCTGTGACGGTGAAAATGTATTGATTCCAGGGATTATGGAGCATATTGAACGCGCCGGAGTCCATTCAGGTGACTCGATTGCTGTATATCCGCCGCAAACACTTTCTGAAGAAATTAAACAGATTCTCGCTGACTATACAGTGAAAATGGCTAAGGGCTTAAACATTATCGGCTTACTAAACATTCAATATGTTTTAGCAGGAGATCAAGTTTATGTACTTGAAGTAAACCCGCGTTCAAGCCGTACGGTACCATTCTTAAGTAAAATTACTAATGTGCCAATGGCGAAAATTGCAACAAAAGCGATATTAGGTACGTCCATCATCGAGCAAGGCTATACAGCAGGACTTGTTTCGGAAAAACAAGGCGTGTTTGTGAAGGTTCCAGTCTTCTCTTTTGCAAAATTGAAAGATGTTGATATTACATTAGGACCTGAAATGAAATCAACCGGTGAAGTAATGGGTAAGGATGTTACTCTGGAAAAAGCTCTTTATAAGGGATTAGTTGCATCGGGAATGAACATTCAAAAGTTTGGGACTGTATTATTTACGATTGCGGATAAAGATAAAGAGGAAGCACTGCAGCTTGCGAAACGTTTTTCCTCGATTGGTTACCGTCTAATGGCAACAAGCGGGACAGCAGCGGTATTAGAATCTGCCGGTCTGCCGGTTAAAGTTGTTGGAAAAATTGGTTCGGAAGGAAAAACATTGTTAGATGTCATTCATCATGGAGAGGTACAATTCGTCATCAATACCTTAACAAAAGGAAAACAGCCCGAACGTGATGGATTCAGAATTCGCCGTGAAGCTGTAGAAAATGGTGTTCCATGTTTAACTTCATTGGATACCGCTGATGCCATTCTTAAGGTGATTGAGTCGATGAACTTCTCTACAGAAGCGATGAAGTCCGAGAAAAAAAGAGAGGCGATTTTTGCATGATCGCGAAAGAGATGTGCAAAATTATCAGCCAAAAAGAAATAGCTGAAGACATTTATGAACTTACAGTAGCAGCCGAATTTGTGAAGGAAATAAATTCGCCGGGGCAGTTTGTCCATATTCGTGTCTCGAGCGGCTGGGATCCGCTATTACGTCGACCGATTAGTATTTCATCCTACGATGATGAAAAATTTACCATGATTTATCGCAAAGAAGGTAACGGTACTGGGGTGCTTGCAGAAATGAAAGCAGGTATGGAGATTGATATTCTTGGACCGTTAGGAAATGGTTTTCCGGTTGAGGAAGCAACTGCTGGCGAAACAGCACTGCTTGTAGGGGGAGGCATTGGGGTGCCTCCGCTCTACGAGCTATCCAATCAATTGCGTACAAAAGGGGTCAAGGTTATTCATGTCCTTGGCTTTCAAACAAAATCAGCGGTATTTTACGAAGAAAAGTTCGCGGAAAATGGTGAAACCTATATCGCTACAGCAGATGGGTCCTATGGGCATAAAGGGTTTGTTACCGATGTGATGAAAGATTTGAACTTTGATTTAATTTATACATGCGGTCCAACACCCATGTTAAGAGCTATCCAACAGGGCTATTCTGACAAGAAATTATTTTTATCCCTAGAGGAACGGATGGGCTGCGGTGTAGGTGCATGCTTTGCTTGTGTGTGTAAAACGGGTGATGGTTCGAGCACTTCCTATAAGAAAGTATGCAGTGATGGACCTGTATTCCGTGCCGGGGAGGTTTTAATATGAGTTGCTTAACTATCAATCTGCCGGGTTTAAACTTGAAAAATCCGATTATTCCTGCGTCAGGCTGCTTTGGGTTTGGTAAAGAATATAGTAAGTTTTATGATTTAAGTGTTCTTGGAGCGATCATGATTAAAGCTACTACGGTCGAGCCGAGATTTGGAAATCCAACACCAAGGGTTGCCGAAACTACTTCAGGGATGTTAAATGCGATTGGACTGCAAAACCCGGGCTTAGAGAAGGTAGTTTCAGAAGAATTGCCTTGGCTATCACAGTTTGATGTTCCAATTATCGCCAATGTTGCGGGTTCTCTTGAGGAGGATTATGTTGCGGTTGCAAAGGAAATTTCAAAGGCTCCAAACGTTCATGCCCTTGAACTCAATATTTCCTGTCCAAATGTCAAAACCGGCGGTATTGCTTTTGGAACGATTCCCGAGGTGGCAAAGCAGTTAACCCGTAAAGTGAAGGAAGTTTCCGAAGTACCGGTTTATGTGAAGCTTTCCCCGAACGTAACCAACATTGTGGAGATGGCAAAAGCAGTGGAAGATGGTGGTGCTGACGGCATAACCATGATTAACACCCTAGTTGGAATGAGGATTGATTTAAAAACAGGCAAGCCGATTTTAGCTAATCGGACAGGTGGACTTTCTGGACCGGCTGTAAAACCTGTGGCAATTAGAATGATCTATGAGGTCAGCCAAGCGGTAAAAATTCCGATTATCGGTATGGGCGGTATTACTTCTGCCGAAGATGTGATTGAATTTTATTATGCCGGGGCAAGTGCTGTGGCCGTTGGAACAGCCAATTTCGTTGACCCATTTGTTTGTCCGACAATAATTGAGGAATTGCCTGTTTTATTAGACAAATTAGGATATGAACATATCAGTGAGTGTCGAGGAAGGAGCTGGAAGCAGGATGAACAACTCGCTTATCATCGCGCTTGATTTTGCGAATGGGGATGAAGTGAAAACATTTTTAGAGCCATTTGCCGGTAAAGAGCTTTTTGTAAAAGTGGGAATGGAGCTGTATTACCAGGAAGGTCCTTCTATCATTCATTTATTAAAGGAAGCCGGGCATCAGATTTTCTTAGATTTGAAACTCCATGACATTCCAAATACGGTAAAGAGTGCGATGCGGGGTTTGGCTAAACTGGATTGCGATCTTGTAAATGTACACGCTGTCGGCGGAAGGGAAATGATGCAGGCCGCATTAGAAGGCCTTGAAGCTGGAACATCTGCTGGCCGTAAGCGCCCTGCCTGTATAGCAGTTACACAATTGACCAGTACATCAGAGGAGCAAATGAATCGCGAACAGCTGATTCCCGGTTCATTGATGGATTCTGTTCTTCACTATGCAACGCTGACAAAGGATGCAGGTTTAGATGGTGTCGTTTGCTCGGCATGGGAAGCGGGGGCAATCAGGGAAAAGCTCGGCTCGGAATTTTACACGGTAACCCCAGGGATTCGAATGGTTTCCGATCATATCGGGGACCAAAAGCGCGTAGCCACCCCGGAATTTGCAAGAAATACGGGGGTTACGTCCATTGTCGTCGGGCGCTCGATTACAAGGTCAGCTGACCCGTTAAAAAGTTATCAACAATGGATGGAAGCATGGAAGGGAGTAACAATATGAAACATTTGATTGCGGAAAAACTTTTAGGGATTAATGCGGTGGCGTTAAAACCGAATGAACCATTTACATGGACCTCAGGGCTTCGTTCCCCGATTTATTGTGATAACCGTTTGACATTATCCTATCCTGAAGTGAGAAGAGCAATTGCTGACGGGCTGCGTCAGCTGATTGTTGAGAAATTCCCGGATACAGAAGTCGTCGCTGGAACAGCAACTGCCGGTATCCCGCATGCTGCTTGGGTAAGTGAATTGATGGATTTACCTATGTGTTATGTCCGTTCGAAAGCAAAGGGACATGGAAAAGGAAATCAAATTGAGGGGAAAGCGGAAAAAGGGCAAAAGGTTGTCGTGGTCGAAGATTTAATCTCTACCGGCGGCAGTGTGATTACGGCTGTTCAGGCATTACGAGAAGCAGGATGCGTGGTGCTTGGTGCGGTATCCATTTTCACCTATGGTCTTGATAAGGGGAAAGAAGCGTTTGAGCAAGAAGGGATTGCTGCGGCTTCTTTAACCGACTTTGCAACATTAGTCGAAACAGCGATTGAAAAAGGCTATATTAGTGAAAATGATCAAGAGAGTCTTTTAACATGGAGCAAGAACCCGGCTGAATGGAGTAAGCGGTTCGAATAGTATTCAAAATTGTTGATATATGGTGGAAATGTGTCGATATATTTCTAAAAAGTGTCGATATCCGAATGAAATGTGTTGATATAACTTGAATTTGTGTCGATATATCCAAAAATTGTGTTGATATAATCAAAATAGAGATTAAAAATAACAAAAAGACCCCGGAATCCCCGGGGTCTTCTCAATGTTTCTTCAATTTTAGTACCAATTCCTCATCTGGTGTTACATAAACCGTCTGCTGATTGTCATAGATCACGAATCCCGGCTTGGCACCACTTGGTTTTTTAACAAAACGCACCTTTGTGAAGTCTACAGGGACCGAGCTTGAATTACTTGCCTTACTGTAATAAGCCGCAAGTGATGCTGCCTCCAAAATTGTTTCGTCAGATGGTTCCTTACTGCGGATGACCACATGCGATCCGGGAATATCCTTCGTATGGAGCCAAATTTCGTCCCTTGCAGCAAATTTATTGGTTAAATAATCATTCTGTTTGTTATTTTTCCCGACAATAATCTCAGTACCATCCGATGCTGCAAAATAATCAAGTACCGGCTTTGCATTTTGCCCCTTTTTTCCATTCCGTTTCTGACGGTCGCGGATATAACCGCCTTCAACAAGCTCTTCGCGAATCTCAACGATATCTTTAGGTGATGCGCTCACGACTTGCTGCAGTAAATTTTCAAAATAGGCTATTTCATAAAGAGCCAATTGTATCTGTTCCTCTACAATCGAAACTGCATTTTTTGCCTTCTGATATTTTGAAAAATATTTTTGCGCATTTTCCGATGGTGACTTCCGTGGATCAAGAGGTATCGCCACTGTCCCACCTGACTCATCATAATAATCAAGGACCTCGATTTCTCTCATCCCTTTTTTAGCTGCATATAAATTCGCTGTTAACAGTTCACCATAACGCTGAAATTGCTCCGCCCGTTCTGCTTCAAGTAACGTAGCCTGCAACTTAGCAATTTTTTTCTCATTCTTTTCCTTTTCATTGATAATGAAACGTTCAATGTCATTCCCTTGCTGCTTTACTCTATCCCGTTCCGCCTTGCCAAAATAAAAACGATCAAGCATTTCGCTAAGGGTTGGATAGTTCCGGGATTCTCCCTTTAAATGTTGGAGTGGAAATAAATAAAAAGCTTCCTTTCCGCCAGTTGAAATAATTGTGGGTGTAATTTCACCATCTTGAATTTGTTTGATCATCCCAATAAATGTTTTTGGTAAGGTTGAGCGATTAGCAAGCCCGCTTTGAAAGATTACTTCTTTTGCAAATAACGGAGAAATTCCGGCAAATTGCTCAACAAGCTGGCGGTCCAGCTTACCGCTGTTAAAATCCAGTTTCTTTAACACATCCTCTTCTAAAGCATGAAAGGGATTCTGTTTATTTTGCTTAGGCGGGGAGACATACGGCTGCCCTGGTAGAATCGCCCGATGGCTATTAATAGCAAAGGATACGTGTTTAATACTATCGAGGATGAGATTTCGGCTTTTATCAACCAATACAATATTGCTGTGCCTTCCCATTATCTCAATGATTAACTGTTTGTAACTAATATCGCCAATTTCGTTCCGTCCTTTAATTTCAAAAATAATCATCCGGTCATTATCCACTTGGTATAAATCATCAAGAATATATCCTTCAATATGCTTCCTAAGAAGCATGCAAAACATCGGCGGTTCACTCGGGTTTTCATAGGCTTCGTTTGTCAGTTGAACCCTTGCATAACTTGGATGGGCAGATAACAGCAGTTTTTGATTCACACCTTTTGCCCGGATTGTTAAAATAACTTCATTTTTATATGGCTGATGCACCTTATTAATCCGTCCGCCTTTTAAGGAACGGGTAAGCTCATCTACCATTGATTTTGTAAATAAACCATCAAATGACATAGAAAAACATCCTTTACAATCTTCTATAGGTCAATTATATCGTACTCAATTAAATACTGTCTTATTTTAACCCAAACAATAGCATTTTTTTGGACGAGTCTGAATATGTATTTTGTAGAGATGTCTATTATAGGGGGAAGTGAGATGGTCGGATGAAGTTCCATGAAATGGAGATTAAACAAGTAGAAAAGGCCTTAGAAACCGACTTTTCTTCTGGTTTATCAACGGAGGAAGTAAAAAGGCGTTTAGCCCAGCACGGTCATAATGAATTAGACGAAGGAGAAAAGCAATCGGCTTTACTCTTATTTTTTAGTCAATTTAAAGATTTTATGGTTTTAGTGCTGCTGGCCGCAACCTTAATTTCTGGTCTGTTAGGCGAATATATTGATGCAATTGCGATTATCGCGATTGTAATCATTAATGGGTTTTTAGGTTTTTTCCAAGAGCGAAAAGCAGAAAAGTCTTTGCAGGCATTAAAGGAATTGTCCGCACCCCAAGTTTCAGCCTTACGGGATGGACAATGGCTAAAAATTCCTTCTAAAGAAATTGTCATTGGCGATATTCTAAAATTTACTAGCGGAGACCGGATTGGGGCAGATGTCCGTATCATTGAATCGAAAAGCTTAGAGATTGAAGAATCTGCCCTCACTGGTGAATCAGTTCCTGTTTCCAAATCGATAGATGCCCTACAAACTGTAAATCCCGGAATTGGTGATATGGAGAATATCGGCTTTATGGGAACGATGATTACAAGGGGAAGCGGAGCAGGAGTTGTGATTGCAACCGGGATGAAAACAGCCATGGGGCAAATAGCTGATTTACTGCAAAATGCAGAGTCCCAGGAAACACCTCTGCAGCGCCGTTTGGAGCAGTTAGGGAAAATTCTTATCACAGTAGCCTTATTATTAACTGTGCTTGTTGTGGTAATTGGGGTTTTTCAGGGACATAAATTATATGAAATGTTTTTAGCCGGTGTTTCATTAGCTGTCGCGGCAATCCCTGAAGGTCTGCCTGCGATTGTAACCGTCGCATTATCTCTCGGCGTCCAAAAGATGATTAAGAAAAATGCAATTGTAAGAAAAATTCAAGCCGTGGAAACACTGGGTTGTGCTTCCGTTATTTGTTCCGATAAAACGGGGACAATGACGCAAAACAAAATGACGGTTACGCACCTTTGGAGTGGCGGGCATACATGGACGGTAGATGGTGTCGGATATCAACCGCAAGGAACATTTTATCGGAATGAAAAAACTGTCCATCCAAAAGATGAGAAAGCATTGCAGCAAATGCTGATTTTTGGTATGCTGTGCAATCACTCTGATTTAGTCATGAATGAAGAAGAAAATATTCTTGACGGTGACCCAACAGAAGGGGCGCTCCTTGTCAGTGCAATGAAAGCCGGATTTGACCGACCTGCTCTTCTGAAAGAATTTACGGTTATCAATGAATTCCCATTTGATTCGGCAAGAAAAATGATGAGTATGCATGTCAAGGATAAGAATGGCAGACATTTTATTGTGACAAAAGGTGCACCAGATGTCATATTAGGAAATTGTGAATCTATCCTCTGGGAGGAAAAAACACAATATTTAGGGAAGGAAATACAAAATAAAGTTCAGGATGCCATTAACGGACTTGCCGCAAAGGCCCTAAGAACGATCGCCATTGCCTTTAAACCGGTTCCTGCGAATACTGTTATCTTAAGTGAGCATGAAGCGGAGAAGAAATTAACCTTTATCGGAGTTCAAGGAATGATTGACCCGCCGAGACCTGAAGTAAAGGAAGCTGTAAAAGAGTGTAAAGAAGCAGGCATAAAAACGGTCATGATAACAGGGGACCATGTCATTACCGCAAAAGCGATTGCTTCGCAGCTTGGAATTCTGACAAGTAAAAGCAAGGTTCTTGATGGCAAGGCATTAGCTGATATGTCTGTGGGAGATCTTGAAAATGTGGTGGAGGATGTATCTGTTTTTGCCAGGGTTTCACCGGAGCACAAATTAAAAATCGTAAAGGCATTACAAAATAAAGGACATGTTGTGGCAATGACCGGTGACGGAGTAAACGATGCACCAGCCATAAAAGCGGCTGATATCGGTGTGGCAATGGGCATTACCGGTACAGATGTTGCAAAAGAAGCATCAGCGCTTGTATTGTTGGATGATAACTTCGCGACGATTAAAGCTGCTATTAAAGAAGGAAGAAATATCTACGAAAATATTCGTAAATTTGTCCGCTATTTACTTGCTTCCAATGTTGGGGAAATCTTAGTCATGTTATTTGCGATGATCCTGGGTCTTCCTTTACCATTAGTACCCATTCAAATTCTTTGGGTAAACCTTGTAACAGACGGACTGCCTGCGATGGCACTTGGACTAGACCGTCCTGAAGAAAATGTTATGAAGCGAAAACCACGGAGTCCAAATGAAGGTGTTTTTTCAAGAGGATTAGGCTGGAAAGTTGTTTCTAGAGGATTTCTGATTGGCCTAGTTACATTACTTTCCTTTATGATTGTCTATCAAAACGACTCGAGTCGACTGGAATATGCGCAGACCATTGCATTTGCAACGCTCGTTATGGCACAGCTCATACATGTATTTGATTGCCGCAGTGAAAAATCGGTACTATCTAGAAACCCTTTAGGAAATCAATATCTTGTTTGGGCGGTAATTTCTTCTTTACTACTGGTTCTGGTGGTCATTTATTATCCGCCGTTACAGCCTGTTTTCCATACACTGCCGATTTTAGCCAAGGATTGGCTGTTAATCTTGGGATTATCCTCCATTCCAACTTTTTTATTAGCTGGTTCATTTTTGTTAAGAAAAACAAAATAAAGTATGATATAATCCAAAAGGTAGTAGAGGAAACTCTATTACCTTTTTTAACTAAACCGATCACTTAGGTAGATTGGATGTGTATACAGAATGGTTATTAGCATGACAGGCTTTGGAAGAAGTAAAAAGGAATCGGGGTCATTATCGGTAAATGTTGAGGTGAAAACCGTTAACCACCGATTTTGTGAATTTAATATTCGGATGCCAAGGCAGCTATTGAAAATTGAAGATAAGATGAAAAAAAAATTAAATCAGCATATCCGCCGCGGCAGAGTTGAAGTTTATGTAACAATCGAAGGGGAAAGTGCTGTTACCCGCAAAATCCATGTTGACTGGAAGTTAATTGAGGAATATTACCAATTTATCAATCTTGCCCGTGAAAAGTATGAGATTGAAGGAAAGGTAACCCTTCAGGATTTACTAAATAATAGTGAACTTATACATATCGAAGAAAGTGAATCAGGCAATGAAGAGCTTGAAAATTTAGTCCTCACTGCAACAGAGGATGCGGTTATTTTATTAAAACAGATGAGGCTGGCTGAAGGGGAGGAATTAAAAAAGGATTTGCTCTCTGCCTTAACTCAATTAGAGAAAAATATAAGCGAACTACAAGAGTATGCTCCGCTTGTTCTTCAAAGCTATCAAGAACGCTTAATGAAAAGAATGGAAGAACTGGTAAAGGGTCAAATAGACGAAACAAGGATTCTAACAGAAGTTGCTATATTTGCCGATAAAGCGGATATTAATGAAGAAATTACACGTCTAAATAGCCATATCGGTCAATTCATTCAAACATTGAATGAACAGGAACCAATCGGCAGAAAGCTTGACTTTCTTGTGCAGGAAATGAATAGAGAGGCAAATACCATCGGATCCAAAGCCAATGATGCCAATATTGCCAAAAAGGTAGTGGAAATTAAAAGTTTACTTGAAAAACTAAAGGAACAGGTTCAAAATATCGAATAGTACCTGTTTAGAAAAGGTTTTCCACGGTCAAAATATATTATTGATGATTGGATGAGAGACATGTCAATTAAATTGATTAATATTGGATATGGAAATATTGTTTCGGCCAATCGAATTATATCGATCGTTAGCCCGGAATCTGCTCCAATAAAAAGAATTATTCAAGATGCCCGGGATCGGGGTTCCTTGATTGATGCAACATACGGACGACGTACACGTGCTGTGATTGTGATGGATAGCGATCATGTTATTTTATCAGCAGTCCAGCCAGAAACGGTGGCGCATCGATTAGCCGACCGTGATGAAATTATTGATGAAGGGTAGGATGTAAGAAATATGCAGGAAAAAGGATTACTAATCGTACTTTCGGGACCATCAGGGGTAGGAAAAGGTACGGTTCGAAAAGAAATATTTTCACATCCTGATACAGCCTTTGAATACTCCATATCCATGACAACCCGTAAGCCTCGGGAAGGTGAGGTTGATGGGGTCGATTATTTCTTTAAGACAAGGGATGAGTTTGAAAAATTAATCGAACAAGGGAAGCTATTAGAATATGCTGAGTTTGTCGGGAATTATTATGGTACACCTGTGGATTATGTGAGAGAAACCCTTGATTCCGGAAAAGATGTATTTTTGGAAATTGAAGTAAAGGGTGCCCGCCAAGTTCGTGAAAAATTTCCGGAAGGATTATTTATATTCCTGATGCCCCCTAGTCTTTCTGAACTAAAGAATCGGATTGTGACACGCGGAACGGAAACGGAAGATTTAATTCATAATCGCATGCTATCTGCACGGGAAGAAATTGAAATGATGGAATTATACGATTATGTTGTGGAAAATGACCAAGTTGAGCTTGCTTGTGAACGTGTAAAGGCGATTATCACAGCAGAACATTGCCGCAGGGAACGAGTAGAGCATCGCTATAAAAAATTGCTGGAGGTTGAATAGAATGTTATATCCTTCTATTGATTCATTACTTGAAAAGATTGACTCAAAATATTCGCTTGTTTCCGTGGCAGCAAAACGCGCCCGTGTTATGTCGCAAGCAAGAAATGAAAGATTGCCTAAATATGTTTCCTATAAGTTTGTGGGAAAAGCACTTGAGGAAATTTACAGCGGGGAACTTACCTACCGCATTTCCCAAAAAGCTGATACACCAGCGGAATAAGCGAACCTTATTCCTGAAGAAATCATAAAAGAAGGTCTGACGGCGAAGGAATTCCTTATGTGTCAGACTTTTTTATTTTTATTTTTTTATCGTTTTTTGTAGAATTACGGAGGAAAAAGATGAAATCTTGGTTTTTTTCTAGCATAATTAAAGTAATGATTTTTGTGGGAATAGAAGCGGGGGTTCTTTATGTTACAGAATAAAAAAATAGTTTTATGTGTTACTGGAGGAATAGCTGTATATAAAGCGGTGGCCTTAACAAGCAAACTTGTACAGGATGGGGCACAGGTCAAAGTGATTTTGAGTGATTCTGCTGCAAAATTTGTAACCCCATTAACCTTCCAGGCATTATCGCGGAACGAAGTATATATAGATACCTTTGATGAAAAAGATCCAAGTGTCATAGCCCATATCAATCTTGCAGATTGGGCAGATTTGATTCTTGTTGCACCTGCAACCGCCAATACCATCGCAAAGCTTGCAAACGGACTTGCGGACAATATGCTGACAACTACGCTTTTGGCGACGAAAGCACCCGTATGGATTGCACCGGCAATGAATGTACATATGTATGATCATCCTGCTGTGAAAAAGAATCTGGCCATTTTAGCAGAGTATGGGTATCAGTTTATTGAACCAAGTGAAGGCTATCTTGCCTGCGGCTATATTGGAAAAGGTCGTTTAGAAGAGCCTGAAAAAATAGTAGAGTTGGTACGGGGATTTTTTCAAAAAGACACTCTTTTACTTAAGGGGAAGACC
This sequence comes from Neobacillus niacini, assembly GCF_031456445.1. Classification (GTDB taxonomy): domain Bacteria; phylum Bacillota; class Bacilli; order Bacillales; family Cytobacillaceae; genus Neobacillus; species Neobacillus niacini_I. The sequence goes on along the minus strand of NZ_JAVDUQ010000001.1, from coordinate 375,010 downwards.
GTGGTTATTACCGCAGGACCGACCAGAGAAAAAATTGATCCGGTCCGGTTTATTTCGAATCACTCCACTGGAAAAATGGGGTATGCACTTGCAGAACAGGCCAGAAAAAATGGCGCAGAGGTGGTACTTATTTCCGGTCCCGTTTCCTTGCCCGATCCTGCCGGAATTAAGATAAAAAAGGTTGAAAGTGCTGAGGAAATGTACAATGCCGCGCTCCGGTTTTTTGAAAATGCCGATGTAGTGATTAAAACGGCTGCAGTCGCTGATTACCGCCCCAAAATTATCCATGATCAAAAGGTTAAGAAACAACCTGGGGATACGGTGATTGAGCTTGAAAGGACCAAGGATATTTTAGCAGAGCTCGGGAAAAGGAAAAATAAGCAAGTGCTTATCGGCTTTGCTGCTGAAACCAATAATGTGGATGAATATGCCCGCAAAAAATTACATGATAAAAATGCCGATTTAATTGTTGCTAATAATGTTAAGGCAGAGGGTGCGGGGTTTGGAACGGAAACGAATATTGTCACGCTGTTTAAACGGGATGGAACGGTTAAAGAATTACCGATCATGTCGAAACACGCCGTTGCCGAAAAAATTATTGAAGAAATTTCGTCTCTTCTAAAGGACTTGGCTGAAAATGAAAATTGCTAGCGTCATTGTCGATGTTCCAACAAAGCAAACCGATAAGCCTTTTGATTATTTAATTCCAGACCAATGGGAGGATACAATTCAGCCGGGAATGAGGGTAATCGTTCCTTTTGGTCCAAGAAAAATACAAGGATTTGTAACGGAGCTGAAGAACCAATCAGAATTTAAACAGTTGAGAGAAATATGCGAGCCGATGGACCTTGAACCAGTTTTAAATAAAGAATTATTGGAGCTTGGAAACTGGCTGACGGAAAATACCCTTTGTTTTAAAATTTTCGCTTATCAAGTAATGCTGCCTGCAGCCTTAAAAGCAAAATATCAAAAAAAGGTTAAACTCTCCAGCGGCACCAAGCTTAATGATTTACCGGAGCCGCTTCCTTCATTCTTTCATCAAGACGGAACCATCCATTGGGACGAGGCATTAAAGGCAGGGATTGTTCCGAGGCTGCAGCGGGAAGCGGCTAAAGGTCATCTTGAGGTCATTTATGAAGTAAAAGAAAAACTCAAAAAAAAGCATATTAAAAAGATACGTCCATTGCTTTCTTTTCCGGAATTAACGGCTGAAATGGAGCGAATACCGGCGAGGGCCGCCAAGCAAAAAGAAGTACTCAAGTATTTTATCGAAAACTATCGTGAAGTTGAACTAAAACAATTATTGGAAGACTTACACACGACCAAGAGCACCGTCAATGCTTTACTTGAAAAAAATCTTCTTTTTGAATGGGATGAAGAAGTTTATCGGGACCCATTCGAACATCGAACATTTGAACGGACTTTAAGCTTGCCACTAACCGAACAGCAGCAGACGGCCATTGAACCGATTTTAAAATCTATTGATGAACATCATCATGATGTTTTCTTACTTTATGGGGTTACCGGGAGTGGTAAAACCGAAATTTATTTGCAATCGATTCAGGATTGCCTTGAAAAGGGAAAAGAAGCGATTGTTCTTGTGCCTGAAATCGCACTCACTCCGCAAATGGTGAATCGCTTTAAAGGAAGATTCGGTAATCTTGTTGCGGTTATGCACAGCGGGCTGTCAGCTGGTGAAAAATATGATGAATGGCGGAAAATCCAGCGACGGGAAGTTGGTGTGGTGGTTGGAGCAAGGTCAGCTATCTTTGCTCCTTTTGAAAACCTGGGAATTATCATTATCGATGAAGAACATGAAACAAGTTACAAGCAGGAGGATATGCCGCGTTATCATGCACGTGATGTTGCCATTAAACGAGCGAAAACCTATAACTGCCCGGTTGTTCTCGGTAGTGCTACTCCTTCGCTTGAATCATTTGCCCGGGCACAGAAAAAGGTATACCAGCTCCTGTCTCTTCCAAGCAGGATGAATAATCAAGCACTTCCATCCGTGGAAACCATTGATATGCGTGAGGAATTGCGAGAAGGAAATCGTTCCATGTTTTCAAGAAGCTTATTCGAAAAGTTGAAGGACCGTTTAGAAAAAAAGCAGCAATCTGTTTTATTTTTAAATAAACGCGGTTACTCTTCGTTTGTGATATGCCGGGATTGTGGTTATGTGATCAATTGTCCTAATTGTGATATATCCTTAACCTATCATCGGGCGAATGAACAAATGAAATGCCATTATTGTGGATATGAAAGCTATGTACCGAAACAATGTCCAGAATGCTCAAGTGAGCATATTCGGTATTTTGGAACAGGTACGCAAAAAGTGGAGTCAGAACTAGGGAAAATCTTGCCTGAGGCAAGGATTATCCGTATGGACGTAGATACGACCGGCCGAAAAGGGGCACATGAAAAACTTTTACAGGAGTTTCAGGATGGAAAAGCGGATATTCTTTTAGGCACGCAAATGATTGCTAAGGGGCTTGATTTTCCCAACATCACGCTTGTGGGCGTCCTTTCAGCCGATACGATGCTGCATTTGCCAGATTTCCGCTCATCTGAAAAAACGTTTCAATTATTAACACAGGTAAGTGGGAGAGCTGGAAGGCATCGATTGCCGGGAGAGGTGATTATTCAAACCTATACCCCTGAGCATTATAGTGTGGAACTTGCAGGTACCCAAGATTATGACCTTTTTTACAAAAAGGAAATGATGATCCGAAAAGTCCATCACTACCCGCCATTTTACTATTTAACTCTTATTACGGTCAGCCATGAGCAGTTGATGACAGTCGTTTCGGTAACCGAGAAAATTGCAGGTTATGTCCGCACGCAGGTGTCGAATGAAACGGTTGTATTAGGACCAACCGCCTCGCCTATTCCCCGTATTAATAATAGATATCGCTATCAATGTTTGATAAAATACAAGCGGGAGAAAGACCTTTCCAGAACGCTTAAAACCATTCTTGATCAGTATCAGAAGGATACGGCTAATGGATTACAAGTCTCGATTGATTTAAATCCGTTTATTTTAATGTAATCTGCTTGATTATACGGTCTTTTCGATTACGAAAAGAAACTTTTGGTGAAAATAAGTAGTAATAATATTCTTATTTTTTATACCTACAATTTATTTTGGAGGAAAGAATTTGACTATACGCAAAATTGTAAATTACCCAGCGGAAATTTTAGAGCAGCCGTGCAAACCCGTCACAAAGTTTGACCGGAAGCTTGGAAAATTACTCGATGATATGTATGATACGATGATTCAATATGATGGAGTAGGGCTGGCAGCCCCGCAAATTGGTCTTGGCGAGAGAATTGCCATTGTCGATATTGATGATGAACATGGGACGATTGAATTGATTAATCCAAAGCTCTTAGAATCCTCCGGGGAACAAACAGGGCCTGAAGGCTGTTTAAGCTTTCCTGGTCTTTTTGGAGAAGTCACAAGGGCTAATTATGTAAAAATCGAAGCATTAAACAGAAAAGGGAAAAAGTATACGTTTGAAGCAGAAGGATTCCTTGCCCGAGCGATTCAACACGAAATGGATCACCTCGATGGAGTTTTGTTCACTTCAAAAGTCATCAGATACCTTGAGGAAGAAGAGTTAAAAGGAGTAGAACCGGAATGACCAAAATTGTTTTTATGGGTACGCCTGATTTTTCCGTACCAGTATTGAGACGAATTATCGATGATGGCTACGAGGTTATTGGGGTGGTGACCCAGCCGGACCGTCCGGTAGGGAGAAAAAAAGTATTAACCCCGCCGCCAGTGAAAGTAGAAGCCTTAAAACATGAAATCCCGGTCTATCAGCCTGAAAAAATACGAGAAAGATATGAACTTGAGAAAATTCTTGCATTAGAGCCGGATTTAATCGTTACGGCAGCATTTGGACAGATTTTACCTAAAGAGCTTTTAGATGCTCCACCACTCGGTTGCATAAATGTTCATGCCTCACTGCTTCCAGAACTTCGCGGGGGTGCTCCAATCCACTATGCGATTATTCAGGGGAAAAAGAAAACGGGTATTACGATCATGTATATGGTGGAAAAACTTGATGCCGGGGATATCATAACCCAAGTTGAAGTCCCTATAACGGATGAAGATAATGTAGGAACACTGCATGATAAGTTAAGTAAAGCAGGTGCGGATCTGTTATCAGACACAATTCCAAAATTGGCAGCAGGCAGTCTTACTCCGATTTCGCAGGAGGATGCTGCTGCGAGCTTTGCCTCAAACATAAAACGGGAGCAGGAAAAAATTGATTGGAGTAAAACCGGGGAAGAAATCTATAACCATATCCGCGGGTTAAATCCTTGGCCGGTTGCCTTTACCGTGATGAATGGGCAGGTTCTGAAGATTTGGCAGACTGAAAAGGTACCTGGCTCGAAAAGCGAGATACCCGGTACAATCATCGAAATTGAACAGGATGGTCTAGTGGTTAGCACCGGTAACGAAACTGCGATTAAAATAACGGAGCTTCAGCCATCCGGTAAAACAAAAATGACAAGTAAAGATTTTTTACGAGGAGCAGGCTCAAAAATTTCAGCTGGCGAGAGACTTGGAGAGTAATATGACATCAAAAAGAAAAAATGTGCGCGAAGCCGCAATGGATTTGCTGGCAGCAATTGAAAAAAATCAATCTTACAGCAATTTATTATTAAATAGTACCATCGAGAAAAACCAAATACCTTCAATAGATATAGGATTATTAACGGAATTAACCTATGGTACGCTTCAAAGAAGAATGGCGTTGGATTTCTTTTTAAAGCCCTTCATTAAAAATAGTAAGAAATTGGAAAGCTGGGTGCTGCATCTTTTAAGACTTACGCTTTACCAGATGGTTTACCTTGATAAAATTCCGGACCGAGCAGCGATTCATGAAGCCGTTGAAATTGCTAAAAAGCGCGGTCACAAAGGTATCGCCGGTTTAGTGAATGGTGTCTTGAGGAGTATTCAGCGCGAAGGTCTTCCATCCCTTGACGAGATCAATGATCCAATAGAGCGGCTTTCCATCAAAACAAGTCATCCTGATTGGCTTGTTTCGAGATGGGTGAAGCAATTTGGCTATGAAAAAACAAAAGAAATGTGTGAAATGAACATTCTGGCTCCATTACAAACGGCAAGAATTAATCTAGAGAAAACCACTGTTAGAGAATGTATCGAGGAGCTTGATGAGGAAGGATTCCTAATTGAAAAGAGTCCAGTTATTCCAGAAGCGATTCGATCATTAAAGGGGAATTTGGCATCATCAAAAGCTTTTCAGAAAGGCCTGTTTACCATTCAGGATGAAAGTTCAATGCTGGCTGCTTACGCCTTGGGTGCCAAAGTGAACGAGAAAATTTTAGATGCCTGTGCGGCACCAGGGGGGAAAAGTACACACATCGCAGAAAAAATGCAGAGTACGGGTGTGGTATACTCTATTGATTTGCATGAACATAAGGTGAAATTAATCCAAGACAATGCTAAACGCTTACGCTTGGGAAATATTAAAACAATTGTAATGGATTCCAGACAGGTTGGAGAGGAATATCCCGCAGAATCTTTTGATAGGGTTTTACTTGATGCACCGTGCTCAGGTCTAGGTGTAATCAGAAGAAAACCTGATATGAAATATACGAAAAAGGAAGAGGATATCCTAAAATTAAGTGATATTCAACAAACATTATTAAGAGCTGTTTCTCCTTTAGTGAAAAAAGGTGGAATCCTTGTCTACAGTACTTGTACCGTTGATAAAGAGGAAAATGATAAAACAATAAAAGCATTTTTACAGGATCATCCCGATTTTGAGGGAGATTTGACCTTTAAAGACCGTATGCCCGAATCCATTCAACCATTGATAACTGATTTTGATTTGCAAATTTTCCCTCAGGATTTCGGCTCGGATGGCTTTTATATTGCAGTTTTAAGAAAGAAGGGGTAATAGTTGGAACAATTAAAAACAACGGAGATTCAAACAACATTGGACAATAAAAAACCATCCATTTATTCTTTGCAGCTTCATGAATTAAAGGACTGGCTGTCAGAAAACGGTGAAAAGCCATTTCGAGCTGAGCAAATCTTTGATTGGTTATATAAAAAACGTATTTCTTCTTTCGAAGAGATGAGTAATTTACCAAAAGGGCTGAGGGATAAACTTGACCTGCATTTTGTTGTCACCACATTAAAAACTGTTATTCAACAAACATCATCCGATGGCACGATTAAATTTTTATTTGAACTGCATGATGGCTATTCCATCGAAACAGTGCTCATGCGGCATGATTATGGGAACTCGGTTTGTGTTACGACACAGGTAGGTTGCCGAATCGGCTGTACTTTTTGTGCATCGACTCTTGGCGGATTAAAAAGGCATTTAGAAGCAGGAGAAATCGTTGCGCAGGTTGTCAATGTCCAGCAGGCACTCGATACAACAGATGAAAGAGTAAGTTCAGTCGTCATAATGGGGATTGGGGAACCATTTGATAACTATGACAACATGCTTTCCTTCCTTAAAATCATTAATCATGATAAAGGATTGAATATTGGTGCACGTCACATCACCGTTTCCACAAGCGGAATCATTCCAAAAATTTATCAATTTGCTGATGAAGATATGCAGATTAATTTTGCTATTTCCCTGCATGCTCCCAATACGGAATTAAGGTCAAGATTAATGCCAATCAATAAAGCATATAAACTTGATGACTTAATGAAAGCAGTACGGTATTATATCGATAAGACAGGAAGACGCATCAGCTTTGAATATGGACTTTTTGGCAGCGTGAACGATACTGTAGAACATGCTGAGGAGCTTGCCGCATTGTTAAAGGGGATCAAATGCCATGTGAATCTTATCCCCGTAAACTATGTTCCGGAACGGGATTATGTCCGTACTCCTAAAAATCAAATTTTTGCCTTTGAAAAAACGCTGAAAAAGCGTGGAATAAATGTTACAATTCGCCGAGAGCACGGTCATGATATTGATGCTGCATGTGGACAACTTCGTGCAAAGGAGCGGAAAGAGGAGACGAGGTGACGATAAGTGAAAGCTGTTTTTAAAACGGATCAAGGAAGGGTCCGTCAAAATAACGAAGATAATGGCGGAATTTTTCAAAATAAGGATGGGCACTTTCTTGCGATTGTAGCAGATGGTATGGGCGGTCACTTGGCGGGGGATATTGCCAGTGAAATGACCGTTCAACACTTAAAGGATTTATGGGAGCAAGCAGATGGATTAGTGACAGCCGACCAGGCGGAAGAATGGCTCAAAACCCATATAAATCAAGTGAATATGCTATTGTTTGAGCATTCTAAAAATAATCCAGAGTGTGAAGGAATGGGAACGACCATCGAGGCAATTATTGCAACAAATCGTTTTACAACTGTTGCCCATGTCGGAGACAGCCGGTCGTATATTTTAAATGAGAGCGGATTTCAACAGTTAACGGAAGATCATACACTAGTAAATGAATTGGTCCGCTCTGGCCAAATTTCTAAAGAAGACGCGGAACATCACCCAAGAAAGAATGTAATCCTTAGGGCTTTAGGCACCGAGTTGGAGATTAAAATTGATATCAAAACCATCATGTTTGAGGAAGGAGATTTTCTTCTTTTATGCTCCGATGGTCTGTCGAATAAGGTAAGAGAAGAAGAAATGGTTCAAATTCTCCAAAACCAAGATAACCTTGAGGAGAAAGCGAAAACATTTATAAAAATAGCCAATGAAAATGGTGGCGAAGATAATATCACCCTAATCATATTAGTGTTCGATGATGAAGATGAAAGAGGGTGAAATAAATGATTATTGGGAAAAGAATAAGCGGCCGCTACAAAATCCTTGAAATGATTGGTGGAGGTGGAATGGCAAATGTTTATTTAGCGCATGATATGATTTTAGATCGCGATGTAGCGGTTAAAATCTTGCGCCTCGATTTTGCCAATGATGAGGAATTCATTCACCGCTTTCATCGAGAAGCCCAATCCGCTACTAGTTTAGTTCATCCCAATATCGTTAGTATTTACGATGTAGGTGAAGAAGATTCCATTTATTATATTGTCATGGAATATGTAGATGGCCAAACATTAAAGCAATACATACAGGGACGGTCACCACTTCATGTGGAAGAGTCAATTGATATCTTGAAACAATTGACCTCAGCAATCTCCCACGCCCATCAAAATCATATTATTCATCGGGATATTAAACCACATAATATTCTTATTGATCGAAATGGGAATGTAAAAATTACAGACTTTGGAATTGCAATGGCATTGAGTGCAACAAGTATTACGCAAACAAACTCCGTTTTAGGTTCTGTTCACTATTTATCACCTGAACAGGCAAGAGGCGGAATGGCGAACCGGAAATCAGATATTTATTCTCTAGGCATTGTGATGTTTGAATTACTAACAGGAAGACTGCCATTTTCGGGTGAGTCAGCTGTTTCGATTGCGTTGAAACATCTTCAATCGGAAACACCTTCCGTTCGCAGATGGAATCCAAACATTCCACAAAGCGTTGAAAATATTGTTTTAAAAGCAACAGCAAAGGATCCATTCCACCGCTATAAAAGTGTTGATGAAATGGAGGAGGATTTAAGAACAGCTCTAAACCCTGAGAGAATGCATGAACGAAAGTTTGTTATACCAGTTGATGATGAAGCAACGAAGGCGATACCGGTCATCACAAATGATCGCCCTTACCAAAATCTTGATGAAACATTAGTCCATAATACGGACAAAAATACAGTTAAGCCCCATGAACCTGTAAAAAAAGGAAATGCAAAAAAGAAACGTAAAAAATGGCCGATTATCTTGATTTCCACTTTTATTATCCTTGCACTTCTCGGACTTTTTTCTTTTTTAGTTTTACCAGGTCTATTATCTGCAAAAGATATAAAAATTCCGGATGTTAGTGGGATGAATATAAACGATGCAGTTTCAAAACTTAAATTAGAAGGTCTTCAAGCAGGCGACAAAATCGAAATAACCAATGAAAAAGTTACGGAGGGACATGTCATTAAGACAGACCCAAAGGCAGGAGACACGGTAAAAGAAAATCAAAAGGTTACACTTTATATTAGTTCAGGGAAAGAAAAATTCCAACTGTCAGATTATACGATGCGACAATATAATGATGTCGTTCAATTGTTGGAAAGGAAAAACTTTAAAGATATCATTAAAAATGAAGTATATGATGATAGTGTTCCCGGAACTATTATTAGTCAAAATCCGGTTGGCGGAGAAAATATCGTACCAGAAGATACAGTTCTTAAGTTTGAGGTAAGCAAGGGACCGGAAACCATTACTTTAAAAGACTTGAGACAATATACAAAAAAAGCGGCAGAGGATTATGCGAATGAAACAGGATTTCTCATTGATACATCCAATGAACAATATGATGATAAAATTCCGGAAGGTATGGTTATTTCCCAATCACCTGAACCAGGGGCACAATTAAAAAGCGGTGACCAAATTTCTGTCGTTATTTCTAAAGGAAAAGAGGAAAAACCGCCTAAGAATGTTTCAATCGAATTGGACATCCCGTATCAACCTGCAACGCCGGGAACACCGCAGGAGGTTCGAATCTTTATTGAAGATATGAATCATAGCATGACAGAACCGGCTGATAGTTTTGCGATTACAGAGGACACCAAAAAAATAATTGAATTAAAAATTCCTTATGGAAAAAAAGCGGGTTATAAGGTAATCCGTGATAACGAAGTAATTATTGATGAAAATAGGAAATACTCTGATGAGGAGTAACATTAAGTCGACCGGCATGAATGATACTTGATTGTATTTCAGCATTATGGAAAAAGTAAGGAAGAGGCAGGGAGTGTTGCTATGCCAGAAGGCAAAATTGTCAAAGCATTAAGTGGTTTTTATTATGTTCTTCAAGATGGAGAACTAATACAATGCCGCGGAAGAGGGGTTTTTCGAAAAAATAAGATTACCCCTCTTGTGGGCGATGAAGTCATTTTTCAGGCCGAAAATGATAAAGAAGGATATATCCTAGAAGTAAAGCCAAGAAAAAACGAATTAATTCGCCCGCCAATCGCAAATGTAGACCAGGCCATTCTTGTTTTTTCAGCGGTTGAACCTGACTTTAGTACCGTTTTATTAGACCGTTTTCTTGTCCTGGTTGAATTTAATCATATCGAGCCGCTGATTTGTATTTCCAAGATGGACCTTACGTCAGAGGAAGAATTACAAACCATTTCGGGATATGCGGAACAGTATCGAAAAGCCGGCTATGATGTTATCCTTACTTCTTCGGAAACAGAAACGGGGATTGAACGGCTAAACCCGCATATTGAGAATAAAATATCTGTATTTGCCGGTCAATCCGGTGTAGGAAAATCATCCTTATTAAATGTCCTCCGGCCTGATCTTGATTTGAAAACCAATGATATATCAACACATCTTGGCAGGGGGAAGCATACTACAAGGCATGTTGAGTTGATTAAAATTGGAAATGGTCTGATTGCTGATACACCTGGTTTCAGTTCATTAGAATTCACCAATATAGAGGCTGAGGATTTAACCTTTTGTTTTCCCGAAATTGCAAAGGCAAGTGAAAATTGTAAATTTCGCGGCTGCCTGCATGTAAGTGAACCAAAATGCGGGGTAAAAGCAGGGGTGGATAAAGGAGAAATACCAACCTATCGTTATGAACACTATTTGGATTTTCTAAAGGAAATTAAAGAGAGAAAGCCGAGGTACTAACCATGGTAAAAATTGCGCCTTCAATCCTTTCAGCGGATTTTTCTAAATTGGGAGAAGAAATTTTGGCGGTAGAAAAAGCGGGAGCGGATTATATTCATGTTGATGTCATGGACGGACATTTCGTGCCGAATATCACGATTGGTCCTTTAATTGTGGAGGCGATTCGTCCTGTCACAAGGCTGCCGCTTGATGTCCATTTGATGATTGAAAACCCCGACCAATATATCGAAACATTTGTAAAGGCGGGAGCAGATATAATCACTGTGCATGTGGAGGCATGCCGTCATCTCCATCGGACTATCCACCATATCCAATCTTTAGGAGTTAAAGCTGGGGTGGTTTTAAACCCAGCAACCCCAGTAGAGACCATACAGCATATTATTGCAGATGTTGATATGGTGTTATTAATGTCCGTTAACCCTGGTTTTGGAGGGCAAAAATTTATTCCGGAAGTTCTGCCTAAAATTAAAAAGGTGAAAGAACTGGCGGAACAAAAGGGACTGGAGCTTGAAATTGAAATTGATGGCGGAGTAAATCCTGAAACCGCCAAACTTTGCATTGAAGCGGGAGCAAATGTCCTTGTTGCAGGGTCAGCAGTCTATAATGAAAATGACTATGCGAGGGCAATATCCAGAATAAGAGATTAGTGAGAGGAAAAGCCAGCGCAAGCTGGCTTTTTGCCTCTGGAAAGAGGGTTGTTTGCATGATTATCAATATCCTGGCTGGAGGTCCTGAAAAGGACCTTCCTGAATTAGACCTTTATTCAGATACAGATGCAGTATGGGTAGGGGTGGATCGAGGTGTTTATCAACTTTTAAAACGAAACATCACACCCGAAATTGCTTTTGGGGACTTTGATTCGGTTACACCTGAAGAACTGGTTTTTATTGAAAGCGAAGTAAACCATCTAAACCGGTACCAACCTGAAAAAAATGAAACGGATATGGAGTTGGCGTTGGACTGGGCTTTAAAACAAAACCCGGTTAAAATCCGACTATTTGGGGCAACCGGTGGCAGACTCGATCATTTATTTGCCAACGTCCAATTATTAATACATTCATTATTACAGCAAAATCAGTCTCCCATATACATTATAGACCGATTCAATGAGGTTTGTGTGAAGGGGCCGGGAAGCTTTCAAATAGCCAAAAGATCCGATAAAAAATACATTTCATTTATTCCCGTTACACAGGGCGTCGAAAACCTTACACTTGAAGGCTTTAAATACCCCTTAAAAAATCGTCATATTTCCCTCGGTTCCACACTATGTATTAGTAATGAACTTATTAGTGAACATGGTACTTTTTCATTTACAGAAGGCATATTAATAGTCATAAGAAGTCATGATTAATATGGTACTGATTTCATTCGATTGAATAAAATGGTAAGGGCTTTGAAGAAAGAGATGTGGATGACGTTGAGGAGGGACAATATGAAATTCTATACCATTAAACTGCCGAAATTTTTAGGCGGACTTGTCCGAGCGATGATAGGGGCCTTTAAGAAAAACGAATAAATGTGTTAAGTTTAAGCACCCGCCTCCGGGTGCTTTTTGTTTAACGGAAGAATTTTTAAAAAAGAAAGGGCATCCTAAATGGATGCCCAATCAATACATTTTGTTTAGCTTCAGCGCCTAGGGGCTGAAGCTTTTCTTTATTAAACGCGTTCTACTTTACCAGATCTTAACGCTCTTGCAGAAACCCAAACACGCTTAGGCTTTCCGTCAACAAGAATACGAACTTTTTGTAGGTTAGCACCCCATGTACGCTTGTTTGCGTTCATAGCGTGAGAACGTGCGTTACCAGTTGTGGTTTTCTTTCCAGTTACAACACATTTACGTGGCATAATGATTTCCCTCCTTAACACCAAAAGCTTTATACAGCAATTACATTTTCAGATGCTTCCATCTGGATATAGAAAAATGGCCGCGCCATATTTTCTCTAAAGATACCTTAATAATTTATCATACAACCTGTATGAATGCAATACTTGTTAAGAAAGGTTTCAAGAAAAATTCCTTGACATTAGTTGCCGTAAAGGGCTCATAATAGGAAGAATGGCTTTTATTATTCTAATGTCTATAGTAAAATGACTGTAAGTCAAGGAGCATTTTCCAAAAGGGGGAACGATTCATGTCCATTGAATTAAAAACAAAGTTCGGACAAATTGATATTTCAAATGAAGTAATCGCTACCATCGCTGGAGGAGCAGCAATCGATTGTTATGGAATCGTCGGTATGGCTTCAAAAAATCAAATTAAAGACGGTCTTACAGAAATATTAAGAAAAGAGAATTTTACACGTGGAGTTATTGTTCGCCAAGATAATGAGGAAGTACATATTGATATGTATATAATTGTCAGCTATGGAACGAAAATTTCTGAGGTTGCCCACAACGTGCAATCAAAGGTTAAATACACCCTCGATAAAACTGTTGGACTTGCCGTTGACTCGGTAAATATTTACGTTCAGGGAGTTCGAGTGACGAACCCATAAGTTCGTATTACGAACCTCAGTAAGGAGGAAGGTTTGTGTCAATTACAGCTTTGGATGGAAAACGTTTTGCAGAGATGGTGATTCAAGGTGCAAATCATCTGGCTGCAAATGCAAAAATGGTTGATGCGTTAAACGTTTTTCCCGTGCCCGATGGCGATACCGGTACAAATATGAATTTATCCATGACCTCAGGAGCGAAGGAAGTTAGAAATAACGTTCAGGAACATATTGGGAAAGTAGGGGTGGCCCTCTCAAAGGGACTACTAATGGGTGCCCGTGGGAACTCAGGAGTGATTCTTTCTCAATTATTCCGCGGCTTTGCCAAGGCGGTTGAAAATAAATCTTTCATTTCGGGCAAGGATTTTGCACAAGCATTGGATTCCGGAGTGGAAACTGCTTATAAAGCAGTAATGAAGCCTGTTGAAGGGACGATACTTACGGTTGCAAAGGATTCCGCAAAGAAGGGAGTTCAGGCTGCAACAAAAACCGATGATGTGATCACGATTATGGAGGAGGTTTTAAAGGAGGCGAAAGCTTCTTTAAAACGGACGCCTGATTTACTGCCTGTTTTGAAGGAAGTCGGGGTAGTTGATAGCGGCGGTCAAGGTCTTGTATTCGTTTATGAAGGCTTCTTAGCGGAATTAAAAGGTGAGAAGCTTCCAGATTCACCTGCGGCTCTTCCTTCTATGGATGAAATGGTGAGTGCCGAACACCATAAGACTATACAAGGTCATATCAATACGGAAGATATTGTATTTGGTTACTGTACCGAATTCATGGTGAAATTTGAAAGTGACAAGATAGCGAAACACTCTTTTAAAGAAGAAGTGTTTCGTAATGATCTTAGCAAATTAGGAGACTCTTTACTTGTTATTGCGGATGAAGAACTGGTTAAAGTGCATATCCACTCAGAGCAGCCGGGAGAAGTTCTAACTTATGGGCAGCGTTATGGAAGCCTTATCAATATGAAAATTGAAAATATGCGCCAGCAGCATTCCAATATTGTTGGTGAAACCCATACACCGCTTGTTTGGGATAAACAAACCACTCAAAAAGAAAAAGCGGAATATGGAATTGTTACCGTTTCAATGGGTTCCGGTATTGCAGAATTATTCAAAAGTATCGGGGCAAATGCGGTGATTGAGGGCGGCCAGACGATGAACCCAAGTACTGAGGATATTATTAGAGCTGTTAAGGAAGTAAATGCTAAAAAGGTCTTTATTTTACCAAACAATAAAAATATTATTATGGCTGCCAGGCAGGCTGCAGATGTTACGGATGAAGATATTTATGTAATTCCTTCCAAAACGGTTCCGCAAGGTCTATCGGCATTATTAGCTTTTAATCCTTCAGCAGATGCAAATGCAAATGATGCAGCAATGAAGGAAGCCATGCAGCATGTTAAATCAGGACAAATTACCTTTGCCGTTCGTGATACTCAGATTGATGGGTTAGAAATTGAAAAAGATGATTTCATGGGAATCGCAGAGGGGAAAATTATTGTAAAAAACAAGGGAAAAGTTAAAGCGGCGGAAGAACTCCTTGTAAAAATGCTGGATGACGAATCTGAAATCCTTACGATTCTTTACGGTGAAGATGTAGCCGAAGAGGAAATTAAAATGCTTGTAGAATATATGGGAGAGCAGTATCCAGACGTTGAAATTGAGGTTCACAATGGTGCTCAGCCATTATATTCTTTTATCTTTTCAATTGAATAAGGAACAGATACAATAGAAGGGGGGAACCCCTTCTTTTTATATTAAAAGAAGGGGCAGTCACTCCTAAAAGTTTTCTTGGAATAATTATAAGTGATTAGATAGATTAAATATAAGGGAGAGAACTCATTTGAAATATAGAAGTGTGTTTGACATCATTGGGCCTGTTATGATAGGACCATCAAGTTCACATACTGCAGGAGCGGCACGAATTGGCAGGGTAGCAAGAAGCTTGTTCGGCAGGGAACCGAAATGGGCGAATATTTCATTATATGGCTCTTTTGCGAAAACCTATAAGGGTCATGGGACAGATGTTGCCATTGTCGGCGGATTATTGGATTTTGATACGGATGATGTCCGGATTATTAATGCACTCGATATTGCGAAGGAAAAAGGAATTAAACTTCGCTTTATTGAGGAAGACGCGGTAACCGATCATCCCAACACTGCCCGAATCATTTTGGGTGACCATAATGGAGAGCTTGAACTTGTCGGGATTTCTATTGGCGGAGGAAAAATTGAAATAACCGAGTTAAATGGGTTTGAACTAAAACTATCGGGCAATCATCCTGCCATTTTAGTTGTTCATAATGATAAATTTGGGACTATTGCAAGCGTTGCCAATACACTTGCCAAATATCAAATTAATGTTGGTCATATGGAGGTTGCCCGAAAAGAGGTTGGGAAATTGGCCCTTATGACGATTGAAGTAGACCAAAATATTGATGATAACCTGATTAACGAATTAGAACAGCTTCCGAATATATTGAAAGCAACAAAAATCGTTGATTAAACGAAAAGTGAAAGCGCCTTGGTCAGGGGCTTAAGATCTCGAGCCCCTATGCGCTGGAGCTGGACAATAGAAGCATCCAAGAGGAGGAAGACTTATGTTTCGAAATGTAGCTGAGCTAGTGGAGCTAGCAAATAGCCAAAATAAAAAAATCTCTGAAATTATGATTGAACAGGAGGCGACTGTTACTGGCCGGACTAGAGAAGAAGTAATTGCTTTTATGGACCGTAATTTGCGGGTCATGGAAGAAGCGGTAGAACGTGGAATCAATGGAGTAAAATCTCACTCAGGTTTAACCGGCGGGGATGCCGTGCTTCTTCAAGAGTATATAAAAAAAGGAAATTTCTTAACAGGAGAAACCGTACTTGATGCCGTAAGTAAAGCGGTTGCCACAAATGAAGTAAACGCTGCGATGGGGACTATTTGTGCGACGCCAACTGCTGGGTCAGCAGGTGTTGTTCCTGGGACACTATTTGCTTTAAAAAGTAAATTGAATCCAACACGTGAACAAATGGTATCGTTTCTATTTACAGCAGGTGCGTTTGGTTTTGTTGTGGCAAATAACGCTTCGATTTCCGGTGCTGCGGGCGGCTGTCAGGCAGAGGTAGGTTCTGCAGCAGGGATGGCTGCAGCTGCCATTGTAGAATTGGCCGGAGGAACACCAGATCAATGTGCCCAGGCAATGGCGATTACCTTGAAAAATATGCTTGGTCTTGTCTGCGACCCTGTTGCCGGATTAGTGGAGGTACCATGTGTAAAAAGAAATGCAATGGGTGCTGCGAATGCCATGGTTGCGGCTGATATGGCTTTAGCAGGGGTTACCAGCCGGATCCCTTGTGATGAAGTCATCGATGCGATGTATAAAATCGGTCAGAATATGCCGACAGCATTAAAAGAAACTGCACAGGGAGGTTTGGCGGCAACACCGACAGGTCGTAAACTCGAAGCAAAGATCTTCGGTATTCCGCTGGAAGAAAAGTGAATCCGGAACTAATCCAATCTGTAACCGTTTTAAAGGGTATTGGTGGAGAAACGGCTGAAACCTTGGCAGAAATGAAAATCTACACCATTTGCGATTTATTGGAGTATTTTCCTTATCGTTATCAAGACTACCGCCTCCGCGACTTAACGGAAGTTAAGCATGACGAAAAAATAACGGTTGAAGGGAAGGTTCATAGTGAGCCTTCTCTTGTCTATTATGGGCGGAAGAAATCGAAAATCACCATTCGGCTTTATGTGGATCGTTATCTGATTAAGGTAGTTTTTTTTAACCAGCCCTATTTAAAAAATAAATTAATCCCGAATGAAACCATTACTGTCACAGGAAAATGGGATGCGCACCGGCAAACGATTTCGGCCAATGAAATGCAGGCTGGTCCAAATGCGAAGGGGCATGATTTTGAACCTGTATATGCCTTAAGAGGAAAAATGACGACGAAAGGAATGCGGAAATTTATTAGCCTAGCGTATCAGCAATACGGAAATTGGATTGAAGAAAACCTCCCTCTGTCACTTTTGAAAAAATATCGTTTGCTCAGCCGCCGTGACGCACTCCGGACCATGCATTTTCCCAATACCTCGGATGATGTTAAGCAGGCAAGACGGCGGTTTGTCTATGAAGAATTTCTTTTATTTCAACTTAAAATGCAGGCATTAAGAAAATTTGAAAGAGAACAATCACCGGGATTAACCCAAAACTATTCGCAGCCAAAATTAACAACTTTTATTGATGCTCTGCCTTTTCCTTTAACAAATGCCCAAAAACGAGTCGTGAATGAAATTTTAGCCGACTTGAAGTCCGGCTTTCGCATGAATCGCCTGTTACAAGGGGATGTCGGTTCAGGAAAAACAGTCGTTGCTGCCATTTGTTTATATGCAAGTGTGACGGCAGGCTATCAAGGCGCGTTAATGGTCCCAACTGAAATATTAGCAGAACAGCATGCCGAATCGCTTAATGGTTTATTAGACCCTTTTGCAGTTCGCTGCGAGCTATTAACCAGTTCCGTGAAAGGGAAACGAAGACGTGAAATTCTCCAAGACTTGGCTGAAGGAAAGGTGGATATTCTTATTGGGACCCATGCCCTCATCCAGGAGGAGGTAACATTTAAAAATCTTGGTTTTGTGATTACGGATGAGCAGCATCGCTTTGGGGTCGAACAGCGAAGAGTGTTAAGGGAAAAAGGCGAAAACCCTGATGTTCTGTTTATGACCGCAACACCAATCCCCCGTACTTTGGCGATTACGGTTTTTGGCGAAATGGATGTATCTATTATTGATGAAATGCCAGCAGGCAGAAAAAGGATTGAAACCTATTGGGCAAAACCTGAAATGCTTGATCGGGTCTTGGGTTTTGTTGAGAAAGAATTGGCTAAAGGTCATCAAGCCTATGTTATTTGTCCGTTAATCGAAGAATCGGAAAAGCTGGATGTTCAAAATGCCATTGATGTTCATACAACCCTTTCGCATTATTTTCAAAATCGTTATCGGGTAGGACTTATGCATGGCCGCTTAAGCTCTGATGAAAAAGATACAGTCATGAAGGCTTTCAGCACAAACGAAGTTCAAATCCTTGTTTCAACTACTGTTGTGGAAGTGGGCGTAAATGTTCCAAATGCGACGATGATGGTGATTTACGATGCTGAAAGGTTCGGTCTGTCACAACTCCATCAGCTCAGAGGACGGGTTGGAAGAGGCAGTGACCAATCCTATTGTATTTTGCTGGCGGCGCCTAAATCCGAAGTTGGCCAGGAAAGAATGAAAATCATGACCGAAACAAATGATGGTTTTGTTCTTAGTGAAAAAGATTTAGAGCTGCGTGGACCAGGGGATTTCTTTGGGAAAAAACAAAGCGGGATTCCAGAATTTAAAGTGGCGGATATGGTCCATGACTATCGAGCTTTGGAAACGGCTAGAAATGATGCAGCAGTGATGATTCAGTCAAAGGCGTTTTGGTCTTCTCCTGAATATGAATATTTACGGAAACAGCTTGAGTGGTCAGGTGCACTAGAAGGAGAAAAACTAGACTAAATCTAACTAATTTAATGAACAAAAATAGGAAAAGCAGATAGCAAGTTTGAAAGTATTACTTGCAATCTGCTTTTTCTACTTTTATACTACTGTTAGTACCTAGTCATAAGAGCTCGGACGGTGTAAAATCATGAGAAGAAGTAAAAAAGAACGGCAGCAATTGTTAACCTCAACCATAAAAGAAAATCCATTTACGACGGATGAAGAACTTGCGGAGAAATTTCAAGTAAGCGTCCAAACTATCCGCCTTGATCGATTAGAGTTATCAATACCGGAACTAAGGGAAAGAATCAAAAATGTCGCTGAAAAACGATTTTCTGATGAGGTTCGTTCATTGCCACTGGAAGAAGTTATTGGTGAAATTATTGATATCGACTTAGATAGAAGTGCAATATCCATTTTGGATGTCAAAGAAGAGCATGTTTTTAAACGGAATAAGATCGCTCGCGGTCATCATTTATTTGCGCAGGCAAATTCTTTGGCTGTAGCTGTCATCAATGATGAACTAGCCTTAACAGCGAAAGCAAATATTCAATTTAAACGTTCAGTAAAGCAAAATGAACGGGTAATTGCCAAGGCTAAGGTGTTAAAAATTGATGACGGTCTCGGGAGAACCTTTGTTGAAGTCAATAGCTTTGTAAACAATGAGCTTGTTTTTACCGGAGAATTTGAAATGTACCGTTCGAAAAATCATTAAGGGATGAGACGAAATGAAACTTGCAATTGATGCAATGGGCGGCGATCATGCCCCTAAAGAAATAGTCCTTGGTGCAGTAAAGGCTGTTCAAGAATTTTCTGATATACATATTACCCTTGTTGGGGACGAAAGTAAAATTAAGGAGCATTTAACAAGCCAAGAGAGAATTTCAATCATACATACAACTGAGGTAATCCTTGGAACAGATGAACCGGTACGGGCAGTCCGCCGGAAGAAAAATGCCTCAATGGTTTTAGCGGCCACGCAGGTAGCAGATGGGGAGGCGGATGCCTGCATCTCCGCTGGTAATACCGGTGCATTAATGGCGGCTGGTCTGTTTGTGGTCGGCAGGATTGAAGGGATTGATCGCCCCGCTCTTTCTCCAACTTTGCCTACGATCGGAGGAGAAGGCTTTCTTCTTCTAGATGTTGGAGCAAATGCCGATGCAAAGCCTGAACATCTCTTGCAGTATGCCATCATGGGATCGATTTACAGTGAAAAGGTAAGAGGTATAGCAAAACCACGAGTCGGATTATTAAATATTGGCACGGAAGAAAAAAAGGGGAATGAATTAACGAAAGGCTCCTTTGAACTTTTAAAAAAAGCGAATATCAATTTTATTGGGAATGTTGAAGCGCGCGATTTACTTGAAGGTGCAGCCGATGTGGTCGTAACGGACGGCTTTACTGGAAATATGGTTTTAAAAACAATTGAAGGAACCGCCCTTTCTATGATGAAAATGTTAAAAACAGCTTTAATGAGCAGTTTTACAAGCAAACTGGCGGCTGCTGTTTTAAAACCAAATTTGTATGCCTTGAAAAACAAGCTGGATTACTCGGAATATGGCGGAGCTGCTCTATTTGGCTTAAAAGCACCAGTGATTAAAGCGCATGGTTCTTCAAACGCACAAGCGATCTTTAGTGCCATTCGCCAAACAAGAGAGATGGCAGGAAATGATGTCGTTGGTTTAATAAAAAATGCGGTAGAAGAAACAAAGATTTCGAAAATTGAACAGTAAAGAAGGAGTGCGAAAATGGGTAAAATTGCATTTGTTTTTCCGGGGCAGGGTTCCCAAACAGTTGGAATGGGGAAAGAGGCTGCAGAACAAAATTCAGAAATGATGAGTTATTTTACGAAGGCAGATGAAACACTTCAAAGTTCCTTAAGTAAAATTATTTTTGAGGGGCCGCAAGCTGAGCTGACCTTAACCGTGAATGCCCAGCCTGCATTGTTAACAACCAGTATTGCACTGTTATCCCTATTTCAAAAATCAGGGATTCAAGCAGATTATCTTGCTGGGCATAGCCTTGGGGAGTATACTGCTCTAGTTGCTTCTGGTGCCTTAACCTTTGGAGAAGGTGTATATGCCGTCAGAAAAAGAGGCGAGTTGATGGAAGTGGCTGTTCCAAATGGAGAAGGCACAATGGCAGCAGTCTTAGGTCTTGATCGTGAAAAGCTTTCTGCGGCATGTAACCAAGTAAGTGAAACAGGTTTTCCTGTATCCCTTGCAAATTTAAATTGTCCCGGTCAAATTGTGATTTCCGGTTCAAGAAAAGGAGTAGAGCTTGCGGGGGAAAAAGCAAAAGAAGCAGGAGCAAAGCGTGTGATTCCACTTGAGGTGAGCGGACCTTTCCATTCTTCGCTTATGAAACCAGCTGCTGAAAAGTTACAGGGTGTTTTAGATGGTTTAAATATGCAGGATGCAAAAATTCCAGTCATTGCGAATGTTTCAGCTGAACCGATGAGCAAAAGTCCTGAAATCAAAGGGAAATTAATTGAGCAACTCTTTTCACCTGTTTTATGGGAAGATTCCGTTCAAAAAATGATTGACCTTGGTGTAGATACATTTATTGAAATTGGACCAGGGAAGGTTTTATCGGGACTAATTAAGAAAATTGATCGTTCTGTTAAAACCTATTCCGTATCTGACGCGGTGAGCTGTAAGGATGTAATCGAAGCATTAAAGGAGGGTCAATTATGAGTTTAGCAGGAAAAGCAGTACTTGTAACAGGGGCATCAAGAGGAATTGGTCGTGAAATTGCCCTTGAGTTGGCACGCCAGGGAGCAAATGTGGCAGTGAATTTTGCCGGCAGCGAGGCAAAAGCAAATGAAGTGGTAGATGAAATTAAAGCACTGGGCAGAGACGCTTTTACGGTAAAGTGCGATGTTTCGAATTCTGAAGAGGTAGCATCAATGGTCAAAGAGACGGTTGAGCGTTTTGGAAAACTAGATATCCTCGTTAATAATGCTGGCATTACAAAAGATAACTTATTAATGAGAATGAAAGAAGAAGAATGGGACGATGTCATCAGCATTAATTTAAAAGGTGTCTTCCTTGTCACAAAAGCTGTAACGAGACAAATGATGAAACAACGTTCAGGTAGAATCATCAATATCGCTTCCATCGTTGGTGTCAGCGGTAATCCTGGGCAAGCGAACTATGTTGCGGCAAAAGCTGGCGTGATTGGATTAACAAAAACAACAGCAAAAGAATTGGCGGCAAGAAATATTACAGTTAACGCGATTGCACCAGGTTTTATTACGACCGATATGACAGACAAATTAACAGAAGAGATCAAAACGGAAATGCTTAAACAAATTCCTTTAGCCCGTTTTGGAGAACCTAAAGATATCGCCAAAGTAACAGCGTTCCTTGCTTCTGATGACAGTTCTTACATGACAGGACAGACACTTCACATCGACGGCGGCATGGTAATGTAATTTTTAAAAATTTAACATTTATTATTTTAATCAAATACTCTATAATAGCTTGAGGGGAGGTGAACAAGCATGGCAGAGGTATTAGAACGTGTAACAAAGATCATTGTAGACCGTTTAGGTGTAGACGAGTCTCAAGTTAAGCTTGAAGCTTCTTTTAAGGATGATCTTGGTGCTGATTCCCTTGATGTAGTTGAACTAGTAATGGAATTGGAAGATGAGTTTGATATGGAAATTTCTGACGATGATGCTGAAAAAATTGGCACAGTTGGTGATGCTGTTAATTACATAAATAGCAAAAATTAATCGTTGGATTTCTTCTGAAAGCTCCGTTTTCAAACGGGGCTTTCTTCAACTTGGCAGTATTGCCAAGTTTCTTTGCGTTTTTAACGCAACTTTTTTAAACTATTACTAGGAAACTGTGTGAAAATAAAATGCAAGGTGGAGACTTTTCATGCGCAAAAATGGCAAGGAAAAAGAAACAAGCAGTCGCGCAAAAGAAAATCAATTCAAGGATTTTCAACAATTTATTGGAATTCATTTTGAAAATGAGAAATTATTAAAACAAGCTTTTACCCATTCATCCTATGTGAATGAGCATCGCAGGAAGCCTTATGAAGATAACGAAAGGCTTGAATTTTTAGGAGATGCCGTACTCGAACTTACTGTTTCACAATTCCTTTTTAAAAAATATCCCATGATGAGTGAAGGAGAATTAACGAAACTTCGGGCCGCCATTGTTTGTGAGCCATCACTTGTTTCTTTTGCTAACGAACTTTCCTTTGGTAAATATATTTTATTAGGAAAAGGGGAAGAAATGACGGGTGGCAGGGAGCGTCCTGCATTGCTTGCAGATGTATTTGAAGCCTTCATTGGAGCGCTTTATTTAGATAAAGGAATTGATCCAGTAATTGAGTTTCTAGAAAAGATTGTATTTCCTAAAGTAAATGCGGGTGCTTTTTCTCATGTGATGGATTTTAAAAGTCAGCTTCAGGAACTCGTTCAGCGCGATGGGACCGGCTTGATTGAATATCGGGTTCTTCAGGAAATAGGACCGGCGCATAACAAAGAGTTTGTTTCCAGGGTCTCATTAAACGGAGAAGAATTAGGAACCGGTACCGGTAAATCCAAAAAAGAAGCAGAACAGCATGCTGCCCAAATGGCGCTTGAGGTATTAAAAGGGAAGACAACCATGTAATTTCATCTAAACGCGCTTTAAGGGAGGATTTTTTAAATGTTTTTAAAGCGGTTGGACATTATTGGATTTAAATCATTCGCTGACCGTATCGGAGTGGATTTTGTCCCTGGGGTGACGGCTGTGGTTGGACCTAATGGCAGCGGGAAGAGTAATATAACCGATGCCATTCGCTGGGTGCTGGGGGAACAATCAGCAAAATCATTAAGAGGGGCAAAAATGGAGGATATCATTTTTGCCGGGAGTGATACGAGAAAACCACTTAATTTGGCTGAAGTAACCCTAACCTTAGATAATGAGGACCAGGGGTTATCGATTGACTATAATGAAGTTAGTGTTACACGAAGAGTATCCCGTTCTGGGGATAGTGACTATTTCATTAATAAACAGCCGTGCAGACTTAAGGATATTGTGGATCTTTTTATGGATTCTGGCTTAGGAAGGGAAGCCTTTTCAATTATCAGTCAAGGAAAGGTAGAAGAAATCTTAAATAGTAAGCCGGAAGACAGAAGAACAATTTTTGAAGAAGCTGCCGGAGTATTAAAATATAAAAATCGTAAGAAAAAAGCGGAGGGAAAGCTATCTGAAGCACAAGAGAATTTAAATCGTGTGAAAGATATTCTCTACGAACTGGAAAGCCAGGTAGAGCCGCTAAAAATTCAAGCGTCGATGGCAAAAGACTTTTTAGAGAAAAAAGAAGAGCTTGAAAAAATTGAAGTTGCGTTAACGGTTTATGAAATTGAAGATCTGCATCAAAAATGGGAAAAGCTTTCTCACCAATTGGATGAGCATCAACAGGAAGAGTTGAAACTTTCGACCCAGCTGCAAAAGAAAGAGGCTAAAATTGCCGAAACAAGGGACCATGTAACCGCAATAGATGAGTCGATTTCTGATTTGCAAAATGTCCTCCTCTATGCAAGCGAAGAACTGGAAAAATTGGAGGGCAGGAAGCAGGTATTAAAGGAACGAAAGAAAAATGCTTCACAGAATAAAGAACAATTAATCAAAAATATTTCTGAACTAACTGAGAAGGTAGCCCAGCTTAAAAAGAACCGGGACACGCAAGCAGAGTCTGTTCGACTTTTAAGTGAACAGGCTCGAACACTAAAGACTCAGTTAAAGGAAAAGCAGGAGAAGCTCCAATTATTCACGGAAAATATGGATGAAAAAATTGAATCATTAAAAAGTGAATATATTGAATTGTTGAATGATCAAGCAGGGGCTAAAAATGAATTAAGAATGATTACCCAGCAGCTTGAACAGCAAGAGAAGAAGAACTTACGGCTCGACGAGGAAAATAGCAGATTTATCGCGGAGCGTCAAATTGCGGCAGAGAAAAAATTAACGATTCTAAACGGATTAGAAGAAATTCAGAAAAGGCTGGCCGACCATGTTGTTTTATTCCGCGAGCAGCAAAAAAAGCTGGAGTCGGTTAAAAATAACTACCAAAGGCAAGAAAAAACCTTGTACCAAGCTTATCAGATTCTGCAGCAGGCTAAATCAAGAAAAGAAATGCTGGAGGAAATGGAAGAGGACTTTTCAGGTTTTTTCCAGGGGGTTAAAGAGGTTTTAAAGGCACGCGGGAAAAAGTTAACTGGAATTGAAGGAGCCGTTGCAGAGCTTGTTACGGTTCCAAAACAATATGAGACTGCCCTTGAAACTGCCCTTGGTGGTGCATTGCAGCATATCGTCGTTGACACAGAGCAAAATGCACGGATGGCCATTCAATTTTTAAAACAAAATTCGTTTGGACGCGCAACCTTTTTACCGCTTAGTGTCTTAAAAGGACGACCATTGTCATCTTCTCAATTGTCTTCCATCGAAAATCACCCTTCCTTCATTGGAACTGCAGTAACTCTAGTCCAGTTCGAACATAAATACACAGAGGTAATGAACAATCTTCTTGGAAATGTGGTCATAACGAAAGACTTAAAGTGTGCCAATGAATTAGCAAAAATCCTTCAATATCGCAGCCGCCTCGTTACACTCGACGGTGATATTGTGAATCCTGGCGGTTCGATGACAGGCGGTGCCCTTAAACAAAAAAACTCCTCACTTTTAACTCGAAAAGGTGAGCTGGAAGATTTGAAAGAAAAGCTTACGATCATGGAGGAAAAAACCGCCAGTTTAGAAAAAACAGTAAAAGCGTTAAAGGAAGAGGTTCAAATCAATGAAAACCTTCTAGAAGAAATACGAAATACTGGTGAGGAATTAAGGGTTAAAGAGCAGTCGCTAAAAGGAAATATACATGGTGCTGAGCTTGAAGAAAAGAATATTAATGAGCGTTTAAGCATCTATGATTTAGAAAAAGGCCAATTTTTCGAAGAACGAGATCGTTTAACAGAGAGAAAAAGTGAATTATCCAATGCTCTTGAAAACTATCAAGAGAAGATTGTCAGTCTTGATGGGCTTATAGCAAAGCTAACTGAGCAAAAGACTAATGATTTATCTTCGAAAGAAACTTTAACAAACGAAATGAATGAATTAAAGGTTGAGTTTGCTTCTAAAAATGAACAGTTGACCAATGCTAAAGAACGTTTTGCGATTACCAAAGAGGATTTAGAAGAAAGCGAAGAAAAATTGACGATTTTAACGGACGACTTGCAGCTGCTTACATCAGAAATGACCAACAGCTCTTCCGGTGAGGAACAATTGGAAGGCCAAGTGGTAAGGAAGCAACAGGATAAACAAGAAACCATTGAGCTTATTTCATCAAGAAGACAGGAACGCTTGGAATTGCAAACAGTTCTAGAGGATTTAGAGCTCGAAGCAAAGGAACTTAAGCGTCTTCACCGGGGAATGACGGAAGTATTAAAGGATGAAGAGGTCAAGCTTAACCGTTTAGATGTAGAACTTGAAAACCGTCTGACCCACCTCAGGGAAGAATATTTATTATCATTTGAAGGGGCGAAAGAACAGTTCCCGTTAATGGTTTCCATTGAGGAAGCACGTAAAAGGGTAAAGTTGATTAAATTGGCAATTGAAGAGCTTGGCAATGTAAATCTTGGGGCGATTGAAGAATATGAACGGGTATCAGAGCGCTATGAATTTCTAAACGAACAAAAAAACGATCTTCAAGAAGCAAAAGAAACGCTTTTTCAAGTGATTGAAGAAATGGATATGGAAATGAAAAAACGCTTTGAGCATACCTTTGAGGGAATCCGGAATCATTTTGAACCGGTTTTTCGCGCCTTGTTTGGCGGAGGCCGCGCCGATTTAAGACTTACTGAACCGGAAGATTTATTAAATACCGGGGTTGAAATTATTGCACAGCCGCCAGGAAAAAAACTGCAGAACCTTGGATTACTATCCGGAGGCGAAAGGGCGTTAACGGCGATTGCTCTGCTGTTTTCAATCCTTAAGGTTAGACCGGTGCCGTTTTGTATTCTTGATGAGGTCGAGGCAGCCCTTGATGAAGCAAATGTTCACCGTTTTAGCCAATATTTAAAACGATACAGCTCAGAAACCCAGTTTATCGTCATTACTCATCGCAAAGGGACGATGGAAGAAGCGGATGTCCTTTACGGAGTTACGATGCAGGAATCGGGTGTCTCAAAGCTTGTGTCTGTTCGGTTAGAAGATACAAAGGAGCTTGTTGAATCTTAAGATAGGGAAGTGAAATCATGAGCTTTTTTAAAAAATTAAAAGAAAAAATCACGAAACAAGCGGATTCTGTTACAGAAAAGTTTAAGGAAGGTCTTACAAAAACTCGGGATAACTTTTCCGGAAAGGTAAATGACCTTGTGTCCAGATACCGTAAAGTAGATGAGGATTTTTTTGAAGAATTGGAAGAAATCCTTATTCAGGCGGATGTTGGCTTTGAAACGGTAATGGAATTAATTGATGAGCTGAAAATGGAAGTAAAACGCCGCAACATCCAGGATCCAAAAGAAGTTCAAAGTGTAATTTCTGAAAAGTTGGTGGATATTTATAATGCGGGTGAAGAGCTATCTTCGGAGTTAAATATTCAACCTGAGGGACTTACCGTTATTTTATTTGTCGGTGTTAACGGGGTTGGAAAAACAACAACGATTGGAAAGTTGGGACATAAGTTCAAGAGTGAAGGAAAGAATGTCCTGATGGCCGCCGGCGATACTTTCCGTGCCGGTGCGATTGAGCAACTGGAGGTATGGGGAGAAAGGGTAGGCGTTGATGTCATTAAGCAAGCGGAGGGTTCTGACCCCGCAGCGGTTATGTATGATGCTATTCAAGCAGCCAAAGCCCGTAAAGCAGATATTTTATTATGTGATACAGCAGGACGCTTGCAAAATAAAGTAAATTTAATGAAGGAACTAGAGAAGGTTAAGCGGGTAATTGAACGGGAAATTCCTGGCGCACCGCATGAAGTTCTCCTTGTTCTTGATGCGACTACAGGACAAAATGCACTTATCCAGGCAAAAACCTTTAAGGAAGCAACCAATGTCAGCGGGATAGTTCTTTCAAAATTAGATGGAACAGCAAAGGGCGGTATTGTCCTTGCCATCCGCAATGAATTAAAAATTCCGGTGAAATTCGTTGGTCTTGGTGAAAAAATGGATGACCTGCAGGAATTTAATGCAGAACAGTATGTATACGGCTTATTCGCCGATCAAGTCGAAAAGACAGAAGAATGATTTCTTTAGAAAGCAGTATTTTCAAAGTACTGCTTTACTTTTTTAAACCGACTAATTTTGCAGAGCACTTTTGATGAAATCTGCAAAAATATGAATCAAGTATCGTTGTAAAGGCCTTATCTTGACAGACACAGTCCCACTGTGTAAACTACATTTGTAAAGGCTTTTCACTTAACAACAGGAGGGATGAGCATGCTTGAGAAAACAACACGGATGAATTATCTTTATGATTTTTACTATTCGTTGTTAACACCAAAGCAGCAAAGCTATATGTCTCTCTATTATTTAGATGATTACTCACTAGGTGAAATTGCCGAAGAGTATAATGTCAGCCGCCAGGCCGTTTATGACAATATTAAACGGACGGAAGCCATGCTTGAGGAGTATGAGGAAAAGCTGCTATTGTTTCAGAAATTTCAAGAGCGCAGTAATCTATTAAAGCATGTAAAAGAACTACTTAACGAGGAACACCCTTCAAAGCAGGCGATGCTTGAAGCAGTTGCCGAGCTTGAGAAACTGGATTAGGAGGCGGCATGAATGGCGTTTGAAGGATTAGCCGACCGACTGCAGAGTACCATTCAAAAAATTCGCGGTAAAGGGAAAGTCTCTGAAGCGGATGTTAAAGAAATGATGAGAGAAGTTCGTCTAGCTTTATTAGAAGCCGACGTTAACTTCAAGGTTGTCAAAGAATTTGTCAAAAAAGTCAGTGAACGGGCAGTAGGGCAGGAAGTCCTAAAAAGCTTAACTCCGGGTCAGCAAATCATTAAAATTGTTAATGAAGAGTTGACGGAATTAATGGGTGGAGAGCAGAGTAAAATTGCCGTTGCTGGGCGCCCGCCAACTGTGATTATGATGGTTGGTTTGCAGGGGGCAGGTAAAACAACGACCACCGGTAAGCTTGCTAACCTGCTTCGGAAAAAGTATAACCGTAAACCATTGCTGGTTGCTGCCGATATTTATCGCCCGGCCGCAATCAAGCAGTTACAAACCCTTGGTAAACAATTAGACATGCCGGTTTTCTCGCTTGGAGACCAAGTAAGTCCGGTAGAAATTGCGAAGCAGGCCATTGCAAAAGCAAAGGAAGAGCATCATGATTATGTCTTAATTGATACAGCCGGACGGCTTCATATTGATGAGGTCTTAATGGATGAGTTGAAGGACATTAAGGAGCTTGCAAAACCTGATGAGATCTTTCTTGTTGTCGATGCGATGACAGGTCAGGATGCCGTCAATGTTGCTCAAAGCTTTAATGAGACTCTTGGTTTGACTGGTGTCGTATTAACCAAGTTGGACGGAGATACCCGTGGTGGTGCAGCACTTTCGATTCGTGCCGTTACCCAAACCCCGATTAAATTCGTCGGTTTAGGTGAGAAAATGGATGCAATTGAACCGTTTCATCCGGAACGGATGGCATCGCGAATTCTTGGCATGGGGGATGTGCTGACACTTATTGAAAAAGCACAGGCCAATGTCGATGAGGAAAAGGCGAAAGAACTCGAACAAAAAATGCGGACAGCCTCATTTACCCTTGATGACTTTTTGGAACAATTGGGTCAGGTTCGCAAACTCGGACCGCTTGATGAATTATTAAAAATGATGCCAGGGGCTAACAAGATTAAAGGTTTGAACAATCTTCAAATAGATGAAAAGCAAATTGCCCATGTGGAGGCGATTATTCGCTCGATGACGAAAGAAGAAAAAATTCATCCGGAAATCATGAACTCAGGCCGCAAAAGAAGGATTGCGAAAGGCAGCGGAAGAACGGTTCCTGAAGTCAACCGCTTGCTCAAGCAGTTTGAAGACATGAAAAAAATGATGAAGCAAATGTCAGGGATGCAGCAAAAAGGAAAGAAAAAAGGTGGATTTAAATTTCCGTTTAAACCTTTCTAAACGCGTAAAGAGAAAAACCTTTACAAGCTAATTTCTTTCTGCTCCTGCGCCACAGCTTATTCGAGGAAGCGATCTTTAGCTCGTCGCAAGCCTGTAGAAAAGGATTATTCAATAAATGGTTAGATGTAAAGATAAAAACCTTTACAAACATTTTGTTATCTGATATTATTATTTCTTGTGTGAAACATATTCGGAGGTGCTTATTTAAAATGGCAGTTAAAATTCGTTTAAAACGTATGGGAGCTAAAAAAACTCCTTTCTATCGTATCGTAGTAGCAGATTCTCGTTCACCACGTGATGGACGTTACATTGAAATCGTTGGAACTTACAACCCAGTTGCACAGCCGGCTCAAGTTCAAATCAACGAAGAATTAGCTCTTAAATGGTTACAAGACGGTGCAAAACCATCTGATACAGTTCGTAACCTTTTCTCTAACCAAGGCATCATGGAAAAATTCCATAATGCAAAATTAAGCAAGTAAGGATTCGCAAATGAAACAATTGATTGAAACAATTGTTAAGCCTTTGGTTGATTTTCCGGAAGACGTTCATGTCGATGTAAAGGAAGAGGATCAGCGAATCACTTACCTTCTTTCCGTCAACAAAACGGATATTGGGAAAGTGATTGGAAAACAAGGGCGCGTTGCAAAGGCCATTAGAACTGTTGTCTATGCAGCAGGATCATCACAACAGAAGAAAATATTTCTAGAAATTGGTGAATAGCTTTTTGCATCTAGATTAAAGGGAGGGATAAAAAACCCTCCCTTTTTGCTAACTTTTTTTAAGCTTAAATAAGCTGAGTATAGGAGGCACATCATGCAAATTATTCAATCTGTTGTGGTTAAACAAGTTTTAACGGAAAAGAGCAAGGAAAAACTGTTTGAGAAATTTCAAGCACAAAAATTGCAGCTTCAAAAGGAACGGGACCAGCTGCTCTTTGAATTAAAACGTTTAGAGAAATCAAAGAATTTTTCACCGAGTGCATTAAAAAAACACTTTGAAAAAGAAATCCAGATGCGTCAGGAAAAAGAGAAGCTTCTTGATTTTCAAATAGAACAATTACATATTCTGCCTATAGGCAGTGAACTTAAGGAAAAAGAAGTACAAGCCCTTCTCGAGATAAAGGTAGGGGACATATGGGATGACAAAAACGGACAACCTACGATTATTATCCGAGATGGGATTATTGATGAAATACGATAGAGGTGAAAAGCGACATGGAAAAATGGTTTAATGTCGGGAAGATTGTCAATACACATGGCATCAGAGGGGAAGTAAGGGTCATATCGAAAACCGATTTCCCTGAAGAACGATACAAAATTGGAAATGTCCTTTACTTATTTTTACCGAAAGCAAAGGACCCAATAGAATTAACGGTTAAAAGCCACCGCAGCCACAAAAATTTTAATTTACTGACGTTTGAAGGCTTGGAAAATATTAATGATGTTGAAAAGTTTCGGGATGGAATTCTCAAAGTTCCCGAATCCCAGTTAGGGGAATTGGAGGAAGATGAATTTTATTATCATGAAATTATCGGCTGTTTGGTTGCAACCACGAAAGGCGTAGAAATTGGCAAAGTGACAGAAATTCTTTCCCCTGGTGCGAACGATGTTTGGGTCATAAAGGGGAAAGGGGGTAAGGAGATCTTAATCCCTTATATCCATGATGTTGTTAAAAAGGTAGACACGAAGGAAAAAGTTATTTTGATTGACCCGATGGAAGGGTTACTTTCATGATGAAAATCGACGTCCTCACGCTTTTTCCGGAAATGTTTGCAGGAGTATTGGGGCAATCCATTTTAAACAAGGCAGCTGAAAAATCTGCGGTTGAGTATAATGTTGTGAACTTTCGAGACTATGCCGATAACAAACATAACACAGTTGATGACTATCCATATGGAGGCGGTGCAGGGATGGTGCTCAAGCCTCAGCCGATCTTTGACGCTGTGGCAGACCTAAAAGAGAAGGCTGCTAGTCCAAATACTCGTGTCATTTTACTCTGCCCACAGGGGTCACGGTATGATCAAAGAAAAGCGGAAGAATTGGCTCACGCGGAACATTTAATTTTTATTTGCGGTCATTATGAGGGCTACGATGAAAGAATACGTGAACATATTGTTACAGATGAAATTTCAGTCGGTGACTATGTCTTGACTGGGGGAGAGCTAGGAGCAATGGTTGTGATTGATAGTGTTGTCCGGCTTTTACCGGAAGTGCTCGGAAACGAAGAATCCCATATGAAAGATTCTTTTAGCACCGGTCTGCTCGAACACCCGCATTACACACGTCCAGCTGATTTTCGCGGTTTAAAGGTTCCAGAAGTTTTATTGTCCGGAAATCATAAATTAATAGAAGAATGGCGAAATAAAGAAGCTTTAAGACGAACACTATTACGGCGTCCGGATTTATTAGAAAAAATAGATTTAACTAATGAACAGAAAAAATGGCTGCAAGAAGTGAAAAAAGAATCCTTGTAGTTATTGCACAGCCCTGTTGTTTATGTTATGATACTTCTTGTGACTTAAGCTGATGTTTTTCAGATTGGTCTTATAACGATGTTCCGCTGCAGGTAATAGGTAAATAGATATGCAAGAGCGTCTGTTGGAAGGAGTTGAATACGATGCATAAATTAATCGAAGAAATCACAAAAGAACAACTTCGCTCTGATCTTCCTGCGTTCCGTCCTGGGGATACTGTACGTGTACACGTAAAAGTTATCGAGGGAACTCGTGAACGTATTCAGTTATTTGAAGGTGTAGTGATTAAGCGTCGTGGTGGTGGAATTAGCGAAACTTTTACAGTTCGTAAAGTTTCTTACGGAGTAGGCGTTGAGCGTACTTTCCCAGTACACACACCAAAAATTGCGAAGCTAGAAGTAATCCGCCGCGGTAAAGTCCGCCGTGCTAAGCTTTACTACTTGCGTAAACTTCGCGGTAAAAAAGCAAGAATTAAAGAAATTCGTTAATATGAAAAGAAAAGAGCTTGCTCTGCAAGCTCTTTTTTTCTATCAATAAGCGATTTTTTATTAAAGTTTAATTAAAAAACTTTGTCCCATCGTGTTAATTCCGCTGAAGTTATGTAAAATATGCTTTATAAACTTATTTTTTTGCAAAAGATTGGTGGGAAATTGAATGACAAAAAAGAAAAATGAACTATGGGAATGGACAAAAGCACTTCTGATTGCTGTTATCTTAGCAGCAGTTATTCGCTATTTTTTATTTGCTCCGATTGTAGTGGATGGATTGTCAATGATGCCGACGTTAAAAGACCAGGACAGAATGATTGTAAATAAATTCAGCTACAATATAGGGGAGCCGCATCGATTTGATATCATCGTATTCCATGCGCCTGAACACAAAGATTACATAAAACGCGTAATTGGACTTCCGGGAGACAGGATTGAATATAAAAATGATACTCTTTATGTGAATGGGAAAGCTTATAAAGAACCCTATTTAGATAAATATAAAAAACAGGTTACAGATGGTCCATTAACAGAATCATTTAAACTTGAGGAAACGGCTGTGGGTCAAAAGACCGTTCCAAAGGGAGAATTATTTGTTATGGGAGATAATCGGCGTTTCAGTAAGGACAGCCGTCATATTGGTGCAGTCCCTCTGAGCAAGGTAATCGGTAAAACGAGCATTGTTTATTGGCCGTTAAAAGATGCACATATTGTTAAAGTGAAATAGAAATTTGAGAGGTGGTGGCTAATTTGACGATCCAATGGTTTCCTGGCCATATGGCTAAGGCTCGCAGAGAGGTCACGGAGAAATTAAAGCTGGTTGATATCATTTTTGAATTAGTGGATGCAAGAATCCCTTATTCGTCTAGAAATCCTATGATTGACGAAATTATCCAGCATAAACCAAGACTGGTTTT
Organism: Neobacillus niacini; assembly: GCF_031456445.1. Classification (GTDB taxonomy): domain Bacteria; phylum Bacillota; class Bacilli; order Bacillales; family Cytobacillaceae; genus Neobacillus; species Neobacillus niacini_I. The sequence goes on along the minus strand of NZ_JAVDUQ010000001.1, from coordinate 341,266 downwards.
ATTGAATAAAGCAGATATGGCCGACAAAGAGGCAACAAAAGAATGGATTGCCTTTTTTGCTGAAAAGGGGATCCATGCACTTGCCATTAACTCGCAAGCAGGAGTCGGAATGAGGGAAATTGCCCAGGCGGCCCAAGAAATCCTAAAAGAGAAATTTGCACGCTTAAAAGCCAAGGGTGTGAAACCAAGGGCGATTCGGGCGATGATTGTCGGGATTCCAAATGCAGGAAAATCCACATTAATTAATAGGCTTGCCAAAAAAAACATAGCAAAAACCGGCAATACACCGGGTGTAACGAAATCCCAGCAATGGATTAAAGTCGGTAAAGAAATGGAATTACTGGATACACCGGGTATATTATGGCCTAAATTTGAAGACCAAGAGGTTGGAAAGAAGCTAGCCATTACGGGTGCAATTAAGGATACGCTCTTAAACTTGCAGGAGCTGACAATCTATACGATTAAGTTTTTAGAAAAAACCTACCCTGACCGCTTAAAAGAGCGATATCAGCTTGATGCGGTTCCTGAAGATGTTGTGGAGTTGTTTGACCATATCGGGAAATTAAGAGGCTGTTTAATGGGCGGAGGCTTGGTTGATTACGATAAAGTGGCGGAGCTTGTGATTCGAGAGGTCCGATCAGAAAAATTCGGTCCACTGACGTTTGAACGACCAAAGGATTTCTTCGATGAGGAAAATACTAACTAAATCAGGCTCTCCCTTGGGGGGAGCTTTATTTTTTTGGAAAATTAGGAGAACGATATGAAAAAACGATCCATTGCAGAAATTGAAAAGCAATTAATGTGCATCGAGAATGATTCTGATCCCTTTTTGTTAGAGATTGAAAGTGATGAACGTAAGGGTGTTCAAATCTCTTTAGCAAGATGGAAAAAAAGACGGGAACAAGAGCAGCAGCTTCAAGCGAAATTTTTTGAAATGAATCACTATGAACGAAGGTACCGTGAAGAAGGTTTTCAACTTATTGCCGGCGTGGATGAAGTGGGAAGGGGACCTCTTGCGGGTCCGGTTACGTGCGCCGCTGTTATTTTACCGAATGACTTTTTTTTGCCGGGCATTGATGATTCCAAGAAACTAACCGAAAAAAAGCGGGAGGAATATGACGCAATTATTCGCAGAGAAGCCATTGCTCTAAGTATCGCAATGATTCATGCTGAAGAAATTGACGAAATAAATATTTATGAGGCAACAAAAAAAGCGATGAAATCTGCAATTGTTTCTTTGGAGCCTAAACCGGATTTTTTGTTAATTGATGCCATGAAACTCGACACCCCTTTTCCTTCCGAGTCCATTATTAAAGGGGATGCCAATAGTGTTACCATTGCCGCTGCATCGATCATTGCAAAGGTTGCGAGGGACAGGCTGATGAAGGAATTATCCAAAGAATATCCTCAATACGGTTTTCAGCATAATATGGGTTACGGAACGAAAGAGCATATTTTAGCTATAGAGAATAATGGCATAACCCCTTACCATCGAAAAAGTTTTGCGCCAATTAAAGATTCTATTGCAAAATATTGATGGCGGCACATAAAAAAGTATAAAGGGTACATGATAGTAAACAGGCTTATGCCTGTTTTTTACTATGTCAGTAAAATATTTATCTGCCATAATTGGAAGGATTTATATGAAAAAATTCATTAAATCAGTACTTGTATTAATTGTATTTATATGATGAATATAATTTTTAAGTATTATGGTGGACAAGGTATGTGACATTATATACAATGTAAACGGAGTCAATTTTTTGAAGAGTTTGATAGGAGGATGGGAAATGAATATCCATGAGTATCAGGGGAAAGAAATCCTCAGAAAATATGGGGTAGCAGTTCCAAATGGTAAAGTGGCATTCACAGTTGAAGAAGCGGTGGAAGCTGCAAAAGAACTAGGCACACAGGTATGTGTGGTAAAAGCGCAAATCCATGCTGGTGGACGGGGTAAAGCCGGCGGTGTTAAAGTGGCAAAAAACCTTGATGAAGTTCGTACATATGCAAACGAAATTCTTGGTAAAACATTAGTAACACACCAAACAGGTCCTGAAGGTAAGGAAGTAAAGCGTTTGCTTATCGAAGAAGGCTGCGACATTAAAAAAGAATACTATGTTGGTCTAGTATTAGACCGTGCCACTTCCCGCGTAGTCTTAATGGCTTCTGAAGAAGGCGGAACAGAAATTGAAGAAGTTGCGGAAAAAACTCCTGAGAAAATTTTTAAAGAGGTTATCGACCCGATTCTTGGGTTAATGCCTTATCAAGCACGCCGTATCGCGTTCAATATCAATATTCCAAAAGAATTAGTCAATCAAGCTGTTAAGTTTATGACAGGCCTTTACAATGCTTTTGTTGAAAAGGATTGCTCGATTGCTGAAATCAATCCGTTAGTTGTAACAGGTGACGGTAAAGTTATGGCGCTAGATGCTAAATTAAACTTCGACTCTAATGCACTATATCGCCAAAAAGATGTTTTGGAATATCGTGACCTTGAAGAGGAAGATCTAAAAGAAATCGAAGCTTCTAAATACGATTTAAGCTATATTGCTCTTGATGGAAACATCGGCTGTATGGTAAACGGTGCCGGTCTTGCAATGGCAACAATGGATATCGTTAAGCATTATGGCGGAGATCCTGCTAACTTCCTTGATGTTGGCGGCGGTGCAACAGCTGAAAAGGTAACAGAAGCATTCAAAATTATCCTTTCTGATCCAAACGTAAAAGGTATTTTTGTTAATATCTTTGGTGGAATCATGAAGTGTGATGTTATTGCCGAGGGTGTTGTCGAGGCAGCTAAACAAGTTGGACTTTCTATTCCGCTAGTTGTTCGTTTAGAAGGAACGAATGTTGATTTAGGAAAGAAAATTCTTGCTGAATCAGGCCTTAACATTACTGCTGCTGAATCCATGGCAGACGGAGCACAAAAAATCGTTTCATTAGTGAAATAGGATCTTAAGAAAGGGGAATTAACGTGAGCGTTTTTATTAATAAAGATACCAAAGTAATTGTTCAAGGGATTACAGGTGGAACTGCTCGTTTCCATACAAAACAAATGCTTGAATATGGTACAAAAATCGTTGGGGGTACCTCTCCTGGTAAAGGTGGACAAGAGGTAGAAGGAGTACCTGTTTTTAATACAGTTAAAGAAGCTGTTGAATCTACTGGTGCTACTGCTTCTGTTATTTATGTTCCAGCACCATTTGCAGCAGATTCCATTATTGAGGCAGTAGATGCTGAATTGGATCTTGCTATTTGTATTACTGAACATATTCCAGTATTGGATATGGTAAAAGTTAAACGTTACATGGAAGGCAAGAAAACTCGTTTGGTTGGTCCTAACTGTCCGGGTGTTATTACAGCTGATGAGTGTAAAATTGGAATTATGCCTGGATACATTCATACAAAAGGCCATGTCGGTGTTGTTTCTCGTTCCGGAACATTAACATACGAAGCGGTTCATCAATTAACACAAGCTGGTATTGGTCAAACAACAGCTGTTGGTATTGGTGGAGACCCTGTAAATGGAACAAACTTTATCGACGTTTTAAAAGCCTTTAATGAAGACCCTGAAACCTATGCCGTGATCATGATTGGTGAAATCGGCGGTACAGCAGAAGAAGAAGCTGCACAATGGGTAAAAGCAAATATGACGAAACCAGTTGTTGGCTTTATCGGCGGCCGCACAGCACCTCCAGGAAAGCGTATGGGCCATGCTGGCGCCATCATTTCAGGCGGTAAAGGTACTGCTGATGAAAAAATCCGTGTCATGAACGAATGCGGTATTAAAGTTGCCGACACTCCATCTGTAATGGGTGAAACTTTAATCGAAGCATTAAAAGAACAAGGCTTATTTGAAAAGTGCAAAACACACTAGAATGCAACCAAGACTAGCAGATAGTCCCTCATACTTTGAGGGGCTATTTCTTCTGGATTAAAATAAAAAAGGGAGGGTCCTATTTTGGACGATTTTAAAGAAAAATTAATTCACTTGCTTCATTACCCCAATATTTCTTGGAATGCCGTATATCAAATGTTAAAAAAAGATCCCACACTTCATTCAGTTTATCACCTGCATCCACAATTACTTCAACAAAACTCTTCATTTCCGCCTTTAAATACCTTTCAACAACCCGGTAAGCCTTCTATTATTACTATCCAATCTGAAATCATTCATGAACAAATTCGCCAATATAAACCAAATGAAATTAATGTTATTTCGATTTTTGACAAGGAATACCCTACTGTATTAAAAGAAATTTATCAGCCGCCTTGGGCATTATTTGCAAAAGGTGATGTATCTTTATTGGAAAAAGAACCTAAGCTGGCGGTAGTTGGCTCGAGGCAGGCAACACTTTATGGGAAAAATGCAATCCGACTAATATTTCCTGAATTAATCGATGAAGGGGTTCTCATTGTCAGTGGTCTTGCAAAAGGAATTGATGCACTGGCACATGACACTGCCATTAAAAATGGCGGAAAAACGATTGGGGTGATTGCTGGGGGTATTTATCATATCTATCCTAAGGAAAATATGAGCCTGGCATTAGAGATGATGAAAAATCATTTGATTATTTCAGAATATCCACCTGACACAAAACCGCTTAAATGGCATTTTCCGGCACGGAACCGAATCATCAGTGGACTTTCCAAAGGCACCTTTATAATAGAAGCTAAACGTAAAAGCGGGTCCCTCATTACGGCAAATTATGCAGTAAATGAAGGGCGGGAGGTGTTTTCGCTTCCGGGAAGCATTTTTAATCCCTTTTCAATTGGGACGAACGATTTAATCCAGCAAGGGGCAAAGCTTGTGTCGAGTGCAGAGGATATTTTAGAAGAACTGAAATCATGAAACATATTTAACAAAAATTAAGCAAATAATGAATAAAAAATTAAATTATAGAAGGTTTTTTCACATTTTTTGGAGAAATAAGCTAAAATAACTTGAAATTATTCCTAATCTGTTATACATTTTCCAACAGATGTTTCTATGGAAAAAAGAGGTCGTTTTAGGTGAAAACGGTTTCTTTAAATGAGTAGTTCATTGACAAGAACAAGTAATATGTTCAATAATAATGGATATTTTGATATTTAATTTTCATTTTAAGCATAATTTGAATATCAAGGAATAATATTGTCGATAAATCGAAAACTTTGGGATAAGTCATTTTTGTAAAGTATTTTTCCAGTCCATATTTTTTAATATTGGAATAAAAGGAAAGCTTCTCAAATTGTAAGCATCTTAGAAACAGGCTAAAGCCCGCTTCAAGGCGCTTCCACAGTTCTTCTATCCCTCTTAAGGAGGATTACCTAAATGTCTGATTATCTTGTAATCGTAGAATCGCCAGCAAAAGCGAAAACGATTGAACGTTATTTAGGAAATAAATATAAAGTAAAAGCATCAATGGGGCATGTCCGCGACCTTCCAAGGAGCCAAATGGGTGTAGATGTTGAAAAAAGTTTTGAACCGAAATATATAACGATTCGGGGAAAAGGTCCTGTTCTCAAGGAATTAAAATCAGCTGCTAAAAAAGCAAAAAAAATCTTTCTAGCAGCTGACCCTGATCGCGAAGGGGAAGCCATTGCTTGGCATCTTGCCCATAGCTTGGATGTTGATATTCATTCTGACTGCCGCGTTGTCTTCAATGAAATTACAAAGGATGCAATAAAGGAATCCTTTAAGCATCCGCGCCCAATCAATATGGACCTTGTCGATGCCCAGCAGGCACGTAGAATTCTTGACCGTTTAGTTGGTTATAATATCAGCCCGCTTCTCTGGAAAAAGGTCAAAAAAGGGTTAAGTGCAGGACGGGTTCAATCGGTAGCTGTTCGGTTGATTATTGACCGTGAAAAAGAAATTCAAGCCTTTGTTCCCGAAGAATATTGGACCATTGAAGGAGAGGTAGTAAAAGGAAAAAATCATTTTCGTGCCGGGTTCCATACGATTTTGGGCGAGGATAAAACCGAATTACGCTCAGATGAAGATGTTCAAAATGTCTTAAAGCAAATGGAAGGCAATCAATTTACGGTAACCGCCGTTACAAAGAAAGAGCGGAAAAGAAATCCTGCACCGCCGTTTATTACTTCATCCTTGCAACAGGAAGCAGCGAGGAAACTTAATTTCCGGGCAAAGAAAACCATGATGCTTGCGCAGCAGTTGTATGAGGGAATTGAGCTTGGGAAAGAAGGAACAGTTGGTCTCATTACCTATATGAGAACAGATTCAACCCGTATTTCAGAAGTTGCCCAGAAAGAAGCTGCGGAGTACATTCAAGGTCAATACGGTGTGGAATATTTAAAAGAGGAACAAAGAAAAGACAAAAAACAAACGGGTGCCCAAGATGCCCACGAAGCAATTCGACCGACTAGTACTTTTCGAGATCCAAGCAGTTTAAAGGAATTTTTATCGAGGGACCAATTACGTTTGTATAAATTAATTTGGGAACGTTTTTTAGCCAGTCAAATGGCACAGGCTGTAATGGACACAATGAGTGTGGATTTGCAGAATGGAAAGGTAATATTCCGTGCAACGGGTTCAAAGGTTAAATTCCCGGGATTTATGAAGGTGTATGTTGAGGGCAGTGATGATCAAGTAGAAGAAAAAGACAATATGCTTCCTGATTTAAAAGAGGGCGATGAGGTGTTCAAAAAGGATATTGAGCCGAAGCAGCACTTTACACAGCCGCCGCCAAGATATACGGAAGCAAGGCTAGTCAAAACACTTGAGGAACTAAGGATTGGTCGTCCATCTACCTACGCGCCAACATTAGATACGATTCAAAAAAGAGGATATGTCGCCCTTGATAATAAACGGTTCATTCCGACTGAGCTGGGGGAAATTATTCATGAATTAATTCTTGAATTCTTTCCTGATATCTTAGATGTTGAATTTACGGTAAAAATGGAGCAGGGATTAGATAATATTGAAGATGGCAAAGTTCGCTGGGTAAATATTATCGATGATTTTTACAGGGACTTTGAGATACATTTAGAGAAAGCTGAAAAGGAAATGCAATCTGTTGAAATAAAAGATGAACCTGCAGGTGAGGATTGTGAAAATTGTGGCAGCCCAATGGTATTTAAGATGGGTCGATACGGAAAATTTATGGCCTGCAGCAATTTTCCGGATTGCCGAAATACAAAACCCATTGTGAAGGAAATCGGGGTTACTTGTCCGAATTGTAAAGAAGGCAATATCATTGAGAGGAAGAGTAAGAAAAAACGCCTTTTCTATGGATGTGACCGCTTCCCTGAATGTGATTTTATTTCATGGGATAAACCACTTCCAAGAAATTGCCCAAAATGCGAATCGTATCTGGTTGAGAAGAAATTAAAAAAAGGTGTTCAAGTACAGTGTCCGAATTGCGATTACAAAGAAGAGCAGCAAAGCTAAGTGTGGGCGGCTTGCCTGCTCTTTTCTTTTTTTAGGCACTTTAAAAATTTTTTAAACCAAAAAACTTTTTTGTTTTCAATTCGTATAGTAAAATGCAAGATGGACTAAATTGAGGGAAAAGTATAGTATAGATGTTTGGTTACATAATTAAGAAAGTGGTCTAGGAGGACATTCATGAAAGAAATGACAGTTAATGTTATTGGAGCAGGACTTGCCGGCAGTGAAGCAGCCTGGCAAATTGCGAAACGTGGAATTAAGGTTCGCCTTTATGAAATGAGACCTGTTAAGCAAACTCCTGCTCATCATACAGATAAATTTGCAGAATTAGTCTGCAGTAATTCCTTAAGAGCAAACACCTTAACGAATGCTGTGGGTGTGTTGAAGGAAGAAATGAGGAAGCTTGATTCGGTGATTATCGCGGCTGCTGATGCCTGTTCAGTGCCTGCAGGGGGGGCTTTGGCGGTTGATCGGCATGAATTCGCGGCAAAAGTAACGGATTTGGTTAAAAATCATGAAAATGTCACGGTCATTAATGAGGAAGTAATTGATATTCCTGAAGGACCGACAGTAATAGCAACAGGCCCACTGACAAGTCCTGAACTTTCAGCTCAACTAAAGAATTTAACCGGTGAAGAATATCTTTATTTTTATGATGCTGCAGCACCCATTATTGAAAAAGAAAGCATTGATATGGATAAGGTATATTTAAAATCCCGTTACGATAAGGGTGAAGCAGCCTATTTAAATTGTCCGATGACAGAGGAAGAATTTAACCGATTCTATGAAGCATTAATTTCTGCTGAAACCGTTCCCTTAAAAGAATTTGAAAAGGAAATTTTCTTTGAAGGCTGTATGCCAATCGAAGTAATGGCTGCCAGAGGAAAGAAAACCATGCTTTTTGGTCCCTTAAAGCCGGTTGGTTTAGAAGATCCGAAAACGGGGAAAAGACCTTTTGCTGTTATTCAGTTAAGGCAGGACGATGCCGCCGGAACATTATTTAATATTGTTGGATTTCAAACGCATTTAAAATGGGGTGCACAAAAAGAGGTCCTCAGCCTTATACCGGGACTTAAGAATGCTGAAATTATCCGTTATGGAGTGATGCACCGTAATACATTTATCAATTCGCCAAAGGTTTTAAAAGCAACTTATCAATTCCGTGAGCGGGATGATTTATTCTTTGCTGGTCAAATGACTGGGGTTGAAGGGTATGTTGAATCAGCTGCAAGCGGATTAATTGCGGGAATCAATGCAGCACGTTTAATTGAAGGGAAGGAAACTTTAGAGTTTCCGGTTGAGACTGCTATTGGCAGCATGGCACATTATATTACCACCACTAATGCGAAAAATTTCCAACCGATGAATGCAAATTTTGGATTATTTCCTGAATTACCTGTCAAAATTAAGGGGAAACAAGAGAGAAATTTACAGCATGCAAACAGAGCGTTAGAAACAATTCAGAACTTTGTGAAAGTTTTGTAAAATTTCTTGCAAGGGCTATGGAAGTATGTTACGATTTAATAGGCCTTGTGTGGTGAAAGCTTGACAAATGTGAATGTTTTATTAACATTCTATCTCGAATATTTACAAATTGAGAAGAATTGATCAAAATATAGAATTGAACATTTCCAACATGATATTAGTAAATTTATTGTTCACGTTTGAACAAGGAATTCACGATGCTTTTTCATTCTTGGGTTAAACGGAAAATAGAAAACTCCAAAGAGGAGGTTTTAATTTATGGAGCAATTTCATGCTACTACGATTTTTGCGATTCACCATAATGGTGAATGTTCGATGTCAGGTGATGGGCAAGTCACGTTTGGAAATGCGGTTGTGATGAAGCACACAGCAAGAAAAGTGAGAAAGATATTTAATGGAAGAGTATTAGCAGGTTTTGCCGGATCTGTTGCGGATGCTTTTACATTGTTTGAGTTATTTGAAGGTAAACTTGAAGAATATAACGGAAACCTTCAAAGAGCCGCAGTTGAGCTCGCTAAGGAATGGCGCAGCGATAAAATGTTACGGAAGCTTGAAGCAATGCTGATTGTTATGAACCAGGAAAGCTTGCTGCTTGTTTCCGGGACAGGTGAAGTCATTGAGCCTGATGATGGTATTCTTGCGATCGGTTCTGGCGGTAATTATGCCTTAGCTGCGGGGCGTTCCCTAAAGAAATATTCAGGGGATCATTTGTCTGCAAAAGAAATTGCTAAAGCTTCTTTAGAAATAGCTGCTGAAATATGTGTGTATACGAATCACAATATTATCGTTGAAGAGCTATAACGGGAAGGGAGTCCTAATCAATGGGAAAAACAACAAATTTAACCCCGCGCCAAATCGTAGAGAGACTTGACCAATTTATTATTGGGCAGAAAGATGCGAAGAAAGCTGTAGCTGTTGCCCTTAGGAATCGATACAGAAGAGGCTTGTTAAGCGAAAAATTACGGGATGAAATTATTCCGAAAAATATTTTAATGATTGGACCGACTGGTGTTGGTAAAACAGAAATAGCCCGCCGAATTGCTAAGCTAGTCGGGGCTCCCTTTGTTAAGGTTGAAGCAACCAAATTTACTGAAGTGGGATATGTTGGCCGGGATGTAGAATCCATGGTCCGTGACTTAGTAGAAACTTCCGTTCGATTGGTGAAAGAAGAAAGAATGCTTAACGTTAAAGAACGGGCAGAGGAAAATGCAAATGGCAGACTTGTAGACCTGCTTGTTCCGTCAGCAAAGAAAACAACCGGTTATAAAAATCCGCTTGAAATGTTATTTGGCGGGGGAAACTCCCAAAATGAACATGAATCACAGCAGACAGATGATTATTCGATTAACGAAAAGCGAAAAATTGTTAAGGAAAAGCTTGCATTAGGACAATTAGAGGATGAAATCGTTACCGTTGAAGTTGAAGAGCAGGCACCATCCATGTTTGATATGCTTCAAGGTTCGGGAATTGAACAAATGGGCATGAATATGCAGGATGCTTTGAGTAGTTTTATGCCGAAGAAACGTAAAAAAAGAAAATTAACAGTCCGGGAAGCAAGAAATGTTCTAACGAATGAAGAAGCACAAAAGTTGATTGATATGGATGAAGTAACCTCGGAAGCCGTTTACAGGGCAGAACAAAATGGCATCATTTTTATTGATGAAATCGATAAAATTGCAAGTAAAAATTCCGGTGGTTCCTCAGCGGATGTTTCCCGTGAAGGGGTTCAAAGAGATATTTTACCTGTTGTAGAAGGGTCAACAGTTGTAACCAAATATGGTTCTGTTAAAACAGATCATGTCTTATTTATTGCAGCAGGGGCATTCCATATGGCGAAGCCTTCCGATTTAATTCCAGAATTACAAGGCCGATTCCCGATTCGGGTTGAATTAACAAAATTAAATGTAGAAGATTTCTTCAGGATTCTAATTGAGCCTGATAATGCACTAATTAAACAATATCAAGCATTATTGGAAACAGAAGGTATACAAATTGAATTTTCTGACGATGCTATTCGTAGAATAGCTGAAATAGCTTTTGAAGTGAATCAAAATACCGATAATATTGGAGCGAGACGACTTCACACCATATTGGAGAAGCTTTTAGAGGATTTATCCTTTGAAGCTCCTGATATTACAATGGAAAAAATTACAATTACACCGCAATATGTCGACGACAAACTCGGAGCAATCTCAAGAAATAAGGACTTAAGTCAATTTATTCTTTAAAATGAGGGTGTTTCAGGCCTTTCTTATGGGGAAATATTAGAAAAACACCTAATATGTCAAAAGATGATTGTAATATATAAAATTTAATATTGGTTGCAGATCATTAGGAGGAAGAATTACATGGATTTACTTACAAAAACTAGAAAAATTAACGCATTATTACAAAAGGCTGCAGGAAAGCCGGTAAACTTTAAAGAAATGGCTGAAACATTAAGCGAAGTGATTGAGTCAAATACTTATGTTGTGAGCCGCCGTGGTAAATTATTAGGTTTTGCTGTTAATCAGCATTTTGAAAATGAACGCATGTCAAAAATGTTAGAAGAGCGTCAATTCCCTGAGGAGTATACGAAAGGTTTATTTAATATTCAAGAAACATCTCCAAACCTTGACGTGAACAGTGAATATACTGCCTTTCCGGTTGAAAATAAAGAACTTTTCCCAGAAGGCTTAACAACGGTTGTTCCGATTATTGGCGGCGGTGAGCGGTTAGGGACATTAATCTTGGCAAGAGTGCAGGAAAAATTCCTTGACGATGATTTAATTCTTGCTGAATATGGTGCAACTGTAGTAGGTATGGAAATTTTACGTGAAAAAGCAGAGGAAATTGAAGAAGAAGCTAGAAGCAAAGCAGTCGTACAAATGGCGATTAGTTCATTGTCTTATAGTGAACTTGAAGCAATTGAACATATTTTTGAAGAATTAAACGGTCATGAAGGTTTATTAGTTGCATCCAAAATTGCCGACCGTGTAGGGATTACCCGCTCTGTTATTGTTAACGCATTAAGAAAGCTTGAAAGTGCGGGCGTAATTGAGTCTCGTTCCCTTGGTATGAAAGGTACGTATATTAAAGTCTTAAATGATAAGTTCTTAGTAGAGCTTGATAAATTAAGATCTAATTAATAGAAGTGACCTTTAAAGGTTGAGTCCCCTATTTGCATAAATAGGGGATTCTTATTTTTAATAAACTAATTCTTGATTTGTTATCTATACTTATGCTATATTATTTGATGGTGTTAATACACACGCTTGTTGATTTAAACAGACGGTGCTGTTTAAATGAACAGTTTCTGTTTAAAAATGAGACGAGCGGAGGAAAACAAACCATTAGGAGGAAAAAACATGTCAGTCATTTCTATGAAGCAATTGCTTGAAGCTGGTGTACATTTTGGACACCAAACTCGTCGTTGGAACCCTAAAATGAAGAAATATATCTTCACTGAGCGTAACGGCATCTATATCATCGACCTTCAAAAAACAGTTAAGAAGGTTGAAGAAGCTTATAACTGGGTAAAAGAACTTGCTGGTAACGGCGGAACAGTTCTTTTCGTTGGTACAAAAAAACAAGCTCAAGATTCTGTTAAAGAAGAAGCAGCTCGTTCTGGTCAGTACTATGTAAACCAACGCTGGTTAGGTGGTACATTAACAAACTTCGAAACAATCCAAAAGCGTATTGGCCGCTTAAAAAATATTGAAAGAATGTCAGAAGACGGAACTTTCGATGTTTTACCTAAAAAAGAAGTTGTTCAATTAAAGAAAGAACAAGAACGTCTTGAAAAATTCCTAGGCGGAATCAAAGACATGAAACAGCTTCCTGATGCATTATTCATCATTGACCCTCGTAAAGAGCGTATCGCAGTTGCAGAAGCTAAGAAATTAAACATTCCTATCGTAGGAATTGTTGATACAAACTGTGATCCGGATGAAATCGATGTAGTCATTCCTGCTAACGACGATGCAATCCGCGCAGTTAAACTATTAACTGGAAAAATGGCAGATGCAATCCTTGAAGCAAAACAAGGTGAAGAAGTAGCGGTAGAAGCTTAATTCTATAGTGCTAACGAACAAAAAGGTGATAAGAGGGAGACCCTTTATCACCTTTTTTTAAAGAAAGCTTAGCTATAAGTCAAGCTCTAAGAGCGCAGACAAAAGCTTAGTTGCAAGTTAGAAGGTTTATCTTAAGATTGATTGGCTAAGATATGAATACATAGTTTATAAGGAGGAACACATTATGGCAGTAACGGCTCAAATGGTTAAAGAACTTCGTGAAAAAACAGGCGCAGGTATGATGGATTGTAAAAAAGCATTAACTGAAACAAATGGTGACATGGACAAAGCCATTGATTACCTACGCGAAAAAGGAATTGCAAAAGCTGCAAAGAAAGCAGATCGTATTGCTGCTGAAGGAACAACTTACATTTTAACAGAAGGTAATGAAGCAGTTATCCTTGAAGTGAACTCAGAAACAGATTTCGTTGCGAAAAACGAAGGTTTCCAAACACTTGTTAAGGAACTTGCTGCACACCTATTGAAAAATAAACCAGCTACTGTTGAAGAAGCTGCTGAGCAAAAAATGGAAAATGGTACAATTGTTTCTGAACACATCAATGCTGCAATTGCAAAAATTGGTGAAAAGCTTTCCCTTCGCCGCTTTGTAATTGTATCTAAATCTGATAATGACGCATTCGGTGCATACCTTCACATGGGTGGTCGCATCGGTGTTCTAACCGTACTTGAAGGAACAACTGATGCAAGTGCTGCAAAAGATGTTTCCATGCATATCGCAGCGTTAAATCCAAAATATGTTTCTCGTGATCAAGTATCTCAAGAAGAAGTTGAGAGTGAGCGCGAAATCTTAACTCAACAAGCACTTAACGAAGGTAAGCCGGAAAATATCGTTGCAAAAATGGTTGAAGGCCGTCTTGGAAAATACTTTGAGGATGTTTGTGTTCTTGACCAAGCATTTGTTAAAAACCCTGATCAAAAAGTACGCCAATTCGTTGAATCAAAAGGTGCTACCGTTCGCGAATTCATTCGTTTTGAAGTAGGCGAAGGAATTGAAAAACGTGAAGATAACTTCGCAGAAGAAGTTATGAACCAAGTAAATAAAAAATAATTTGAATAGGGAGCACATTGTGTTCCCTATTTTTGAAGCATGAAAGAATTAAATGGTAATACATAAACAAAAATACGGAGGTTTATATGGGTAGTCCTAAGTACAAACGCGTCGTTTTAAAATTAAGCGGGGAAGCACTTGCGGGAGAGTCGAGCTTTGGAATTAAACCATCCGTGATTAAATCCATTGCTATTCAAGTAAAAGAGATTGCGGAACTTGGAGTTGAGGTAGCTGTTGTTGTTGGCGGAGGCAATATCTGGCGCGGGAAAATTGGCAGTGAGATGGGCATGGACCGGGCAACCGCTGATTACATGGGGATGTTGGCGACAGTGATGAATTCCTTAGCACTTCAGGATAGTTTAGAGAATTTAGGAATCGAATCACGTGTGCAAACATCAATTGAAATGCGCCAGGTAGCAGAACCCTATATTCGACGTCGTGCAATGAGACATCTAGAAAAGAAACGCGTCGTAATTTTTGCAGCAGGTACTGGAAATCCCTATTTCTCGACAGATACAACAGCAGCACTGAGAGCAGCAGAAATTGATGCAGAAGTTATTTTAATGGCAAAAAATAATGTGGATGGCGTATATTCTGCAGACCCTCGTATAGATAAAAATGCAACTAAATATGAAGAGCTTTCTTATCTTGATGTAATCAAAGAAGGATTGGCTGTAATGGATTCGACTGCTTCTTCGTTATGTATGGATAATGATATTCCGCTTATTGTTTTTTCAATTATGGAACAAGGAAATATTAAACGCGCCGTAATGGGTGAGAAAATTGGAACCATTGTTAGGGGGAAAAATTAATGCCAAAACAAGTCATATCCACTGCAAAGGATAAAATGTCAAAGGGGATTCAAGCATTTTCACGTGAGCTTGCAAGCATTCGTGCCGGAAGAGCAAGTGCATCCCTATTAGACCGGATTACTGTTGATTATTACGGAGCACCTACTCCAGTGAATCAGGTAGCCGGAATTACAACACCTGAAGCAAGACTTCTTGTCATCCAGCCTTACGATAAATCCATTCTTGGTGATATCGAGAAAGCAATCCTTAAGTCTGATTTAGGCCTAAATCCTTCAAATGATGGTACGATCATCCGGATTGCAATTCCTCAATTAACAGAAGAACGCCGTAAGGAACTTGTTAAATTAGTGAAAAAAGAATCAGAAGAAGCAAAAGTAGCAATTCGAAATGTTCGTCGTGATGCAAATGAAGACTTGAAAAAGTTGGAGAAAAAAGGCGAAATTACCGAAGATGATCTTCGTGGCTATTCTGATGATATTCAAAAATTGACAGATGAAAATATCAATAAAATTGATAAGATTACAAAAGACAAAGAGAAAGAAATTATGGAAGTATAAACAATTTACTTGGCAGGGCGACCCTCTATTTTAGGGGGTTTTTTCACTATTTACGCTAAGAATCTTTTTGAAGATTTATTAAAAGAAGTTTTCTGAATATTATTCTTAATTCCTTTTATTTTACATAAGTTAGTTATTAGAAGATATCTTTACGGTTTTTTGGTATGATAAAAACATGTTAAAATGATTATTCATATGATTTATAACTGTTTCTGGTTCGAATAGAGAAAAATCTATTATCGGAGTATATGATTAACTTAATTTGGAGGAGCATTGTCATGTTTAATAAAATAAGGCTTTGGAAGAATCAAAATAACTCTTCCACACTCCGAGAAAAAATAGAGGAAATTAAAAAATTACCAATTCCTGAGCATGTTGCCATTATAATGGATGGAAATGGGAGATGGGCAAAAAAAAGGGCATTACCGCGTGTAGCGGGTCACCATGAAGGAATGAAGGTTGTCCGAAAAATAACACGGCTTTCAAATAAACTGGGTATTAAAACATTAACCCTATATGCCTTTTCAACTGAGAATTGGAAGCGACCTAAAAACGAAGTCGAATATATTATGAAATTACCTGAGGAATTTTTGGGTACGTTCCTCCCGGAATTAATTGAAGAAAATGTCCAAGTGAAAATGATGGGATACAAAGATAAACTCCCTGTACATACATTACACGCGATTGAAAAAGCTATAGAAGAAACAAAAAATAATAATGGACTAGTCTTAAACTTTGCGCTGAATTACGGAAGCAGGGCTGAAATCATTGATGCAGTCAAACAAGTCGTAAGTGATTGCAGAAGTGGTATAATGAATGAAAATGATTTAAATGAAGAGGTTTTTTCCTCTTATTTAATGACAGCAAACATGATGGACCCTGATCTATTAATTCGAACAAGCGGTGAAATTCGCTTGAGTAATTTTATGCTTTGGCAATTGGCTTATACTGAATTCTGGTTTACTGAGGTTTTATGGCCGGATTTTAGTGAAGAGCACCTGCTTGAGGCGATTAAAACCTTTCAAAATCGTCAGCGCCGGTTTGGAGGAGTCTAGACCATAAAGGTGTGAAACTAATAGATGAAGCAAAGAATCATAACAGCAGTCGTGGCAGCTGTACTTTTTGTTCCGATTGTGTTTTATGGAGGACTCCCATTTGTCCTATTAACGTATTTTTTAGCAACGATTGGCTTGTATGAGCTTTTAAAAATGAGAAATCTCTCTTTTTTTACAGTCCATGGCTTTTTGGCAACATTGTTTCTTTGGGTGATTTTATTCCCGAAGCAATATGACCACGTCATCAATACTTTTTATTATTCAAAAACAGAATTGGCCATTATTTTTGTATTGTTACTGTTGGCCTATACGGTGATTACAAAAAACCGATTTACCTTTGAAGATGCTTCTTTTTCCCTTCTATCTGCCGTTTATGTTGGAATGGGTTTTTATTTCTTCATGGAAGCACGTGATGCCGGTCTTGTTTATATTTTCTATTCTTTATTTATCATGTGGGCAACTGATTCTGGTGCTTATTTTATCGGGAAAGCTACCGGCAAGAAAAAATTATGGCCAGAAATAAGCCCAAATAAGACGGTCGAAGGTTTTATTGGCGGAGTTGTTTGTGCTCTTATTGTGGCAGTATTGTTTGCTTTATTTTCTGATATTAATGCAACTTTGATTGAATTGTTAGGAATTACGGTAGTATTATCCGTTTTTGGACAAATTGGTGATTTAGTCGAATCGGCATTTAAACGTCACTTTAATGTAAAGGATTCAGGAAAAATTCTACCTGGGCATGGTGGAATACTTGATCGATTTGACAGCTTATTGTTTGTCTGGCCGTTATTACATTTTTTTCATCTTTGGTAACAACAAGTACTATGAGATAGTCTTGGTATAACAACAAGACCTGCTTTTTTTGGGAGTTGAATTTTTTGAAAACAATTAGTTTATTAGGTGCTACAGGATCCATCGGTACCCAAACACTGGATATAATTCGTGAGCACCCGGCAGAATTTCAGTTGGCTGCCATGTCTGTTGGGAAAAATATTAACCTGGCAAGAAAATTCATCCAAGAGTTCAAGCCGCAGCTTGTTTCGGTACAGGATTATCAAGACTGTGCAACACTAAATTCAGAGTTTCCAAATACAATATTCACATTTGGACACGAAGGGTTAATTGAGGTTGCCATATATGAAAAAGCAGATATCCTGGTTAATGCGGTTCTTGGGAGTGTAGGGCTGAACCCGACATTACAGGCAATTGAAAGCGGGAAAGTGATCGCAATTGCCAATAAGGAAACGTTGGTTACTGCAGGCCATCTTGTCATGGATGCTGTAAAGAGGAATAATGTTATCTTGCTGCCGGTCGATAGTGAGCACTCTGCAATTTTTCAGGCCTTACAAGGAGAAAAGCATAAAAATATAGAAAGATTAATCTTAACAGCATCAGGTGGAAGCTTCCGGGACCGCTCACGTATGGAATTGGAAGATGTTACGGTTGAAGATGCATTAAACCATCCAAACTGGTCAATGGGTGCAAAAATTACTGTCGACTCTGCTACGATGATGAACAAAGGCTTAGAAGTAATTGAGGCTCACTGGCTGTTTGATATGCCTTATGAAAAAATTGATGTCCTGCTCCACAAGGAAAGTATTATTCATTCCATGGTTGAATTTCATGATAGTAGTATAATCGCCCAGCTGGGAACACCGGATATGAGGGTGCCAATCCAATTAGCCCTTACCTACCCGGATCGAGCCCCGCTTCCGTCAGCAAACCGGCTAAATTTAGCGCAAATTGGTAAATTGCATTTTCAGGAAATGGATCTAGAACGCTTCCGCTGTCTAAGATTCGCCTACCATGCCGGAAAAGAGGGCGGAACAATGCCAACTGCCTTGAATGCCGCAAATGAAGTGGCAGTTGCGGCATTTTTGGAAGGGAAAATTCGATTCTTGCAAATTGAAGATTTGATTGAAAAAGCAATACACGCTCATCAAACGATTGAACACCCAAGCTTAGCTGCAATTCAAGAGGTCGACAAAGAAACGAGACAATTTGTACGTTCACTTCTATAAGAAGCTCCAAACGCCTAGGCGCTGAGCTAGACAGTTATCGAAGTTAAAAGTCACTTCCTTATCCTGATAAAAGGTGGTTTTACTATTGACAACAGTTATAGCCTTTATTGTAATCTTTGGCGCACTTGTCTTTTTTCATGAATTGGGTCACTTAATTTTTGCAAAAAGGGCAGGAATCTTGTGTCGTGAATTTGCAATCGGCTTCGGTCCAAAGGTTTTTTCACATAAAAAAGGAGAAACAACCTATACCATTCGCTTACTGCCTATTGGAGGATTTGTCCGTATGGCGGGTGAGGATCCTGAAATGGTTGAAATTAAGCCTGGATATCGTATTGGCTTATTGTTTGATAAAGATGAAAAAGTAAGTAAGATTATTCTTAATAATAAAGAAAAGTATCCAGATTGCCGGATAGTAGAGGTTGAATATGCTGATATCGAGAAAGATTTAATCATCAAAGGATATCCGGATGATGAGGATGATCAACTCAGGACCTTTGCAATTCAACCGAATGCAATGGTTGTTGAAAATGGAATTGAGTCCCAAATTGCTCCACTAGACCGCCAATTTGGATCTAAAACATTATGGCAAAGAACGATGGCTATTTTTGCAGGACCGATGATGAATTTTGTTCTTGCTTTTATTATTTTTATTGTAATTGCCCTTTTGCAAGGGGTACCTACAAATGATCCTAAATTAGGGGAAATTACGGCTGATGGTGCTGCAAATGCTGCAGGACTTCACAAAGGAGATGTAGTCCAAAGTATTAATGGTGCTGAGGTTAGCAGTTGGTCTGATGTGGTAGAAATTATCCGAAATAGTCCAAATAAAAAATTAGATTTTACGATTACGCGTAACGGAAAAGATATGGATGTCCAAGTGACGCCGATTGAAAAAACCATTGATGGGAAGAAAATGGGGTTAATCGGTGTTTATAGCCCGGTCGAGAAATCCCCAATTCAAGCTATTTCTTCTGGGTTTAAAGATACGTATTCTTGGACGATGCAAATCATCATCATGCTTGGGAAATTAGTTACTGGTCAATTTTCAATCAATATGCTTTCCGGTCCAGTCGGCATTTATCAAGCTACCGATACTGTAGCGAAATCAGGTATCTATTATTTAATGAAATGGGCTGGAATCTTAAGTATAAATTTGGGCATCATGAATTTACTGCCTATACCGGCACTTGATGGTGGAAGGTTAATGTTTTTTGCGGTTGAGGCACTTAGAGGGAAACCAATCGACCGTCAAAAAGAAGGGATGGTCCACTTTATCGGATTCGCCCTGTTGATGCTGTTAATGCTCGTTGTAACTTGGAATGATATCCAAAGATTTTTCTTATAAAATTTTCTAGGTACCTTATATGGGGTGCCTTTCTTTTTTGACTGAAATTAGATGAAGTTTCCTGTCGAATAAACACGAATCATCTTGGTTGATATGTTATAATTATTATTTGAACAATAGAGACTAGAAGATTAAAGATAGATGGGAGAGAGAATGATGAGCGAAAATGCCTTAGGCAATAAAGAGCGATTCTTACTCTTGCTCCAGCAGCTGCAAATGCAAGAAGATGCTGTGGTAGCACATTTTCCAAATGCACAAATTGAAAAACTAATCGTTGAAAAGAAAGCACGCAAGTGGCATTTCCAATTTTTATTAGAAAAAATCCTTCCCTTCAGTGTATATATTCGCTTTACTACCCAATTGGAAAGAACATTTTCAAATATTGCCCGTATTTCGTATGAAATAAATGTTGACGGGCAAGCCTTCACACCGGATTTATTATTAGAGTATTGGAACCATTGTATCCAGCAGATTGATGGTATAGCACCGCCTTTATTAAAGCTATTAAATGAACAAATTCCTACCGTTAACGGGAATAAAGTATCGGTTTCTGTACGAAATGAAACCGAGGGTCTTGCACTGTCACGAAAATATGGAGGAGTGATTAGTAAGATCTATCAATCCTTTGGCTTTCCAGTTCTTACAATTGAAACGACAATCCAAAGTGTAGAAAAGAACAATGAATATGAACAGTTTTTACTGGCAAAACAAAAGGAAGACCAGGAACGCGGGCTTCAAGCACTTGTAGAGTTACAGAAGAAAGAAGCAGAAAAAGAGCAATCCAGCGGTGATATTCCGCAAGGACCGCTTACAATTGGTCTTACGATTAAGGATGATAATGATTACCGAACAATGATTGATATCGTGGACGAAGAGAGAAGAGTAACAGTCCAAGGGTATATTTTTAATGCTGAAACGAGAGAACTTAGAAGCGGCCGTACCTTGCTAACCTTTAAAATTACCGACTATACAAGTTCCATTATGGTCAAAATGTTCTCAAGAGATAAAGAGGATGCTAACCTTTTTCAGCATGTTAAAAAAGGAATGTGGGTAAAGGTTAGAGGAAGTATCCAGAATGACACGTTCGTTCGGGATCTTGTGATGATTGGGAATGATATAAATGAAATAAAACCAGCAGGCCGTAATGATACTACTCCGGAAGATGAGAAGCGAGTTGAACTCCATCTTCATACTCCGATGAGCCAGATGGATGCGGTTACCCCTGTGAGCACCCTTATTGCTCAGGCAAAAAAATGGGGTCACAAAGCAATTGCGGTTACCGACCATGCGGTTGCTCAATCTTTTCCCGAGGCATTTGGTGCCGGTAAAAAGAATGATATTAAAATTCTATATGGAATTGAAGCTAATCTAATTGATGACGGCGTACCGATTGCATATAATGATGCCCATCGGTTACTGGCTGAGGACATCTTTGTTGTTTTTGACGTAGAGACAACGGGGCTTTCTGCTGTCTATGATACGATCATAGAACTTGCCGCAGTAAAAATTCGAGACGGAGAAATTATTGACCGCTTTGAGTCATTTGCAAACCCTCATCATCGATTATCGGCAACAACGATTAATTTGACGGGTATTACCGACGATATGGTCGAAAATGCACCAGAGGTTGCGGAAGTAATCCAAAAATTCCACGACTGGGTTGATGATGCCGTTCTAGTCGCCCATAATGCTTCCTTTGATATGGGATTCCTTAATGTTGGATACAAAAATATCGGCTTAGAAAAAGCGAAAAACCCGGTAATTGATACGCTAGAACTTGGGCGTTTTCTTTATCCTGAACTAAAAAACCACCGGTTAAATACGCTGACTAAAAAGTTTGATATCGAATTAACCCAGCACCACCGGGCGATTTTTGACGCCGAAGCAACAGGATATTTACTTTTAAAAATGCTTAAGGATGCGCTTGATAAAGGCATTGAATACCATGATCAATTCAATGACAACATGGGGAAAGGGAATGCGTATCAAAGGGCAAGACCCTATCACTGTACCTTAATGGCACAAAACGAAATTGGATTAAAGAATTTATTTAAATTGGTTTCTATTTCGCACCTTGAGTATTATTACAGGGTTCCGCGATTACCTCGGTCCGTACTTCAAAAATATCGTGAAGGCATTTTAGTTGGTTCCGCATGCGATAAAGGAGAGGTTTTTGAGGGAATGATGCAAAAATCCCCTGAAGAAGTAGAAGCCTTTGCTCAGTTTTATGACTATCTCGAGGTTATGCCAAAACCCGTGTATGCTCCGATGTTAGAAATGGAATTAATCAAAAATGAAAAAGCCTTGGAAGAAATTATCGGAAACATTGTGAAGCTTGGAGATAAACTGGGAATTCCAGTTGTTGCAACCGGAAATGTACATTATTTAAACGAAAACGATAAAATCTACCGGAAAATATTGATTAACTCTCAAGGCGGCGCGAATCCACTTAACCGCCATCAGCTTCCTGATGTTCACTTCCGGACAACGAATGATATGCTCGAGGAGTTTTCGTTTTTAGGTGCGGAAAAGGCGAAGGAAATTGTCGTAACGAATACAAATAAAATTGCCGATATGATTGAAGTCATTAAACCAATTAAAGACGATCTTTATACACCAAGAATCGAAGGCGCCGATGAGGAAATGAGAGAAATGAGTTATGCCATGGCCCGAAAAATTTATGGTGAACCGCTTCCTGAAATTGTGGAAGCCCGTCTGGAAAAAGAGTTGAAAAGCATCATCGGCCACGGCTTTGCCGTAATTTATTTAATTTCTCATAAGCTTGTAAAAAAATCGCTGGACGATGGGTACCTTGTTGGTTCACGTGGATCAGTCGGTTCGTCATTTGTTGCAACCATGACAGAGATTACCGAAGTAAATCCTTTGCCGCCGCATTATATTTGTCCAACTTGTAAACGTTCTGAATTTTTTAATGACGGTTCAGTTGGTTCTGGATTTGATTTGCCTGATAAAGATTGTCCGCAATGTGGGGGGAAATATCGGAAGGATGGTCATGATATTCCGTTCGAAACCTTCCTTGGCTTTAAAGGAGATAAGGTTCCTGATATTGACTTGAACTTCTCCGGGGAATATCAGCCGCGTGCCCATAACTACACAAAGGTACTTTTCGGAGAAGAGTATGTATATCGTGCCGGAACAATCGGAACCGTTGCCGATAAAACGGCATTTGGCTATGTTAAGGCCTATCAACAGGATAATAATCTCCAAATCCGGGGAGCAGAAGTGGAAAGACTGGCATCCGGATGTACCGGGGTTAAACGAACCACCGGTCAGCACCCGGGAGGGATTATTGTTATCCCCGATTACATGGATGTTTATGATTTTACACCGATTCAGTTTCCGGCAGATGATAAAACATCAGAATGGAAGACCACTCATTTTGACTTTCATTCGATTCATGATAATGTGTTAAAGCTTGATATACTAGGACACGATGATCCGACTGTAATCAGAATGCTGCAGGACTTAAGTGGAATTGACCCAAAAACAATTCCTACCGATGATCCGGAAGTTATGAAGATTTTTAGTGGAACCGAATCGTTAGGAGTAACAGCGCAGCAGATCATGTGTAAAACCGGAACATTGGGTATCCCTGAATTTGGAACGAGATTCGTTCGGCAAATGCTTGAAGATACCAAACCGACTACCTTTTCTGAACTTGTTCAAATTTCCGGTCTTTCCCATGGAACGGATGTATGGCTCGGGAATGCCCAAGAGCTAATCCATAATCAAACGTGTACGCTTAGTGAAGTAATTGGCTGCCGGGATGATATCATGGTCTATTTAATTTACCAAGGACTTGAGCCATCTTTTGCTTTTAAAATTATGGAATCCGTTCGTAAGGGGAAGGGCTTAAGTGAAGAAATGGAAGCAGAAATGCGCAAAAATGAAGTACCGGAATGGTATATTGATTCCTGTAAAAAAATAAAATATATGTTCCCGAAGGCCCATGCTGCGGCATATGTGTTAATGGCTGTAAGGATTGCTTATTTTAAAGTCCATTTGCCACTTCTTTATTACGCTGCCTACTTCACTGTCCGTGCTGAGGATTTCGATGTAGAAGCAATGGCGCGCGGCTCGGAAGCAATTCGGGCAAGAATTGAGGAAATCAATGCCAAAGGGCTTGAGGCATCGAATAAAGAGAAAAACCTTTTGACTGTTCTTGAATTAGCATTGGAAATGACAGAAAGAGGCTATTCTTTTAAGAAAATTGATTTATACAAATCTTCCGCATCTGAGTTTATTATTGAAGGTGACTCATTGATCCCGCCGTTTAATTCCATCCCCGGGCTTGGAACAAACGTTGCTTTAAGTATTGTAAAAGCAAGGAAAGAAGGCGAATTTTTATCAAAAGAGGACCTGCAACAGCGCGGGAAGGTTTCAAAGACTATTCTTGAATATTTAGACTTAATGGGCTGTCTGGAATCTCTGCCGGAACAAAACCAGTTGTCACTTTTCTAGTAAAGGCTTGAAACAAGGCTTTTGCTTTTCTAGTTTGCATAAAGAAGTTGACTATGGTATAGTTTTATTGGAAATACTAAGAAATACTCTCGTATTCAAGGAGTGGGGCAACCCACTCTTTCTTGTTTGTAAATAGGGTAAATTGATAAAACTTTCCGTGAACTACATATAATATGGGTGAAAAAAATCGGAAAAAGGAGGTTAAGCATGAGCAAAGTAACTGAAATAGTAGAAAAGCTGGCAGAACCAATCCTTGAAGAACTTGGTTTGGAGTTAGTCGAAATTGAGTATGTAAAAGAAGGAAAAAGCTGGTTTCTCCGCATTTATATCGATAAAGAACTCGGTGTTGACATTGAAGACTGCGGAGTAGTGAGTGAACGTCTTAGTGAAAAACTCGATGAATTGGATCCGATTCCCCATAATTATTTCCTTGAAGTATCTTCACCTGGTGCTGAACGTCCTTTGAAAAAAAATAAGGATTTTGAAAAAGCAATTGGAAAAAATGTATTCATTAAAACATATGAACCTATTGATGGTGAAAAAAGCTTTGAGGGTCTATTGCAAGGGTTTGATGGGCAGACCGTCACACTAGAGGTTAAAATAAAAACCCGCATAAAAAACATTGAAATTCCTTATGAAAAAATTGCAAATGCACGGCTGGCTGTTTCTTTTTCATAATGAAGAAATTTAAATAAGAGTTAGGGGGATACAAGCAAATGAGCAGCGAATTATTAGATGCTCTTACCATACTGGAGAGAGAAAAAGGAATTTCCAGAGATGTTTTAATCGAAGCGATTGAAGCGGCACTTATCTCCGCTTACCGCCGTAATTTTAATCAGGCACAAAACGTTAGAATAGATTTGAATTTACAAACAGGATCGATGAGGGTTTTTGCTAGAAAAGAGGTAGTGGATCAAGTATTTGACCCGCGGCTTGAAATTTCCGTTGAAGATGCACGAAGAATTAATCCAAACTACCAAGTTGAAGATATAGTCGAGATGGAAGTAACTCCTAAAGATTTTGGGAGAATTGCTGCTCAAACAGCGAAGCAAGTGGTGACACAGCGCGTTAGAGAAGCAGAGAGAGGAATTATTTATTCTGAATTTATCGACCGTGAAGAAGATATCATGACAGGTATCGTTCAAAGACTGGATTCTAAATTTATCTATGTAAGTCTTGGGAAAATTGAAGCATTGCTTCCGGTTAACGAACAAATGCCAAATGAACGCTATAAACCACATGATCGAATCAAGGTATTTATAACAAAGGTTGAAAAAACAACCAAAGGGCCGCAAATCTTTGTATCTCGTACACATCCTGGATTGCTCAAGCGCTTATTTGAAATCGAAGTACCTGAAATCTACGATGGAACGGTTGAAATTAAATCCGTTGCCCGCGAGGCAGGCGATCGTTCCAAAATTTCCGTTCATTCGGATAATTCTGAGGTCGATCCGGTGGGTTCTTGTGTGGGACCTAAAGGAACACGTGTTCAGGCGGTTGTGAATGAGTTAAAAGGTGAAAAAATCGATATTGTAAAATGGTCAGATGATCCTGTCGTATTTGTTGCGAATTCCTTAAGTCCTTCTAAAGTTTTGGATGTAATGGTAAATGAAGCGGATAAAGCAACAACAGTGGTTGTACCAGATTATCAACTTTCTCTGGCTATCGGAAAACGCGGTCAAAATGCTAGACTTGCCGCTAAGTTAACAGGGTGGAAAATTGATATAAAATCTGAAACGGAAGCACGTGAATTAGGTATTTATCCACGTGAAGAAACAATCAGACTTTTTGATGATCAAGTCGAAGACGATCATTTCGAATTCGAAGATGAATTAGATTAAGTGGTGGAGGTGGATGATCGTGAACACTCGTAAAAAAGTTCCAATGCGTAAATGCGTGGCAACAGGTGAAATGAAGCCAAAAAAAGAACTCGTTCGCATCGTTCGCTCAAAGGAAGGAGATGTCTCCATCGACCTGACTGGGAAAAAATCAGGCAGGGGTGCATACCTTTCAAAGGACAAGGAAGCTGTCCTTCAAGCCAAGAAGAAGAATATCTTATCTAACCACCTACAGGTTTCTATAGATGAATCATTGTATGAAGAACTACTTGAGTTGATAGAGAAGGAGAACAGACTATCCAAATGAACCATCAAAAATGGATGTCATTGCTTGGCTTAGCCAATCGAGCACGTAAAATCACGTCGGGTGAGGAGCTGACCGTCAAACAGATTCAGAGCGGAGGCGCAAAGCTCATTTTATTATCAGCAGATGCATCCGGAAATACAACCAAAAAAATTTCAGACAAGTGTAAATCGTATGAAGTTCCATTAAAAATAGTGGAAAATCGCCATCTTCTTGGCCATGCAATTGGCAAGGAAGCCCGCGTAGTTGTAGCTGTATTGGATGATGGATTTGCTAAAAAACTGGTAACGTTGCTCGATTAATTTTAGCGGGGGTGAAAAAATGAGTAAAATACGTGTTTATGAATATGCAAAGAAACATAATGTTTCAAGTAAAGATGTAATTACAAAATTAAAAGAAATGAATATAGAGGTTTCTAACCATATGGCAACAATTGAAGATGCAGATATAGTAAAACTAGACGCTACTTTTAATAAAAACACTAGCAATACACAACAGAATCAAACAAAAACGCAGCAACAAAATCGTTCAAATCAAAGACCACAGCAGGGAGCAAAGCCACAGGTGCAGAGTAAAACAAGTCCAAAGGCTTTTGAGGATGATGACTCAAAAAACGCTGCTCCAAGTAAGGTGAAAGTTGTCTCTCCTCCAAAAACGGCTGAAGGCAAAAAGCAAAACCAGCAATTCCAATCAAAGGAAAATAAAGTGTTCAATTCTGGAAAAGGTAATAAAAAACCTTTTAATAATAATCAAAATCGTAATAATAATAACAATCGTAAAAAGAACCACACACCAGTTCAACAAGTACAGCCACAAAAGAAGAAAGAGAAAGAGCTTCCGGCTAAAATTACGTTTAGTGAATCTTTGACTGTTGGAGAACTAGCTAAAAAAATATACCGTGAGCCTTCTGAAATTATCAAGAAACTCTTTTTATTAGGAGTAATGGCTACGATCAACCAAGTATTAGATAAAGATGCGATTGAATTGATTGCCGGTGAATATGGGGTTGAGGTTGAAGAAGAAATCAAAATCGATACAACTGATTTAGAGGTTTATTTTACAGAGGATTCAACAGAAGAGCTTGTAGAAAGACCAGCAGTTGTTACGATCATGGGACACGTTGACCATGGGAAAACAACCTTACTTGACTCTATACGGAATACGAAAGTAACCGAAGGAGAAGCCGGTGGAATCACTCAGCATATCGGTGCCTATCAGGTAGTTGAAAACGGCAAGAAAATTACCTTCTTGGATACCCCGGGACATGCTGCCTTCACGACGATGCGTGCACGTGGAGCAAAAATTACCGATATTACCATCCTTGTTGTTGCCGCAGATGATGGTGTGATGCCGCAAACAGTTGAGGCGATCAACCATGCAAAGGCTGCTGAGGTTCCAATTATTGTTGCTGTTAATAAAATGGATAAGGAAGCAGCAAATGCTGACCGTGTTATGCAGGAATTAACAGAGCATGGATTGGTTTCAGAAGCATGGGGTGGGGATACTATCTTTGTACCACTTTCTGCAAAAACAGGGGATGGGATCGATAACCTATTAGAAATGATTCTTCTTGTAAGTGAAGTTGAAGAATACAAAGCAATTCCAAATCGGAAGGCTTTAGGTACCGTTATTGAAGCACAATTGGATAAAGGACGCGGCTCGGTTGCAACTTTATTGGTTCAAAACGGAACATTAAAAATCGGTGATCCGATCGTTGTTGGAAACACTTTTGGCCGTGTTCGTGCAATGGTGAACGATAAAGGACGACGTGTAAAAGAGGCAGGTCCATCGACACCTGTTGAGATTACTGGGTTAAACGAGGTACCGCAAGCCGGAGATCGTTTTGTTGTTTTTGATGATGAAAAAACAGCTCGTCAAGTTGGGGAAGCACGTGCACAGCAGGCACTTGCTGCACAACGTGGTGAAAAGTCCCGTGTCAGCTTAGAAAACTTATTTGAGCAATTAAAACAAGGCGAAATGAAAGACTTGAATGTCATTATTAAAGCGGACGTTCAAGGGTCAGCGGAAGCTGTTGCCGCCTCATTGATGAAGATTGATGTAGAAGGCGTTAATATTAAAATTATTCACAGCGGAGCCGGTGCGATAAATGAGTCAGATATTACACTTGCTGCTGCTTCAAATGCGATTGTGATTGGTTTTAATGTGCGTCCAGATGCAAATGCTAAGCGTGCAGCTGAAGCAGAGGATGTTGATGTACGCCTTCACCGTATTATTTATAAAGTAATTGAAGAAATTGAAGCGGCCATGAAGGGAATGCTTGATCCTGAATTCGAAGAAAAGATTATTGGTCAAGCTGAGATCCGCCAAACATTCAAGGTTTCCAAAGTGGGAACGATTGCTGGTTCATATGTAACGGATGGTAAAATCACCCGAGACAGCGGCATTCGCTTAATTCGTAACGGGGTTGTCATTTTTGAAGGAACAATTGATGCCTTAAAACGTTTTAAAGATGATGCAAAAGAAGTTGCACAAGGGTATGAATGCGGGATTACCATTAAAAACTTTAATGATGTTAAAGAGGGAGATATCATTGAAGCCTATGTAATGGAAGAAGTAGAACGGAAATGATCATCGGCTCGGCCGTATGTGAATGCATCATCTATGATGCCCATTCATTAAAGGATAAGCGTTCCGTTTTGCAGCGAATTCTAACTCGGTTAAGGCAAAAATTTAATGTTTCTGTGTCAGAGGTTGATTATCAGGATGTATGGCAAAGGACCAAAATTGCCATTGTTGTGGTAACTCAGGCAAAAGTTTCGACCGAACAGGAACTGCAAAATGCCTTACGATTGATAGATTCGTTCCCAGAGATAGAGAGAACGATTACCGAGATTGAATGGCTTTAGATTAAGAGGTGAATGTTATGAGCCACAGAGCAAATCGTGTGGGAGAACAAATGAAAAAAGAGCTGAGTGACATCATTGGTCGTAAAATTAAAGATCCTCGGATTGGTTTTGTGACGGTTACGGATGTCCAGGTTACAGGAGATCTCCAACAAGCTAAAGTATATATATCTGTACTAGGTGATGATGAACAAAAGGAGAATACATTAAAAGGTCTTGCAAAAGCCAAAGGCTTTATTCGCACAGAAATCGGCCATCGTATTCGACTTCGGAAAACACCTGAAATCATCTTTGAATTCGATGAATCCATTGATTACGGAAATCGAATTGAAAACCTTCTTCATCAATTACACCATGAAGAAAAACCACTTCAAAAAAATGATGAAGAGTAAATATCGATGGATAGACTTTTGTCTATCCATTTTTTGTAGGATAATAAGTATAAAATTTTTGACTTTGAGATTAGTCTAGCTCCAGCGCCTAGCCCCTCGAGGTTGCTTCGGTCCTGCCGATGAAGTCAAAGAACGACTTCACCGTCAGGACCTCCAGCACTTGTCGGGGCTAACCAAGGCGCTTGCGCTTTTCATATTAAGGAGTGAACTAGTTGGAAGGGATTTTACCTTTATTTAAACCAGCCGGATTGACATCACATGATTGTGTTTTTAAATTACGGAAAATATTAAAAACAAAAAAGGTTGGACACACAGGTACACTTGACCCCGATGTAACCGGAGTTCTTCCAATTTGCATTGGAAAGGCAACAAAGGTGGCAGAATACATAACAGATGCTGGCAAAGCCTACGAGGGGGAAGTGACAATTGGGTATTCAACGACAACGGAGGATGCATCTGGTGAAGTAGTGGAAGAGAAAAAAGTTGACCGCACCATTTCAAGAGAAGAAGTTCTTCAAGTCCTACATTCTTTGACAGGTGAAATTGAGCAGACACCGCCAATGTTCTCAGCGGTAAAGGTTGATGGGGTCCGCCTTTATGAATATGCAAGAAAAGGGATTGAAGTAGAACGGCCAACCCGAAAGGTTTTCATCAAATCCATCGAACTGCTCGATGATAGGGAAAAATTTTCAGGTGAGACGATATCCTTTAGATTTCGTGTCAGTTGCAGCAAAGGAACCTATATTAGGACATTAGCCGTAATGATTGGCGAGAAATTAGGTTTTCCGGCACATATGTCAAAACTTATTCGAATACAATCTGCTTCATTTAAACTTGAGAATTGCCTCACATTTGAAGAAATAGAAAATTTAATGCAGTCGGGTAAAATTATTAGTGAATTAAGACCATTAGAATCAGCACTATCCCATTTGCCGAAATACGTAATTAATGATACAGTAGCAGAGAAAGTAAAGAATGGTGCAATTTTACCGATTCCAGAACATCTAAAAAATAGTAACGGACCTATAGTCACTGAAACGAAGGAAGGACAGGCAATGGCTATCTATGCAAAGCATCCCAGCAAGCCTGATTTGTTAAAACCAGTTAAGGTGCTAAGAAACAATCAAGATCAATAAGGGTACGGTATAGAAAGAGTGAGTTTCAATTGGAAGTAAAGAAGCTTAATTTTCCTAATCATATAGAGAAAAGTGAATTCCCTCCAATATCTATGGCACTCGGATATTTTGACGGGGTTCATCTTGGTCATCAACAAGTTATTTTAGAAGCAAAGAGACAGGCGAAGAAACATGGTTTGAAGAGTGCCGTCATGACTTTTGATCCACACCCATCCGTGGTTTTGGGGAAATCTGAGCGGCATGTCCGCTATATTACACCAATATCAGAAAAAATTCACATCCTCGAAAAAATGGGGATTGATTATGTATTTATTGTTCATTTTACAGTAGAATTCGCAAACCTTCTTCCGCAAGAATTTATTGATCAATATGTAATAAACTTAAATGTTAAGCATGTTGTGGCGGGTTTTGATTTCACATATGGAAGAATGGGAAAAGGGACAATGGAAACAATACCGTTCCATTCAAGAGGACAATTCACTTTTTCAGTCATTCCTAAACTGACAAAAAAAGAAGAAAAGGTGAGCTCGACCCGGATAAGAAATTTATTAAAAGAAGGCAAGACTGCAGAGCTTCCTGATTTATTAGGGAGATACTATACAACAGCTGGAACCGTTATTCATGGGGATAAACGTGGAAGGACAATAGGGTTTCCAACTGCGAATGTAGATGTTGAGGATGAATATCTTTTACCACCGCTTGGTGTTTACTCTGTAAGGATGGAGGTAGATGGAAAGTGGTATAATGGGGTTTGTAATCTCGGATATAAACCTACCTTTAATAATGAAGCAATAAAACCCTCAGTTGAAGTCCATATATTTGAGTTTAATCAAATGATTTATGGTAAAGAGGTTAAAATTGAATGGCATCAATATTTACGGAAAGAACATAAGTTTTCGGGTATTGACGAATTAGTTTCTCAAATTGAAAAGGATAAACTAAATGCAGTAAATTACTTTAAAAAATTCGACAAAGTCCCCGAAAATTTTAGTGAATCAACCTCTTTCCTACATTAAAATCAAGGTTTCACTTGCATTTTAGACTGAAACATTGTATTCTTAATAACGTATTAAAAAACCTTTGCTTGGCAAGTCGAGTCACCGACGCTTGCTCAGTAACAGGGGATTCATATTTTAGGAGGTGAATTAGGATGGCAATCACTCAAGAGCGTAAAAATGAAATTATCGCTGAGTATAAAACTCATGAAAACGATACTGGATCTGCAGAGGTTCAAATCGCTGTCCTTACTGAATCAATCAACAATTTGAATGAGCACTTACGTACTCACAAAAAAGATCACCACTCACGTCGTGGTTTGTTGAAAATGGTTGGTAAGCGTCGTAATCTTTTATCATACCTACGTAACAAAGATGTTCAACGTTACCGTGTGCTAATCAATAAGCTAGGTCTTCGTCGATAATCAACAGAAGCGGGATTTTTCCCGCTTTTTTGTTAGCTTTTTAACGAAGTTTTCTATTAAAGAATCCTCTATACATATTTAAAATCACGAAATTATGTGCATACTATTCTTATATTTGAAATTTCTAACTAAGCTTTTTACGGCTTTTTATATATGGAAAAAGATGATTATTGCGAAAATTTTTTTCGAATCATCCTCTGAAATGATTTTGACCTGAGAGGGGTAACAATATGGAACAAACGAAACATGAGTATTCCATGGAGTGGGCAGGCCGCAAGCTGACTGTCGAAATTGGACAATTAGCCAAACAAGCAAATGGTGCCGTCCTCGTCCGTTATGGTGATACAGCAGTTTTAAGTACAGCAACTGCTTCAAAAGAACCAAAAAACCTTGACTTTTTCCCGTTAACTGTAAACTACGAAGAACGTTTATATGCAGTCGGGAAGATTCCTGGAGGCTTTATTAAACGGGAAGGCCGTCCAAGTGAGAAAGCCATTTTGGCCAGCCGTTTGATTGACCGTCCAATCCGTCCATTATTTGCAGACGGATTCCGTAATGATGTACAAGTTATCAGTATCGTTATGAGTGTGGACCAAGACTGTTCTACTGAAATGGCAGCAATGTTTGGTTCTTCTCTAGCATTAAGCACATCTGATATACCGTTTGAAGGTCCGATTGCTGGAGTAGTAGTAGGTCGGGTAAATGGAGAATTTGTGATTAATCCTACAGTGGAGCAATCTGAACTGAGCGACATCCACTTAACTGTCGCCGGTACAAAAGATGCCATTAACATGGTTGAAGCAGGTGCAAATGAAGTACCTGAGGAAACTATGCTGGAAGCCATTATGTTTGGACACGAAGAAATCAAACGCTTAATTGAATTCCAGGAGAAAATTGCTGCTGAAATTGGCAAAGAAAAATTGCAGATTACGCTTTACGAAATTGATCAAGAACTTGAAGCAGAAGTAAGAGCAATCTGTGAAGCAGATATGATTAACGCTATTCAAGTTCAAGAGAAACATGCCCGTGAAGCTGCTATTACAGAAGTGAAAAAACAAGTTTTGGCTAAATATGAAGAACAGGAAGCTACCGATCAGGATTTAAAACAGGTTAAGCAAATCCTTGACAAGATTGTTAAAGGTGAGGTTCGCCGCTTAATTACTGTGGAAAAGATCCGTCCTGATGGTCGTAAAATTGATGAAATTCGTCCATTATCTTCTCAGGTGGGACTACTTGCACGTACACATGGATCCGGCTTATTTACACGCGGTCAGACTCAGGCGTTAAGTATTTGTACACTTGGCGCAATGGGAGATGTTCAAATACTCGATGGTTTAGGCATTGAGGAAGAAAAACGCTTTATGCATCATTATAATTTCCCTTCCTTTAGTGTTGGGGAAACCGGTCCGATTCGCGGTCCGGGTCGTCGAGAAATCGGTCATGGTGCATTGGGAGAACGGGCACTTGAACCAATTGTTCCGTCTGAAAAAGATTTCCCATATACGATTCGACTTGTTTCAGAGGTTTTGGAATCCAACGGTTCCACCTCACAGGCAAGTATCTGTGCAAGTACTCTTGCTATGATGGACGCAGGTGTACCGATTAAAGCACCTGTCGCCGGAATTGCAATGGGTCTGGTGAAATCTGGTGAACATTACACTGTTTTAACCGATATTCAAGGAATGGAAGACCATCTTGGCGACATGGACTTTAAAGTAGCTGGAACTTCCAAAGGGGTAACAGCACTTCAAATGGACATCAAGATTGAAGGTCTATCCCGTGAAATCTTAGAAGAGGCACTTCAGCAAGCGAAAAAAGGAAGAATGCAAATCTTAGATTCCATGCTTGCAACAATAAATGAACCAAGAGTAGAGCTATCAAAATTTGCGCCTAAAATTTTAACGATGACTATTAACCCGGATAAAATCCGCGATGTTATTGGACCTAGTGGAAAACAAATTAATAAAATTATTGAAGAAACTGGCGTTAAAATTGATATCGAGCAGGATGGAACGATTTTTATCGCATCTACAGACCAAGAAATGAATCAAAAGGCTAAAAAGATTATAGAAGACATTGTCCGTGAAGTAGAAGTTGGACAAATGTACCTAGGTAAAGTAAAACGGATTGAAAAATTTGGTGCGTTTGTTGAAATTTTTGCTGGAAAAGACGGATTAGTCCATATCTCCGAACTTGCGGAAGAGCGGGTTGGAAAAGTAGAAGATGTTGTGAAAATTGGTGATGAAATCCTTGTCAAGGTCACCGAAGTTGATAAACAAGGCCGCGTAAACCTTTCTCGGAAAGCTGTTTTAAAAGAACAGAAAGAAAAGGCTGAAGAGCAGCAATAATGGTATGCCCCGGTCTCGTCAAAGCGTCCGGGGATTAGAAAGTCAGGGTTCACCCTGACTTTTTCTATGTAATATTTGACGAATCAAGGTGCTTGCGCTTTTGAAGTTCTACCTTGTCCTCTTCTTTCATAATGTTTATGGAAGGGGGAAAGGGAAGATGAAAAAGGCTGTTATGTTTATGCTTATTTGTTTGGCTGGCTGGATCGCAGTAAATAATCCAATTGTAAATCCGTATGTAGATACCTTGAAGGAATCCACAATAACTGTTTTAAAGCAACATTCCGATCCTCTTTATGAAAGCATTGTTAAAAATGCTGTGAAATATGAGATTCCACCAGCTGATGCCAGAATAGACCCGGTCTGGAAGGCAATTCCAGGATATAATGGATTAAAGGTTGATATTTCAGCTACCTATAAAAAGATGAAAAGTAAGAAACAATTTGATAAAAAGAAATTGGTTTTTACACAAACTTCACCGAAAGTGCATTTAAAGGATTTACCGCCTTCACCTATTTATAAAGGCCACCCTGATAAGCCAATGGTTTCCTTTATTATTAATGTAGCATGGGGAAATGAATATTTATCAGATATGCTAGCAACCTTAAAAAAGCATCATGTTACCACAAGTTTTTTTCTAGAGGGCAATTGGGTGAAGAAGAATCCGGATCTTGCCAAAATGATTGTTGACGCCGGTCACGAAGTGGGGAATCACTCCTATTCACACCCGGATATGAAAAGACTTACTGCTTCCCAAACAAGAGCGGAAATGATAAAAACGAATGAAGTCATTGAAGCGGCAACTGGGGAAGTATGCAAATGGTTTGCTCCGCCTAGCGGAAGCTACCGGAATGAGACTGTGACGGTGGCAAATCAGTTGAAAATGAAAACGGTTATGTGGACCGTCGACACTGTCGACTGGCAAAAGCCAACTCCAGATGCCCTCATTAACCGTGTTATGAGTAAAGTAGATAACGGTTCGATGATTTTGATGCATCCTACTGAATCAACTGCTAAATCTCTTGATCGTCTCATTACTTTAATCGAGAAAAAAAATCTTACAATCGGTACTGTCTCAGAGTTAATGAGCGAGGAAAGAATAATGAAATAACATAAGAAGAATAGCATAAAATATAAGTATTGAGGTTTTGGAGCTGTTATAATCAGGAGGAATTCGATGATAAATAAATTCACATGTCAAAATGGAGTAAGAATTGTATTAGAACAAATTCCTACCGTGAGGTCTGTAGCCATTGGCGTATGGATTGGTACTGGTTCTAGGAATGAGAACCCCGAAAACAATGGGATTTCCCACTTTTTAGAGCATATGTTTTTTAAAGGTACAACGACACGGTCTGCAAAAGATATTGCTGAATCATTCGATAGCATAGGCGGTCAAGTGAATGCTTTTACCTCAAAAGAATATACTTGTTATTACGCTAAAGTTCTCGATACCCACTCGAAATTTGCTCTAGATGTTTTAGCGGATATGTTTTTCAATTCAACCTTCGTTGCAGAAGAATTAAATAAGGAAAGAAATGTTGTACTAGAAGAAATAAAAATGTATGAAGATACTCCTGATGATATCGTTCATGACTTATTAAGCCGTGCCGTATATGAGAATCACCCCTTAGGTTACCCAATCCTTGGAACGGAAGAAACACTTAATACGTTTACTGGTGATAAGCTAAATGAATATATCCATGACCGCTATACACCAGAAAATGTTGTCATTTCGATTGCCGGAAATGTTTCGGATGCATTTATTGATGAAGTGGAAAAATACTTTGGTTCCTACTCTGGTGGTAATCACGAGTCACGTGAAAATACTCCTGTTTTTCATTCCAATCAGATTTCAAGGAAGAAGGAG
This sequence comes from Neobacillus niacini, assembly GCF_031456445.1. Classification (GTDB taxonomy): domain Bacteria; phylum Bacillota; class Bacilli; order Bacillales; family Cytobacillaceae; genus Neobacillus; species Neobacillus niacini_I. The sequence continues at coordinate 304,829 of NZ_JAVDUQ010000001.1, read as the reverse complement.
ACAGAGCAGGCCCATTTATGTTTAGGCTTTGAAGGATTGAAGATAGGTCACGAGGATATTTATAGTTTAATTATAGTAAATAACGTCCTAGGCGGCAGTATGAGCAGTAGATTGTTTCAGGAAGTCCGGGAGCAGCGGGGTTTAGCCTATTCTGTCTTCTCTTATCATTCTGCTTATCAAGATAGTGGAATTGTCACAGTATATGGGGGAACAGGGGCGAAACAGCTCGATTTATTATTTGAAACCATTCAGGAAACATTGGATAAGTTAAAACAGGATGGAATTACCGAAAAAGAGATTACTAATACAAAAGAACAATTAAAAGGAAGCTTAATGCTTAGTTTAGAGAGCACCAACAGCAGAATGAGCCGTAATGGGAAAAACGAATTATTGTTAAAACGTCATCGTTCATTGGATGAAATTATTGAACAAATTGATCAAGTAACAAAGCAAAGTGCCGATGAAATGGCAAGGTCAATTTTCTCTAATCAATATTCAGTATCCTTAATCAGTCCTGATGGAGAACTACCAAAGGGCTTAAAGTAAAAAAACAGTTCCAGAACTCGAACTGTCAGATTGTAGAGAAAGGTTATTTTTCTCGGCAATTTTTCATTTTGTTAATTCTAAAATACCAATTTTTATTAAAAGATTGTCTATGCTAATGGGCCTGTTGATTTCCACTCCAGGTGCGTGCGGTTCGCGGGCGTGCCGGGGAGCCTCCTCGGCGCTTTGGCGCCTTCGGGGTCTCCCCTGCCCCGTACTCCCGCAGGAGTCTTCGCACCTTCCGCTCCAATCAACAGGGAGCAAATCAACCAAAGGAATTGCCACACACCTTTTCCAATCTGTCTAAGTGTGTTGCAATTTTTTATATTTTGGCAGGCAGCATTAATGAGAGCCTGTTCACTTTCATTCTTCAATCCCTGAAACCGGCAGTAGAGAAGCCCGTGCAGCTCTTTCGAGTCTGCGAAGCATCGCTAAATTTTTTCCTTTCTAAATTTATTAGCATTTTTCCTGATTCAGAAAAGCGATTTAACCTTACATTTTCAATGTAGGGCTTTTTTCCAGATTGCATTCTATCCTCTTTGATAACATTATTTAATTCCTCAAAATATTCGCGAGCTAATTTCCACCTCTTCTTTTGTAAACTTATACTTATTGGCATTTGCCTTTAAATGAGTTGAATCCGTAAATAAAACACGCCCCCCAACCATTTTGTAATTCATTGCTTGTAGAACAATGTCATCGAAAATATCTTGAAATATATCAGTATCTATAAAACGATGTTGACGATTTTAACTAATCGTAGAATAAGGTGGAACCGAATCATGGAATATTAAGACTAAAAACCAACGGAAGGCAATGTTCATTTTAATTTCTCTTACTAGTTTTCTTACAGAACGAATACTAAAACGATACCATATAAAAATCATTTTAAATTAGAATAAGAAGATCAGATGGGCGACCATTATCCTCTCTATAAAAGGGACGAACTTTTTCTAGGAGAAAGGATTCAATCAGGCGATGAAGGAGGTCTTCCAGAACTAATTCATCAATAGAAACAAATTCATATTTATTTTGGCTAGACTCTTTTGGCTTAAACATTTTTATTATTTATTGGTTGAGTTGTAGGTCTTTATTGAATACACCTGTTGATTGGAGTGGAAGGCACGTAGACTCCTGCGGGAGTACGGGCCAGGGGAGACCCCGGAAGCGCCAAAGCGCTGAGGAGGCTCCCCGGCACGCCCGCGGAAAGCGAAGTGCCTGGAGCGTAAATCAACAGACCTGTTGAACAGCCAATACATTAACCTTATCGTATTAAATTAATGCGGTGAATGATTAAAGAAGTTGAATGAAATAAAAGGCTATCGAAAGTTTTTCGACAGCCTGATAGTTCGAGAACTCGAACTGTTTTTTTTGTAGTCTATTATTGGACTTCCTTTTATACACTAGTAGAAAGAAAGTGAAGGGAGTCTGTATCGATGAGACTGAGTGAGTTAAGCGGAAAGGAAATTGTTGACGTGAAAAAGGCAGAACGTCTTGGAGTTCTTGGTCAAACGGATCTTGAAATCAATGAGGGAACGGGCCAAATCCAAGCTCTTCTCATCCCATCCCTAAAATGGTTTGGTTTTCGGAAACAAGGAGAAGAAATTAGAGTCCCTTGGAACCATATTAAAAAGATTGGAACGGACATGATCATCATCGATATTCCTGAAGATGAAGTTGAATAAAATTTATAATCAGGCTCGGGAGCCCAAGCAAATGACCATTTGCTTGGGCTTTTTTTATGAACTAATCATGAATAACTCACCGATTGATGTTCACCGACATAAGATGTTGAAGTGAATAGAAGAAAACTGATTTCCGATTAGGATTTTTTTAAAAAGAAGGTGAATGTTTTCATGCTGACAGGGATGCAGATAGCCGTGATCGGTGGTGATGCAAGACAGCTGGAAATTATCCGGAAGTTAACCGAGTTAGATGCCAGATTATCGCTCATTGGCTTCGAACAGCTTGACCATGCCTTTACTGGTGCTGTTAAGGAAAAATTAGATGAGGTAGATTTTTCAACTGTAGATGCCCTCATCTTACCTGTTCCCGGTACAAATTTAGAAGGACAGGTTGAAACGATCTTTTCAAATGAAAAGGTTGTTTTAACAGAGGATATGTTTTTAAAGACACCTGAACACTGTGTTATTTATTCAGGGATAAGTAATGCATATTTAAATGAAATCACAACAAAATCGAAGAGAAAACTGGTCCAACTGTTTTCAAGAGATGATGTTGCCATTTATAATTCGATTCCTACTGTTGAAGGAACGATTATGATGGCCATCCAGCATACAGATTATACCATTCATGGTTCAAATATTACCGTTTTGGGCCTTGGAAGATGTGGAATGAGTACAGCCCGGGCTTTCCATGCACTTGGAGCAAAAGTAAAGGTCGGTGCCCGAAAAAGTGAACATCTTGCAAGAATTACGGAAATGGGGGTAACTCCTTTTCATTTAAGTAATCTTGTAAAAGAAGTGCTGGATACAGATATTTTAATTAACACCATTCCGCACCCGGTGGTAAGTGCAGCGGTAATCTCAAAACTGCCTGCTCATACACTTATCATTGATATTGCCTCTAAACCTGGAGGCACTGATTTTAGGTATGCGGAAAAACGGGGAATAAAAGCATTGCTCGCACCAAGTTTACCGGGAATTGTCGCTCCGAAAACTGCCGGATTAATTCTCGCAGATGTCCTGACACAATTACTCCAAGATGACCTATTAAACAGAAAGGGGAAAGAAAAATGAGTTTAAAAGGAAAAAGAATTGGTTTTGGATTAACGGGGTCACATTGTACGTATGATGCCGTATTCCCCGAAATTGAGAAACTTGTGCAAGCAGGTGCTGAAGTTGTTCCGGTAGTTTCTTATACTGTAAAAAATACTGACACCCGTTTTGGAAACGGAGAAGATTGGGTTAAAAGAATTGAAGACCTTACCGGTAATAAGGCCATCGACTCTATCGTTAAAGCAGAGCCCCTGGGACCCAAAATCCCTCTTGACTGCATGGTCATTGCACCGTTAACAGGGGTTTCCATGAGTAAATTCGCGAACGCTATGAATGATAGTCCTGTTTTAATGGCAGCTAAAGCTACACTAAGGAACCTTAAGCCGATTGTACTCGGAATTTCCACCAATGATGCATTAGGGCTAAACGGGGTAAATTTAATGAGACTTATGGCGACCAAAAACATTTATTTTATTCCATACGGTCAGGATGATCCGGTTAAAAAACCTAATTCAATGGTTGCCAGAATGGCGATGTTAATGGAAACCGTTGAAGCGGCAATTGAAGGAATACAGATTCAACCCGTACTAGTTGAAAGGTTTCGAGATGATGCTTAAATATTCCCTCTTTCGTATAAAATGGTTATTTCTTTTAACGGGATATGTTAGAATATATAAATAACTCAAGTGTAAGAGATTTTTATCTCTTCAAGTGAATTGTTTATACTAAATATGATTATTTCCGAAAGAAATAGCCGGATAAGAGATTGAAAGGGGTCTTAAAGTAATGAGTCAGCAAAGCGGATATAACGTCGCAGTAGTCGGAGCAACAGGAGCAGTAGGTCAGCAAATGATCCAAACCTTGGTAAAGGAAAATTTCCCATACAAGAACCTACTATTATTATCTTCAAGCCGTTCAGCAGGCCAAAAATTAGTGGTGAACGGAGAAGAATATACAGTTCAGGAAGCGAAGCCTGAAAGCTTTGAAGGTATTGACATTGCTTTATTCTCAGCAGGCGGCAGTGTTTCAAAAGAACTTGCACCAGAAGCTGTAAAACGCGGTGCAATTGTCGTTGACAATACAAGTGCATTTAGAATGGATGAGGATAAACCATTGGTGGTGCCGGAAGTAAATGAGTCAGATTTACATCAGAATACCGGGATTATTGCGAATCCAAATTGTTCAACCATCCAAATGGTTGTTGCCTTGGAGCCAATTAGACAAAAGTTAGGTTTAAAGAAAATTATTGTTTCCACTTATCAAGCTGTTTCTGGTGCAGGTGCAAAAGCAGTTCAAGAATTAATGGATCAAACGAAGTCTATTTTGGCAAATGAACCAGTTGAACCAAAAATTTTACCAGTAAGTAGCGATAACAACCATTATCAAATCGCCTTTAATGCGATTCCGCAAATCGATAAATTCCAAGAAAATGGTTTTACTTTTGAAGAAATGAAAATGATCAATGAAACGAAGAAAATCATGCATTTACCGGAGTTAGCTGTATCAGCTACATGTGTCCGCCTTCCAGTTGCCGTAGGTCACTCTGAGTCTGTTTATTTTGAAATTGACCAAGAGGGTGTAAGTGCTGAAGAAATTAAAGCATTATTGAAAGATGCACCAGGCGTTGTTCTACAGGATGATCCGGAGAACCAAGTTTACCCAATGCCGGCAAATTGTGTTGGAAGTAATGATGTATTTGTTGGAAGAATCAGAAAGGACCTTGATGAAGACCAAGGTTTCCATATGTGGGTCGTCTCTGATAACTTACTAAAAGGCGCTGCCTGGAACTCTGTACAAATTGCACAAAGTTTGGTGAAACTTGGTTTAGTAAAAGAAAAATAAAGTTTTCATAAAAAGGCAGGTTTTGAATGTCAACATGAAAATTATTGTGCAAAAATTTGGAGGTACATCTGTCAGGGATGAAAAAGGCAGGAAACATGCCTGTATTCATATTGAAAAGGCGTTAAAAGATGGTTATAAGGTAGTCGTAGTGGTTTCAGCAATGGGAAGAAAAGGGGATCCATATGCAACGGATACCCTTCTTTCCTTAATTGGCGGAAATAACAGTAAAATCAGCAAACGGGAACAAGATTTGCTCATGTCCTGTGGCGAGGTGATCTCCAGTGTTATTTTTACAAACATGCTGCTGGAGTCTGGAATTAAAGCCGTTGGATTAACTGGTGCCCAGGCAGGTTTCCGGACAAATAGTGACCATACCAATGCTAAAATCGTAGAAATGAAATGTGACCGCCTTTTAAGAGAATTAGAACATTCAGATGTAGTGGTCGTGGCTGGGTTTCAGGGTGCAGCCAAAAATGGGGATATCACAACCATTGGCCGCGGCGGAAGTGATACCACTGCAGCTGCATTAGGTGCTGCCCTGAATGCGGAATGGATTGATATTTTTACCGATGTAGAAGGAGTTATGACCGCGGATCCCCGGATAGCTGAAAATGCAAGGCCGCTTTCGGTTGTTACTTATACCGAAGTATGTAATATGGCCTATCAGGGGGCAAAAGTGATTCATCCAAGAGCGGTAGAAATTGCAATGCAATCGAAAATTCCCATTCGAATCCGCTCAAATTATTCTGAAAATCTTGGAACACTCGTGACTACCTTAAATAAAGAAAATCGCGGCAGTGATATAAAGGAACGGATTGTGACCGGAATCGCTCATGTTTCTAATGTGACGCAAATAAAAGTCTTTGCCAAAAAAGATCAATACTACTTACAAGCCGAAGTTTTTAAGGCAATGGCAAATGAAAATATTAGTGTTGATTTTATCAACATCTCTCCGAACGGTGTGGTTTATACGGTTACCGATGAGATGACGGATAGGGCAATTAAAATTTTACAAGATTTAGGTCATGAACCGGTTGTTGAACGTCACTGTGCAAAAGTTTCCGTTGTGGGTGCAGGAATTGCCGGTGTCCCTGGGGTGACTTCCAAAATCGTAACGTCGTTATCGGACTATGGAATTCGAATTTTGCAGTCTGCTGATAGCCATACTACCATTTGGGTTCTCGTTAAACAAGAAGACTTAGTCAAATCAGTCAATGCGCTGCATGATGCATTTCAATTAGAAGAGGAAGCAATTGAAGTATATCGCAATGAAATTTAAGTGTTAACTGTATTAGGCAGGGAGTCTTACCCGAGTCATTCTAGCCGGGCATTCAAATGGAAGGAGCTTAGAAAATGGTTCTTTTTGGTCGAGTATCGACGGCGATGGTAACTCCTTTTGATAAAAAGGGGCATGTTGATTTTTCAAAGACCACTCAATTAGTCAATCATTTAATTGATAATGGTTCAGATTCACTTGTGGTGGCAGGCACTACAGGTGAATCGCCAACCTTGTCAAAGGAAGAAAAACTTGCTTTATTTGCACATGTTGTTAAAGTTGCTGCCAAGAGAGTCCCGGTTATTGCCGGGACCGGCAGTAATAATACGTACGCATCCATTGAACTAACCAAAAAAGCAGAAGAACTTGGTGTTGACGCAATAATGGTTGTGGCACCATACTATAATAAACCGAATCAAGAGGGATTATATCAGCATTTTCAAGCAGTAGCTGAAGCTACCTCTTTACCGGTTATGGTTTACAATATTCCAGGTAGATCCTCGGTCAATGTACATCCAGATACGATTATTCGCCTTTCACAAATTCCAAATATTGTAGCGGTAAAAGAAGCCAGCGGTGATTTAAATGCAATGACCCATATCATTGCCAATACCGATGAAAACTTTGTTTTATACAGCGGTGATGATGGGTTAACATTGCCAGTTATGGCGATTGGCGGTACCGGTATTGTTTCGGTTGCCTCACATATCATCGGAAATGAAATGCAAGAAATGGTTAAGGCCTATCTTGATGGGAATCACCGCAAAGCAGCGAAGTTTCACCAGCAATTGCTGCCGATTATGCAAGGCTTATTTGCAGCACCAAGCCCAGGTCCGGTTAAAACAGCCTTGCAGATAAATGGGTTAGATGTAGGTTCAGTAAGGCTTCCATTAGTCCCATTAACAGAACAGGAACGGAACAGACTGATGATGATTTTAAATAAACATTAATTTTTTAGTAAAAATCCAATCGGTTTTCGATTGGGTTTTTTTGGCTTTTTCGGATGGGATAGTATCAATTCGCAGAATTTGGTTGTAAAGATTTTCAGATTTCAAGTATAATAATCATAACTGATTTCGGTCGGCACAAATCAACATAGGAGGATTCAAACATTGATCACAAGCAAAAAGAATAATTCCATTAAGATTATTTCTCTTGGTGGTATCGGAGAAATCGGAAAAAATATGTACCTGGTCGAAGTGGACAAGGATATATTTGTCATTGATGCCGGCTTAATGTTCCCCGAGGAAGAAATGCTGGGCATCGATATCGTAATTCCGGATATGACCTACTTGACCGACAATAAAGAAAGAGTAAAAGCCGTGTTCCTTACCCATGGTCATGAAGATCATATCGGTGCCCTTTCTTATTTATTAAGGCAGGTAAATGTACCAGTTTATGGAATGAAATTAACACTTGCTCTTGCAAGCGCAAAACTTAAGGAGCAAGATTTTAAAGGAACACCAACCTTTATTGAAGTGGATTCCGAAACGATCATAAATATGGAATCTATAGAGGTCAGTTTTTTTAAAACGAATCACAGCATTCCGGATTCTGTTGGTGTTTGTATTCATACTTCAGAAGGAATTATCGTTTATACGGGTGATTTTAAATTCGATCAAGCCGCAACAAAGCTTTATAAGCCTGAAATTGGAAAAATGGCTGCGATAGGGGAAAAAGGAGTACTCTGTCTTTTGTCGGATAGTACCGAAGCTGAAAAGCCGGGCTACACCACCTCCGAAGCCATTGTCGCAAGAGAAATGTCGAATGCCTTCTATAATGCTCCGGGAAGGATCATTGCCGCTTGTTTTGCATCAGATATTAACAGAATTCAGCATATATTTGATTCTGCAAAGGAAAATCGCAGAAAAGTCGCAGTTGTTGGAAAAAGTCTTGAGCGAATCTATCATATCGCACTTGATTTAGGGTATTTAGAGGTTGAAGAAGATTTAATCATCCCAATTTATGAATTAAAAGACTATAAAGACAATGAAGTCGTCGTTCTAATGACAGGAAACCAAGGGGAGCCGATTGAAGCCTTGCAAAAAATGGCGAAACAAACGGCAAAATTGGTCAATATACAACCGGGTGATACCGTTTTAATTGCTGCTTCACCTTTAAGGGGCAGCGAAGTCTTTTTAGGAAAAACCGTTGATATGCTTTTTAGAGCGGGAGCAAATGTTATTTCAGGTAAACGGACCATTCACGTATCCAGCCATGGAAGCCAAGAAGAATTGAAATTTATGATGAATTTGATGAAGCCAAAGTATTTTATTCCGGTCCATGGAGAATACCGCTTACTGCAGGCGCATCGAAAATTGGCACTGGAAATTGGTCTCACAAACGAACAGATTTTAATTCCTGAACGGGGAGAAATCGTTGAAATAAAGGATGGCAAAATTGGCTTTAGCGGTAAAGTTCCATCAGGGAATGTTTTGATTGATGGGATTGGTGTTGGTGATGTAGGAAATATTGTTTTACGGGACCGAAAACTTTTATCACAGGATGGCATCCTGATTGTCGTTGTTACCTTAACAAGGCAGGACAAAAAAATTGCTGCTGGTCCTGAAATTATTTCGCGAGGGTTTGTTTATGTCCGGGAATCAGAAAAATTGATGGATGATTCAACCAAATTGGTTCGTGAAATTGTGGAAAGAAACATTGCAAAGGAAACATTCGAGTGGTCAAGCCTTAAGCAGGACATTCGCGACGAATTAAACCGTTATTTATTTGAAAAAACAAGACGAAGACCAATGATTTTACCAATTATTATGGAAATATAAATATGAATGTTAAAGGCACTGGAAATTCCAGTGTCTTTTATTATTTGAAAAATTAGCATGAATTTCAATCATACGTTAATACTAAAATCATCATGTGTGAAGGGAGTCTAGGGATGGATATATTAAAGAATATATTACGGAATGAATCCGAAAATCCAGACGGAGGGGAGCCTCAAAAAGAGGAGAAATCACCTTCCAATTTAATAGAAAAAATTCAGCAGCTTGGTCAGACCAATGTTCCTCAACTTTCATCAGATTCGAGGATCCATTGTTTAACGATTGTTGGGCAAATAGAAGGACATTTAGCATTGCCGCCGCAGAATAAAACAACTAAATATGAACATCTCATACCACAGTTAGTCGCAATTGAGCAGAATCCTAAAATTGAAGGGGTGCTTATTATTTTGAATACGGTTGGTGGGGATGTCGAAGCCGGTCTTGCCATTTCGGAAATGCTCGCAACCATTTCAAAACCGACTGTCTCTGTTGTATTAGGCGGGGGACATTCCATTGGTGTTCCCATTGCCGTTTCCTGTGATTATTCGTTTATTGTGGAAACGGCAACAATGACAATCCATCCAATCCGTTTAACTGGTCTTGTCATTGGCGTTCCGCAAACCTTTGAATATTTAGATAAAATGCAGGAGCGAGTGGTTAACTTTGTTACGAAGCATTCAAAAATTGCAGAGGATACCTTTAAAGACCTAATGTTTGCAAAGGGCAATCTGACCCGGGATATCGGGACAAATGTAATTGGTGCCGATGCGGTAAAATATGGTCTGATTGATGAAGTTGGCGGAATTGGCCCTGCGATGAAAAAGTTAAATGAGTTGATTGATTTACAGAAAGAAGAAAAAGAAGGGCTAATTCAATGATTCTTTATACGATGATGCCGCAGGAACTTATTTTTCCAAGTGAAACAGAAGCCTTTTCGAACCAGCAAATGATAACGTATCAAGGGGTTCCACTTTTAGTGGATGTTTCAGATCAGCAAAATGTTCAGGTAATCCGCTTACTTAGCAGCGATCCACAGCATTTTCTAGACGATCGATTTTGTCCGGGGGCAAAAATTTCTTTTACGAACACCGAAGGTTTGTCCGCATTCTAACAGGCATTATGGTATAATTAGGAGGAGAAGACAAGAGCAGCCATACTGGCTGCTTTCTTCCTTTTTACCCTTTAAATACTATTTCAAAATATTTTAAAGATACTTATAAATGATTTAGGTGATGAGATGGCGAAAAAAAAGAGAAGGCAAACAAAAAAAAGAGATAGTCAGTTAAAAAAGACTGTTCAATATGAATTAACAGCCTTAGCATTATTAGCTTTAGCCATTATTTCAATGGCGAAACTCGGAGCAGTTGGTAAAGCAACAGTCTTATTCTTCCGTTTTTGGATGGGCGAATGGTATATGCTCTGTTTAATTGGCTTGGTTGTGATGAGTGTATATTTGATGTGGAAGAGAACGGTGCCCTTTTTTTTCAATCTTAAATTAGTAGGCTCTTATTTTATTATTTCATCTATTCTCCTACTAAGCCATGTTACATTGTTTCGTTTACTTTCCAACGGTGGAAGATTTAAAAATCCGAGTGTAATAAATAACACTTGGGAATTGTTTATGATGGAAGTAAGGGGAGAAACCAGTACACATGATCTTGGCGGTGGGATGATTGGAGCCGTGTTATTTGCTTTATTCCATTTTCTATTTGCGGAGACAGGGACCCAAATTGTAGCTTTTATTTTTGTCTTGATTGGTTTTATTTTAATTACGGGAAAATCATTTGGAGACTTTATTGGAAAAATTATCATGGCGGTCTTTGCCTTTGCAAAAAGCCAATGGAATGCTTTTAAAGCAGATATGGCTGAGTGGAAACAAAAGCAAGAAGAGCGAAAAGCGGAAAGAAGAACCCAGCAGAGGGAGGCACGGGGAAATCGACGTTCTAGAGTCCAGACGGAAAACGCCATTCAGCCAGAGCAGGAGCAAGAAGAAATCAGAACGCCCGAACCAATCATTTCAAGTTTTGCTGATAGGGCCTATCAAGATGATGCCCAATCAGAAAATGAACAGCATGCGGGAATTCAGGAAAATGCAAATGGACCAACGGTGGAAGAAGATGATCAAAGCCCGCCGATTACGTTTACCGAAGTGGAAAATACAGCTTATGAGCTGCCACCGCTAAGATTGCTCCGGCTGCCGCGGAAAACAGACCAAAGTGGTGAATATGAATTAATCCATGCGAATGCGGCAAAGCTTGAGCGGACGTTTCAAAGTTTTGGGGTCAAAGCTCGTGTCACCCAAGTCCATCTGGGACCGGCGGTAACAAAGTATGAGGTCCACCCTGATGTAGGGGTTAAGGTAAGTAAAATCGTCAGCTTAAGTGATGATTTAGCCTTAGCGCTTGCTGCAAGAGATATCCGGATTGAGGCACCAATCCCCGGAAAATCAGCTATTGGCATTGAAGTCCCTAATTCAGAAGTAGCAATGGTTTCCCTAAGAGAGGTCCTTGAAGCAACGCAAAATGATAAGCCTGATGCTAAGCTATTAATAGGGTTAGGCAGGGATATAACAGGGGAAGCGGTTCTTGCAGAGCTAAACAAAATGCCGCATTTACTTGTTGCCGGTGCAACAGGAAGCGGAAAGAGTGTTTGTATCAATGGGATTATTACAAGTATTTTAATGCGGGCAAAGCCGCATGAAGTGAAATTAATGATGATCGATCCAAAAATGGTTGAATTAAATGTTTATAACGGAATCCCCCATTTATTAGCGCCGGTCGTAACGGATGCGAAAAAAGCGTCTCAGGCATTAAAAAAGGTTGTTAGTGAAATGGAAAGACGCTATGAATTGTTCTCCTATACTGGAACTAGAAATATAGAAGGGTATAACGAGCATGTGAAACGCCATAATCTCGAAACAGGTGAAAAACAGCCATTACTTCCCTATATTGTGGTGATTGTCGATGAGTTAGCGGATTTAATGATGGTCGCTTCATCAGATGTGGAAGACTCCATCACCAGATTAGCACAAATGGCTCGTGCCGCCGGGATTCACTTAATCATTGCGACACAGCGTCCATCTGTTGATGTCATTACAGGGGTTATTAAGGCAAATATTCCATCCAGAATTGCTTTTGCGGTTTCAAGTTCAACAGACTCGAGAACCATCCTTGATATGGGCGGGGCTGAAAAACTGCTGGGCAGAGGGGATATGCTGTTCCTCCCAGTGGGGGAATCGAAACCAATTAGGGTTCAGGGTGCCTTTCTCTCCGACGATGAGGTTGAGGACACAGTAAACTTTGTTATTGGTCAGCAAAAGGCACAATACCAAGAAGAGATGATTCCCGATGATATTCCAGAAGCCACAGGTGCTGTAGACGATGACTTATATGAAGATGCAGTTAATTTAATCATTGAAATGCAAACAGCCTCTGTTTCGATGCTGCAGCGAAGATTTAGAATAGGATATACGAGGGCAGCCCGGCTTATTGATGAAATGGAAGCACGCGGAGTCGTTGGACCATATGAAGGAAGCAAACCTCGTGCGGTTTTAGTGACAAGTAAACCAAATGAGGAGATTAGTTCCTAAATAAATTCAAAAAAGAGCCAATTTCTGGCTCTTTTTTCATATAATTTCATTTAAAAAACATATAATAATGAAGAAATGCCTCGGGTTCAAAAGTCCTATATAATATATTTGGAATAAGGATTATATCACATCTGCAGGGTCAAAACACTTAGATTTTCGACAAATTTCATCCTTTGTGTCTTTTTTCGACAAAATGAATAATTTCTATTTATTTATTACCGAAAAAATGTTATATTATTTTCGATTAGTAGGAATGATTATACATCAGATGTCTGATGTCTTAGGAAAAGGCTGGAGGAACCTGCATGTCTATTAGGTCAGATAATCGGCACTTGTATTTACAAGTTATCGATCGGTTAAAGCAAGATATTGAAGAAGGTATATATAAAGAAAAAGAAAAATTACCCTCGGAATTTGATCTTGCAAAACATCTAGGTGTAAGCAGGGCTACTCTTCGGGAGGCGCTTCGCATTCTCGAGGAGGAAAATGTGATCATAAGGCGCCACGGGGTGGGAACCTTTGTAAACTCGAAGCCGTTGTTTACTTCTGGGATTGAACAACTTAATAGTGTCACTGACATGATTAAGCAAGCGGAGATGATACCGGGCACGATATTCCTAAGTTCATCTACCCAAAGTCCTACCGAGGAAGATATTCGGCGTTTCTCATGTTCTATAAATGAGGAAATGGTTGTCATGGAACGGGTTAGAACTGCAAATGGAGAACCGGTTGTCTATTGTATTGACAAGGTACCAGAAATTATTTTGCCCGAAACTTTTTCTCACGGAAAAGAGTCAATCTTCAAGATATTAGAAGAAGAGGCGAACCGCAAAATTACATATGCAGTTGCTCAAATAGAACCAATTGGTTATCATGAGAAAATTTCCCCAATTCTAGAATGTGACCCTGAAACAGCATTGCTTGTATTAAAGCAGATGCATTTCGATGAAACGGATGAACCAGTACTTTTTTCGGTAAACTATTTTAAAGCAGATAAGTTTAGTTTTCGTGTGCTGCGGAAAAGATTTTAATTTTTTTTAAGCAATAATGAAAACGGAAACATTTCTGTTTTCTTCCATTTCTACTTAATCAAAACAATAATCTTTAGGGGGTCAATATCTTGAAAAAGCGTAAAATTGGAATGGCGCTATCACTAGTAATAGCTGCCGGTACTCTTTTAGGGGCATGCGGTAAAGCCAATGATACAGCGAATGATGGCGGCAAGAAAGAAAAAGCCTTTACTGTAGCAATGGTTACAGATGTCGGCGGTGTTGACGACAAATCATTTAACCAATCTGCTTGGAAAGGTCTTCAAGATTATGGTAAAGAAAATGGTTTGTCAAAGGGTAAAGATGGATTCGATTACCTTCAATCTACTTCTGATGCTGACTATTCAACCAACTTAAATACACTTGCACGTACCGGTTATGATTTAGTATTTGGTATTGGCTTCCTCATGCATAATGCTGTGGATGAAATTGCAAAACAACAACCTAAAAACAATTTTGCTATCATTGATGATGAAGTGAAAGAACCAAATGTTACGAGCGTGCTATTTAAAGAGCAAGAGGCTGCATTCCTTGCTGGTGTTGCAGCTGCTCTTCAGACAAAAACTAATAAAATCGGTTTTATCGGTGGTATGAAAATCCCTGTTATTGAACGTTTTCAGGCTGGATTCTTAGCAGGTGTTCAAGCTGCTAAACCTGAAGCAAAAGTTGATGTACAGTATTCAGGTGCATTTGATAAAGCAGAGCTTGGTCAAGCCATTGCTTCTAAAATGTATTCTTCTGGTGATGACGTAGTATTCCACGCTGCCGGTGCAACTGGTAACGGACTATTCAAGGAAGCTTCTGACCTTAAGAAGAAAGATCCTAACAAGGAAATCTGGGCCATTGGTGTAGACCAAGACCAAAGCTTTATGGGTCCTAATGTTGTGTTAACTTCTGCAATGAAACGCGTTGACCTTGCAGTGAAAGATATTGCTACAAAAGCGAAAGAAGGCAACTTCCCTGGTGGCCAAACAACTGTATACGGCTTACATGAGGATGGAGTTGGCCTAGCTCCGATTAACAGCAAAGCATCAAACAAAGCTGCAATTGAAAAAGCAGTAAAAGATTGGACAGATAAGATTAAATCTGGTGCTGTAAAGGTTCCTGGAACCCTTAAAGAATTAAAAACATTTAAAGCGAAATAATTTGCCACATAAAACAAAGCGGGTTTCATTTACCGGCCCGCTTATTTTTTTGAACCTTAAATGAAGCGTAGAATTCCTTATTCTACTTTTCAGTTAGGGTTTGACTTAGGGAAGAATTCCCTATTTTTTTATTAAAATAAAGGTCTGACCTCTTACTACTAATGTATAAATTTCAAAAACCTTTCAAAAGGAAGTGAGAAATGATGGAATATGTTATTGAAATGTTAAATATCCGCAAGGAATTTGGCAGCTTTGTCGCAAATGATAACATTACCCTTCAATTGAAAAAGGGAGAAATCCATGCTTTGCTGGGGGAAAACGGTGCAGGGAAAACTACATTAATGAACGTCCTTTTTGGTTTATACCAACCAGAGCAAGGTGAGATTCGGGTTCATGGAAAACCTGTAAAAATAGCAAATCCGAACATTGCCAATGACCTTGGAATTGGAATGGTGCATCAGCATTTTATGCTTGTTGATAAATTTACTGTTACAGAAAATATCATACTAGGAAAAGAAATTACAACCGCCGGTAGAATTGATCTGAAAAAAGCGGAAAAAGAAGTCCGTGATATCTCAGAACGATATGGCCTGGCCGTTGATCCACAGGCTAAGATTTCAGATATCAGCGTAGGCATGCAGCAACGTGTAGAAATTTTAAAAACACTCTATCGCGGTGCGGAAATATTAATTTTTGATGAACCTACAGCCGTTTTAACACCTCAGGAAATTCATGAATTGATTCAAATTATGAAAACGTTGATTAAAGAAGGTAAATCCATCATTATCATCACTCATAAATTAAAAGAAATCATGGAGGTTGCTGACCGCTGTACGGTTATTCGGAAAGGAAAAGGGATTGGCACAGTCAATGTCAGCGAGACCAACCCAAACGAACTGGCAAATTTAATGGTTGGCCGTGAAGTTGTGTTTAAAACGGAAAAGAAACCGCCAAATCCAAAACAAGATGTACTTGAGGTCAAGGACTTACTTGTAAAGGATTCACGCGGCGTAACAGTTGTAAATGGATTAGATTTAACGGTTCGTGCAGGTGAAATTGTTGGGATTGCCGGTGTGGATGGGAATGGTCAATCGGAATTTATTGAGGCCATTACCGGTTTAAGGAAGGCTGAAAGCGGCAGTGTGAAAGTAAACGGAAAAGAGCTTATTGGTCTTTCACCAAGAAAAGTAACAGAATCCGGGGTCGGTCATATTCCGCAAGACAGACATAAGCACGGATTAGTTCTGAACTATCCAATTGCAGAAAATATGGTGCTGCAAACTTATTACAAAAAACCATATTCAAAGAATGGAATTTTAAATTTTAAAGAGATCTATAACAAAGCAAGAAAATTAATTACAGAATTTGATGTTCGAACTCCTAGTGAATATGCTTTAGCACGTGCTTTATCCGGTGGTAACCAGCAGAAAGCAATTATCGGTCGTGAAGTTGACCGGAATCCGGATTTGCTAATTGCTGCACAGCCGACACGAGGTTTGGATGTTGGAGCAATCGAGTTTATTCACAAACGTTTGATTGAACAACGTGATAATGGGAAGGCAGTTTTACTTGTATCTTTTGAACTGGATGAAATTATGAATGTCAGTGACCGGATTGCGGTTATATATGAGGGGAAAATTGTTGCAGTGGTAAAGCCTAAAGAAACCACGGAACAAGAACTAGGATTGCTGATGGCCGGTTCGAATCGAAATGAAGCGGGGGAAGGAACACATGTCTAAACGCTTACGCAATATTTTAACACCCGTTATTGCTGTTATTTTAGGGGTTATTGTTGGAACCATCATCATGTTAGCAAGTGGTTATGATCCTGTTGCCGCCTATGCAGCATTGTGGGACGGTGCTTTTGGTGATATTTACTATATTGGAGAGGTAATCAGACAAGTAACTCCATATATTTTAGCGGGTCTGGCTGTTGCCTTTGCCTTTAGAGTCGGGCTATTTAATATCGGTGTTGAAGGTCAATTTATTGTTGGATGGCTTGCCGCTGTATGGGTAGGGGTAACCTTCGATTTACCAAAAATCATTCATTTACCGTTAGCGATCATCGCAGCAATGGTTGCCGGCGGGCTTTGGGCATTTATCCCAGGGCTATTAAAAGCACGTTTCCGTGTGCATGAAGTAATTGTTACCATTATGATGAACTATATTGCTTTGCATACTGTTAACTACATTATAAATAATAAATTAAATCAAGGTTCATCGAAAACTGGAATGATTCATGACTCAGCGTCATTACGTTCTCCATGGCTGGAAGAAATAACGACTCATTCCACCATGCACTGGGGGATTGTTATTGCAATTATCTGTTGTATCATTATGTGGTTCCTATTAGAGAAAACAACCCGTGGTTATGAACTGCGTGCTGTTGGATTCAACCAAGATGCTGCACACTATGCGGGGATGAGTGTAAATAAAAATATTATCCTTTCCATGGTGATTTCCGGATGCTTCGCCGGAATAGCCGGTGCAATGGAAGGTTTGGGTACTTTCGGATATATGGCGGTTCAAGGCGGATTTACCGGTGTTGGCTTTAACGGGATTGCCGTGGCTTTATTAGGCGGCAACACAGCACTTGGAGTATTTTTCTCGGCACTTCTATTCGGTATTTTAAAAATCGGTGCTTTATCTATGCCGCTTGAAGCAGGGGTACCAAAGGAATTAGTGGATATCATTATTGCGTTGATCGTATTCTTTGTTGCTTCAAGTTATATCATAAGAATAGTTCTTGACCGATTCAGTAAGAAGGGGGTGAAGTAAGTGAGCTTAATGGAAATTTTGACAATTGTTATTCCTTCCACATTACTATGGGCGGCTCCACTTGTCTTCACTGCATTAGGCGGTGTATTCTCTGAACGTTCCGGTGTGGTTAATATCGGACTTGAAGGATTAATGGTCATTGGTGCTTTTTCAGCGGTTGTCTTTAACTTAACTTTTGCCGGTACTTTCGGTAATGCAACTCCGTGGATTTCATTATTGGTTGCAATGGCAGCTGGAGCCATTTTCTCTATTCTCCATGCCGTAGCGGCTATCACCTTCCGTGCGGACCATACGGTTTCCGGGGTGGCCATCAACCTGCTGGCAACAGGACTTACATTATTCCTTGTTAAGTTAATTTACAATAAAGGTGAAACGGACATTATTAAAGAAAGCTTTAGTAAAATTGATGTTCCAATTTTAAAGGATATTCCTGTAATTGGTAAAATATTTTTCCAAAATACGTATTGGACATCATTTGTAGCTATAATCGTTGCGATTATCGCATGGTATATTATCTATAAAACACCATTCGGACTGCGTCTTCGTTCAGTGGGTGAACACCCAATGGCTGCCGATACAATGGGAATTAACGTAACAAAAATGCGTTATTTAGGTGTTATTATTTCCGGGGCTCTTGGCGGAATTGGCGGTGGCGTCTATGCGGAATCCATTTCCTCAAACTTCAGCCATTCCACTATTAGCGGCCAAGGTTTTATGGCCCTGGCAGCCATGATTTTTGGTAAATGGCATCCGCTGGGTGCAATGGGAGCGGCATTATTCTTTGGTTTTGCCCAAAGTATCAGTATCATCGGATCAAGTTTACCATTCTTGAAAAATATTCCGGATGTATACTTGTTAATTGCCCCATATGTATTAACAATTTTAGCACTAGCGGGCTTTATCGGCCGTGCCGAAGCACCAAAAGCAGATGGGGTGCATTATATAAAAGGCAGTCGATAAGATTTCTACCCTTGGACCATAAGTCCAAGGGTTTTCTAGGTTTGAAACTTGTGTGAGCCTACGTGGCAAATTATAGTAAAAGTATACGTCTGTTTAACTAAGGAAAAGATAAAATAACTGCATGAATTTTTACATATGGTTAAATAAGGGATTTTTTAATTTGAAGGAGGTATGCAAATGGCTGCTGCTGCGGAAAAAATGACAGAAATGCAAGGATACAAGCTTCATGTCATCGAAACAGATAAATATAAAACAAATACCTTTATATGGAAAATGAAAGCGCCATTATCACAAGAGGACGTAACAAAAAGGGCGTTGCTTCCTCATGTTTTGCAAAGCAGTTCGACAAAATTTTCATCTACTACGGCACTACGTTCTTATTTAGATGAATTATATGGAGCCACCCTGTTTGTGGATTTATCAAAAAAGGGTGAAAATCATGTCGTAAGTTTCACCATAGAAATAGCCAATGAAAAATTTTTAAGTGACCCCAGTCCTTTATTGAAAAAGGGTTTTGAGCTTTTGGCGGAAATTTTAACGAAACCAAATGCATCGGATCATGCGTTTGATTCCGAGACAATGGAAAAAGAAAAGCGAACATTAAAGCAGCGAATTCAATCTGTTTATGATGATAAAATGCGCTACTCCAATGTCCGTTTAATTGAAGAAATGTGCAAAGGGGAACTGTATGCTCTCGATGTAAACGGGAACTTAGAGGATGTTGATAAAATCACACCTGAAACATTATATGAATTTTATCAAAAAGCATTTTCTGAAGATGAAATGGATTTATATGTGATTGGTGATGTAAAAGAGGAAGAAGTAAAAAAAATCGCCGATGAATTGCTCAAATTTGAAACGCGAACACCAAAAAAACTAGAACCAGCAGATCAAAAGAAGATTGAGCAAGTAAATGAAGTGAAAGAAAAGCAGGATGTAAAGCAAGGAAAATTAAATATCGGCTATCGCACCAATATTCGCTATGGAGACCCTGATTATTTTGCACTGCAAGTCTTTAATGGGATTTTCGGTGGTTTTTCCCACTCTAAACTTTTTATTAACGTAAGGGAAAAAGCCAGCCTTGCCTACTATGCCGCAAGTCGTTTGGAAAGCCATAAAGGATTGATGATTGTTGTTTCGGGGATTGATTTAAAAAATTATGATCAAGCAGTGGGAATTATCCATGAACAAATGGAAGCGATGAAAAAGGGCGATTTCTCAGACGAGGAATTAACCCAGACGAAAGCCGTAATTCAAAACCAAATGTTGGAAACGATTGATACTTCAAGGGGCCTAATTGAAGTTTTATATCAAAATGTTGTAGCCGATACCGATATTCTTTTAAATACCTGGCTTGAAGAAATGCAAAAAGTAACAAAGGAAGAAATCGTAGATGTTGCAGAAAAAATTCAACTTGATACGATTTATTTCTTAACTGGAACGGAGGCGGGCCAATAATGGAAAAACTTAAGTTTGACCAGCTCCAAGAAGAACTTTTTCACGAACAAATGGACAATGGGCTTCAAGTCTATATTTTGCCGAAAAAGGGCTTTAATAAAACCTATGCTACCTTTACGACTAAATATGGTTCTGTTGATAATTGCTTTGTTCCGCTTGGGAAAGATGAGTATGTCAAGGTACCTGATGGGATTGCCCACTTTTTAGAGCATAAGTTATTTGAAAAAGAAGATGGTGATGTTTTCCAGCAATTTAGCCGCCAAGGTGCATCTGCCAATGCCTTTACTTCGTTTACTAGAACTGCCTATTTGTTTTCCAGTACATCTGATGTAGAAAAAAATCTGGAAACCTTAATAGATTTTGTACAGGAACCATATTTTTCGGAAAAAACAGTAGAAAAGGAAAAAGGAATCATCGGACAGGAAATTACGATGTACGACGATAACCCTGACTGGCGTCTTTATTTTGGCTTAATCGAAAATTTATATCAAAACCATCCCGTTAAAATTGATATTGCCGGTACGATTGAGTCAATTTCCCATATTACTAAGGATTGGCTTTATGAATGTTACAATACCTTTTACCATCCGAGCAATATGCTTTTGTTTATTGTCGGTCCGGTTGACCCGAAAGCGATTATGGACCAAGTAAGAGCAAACCAGGCGAAAAAACCGTTTAAAGATCAGCCAGAAATTAAACGTAAATTTGACGAAGAGCCATCTCCGGCAGCGGAAAAGAAACAAGTGCTTGAAATGAACGTCCAAACGCCTAAATGCTTAGTCGGCATCAAAGCTCTCCATGTGGATCAAAAAGGTGATGAGCTGTTAAAAAATGAATTAATCACGAATATCCTGCTTGATTTGTTATTCGGCAAGAGCTCAGACAACTTTGATCAGCTCTATAAAGAGGGACTGATTGACGACTCATTTTCTTATGATTATACACAAGAACAAGGATTTGGGTTTGCCATGGTCGGCGGAGATACAAGAGATGCCAATCAGCTTGCAGAAAGACTTGAAAAAATGCTGCTGGATGCTAAAAATGGCAGAATCTTTACGGAAGTGCAACTGGAGCGGACGAAAAAGAAGAAAATCGGTTCGTTTTTACGGGCAGTCAACTCTCCTGAATATATTGCCAATCAATTTACAAGGTATGCGTTTAATGATATGAATTTATTTGATGTTGTTCCTACGCTTGAAAAGATTAGCTTAAACGATGTACAACAATTGGCATCTGAAATCATATCAGAAGAGCGATTTTCTGTATGTCAGGTGATTCCGAAGAAAAATTAGTGAAGGAAAGCGTCGTGATACGGCGCTTTTTAGCTGTGTTAAAGGTCAATGTTGATCGGAGCGGAACTCATCAGGTTAGCTTAGCACAGCCTATTTTATAAATAGAAAGAGTGGGAAAATTGAAAAAATACGCACTCATTACAGGGGCAAGTGGAGGAATCGGACAGGCGATAGCTTTAACTTTAGCAGCCAAAGGCTATCAATTATATTTACATTACAATCGAAACGAACAAGCGATAACCGATTTAATGGAAAAGTTGAAACGATATGGCGGGGAGTATTTACCTATTCATGCTGACCTTTCTGATTCGCATGGATACAAACGGGTTTGTTCGCAAATTTTTTCACTAGATGCCATCATTCATTGCAGCGGGAACAGTCATTATGGTCTGCTGGTAGATTTATCGCAGGAAGATGCGGCAGCGCTGATGAATGTACATGTTCTAAATCCATTAATGATGACAAAAGAATTATTGCCGAAATTATATAGTAAGGGGTCAGGGAGTATCGTGGTCATCACTTCGATTTGGGGACAAACCGGTGCTGCCTGCGAAGTTGCCTATTCTACTGCAAAGGGCGCTCAAATAGCCTTTGTAAAAGCGTTAAGCAAGGAAGTAGCCCTTAATGGCATCCGTGTAAATGCTATTGCTCCAGGAGCAGTTGCAACGTCAATGATGGAAGGTTTTACAAAGGAAGAAATGGAATCCATTCATGAAGAAATCCCAATGGGAAGGCTTGGAATACCTGAAGAAATTGCAAAGGGTACGGCTTTTTTAGTATCGGAAGAATCATCGTATATAACCGGACAAGTTCTTGCCATAAACGGCGGATGGTACACTTAAAAATTAATTTCTAAAATGAATAAATCCCTCCGGAAAGTCACAAAATATCTTTGTACTATTCTAAAGGAGGGTTTTAAGATGTCTGTTTTAGATAACTGGAAACAGTGGGAAGATTTTTTAGCTGATCGTCTTCATCATGCACAAAATGAGGGAATGAGTGAGGGTGCTGTCAACAATCTGGCATTTCAAATTGGTGATTATTTAGCAAACCAGGTAGAGCCAAAAAATGAGCAGCAAAGAGTTCTCTCAGATCTTTGGTCCGTTGCGGATAAGCAAGAACAACAGGCAATTGCCAATATGATGATTAAACTAATTTCAAATAATGGTGTTCGTTAAGAGAGAGGCTGGCCCTCTCTTTTTTTTGTCTATATTTTCTCCTAGAATTAAGGTCATTCTCCTTGTTTTTTCTTTCATCTTCAATCAAAATCATTTATTATAAGGTTTAGATATCGGAATGTGAAAAATTGTCGAATGACTCACGTGTATACTGAGGAGGTTTTTTATTGTGGAGAAAAAAGAATGGTATTTAGAATATGAGATTCAAAAAAACCGTCCCGGTTTGTTAGGCGACATTTCATCGCTATTAGGTATGCTTGCTATTAATATTGTAACGATTAATGGTGTAGATGAAGGAAGACGGGGTCTTTTAATTAAAGCAAAAGATGATGATCAAATTAAACGATTAGAGTCAATTCTCAATACAATGGATACAATAAAATTAATCAAGCTTAGGGAACCAAAGCTGCGTGATCGTCTTGCCGTCAGACATGGACGCTATATTCAACGGGACGCGGATGATAAAAAAACATTCCGCTTTGTAAGGGATGAACTTGGATTATTAGTTGATTTTATGGCAGAATTGTTTAAGCAGGAGGGCCATAAGTTAATAGGGATTCGCGGGATGCCTCGTGTTGGTAAAACAGAATCTCTTGTTGCAGCAAGTGTTTGTGCGAATAAAAGATGGCTGTTTGTTTCTTCTACTCTTTTAAAACAAACCATCCGAAATCAGCTGATTCAAGATGAGTACAATGAAAATAATTTATATATTTTGGATGGAATCGTCTCAACAAAACGCGCAAGTGAACGCCATTGGCAGCTTGTCCGTGAGATTATGCGGATGCCTTCCGTAAAAGTGATTGAACATCCTGACGTTTTCGTTCAAAATTCAGAGTACACGCTAGATGATTTTGATTACATTATCGAATTAAGAAATGACGCAGACGAAGAGATTACATACGAGGTAGTTGAACAAAATAGCTTACTCTCCGGCTCTGATTTTGGAGATTTTGATTTTTGAAAATTGGAAGGTGTTAAAAGTTGACTGAATTAGGTAATCGACTAAAAGAAGCCCGATTAGCCAAAAACTTAAGTTTGGACGATGTACAGTCCTTAACTAAAATCCAAAAGCGTTACTTAATAGGTATTGAAGAAGGAAATTACTCTATTATGCCGGGAAATTTTTATGCCCGTGCATTTATCAAGCAGTACGCAGAGGCACTTCAGCTAAATCCCGATGAAATTTTTGAGACATATAAAAGTGATATACCTATTACCCATAATGAAGAAATAACCGATCAATTATCCAGAGTAAAAAGCCGAAAAACGATTTCAGAAGGAAATTCGAAATTTTTTGATGTCCTCCCGAAAATACTAATTGGTGTTTTTGTCATTGGGGTGGCAGGGTTAGTCTATTATTTACTTTTAAGTCATGCAAGCAGTAATTCGAATAATTCCATTAATAAAGTAAATGACCAAGCGAAACTTGAAAAGTCACAAAATCTTGAAGAAGTAAAAGCAACAGAAACTAAAAGTTCAACAACGTCTAAAGTTAAAATCAACACAAATAAAAGTAAGAACAGCGCGGATTCTTCTGGTGAAACCGCTCCGAAGCAGGATTTAAAAGTTGTTCAAAGCAGCGGTCCAAATACCACATTTAAATTAACCAATACCGATAAGTTTAAAGTGAAATTGGTTTCAAAGGGTCAAACATGGGTGAATATTAAGAATGGCAAGGGCTATTCTTTCTTCCAGGGGATGCTAACGACAGATGGAACGGTTAGCAAAACAGTAGATTTATCGAAAGAAAGCCAAGCGGTTCTTGTTGTAGGAAAAACCTTGGATACGGACATCTATGTAAATGGCCAAAAGCTTGAGTATGCAGTAGCACCGAGTAAAATGGTTACTCAAAGAATTACGATACAATATGTTCCTAAGAACAAATAGTCATCGTATTGATGACTATTTTTCGGTTTTTAATTTACAAAATAAATTGAAATAATAATAATCTGTCTTTTTGATTGTGTTCTTGTTTTTAATTAGGAGGAAATTTTAATGAATATACCAAATAGGATAACGGTATCGAGAATCTTATTAATTCCATTATTCTTGGTCATTATGCTTGTCCCTTTTAAATGGGGAAATTTACATTTGCTTGGAGTGGACTTGCCTGTAACCCACTTTGTAGGAGCTCTCATCTTTATTATTGCTTCTACAACTGACTGGGTGGACGGATATTACGCCCGCAAATATAATCTTGTGACAAATATGGGGAAATTTCTTGATCCCCTTGCCGATAAATTGCTCGTTTCTGCAGCCCTAATTGTTTTAGTAGAACTAGGGTATGCTGCGTCATGGATTGTCATTATCATCATTAGCAGGGAGTTTGCGGTTACAGGACTACGCCTTCTGCTTGCCGGTGAAGGTGAGGTTGTTGCCGCTAATATGCTTGGAAAAATTAAAACCTGGACGCAAATTATCGCGATTTCTGCGCTTCTTTTACATAATATCTTTTTTGAAATGTTCTCTTTCCCATTTGCTGATATTGCCTTATGGGTAGCATTGATTTTTACCATCTGGTCCGGCTGGGATTATTTTGCGAAGAACAGCCATGTGTTAAAAAATTCTAAATAATGGGAAGTGATAGATTGTGAATGCAGAAATCATTGCGGTTGGGTCGGAGCTGTTACTTGGACAAATTGTGAATACAAATGCACGGTTTATCTCCCAGCATTTAGCCGGTGCAGGCATTAATGTCTATTATCATACCGTTGTCGGTGATAATCCGGACCGTTTAAAAGCAGCTATCGAGGTTGCCGAAAACCGATCTGATTTGATTATTTTTACAGGCGGTCTTGGACCGACGAAGGATGATTTGACGAAAGAAACGATTGCAAAGCATATCGGGAAGGATTTAATTTTCGACGAAAAGGCTTTAGAGTCGATTGTAGCCTATTTTAAAAAAACAAATCGGCAGATGACGGAAAATAATCGGAAACAAGCACTTGTATTAGAAGGGTCTCACGTTTTGACCAATGATCATGGGATGGCGCCTGGAATGGTGCTTGAGAGTTTGGGGCATGTTTACATGCTTTTGCCGGGACCTCCGAAGGAAATGGAACCGATGTTCATTGAGTATGGTCTTTCAGCGCTGTCATTACAAGTTAAGAGCAATGAAAAGATAGTTTCACGAGTGCTCCGCTTTTTCGGGATTGGAGAAGCGGCATTGGAAACCGAAATTATTGATCTAATTGATGCGCAAAGCAATCCAACGATTGCCCCGTTAGCGGGCGATGGTGAGGTAACCTTAAGGCTGACTGCAAAGCATCAGGACTTTGACACAGCTATTAAAATGCTAGATGAAGTTGAGCAAAAGATTAGTGCTCGTGCCGGACAATTTTTATATGGCTACAACAATACATCGCTTGTCGAAGAATTAAGTAAAGTTTTAAAAGAAAAGAATTTTACGATTGGGGCTGCGGAAAGTCTCACTGGCGGAATGTTTCAGAAGGAGTTAACCTCCATCCCCGGTGCAAGTTCCATTTTAAAAGGCGGCGTTGTTTGCTATACAAATGAAGTAAAACACCAGGTGTTAAAGGTGAAACAGGAAACGATTGACGGCTATGGAGTTGTTAGCGAGCAATGTGCATTGGAATTAGCTGAAAATATTTCAAGTCTTGTGGGAACGGATATTGGCATCAGTTTTACCGGTGTTGCCGGGCCGGATGAACAGGAAGGAAAGCCGGTTGGTACGGTTTATATTGGAATGGCTATTAAAGGACGACCAACTGTTGTGGAAAAAGTCATCCTCGCTGGTTCAAGGGAAGCGAACCGGACCCGCGCGGTGAAATTTGGGTGTTATTATTTACTAAAACATTTGAAAGAGTTACAGAATGCTTAGGCGTGTTCTGTGATTCTTTTTTTGTTTTGATGGTGGTTTAGATTGGGGGATGTGGAGTGGGGAATAAAGAGTTGGAAGTGGAAAATAAAACAGGGAAAGTGGAAAGTATTTTATAAAAATCGGAAAATAAAATACCCCAATTGGAAAATAAAATAGCTCAAGTGGAAAATAAATAGTGACAACTGGAAAGTATAGCACTCTAACTGGAAAATAAAATGAAGTAAGTGGAAAGTACAATCAAACGCCAAAATATTAAAATGTAATTATCAGATAATAAATGAATTCCTTTATTTGCTCTGGACAAATTTATATAAAAGATCCATTTATCCGAAGGATTTACCTGTTTTTACATATTAGATTCCTCACAAATCAGTCGAATGAATGTTCGTTTTTTTACTCGACAAATAGTCTAAAAGAGGTTATATTATTAATAGGTTTTAAATGATAGATTTTGGATATAATCTTATTTTTTTATATATGAGGAGGAACGATTTAGTGAGTGATCGTAAAGCAGCTTTAGAAATGGCTCTAAAGCAAATAGAGAAGCAATTTGGTAAAGGCTCAATCATGAAAATGGGTGAGCAAACAGAAACAAGGATTTCAACAGTGCCAAGTGGATCATTAGCACTTGATACTGCTCTTGGAGTTGGGGGATATCCAAGAGGACGTATTATCGAAATATATGGACCGGAAAGCTCAGGTAAAACCACAGTAGCATTACATGCAATTGCAGAAGTGCAAGCAAAAGGCGGCCAAGCAGCATTTATCGACGCCGAGCACGCGCTTGATCCAACTTATGCCCAAAAGCTTGGTGTAAACATTGATGAGTTATTATTATCGCAGCCAGACACAGGAGAACAAGCACTTGAAATTGCTGAAGCACTTGTTCGAAGCGGTGCAGTCGATATTATCGTAATCGACTCTGTAGCAGCATTAGTTCCAAAAGCTGAGATTGAGGGTGAGATGGGTGATGCTCACGTAGGTTTGCAAGCACGTTTAATGTCTCAAGCCCTTCGTAAGCTATCTGGTGCAATCAATAAATCAAAAACAATTGCCGTCTTTATTAACCAAATTCGTGAAAAAGTTGGGGTCATGTTCGGAAACCCCGAGACGACACCTGGAGGACGCGCGTTGAAGTTCTATTCGACTATCCGCCTTGAAGTCCGTCGTGCAGAAGCCTTAAAGCAAGGCAATGACATTGTCGGAAATAAAACAAAAATTAAAGTGGTCAAAAATAAAGTGGCACCTCCATTCCGTACAGCAGAAGTGGATATTATGTATGGTGAAGGGATTTCTAAAGAGGGTGAGATCATCGATCTTGGCTCAGAGTTAGATATCGTTCAAAAGAGCGGATCTTGGTATTCTTATAACGACGAAAGACTTGGCCAAGGACGTGAAAACGCGAAACTATTCTTAAAAGAAAACCCTGAAATTCGCTTGGAAATCCAACAAAAAATTCGTGACCATTACGGATTAGATGGAGATAAGACGGTCACTGAGACAGACGAATCAGATCAAATTGAACTAATCGACTAATCAAAAAGAGCAAATCCGGACATCGGCTTTGCTCTTTTTTGAAAAAGTGTATTTTTATACATAAACCCGAATGTTTATTCACTTCTAAATTCAAGCGAAGTTTGTAAATCTTTGAACAAATTCAAAATATTTCAAACGGCTGTCACTATCTACCCTTGACAATAAATTTGCGCACATTTACAATTAACATGTATATTTTACATTTTTGGAAATATTACATTGAAAAGCCATGGTGCTTGCTGTATGTTGAGTCTAAACAATGTACATGCCGACACTTAAAAATGTAACAAAAGTTCATAGCAAGAGGAGGTGTAACGATGGAACCAATTACACTCATCTCCATTTTGCTTGGCCTTATCGTCGGTGCCGTTGTTGGCTATTTTATTCGTAAATCCTCTGCCGAAACAAAAATTGCAGGAGCAAAGAGTGCTGCAGAGCAAATCCTTGATGATGCAAAGCGTGATGCTGATGCATTGAAAAAAGAGGCATTGCTCGAGGCGAAGGATGAAATTCACAAGCTTCGTACTGAAGCTGAACGTGAGGTTCGTGAACGAAGAAATGAACTGCAAAAACAAGAAAACCGTTTACTGCAAAGAGAAGAGAATTTAGATCGAAAAGATGAATCGTTAAATAAGCGTGAAACTCTTTTAGAAAAGAAGGATGATTCTCTAAACCAAAGACAACAGCATATTGAAGAGATGGAAAGCAAAGTGGACGAGTTGGTTAGAACACAACAAAGTGAACTCGAACGAATTTCGAGCTTGACGCGCGAAGAAGCAAAAGCGATTATATTAGATCGTGTTGAGCAGGAACTTTCTCATGATACAGCCATTATGATCAAGGAAAGTGAAAATCGAGCGAAAGAAGACGCCGACAAGAAAGCAAAGGAAATTTTATCGCTGGCAATCCAGCGTTGCGCTGCTGACCATGTTGCGGAAACAACTGTCTCTGTCGTCAACCTGCCGAATGATGAAATGAAGGGGCGTATTATCGGCCGTGAGGGACGTAATATCCGTACTCTTGAAACATTGACAGGGATTGATTTAATTATCGATGATACGCCAGAAGCTGTCATTTTATCAGGATTTGACCCAATTCGTCGTGAAACTGCACGACTTGCACTGGAAAAACTAGTCCAAGATGGTCGGATCCATCCTGCACGTATTGAGGAAATGGTAGAAAAATCTCGTCGGGAAGTAGATGAGTATATTCGTGAGGTTGGAGAACAAACGACATTTGAAGTCGGTGTTCACGGACTACATCCGGATCTTATCAAAATCCTTGGCCGTTTGAAATTCCGCACAAGCTACGGGCAAAATGTTCTTAAACACTCGATGGAGGTTGCACAGCTTTCAGGGCTGCTTGCAGCTGAACTTGGAGAAGATGAAACATTGGCACGCCGTGCAGGATTACTTCACGATATCGGAAAAGCGATTGACCATGAAGTGGAAGGAAGCCATGTTGAAATCGGGGTTGAACTTGCTACGAAGTATAAAGAACACCCTGTTGTCATTAACAGTATTGCTTCTCACCATGGGGATACAGAACCAACATCCATTATCGCTGTACTTGTGGCAGCTGCTGATGCATTATCTGCAGCTAGACCTGGCGCACGTAGTGAGACTCTTGAAAACTATATCCGCCGACTAGAAAAGCTCGAAGAAATTTCCGAGTCCTATGAAGGCGTTGAAAAGTCATTTGCTATTCAAGCTGGTCGTGAAGTTCGAATCATTGTTAGACCAGATGCAATCGATGATTTGGCTGCACATCGCTTAGCACGGGATATTCGTAAGCGGATTGAAGAAGAACTTGATTACCCAGGACATATTAAAGTGACAGTTATCCGTGAAACACGGGCTGTAGAATACGCAAAATAAAGCGGTGCATTCGCACCGCTTTATTTTTTGCCCTAGATTAAAGGAACAAATATTGTGATACAATTTAAGCATAGAAGATATTTTTTTAGAGAAAGGGTAAAAAAATGAATATATTATTTATCGGCGATGTTGTTGGGTCGCCAGGCCGTGACATGATCAAAGAATATTTACCTAAATTAAAAGAGAAATTCCGCCCTAATTTTACGATTATCAATGGGGAGAATGCTGCTTCAGGAAAAGGAATCACTGAAAAGATTTACCGTGAATTTTTAAGCTCCGGCGCACAAGCAATCACGCTTGGGAATCATGCTTGGGATAATAAAGAAATCTTTGAATTTATCGATAAAGCCAAAAATATGGTTCGTCCTGCAAATTTTCCGGAAGGGACTCCTGGTCAAGGAATTGCTTTTTTTAAGGTGAATGAGGTTGAAGTTGCGGTAATTAATTTACAAGGGCGTACCTTTATGGCTCCCTTAGACTGCCCTTTTAGAAAAGCAGATGAATTGGTGGAAATCGCCCGTACTCGAACCCCATTCATTTTTGTTGATTTTCATGCGGAAGTAACAAGTGAAAAACAAGCGATGGGATGGTATCTTGACGGCAGAGTCTCAGCTGTTGTTGGGACTCATACACATGTTCAAACAGCTGATAATCGCATTTTGCCGGGGGGGACAGGTTATCTAACAGATGTTGGGATGACTGGTCCTTACGATGGGATTCTCGGTGTAGAAAGAGAGGCAGTTCTTAAGAGGTTTCTAACGAGCCTCCCGGTCCGCTTCGAGGTGCCAAAAACAGGGCGTACACAGCTAAGTGCAGTAATGATAGAATTGGACCGAAAAACTGGTCAATGCAAAAAAATGGAGCGAATTTTAATAAATGATGAACATCCATGGTATTCCTAAACCTTCCTTTTTGGAGGGTTTTTCTCATTTTAAATTGAACTTTTTTTGTCCAAGCCGGAATATGTCTTTTGCCGCCCGAATATAGTAGCAGTGGAGTATTATATATACCTGATTGGTTCATGAACTGCTCATGCGGGATCGGGATTAAACAAGGAGGAGCTAGGAATGGAAATATTAAAAGTTTCAGCAAAGTCTAATCCTAATTCTGTAGCTGGTGCGCTTGCCGGAGTTCTTCGTGAAAGAGGCGCAGCGGAGATACAGGCAATTGGTGCGGGTGCATTAAATCAAGCCGTTAAGGCAGTAGCGATCGCTCGAGGATTTGTAGCACCTAGCGGAGTTGATCTGATTTGCATCCCTGCGTTTACCGATATTTTAATAGACGGGGAAGAACGCACAGCTATAAAGCTCATTGTTGAGCCGAGATAAACAAAGTAAAAAGTTTTAAGCATAGGGAATATGAATATCTATGCTTTTACCTGCCGGTTTTTAAACCGAGCAGGTATTTTTGTGCAAAATTTCCAATGAAAATATTATTCTGGTATATATGAAAGAATCGTAGGGTAAGAATTACGACGATGGAAAAACTGCAGAGCGACAGCATGTTTCAGCGTTTTTTAGTTATCAATTTAATTCAGTAAAACATTACTAAAATTGGCAAGTTTTTAATAATAAAAAAATATTCATATTTTAGTCAATATTTTTATTCAAAGGGTTGCAATTTTTAGTTCATAGGTCTATTATTGTAAGCGTTTAGTACGTATCTAATTAAAATACTTTTTGACTTTAAAGTGTAAAAGTCTAGTGGTTTACTTGGAAAAGTGCTATACTATTAGATGATTAGTTTACTTATTTTTTACATATCCAAAGGGGTGTAAGTCATGATCAATCAACTTTCATGGAAAGTTGGAGGACAACAAGGGGAAGGTATTGAAAGTACTGGAGAAATCTTTGCAATTGCATTGAATCGTCTGGGGTATTACTTGTATGGTTATCGTCACTTTTCTTCACGTATTAAAGGTGGTCATACAAACAACAAGATCAGAGTAAGCACTACAGATGTTCGTTCGATTTCTGATGATCTTGATATTCTTGTCGCATTTGACCAAGAAACTATTGATGTTAACTACAAAGAGCTTACTAGCAGCGGGGTAATTCTTGCAGATGCAAAGTTTAATCCAAAAAAACCGGAAGATACAGAAAGCTCATTGTATGCGGTTCCATTTACGGAAATTGCTACTGAATTAGGTACTTCTTTAATGAAAAACATGGTGGCAATTGGTGCTACATCAGCAGTCTTAGATTTAGACATCCATGTTTTTGAAGAAGTAGTTCGTGAAATTTTTGGTAAAAAAGGCGAGCAAGTAGTTGCGAAGAACATGGATGCAATCAAAGCCGGCTTTGAGTATATGAAGGAAAAAATGGATGCTAGTGTTCCAACTATGGAACTTGAAAAAGCTGATGGCAAAAAACGGATGTACATGATCGGAAACGATGCAATTGCTTTAGGAGCACTTGCCGGTGGATGTCGTTTTATGGCAGCTTATCCAATTACTCCTGCTTCAGATATTATGGAATATTTAATTAAAAAATTACCTGCTCTTGGCGGATCAGTTATTCAAACTGAAGATGAAATTGCTGCATGTACAATGACAATTGGTGCTAACTACGGCGGCGTTCGTGCCCTTACTGCATCTTCTGGTCCTGGGTTATCATTGAAGATGGAAGCAATTGGGCTTGCAGGTATTACTGAAACTCCAATAGTTATTGTTGATACACAGCGTGGGGGTCCTTCAACAGGATTACCAACTAAGCAAGAACAATCAGATTTAATGGCGATGATTTACGGTACACATGGGGAAATTCCAAAAATTGTTATAGCTCCAAGTACAGTTGAAGAGGCTTTCTATGATACTGCAGAAGCATTTAACCTTGCTGAAGAGTATCAGTGCCCTGTTATCTTATTATCTGACCTTCAATTATCATTAGGTAAGCAAACAGTAGAACCACTGGATGCTTCTAAAGTTGAAATTAGACGTGGTAAATTGGTAACAGATGAACTTCCTGAAATTGAAAATAAAGGTTATTTCAAGCGTTATGAAGTAACAGAAGATGGTGTATCACCGCGTTCAATTCCAGGAATGAAAAATGGTATTCACCACGTAACAGGTGTTGAACACGCTGAAACTGGCAAACCATCTGAATCAGCAACAAATCGTATTGCACAAATGGATAAACGTTTCCGTAAGGTTGAAAATATTCGTTTTGATACACCAGTTTATAAAAATGCACCACATGAAGAGGCAGATGTTTTAGTTGTTGGTTTTAACTCAACTCGAGGAGCAATTGAAGAAGCAATGGGCCGCTTGGCTATTGACGGCATGAAAGTGAACCATGCACAAGTGCGTTTAATCCATCCGTTCCCATCGGACGAAATTCTTCCGCTTATTCGTTCTGCGAAAAAAGTGTTGGTTGTTGAAAATAACGCAACTGGTCAGCTTGCAAATATTATGAAAATGAATATTGGTCATGCTGAAAAAATTACAAAGTTTGTTAAATATGATGGAAATCCGTTTTTACCACATGAAGTTTATTCAAAATGTAAGGAGTTGTTCTAAGTGGCCACTTTTAAAGACTTTAGAAATGATGTAAAACCGAACTGGTGCCCTGGCTGTGGCGACTTCTCTGTACAAGCTGCAATGCAACGTGCAGCTGCAAATGTTGGTTTAGAACCTGAAAATCTTGC
Source organism: Neobacillus niacini (assembly GCF_031456445.1). Classification (GTDB taxonomy): domain Bacteria; phylum Bacillota; class Bacilli; order Bacillales; family Cytobacillaceae; genus Neobacillus; species Neobacillus niacini_I. The sequence continues at coordinate 271,302 of NZ_JAVDUQ010000001.1, read as the reverse complement.
CGTTATTTCAGGGATTGGCTGTTCAGGTCGTATCTCTGGTTATATTAATGCTTATGGATTCCACGGTATCCATGGACGTTCCCTTCCGATTGCTCAAGGGGTTAAAATGGCAAACCGCGATTTAACTGTAATTGCTTCCGGTGGTGACGGTGATGGATATGCGATCGGTATGGCACATACAATTCATGCTATTCGCCGTAATTTAGACGTTACCTACATCGTTATGGATAACCAAATTTATGGTTTAACAAAAGGTCAAACATCACCACGTTCTGCTGAAGGCTTTAAAACAAAGTCCACTCCAGGCGGATCCATTGAACAAGCAATTTCTCCAATGGAAATGGCTTTAACAGTTGGTGGTACTTTTGTGGCACAAAGCTTCTCAACTGATTTAAAAGACTTAACAGCTTTAATTGAAGCTGGTATTAAACATAAAGGATTCTCTTTAATTAACGTTTTCAGTCCTTGTGTTACTTACAATAAAGTAAACACATATGACTGGTTTAAAGAAAACCTAACTAAGTTAAGTGACATTGAAGGATATGATCCTTCCAACCGCGAAATTGCAATGCAAACATTAATGAAGCATAATGGTCTTGTAACTGGCCTTATTTACCAAAACAATGAGCGTCGTTCATATCAAGAATTACTTAAAGGCTACTCTGAGGAACCTTTAGTAAATGCTGATCTTAACCTTGATCAAGCACACTTTGATAAGCTAGCAGCAGAGTTTATGTAATACTATTTAAAAAAACCCGTGGTTACGATACCATGGGTTTTTTTGCGAGCCTATGAAATTCCAAATAGTTCCTTTCAAGGTTTAATCCAAAGCTGCTTGGTCTACACTTTATGTATAACGTGAGGAATGTCACATATTTTATTGAGAAAATAAGCTACAATTAGCCATTGTGCGGTGAATTCTACATAGGTATATTTGTTATTTCCCGACTATTTTGTCACTGAAGTATTGACAGGGATTTTCTATTGTTTTCATTCTTATAAACCTTTATACTATAATAATGTGCAGATGACATGCACTCTTTCCAAACTACAAAGCAATGGTGAAAATTGGAAAAATTAATTTTCATAGTGCAGTCAGTTTATTGATTAAAATCAAGGAAGGTGATTTTTCCTGATGAATGAACAACAGCGTTTAGACAGTAAACAAGTAGAGTCTGCTAATTCTTCGGACAAAAAATCCGCAAAGGATTACAGCAAGTATTTTGAACAAGTAATAACAGCTCCTTCATTAAAGGAAGCGAAAAAGCGCGGGAAAGAAGAAGTTAAGTATCAAAATGATTTTTCCATTCCGGAAGAATTCCGCGGTATGGGCGAAGGGCGTAAATTCTATATTCGCACCTATGGATGCCAAATGAATGAACATGATACAGAGGTAATGGCCGGAATCTTTTTAGCTTTAGGCTATGAGCCGACAGAAAACACGGAGGATGCGAATGTCATTCTTTTAAATACCTGTGCTGTCCGTGAGAATGCTGAAAACAAAGTATTTGGTGAATTGGGTCACTTAAAATCATTGAAAATGGAAAAGCCTGACCTGCTTTTAGGTGTTTGCGGCTGTATGTCCCAAGAAGAATCTGTTGTCAATAAAATATTAAAAACCTATCATCATGTTGATATGATATTTGGAACTCATAATATTCACCGCCTGCCAAACATTTTGCATGAGGCATATATGTCAAAAGAAATGGTGGTTGAGGTATGGTCTAAGGAAGGCGATGTAATTGAGAACCTTCCAAAGGTACGACGCGGAAAAATTAAAGCCTGGGTTAACATCATGTATGGCTGTGATAAATTTTGTACGTACTGTATTGTTCCATATACTCGCGGTAAAGAGCGCAGCCGCAGACCTGAGGAAATTATTCAGGAGGTACGCCATTTAGCAGCACAAGGATATCAAGAAATCACACTCCTTGGCCAAAACGTCAATGCCTATGGTAAAGACTTAGAAGGATTGAATTATGGTTTGGGTGACTTAATGGATGAATTGCGTAAAATTGATATTCCGCGTATCCGTTTTACCACAAGCCATCCGCGTGATTTTGATGACCATTTGATTGAGGTCCTAGCTAAGGGCGGCAATTTGATGGATCATATCCATTTACCAGTTCAATCCGGTTCAACCGATGTATTAAAAATAATGGCTCGTAAATATACAAGAGAACAATATTTGGAGCTTGTGCGAAAAATTCAAGCTGCTATTCCTAAGGTATCCCTCACAACGGATATTATCGTGGGTTATCCGAACGAAACGGATGAGCAGTTTGAAGAAACATTATCCTTATACCGTGAAGTGGGCTATGAATTAGCTTATACATTTATTTATTCCCCACGTGAAGGTACTCCTGCTGCAAACATGCAGGATAATGTTCCGATGGAAGTAAAGAAAGAGCGTTTGCAACGGTTAAATAATCTTGTGAATGAGCTTTCTGCTGAAGCAATGAAGAAATACGTAGGTCAAATTGTGGAAGTCCTTGTTGAAGGGGAAAGCAAAAACAATCCAGATGTTTTAGCAGGATATACATCTAAAAGCAAGCTTGTTAACTTCATTGCCCCAAAATCAGCAATTGGCAAGATTGTAAAGGTGAAAATTACAGATGCAAAAACATGGTCATTAAACGGAGAAATGGTGGAGAAATTCGAACCAATAGAGGTGAAGTAAAGTGGCGAAATATACAAAAGACGACATCGTCGCTCGTGCAACAGAACTAGCAAGCATGATTGCGGAAACAGAGGAAGTTGATTTTTTCAAGCGGGCGGAAGCACAAATTCATGAAAACCCTAAAGTTAAAGTATTAATTTCCGATATTAAAGGATTACAAAAGCAAGCGGTGAACCTGCAGCATTATGGAAAACCGGAAGCATTGAAGAAAGTGGAAGATAAAATTACATCCATTGAACAAGAATTGGATGAAATTCCTGTTGTTCAGGATTTTAAACAATCACAGCTCGAAGTGAATGAATTACTTCAATTAATTGCTTCAACGATTTCCAATACGGTTACCGATGAAATCATTACTGCAACTGGTGGAGATGTATTGATGGGTGAAACAGGTGCCAGCATGAAACATGGCGGCGGTGCCTGCGCGGGCCACGATGATTGCGATCATGAACATTAATATGATGCCAGGCTTAGATTTAAGCCTGGTTTTTCTTTTGCCTCCATATCTTCTAAGTCCTCCATGTCCCTCATAAAAATAGGAAGAGACTTCAAAATCTGGATTACTTCGGAACATACCTAAATATCCCGCATAAAATGAATCATGACTAAACTTTTAACCAGTATTCATCAAAATATATCGCACACTAGTCTAATTATTAGCATAGGATGAAATGAAACTGAATGAGGAGGGTTCGCGCGAAATGGGAGAATACAGAGAGATATTTGCGAAAGCCGTAGTCGCTAAAGGACGTAAATTCACCCAGTCCAATCATACGATTAGCCCGGCGCATAATCCAACAAGTATTCTTGGCTGTTGGATCATCAACCATAAATATAACGCGAAAAAAGTCGGCAAGACAGTAGAGATACACGGCTCCTATGATATCAACGTTTGGTACTCATATAATGATAATACCAAAACAGAAGTAGTGACCGAACGTGTACAATATGTTGATGTCATAAAGTTAAAGTATCGTGACCATGACTGCCTTGATGACAATGAAATTGTTGCACGGGTACTGCAACAGCCGAATTGTTGTGAAGCAGTCATTTCCCCTAATGGCAATCGCATCATCGTCCATGTTGAAAGGGAATTCCTTGTCGAGGTAATTGGCGAGACAAAGGTTTGTGTTGTCATTAACCCAGAAGGCTGCCATGATGATGAGGAAGAATGGGGAACGGATGTAGACGACGAAGAATTCGAAGAACTCAATCCTGATTTCTTAGTCGGCTCTGAGGAAGAATAAAGATACTAGGGAGTTTTTACTTCCTAGTTTTTTCTTTTGTTTAAAAAGGACCAAGCCCGTCACATTCTCTGAGGTATAAATGTATTAGAATGTTTTTAAAAAAAAGAAGCAAACTATTTTTAGGAGGTGTTTTGCATCGAGCCGAAAAAGCCTGGAAATAAAAATTTTCCCGATTTTAATCAATTGAATGACCGAATCATTGCCGAAAGTCCGTCGCAGCCGATCTTAGTCATCAAGACCAATCTTGATTCGAAAAATGTAACAGACGAAAACCCTTATTACCAGGGAGAGAATAATAAAAAATTTAAAGAGTTTTTTGATGAGTAGAAAAAGCCAGGTTACATTTACTGGCTTTTTCTATTGTCCCGCTCAATGATTTGTAGGGGCTAACCAATGCGGTTTCGCTTTTCTTTTTCCCATTCAGGTTTTAATAAGGAAAGGACGTAAGTATCATGTGATTGATTATTTTGTTTGATATAGCCGCGAAGCAATCCTTCTTTTATGAATCCGATCTTTTTTAAAAGGGTAACGGATGCAACATTTTCGGGATATACAACCGCACCAATGCGAAATAAATCTAATTTTTCAAAACTAAAATGTAAAACCTCATTAATTGCCTCAGTTGTATATCCGTTTCGCCAATAATGAGGATGTATTTCGTATCCAATTTCGGCCCGTTTATTTTTAAGCTGCAATCCATTCAGCCCAATGGTGCCAATAAATTTTTGATTTTCTTTGAGGACAATCCCCCAGCGAATCCCTCGTTTTTCAATAAAATTCCTTTGAAACATATCTATTAATCTTGAAGCCTCAGCTGGGAAAGTAAAACGGTCGGTTCCATAATATTTCATAACTTCCTCTAATGACAAAATTTCATATAGGCTATTCACGTGTTGGTGGCTGATTTCAATTAACTTTAGTCTTTTTGTTCCTAAAATGGGAAATGTCACGCCTATCCCTCTTTTCCTTTTTCAATTCATATCGGTTTTTGAATCAATTTTACTGTATACTCAGTGTATAACGTTGCATATAAAAAAGGAAGGAAAAAAGGAAGTGAGTGGGGAAAATGAGTAGAGATCATTATATCAAACTAATAGAGAAAGAATTATTGCCTTATATCCAATTAACCTCGTCCAATCCATTTGACCCCATTTTTGTTCGAAATCAGTCAAAATCATGGAAGACAATTGGAAATGGAAATTATGCTGGTGTTTTTTTACATGGCTCTAATCCTGGACGTGTTGTCAAAGTATATGGAAGAAGTCCTGAGGAATTAAAAAAAGAAATTGATGTCTATAAGCGTTTAGGCAATCATGAAACCTTTTCGAATTTAATTGCTCATGGAGAGAATTATTTAGTATTAAAAAAGCTTGAGGGAATCACGTTATTTGATGCAATCATCAAGGGGATTCCGATACCGGAAACTGTAATAAAGGATATTGATCGCGGATTAGACTATGCAAGATCAGTTGGTTTAAACCCCTATGATGTCCACGGGAAAAATGTCGTAATGTATAAGGGGAGAGGCTATATCGTAGATGTATCGGATTTTTATAAAGACGGATATTGTAGTAAATGGGATGATCTGAAAAAAGCTTACTTTAAAATTTATCAACGATTTTTATTAAAACTTCATCCTCCGATTCCTTTTTTTATCGTGGATAGAGTTAGAAAAGGATACCGGGTCTATCGGAAATTAAAAAAGCGAAGAGGATGAAATAGAATCACTCTTTGCTTTTTTTGATTATAGTAAAAAAATAGTAAAAGAGGAAGAATTTATTTCTAACATTCTGATAATATAGAATGAGGAAGAGAGGAGGGATAAAATGCAGTTTCCTTTCTATATATTTGGTATACACCCCCATTTAATATTCGAATCACTTGCGTATTTCATCGGGTTTCGCGTCTATTTATATACGAGAAATAAGGAGAGAATCCCAATTGACAAAGCACTTTGGGTTGTTGTTGGCGCCACATTGGGGGCAGCATTTGGCTCAAAATTGCTTTATTGGTTTGAGGATCCGAAAAAAACGCTGGAACATTGGAATAGTATCCTGTACTTAATGGAAGGAAAAACGATTGTCGGCGGTTTATTGGGTGGATTAATTGGGGTGGAAATCGCGAAAAAATTTATCGGGTGGACACGTTCCACAGGGGATGATTTTGTCCTGCCTCTGGCAATCGGTATGATGATTGGACGGATTGGCTGTTTTTTAACCGGGTTAGATGATCATACATACGGGATTGCAACAACATGGTTTACAGGTGTGGACTTTGGCGATGGCGTAAAACGGCATCCAACACAGCTGTATGAAATTTTCTTTCTGGGAATTCTTGTAGTATGTCTATTTCAAATGAAAAGGAAAAAAATCGGCTGGGAGGGGCTTTTGTTTCAGCTGTTCATGCTTAGTTATTTAATGTTTCGCCTTTTAATAGATTTTATCAAACCAACACCGCATCCTTACTGGATTTTTAATAATATCCAAATTGCTTGTTTGCTAGGGATCACGTATTACATATGGCTAATAAATAGAAAACAAACCGAAAAGAGGAGAGCATTTTATGCCTAACCGTCCGTATTTGTTTTATGAATTAACCAATAGTATATGTTCAACTTGTTTACTAAAAGTCGAAGCAAAGGTCATTATTGAAAATGAAAAGGTTTACCTCGTGAAGAATTGTCTGCATCACGGAAGGGAAAAGGTCTTAATTTCAACAGATGTTGAGTATTACAAATGGTGCCGCGAGTTTATTAAGCCATCGGAAATGCCGTATCGCTGGAATACACCGATTAAATATGGATGCCCCTATGACTGCGGCCTATGTCCCGACCATGAACAGCACAGCTGTTTGACTTTGCTTGAAATTACCGAGCGCTGTAATTTAAAATGTCCTATTTGCTATGCGGAATCCTCTCCGCAAAAAGGGTCTTTTCGCAGCCTGGAAAAAATTGAATTTATGTTAGATCAAATTATTAAAAATGAACGGGAACCGGATATTGTGCAAATAAGCGGTGGAGAACCAACAATTCATCCCCAGTTTTTTGAAATCCTTGATTTAGCAAAATCAAGACCAATCCGGCATATAATGGTGAATACAAACGGCCTGCGCATTGCCAATGATAAAGAATTTGTGAAAAGACTCGCCACCTATTCCCCGGGATTTGAAATATATCTTCAGTTTGATAGTTTTGAAAAAGAAGCCCTTGAAGAATTAAGAGGCGTAGATTTAAGAGATATCAGACAGAAGGCGTTAGAAAATTTAAATGAATACAATATTTCTACAACCTTAGTAGTTACCTTGAAAAAAGGACTAAATGATCATGAAGTCGGCAAAATCATTCAATACGGCTTACAGCAAAAATGTGTTCGAGGGGTAACCTTTCAGCCGATTCAGGCGGCAGGAAGATTAGAGGAATACGACCCGGCGGTAAACCGACTTACATTAAGTGAAGTCCGCCAAATGATTATCGACCAATCGAATGTATTTGGTTCAAAAGATATCATCCCTGTCCCATGTCATCCTGATTGCCTTGCAATGGGGTATGCTCTCAAACTCAATGGGGAGGTTACTCCTTTAACTGGGTTAGTAGACCCGAAAATTTTGTTAGAAGGGGACCGCAATACCATTGTTTTTGAACAAGACGAATCCATAAAAAATATGATTTTTAAGTTATTCTCGTTAAATCATTCACCTGATTCATCAGCCTTATCATTAAAGGATTTATTATGCTGCCTGCCAAAGGTGGCGATGCCGGGTGAAATCGGCTATGATAATGTTTTTCGCGTCATTATCATGCAATTTTTAGATGCCTACAATTTTGATGTGCGTTCTGTTAAAAAGTCATGTGTCCACATTGCCCATCCGGATGGAAGAATAATTCCGTTTGATACGTATAATTTATTTTACCGGGATGATAAAGAACTTGAATTAATGAAAATCAGGGAAGAACTTGAAGGAAAAACAACCGTTAAATAGATTTTAAAGGAGCTGATTTCTTTGGATCAAAATCAGGATGGGAAAGGCAGCAATGGATCTTTAACGGATCTTTGGAAAGGGATTGGGATCTCAGTTGGGATTTATCTGCTGGGTCTCCTAATCATGTTTATCATTCCAATGGTTACTCTCTTTTATATCGTTGCTGCCCCAATTGCCCTTATTGTTTTAACCGTTATCAGCTTTTCGAAAGGAAAAAAGCAATTAGGGCAGGGATTATTGATTGGTATTGGGCTTAATATCTTGTTATTTGCAGCCTGCTTTGGCATCATTATCTCCAATCTAGGTGGATAAAATCTTTAAAATGTGCCAGGTATCTAATCAGGGATATCTGGCATTAATTTGATAAAAAAAGTGGAGTGACGAAATGAGTTCAATAAAAATAGTAAAAAAAAATGAACGGACACCAAGCCTTTGGTCGGGTGGAAAAACAACACAACTTGCTATATTTCCTAAAGATGCAGATTATTCTGTACGTAATTTTAACTGGCGGATTAGTACTGCTATTGTCGAAGTCGAAGACTCTCTATTTACACACCTGCCAGGAATTAATCGAGTAATCATGATCCTGGATGGTGAAATGTACCTTGATCATGAAGGACACCACTCAGTATTTTTGAAGCCTTTTGAGCAAGACCGTTTTGATGGTGGATGGACAACAAGGAGTAAAGGGAAGGTAACAGATTTTAATTTAATGTTGGCAAAGGGGTATGATGGGGAGCTTATTGCCATTCATCTAGAAAAGGATAATCCTGATGTAAGTTTGGCATTAAATGGACAAGCAGAGGTTTTCTATTGTGTCGCCGGATTCGTTCGTGTTGTCACTAGCGATGAAGAAATTTTCATATTAGAAAAAGGTGACACCATGATTTTAAACTCCAAAATAAAGAATATTACTTTACAGAATGATGAGGACATAAATGCCTCCGTTATAAGGGCTAGCATTTATTAAAAGAGAATCTACCTTTTTTCGGTAGGTTTTTTTTATGGAAAAACACAAAAAAATTTTTTTCTTAAAAACTATTGATAAAAGAAAATTTCTTTCATATAATCAAAGTATGAATTGAAAGTGCTTTCATCAATATTGGCCAAATAATGATATAAAGTTTTTCAACAAATAGGGAAAATTTTTTAAGAAAGTTCGAAAGGGCTTACAAAGAAAGGGAAGGTGAAATCATCGTATGGCAAGCTTATTGATTACCTTATTAGCTATTATTATTGTTATTATCGGAGTTTCAGTGTTTAAATGGCATGCATTCATCAGTTTAACAGTAGCAACTCTATTTCTAGCCATTTTTTCAGGTTTATCGATGGATAAAATTGTTAGCGGGATTGAAACAGGAGTTGGCGGGGCACTAGGTCATTTAGTCGGTATTTTAGCACTAGGTACCATCTTAGGGAAAATGATGGCCGAATCAGGTGCAGGTGTTCAGGTAGCGAATTTCTTCGTTAATAAATTTGGCGTGAAAAAACTTCCATGGGCTATGATGTTAGCCGGTTTCATTATTGGAATCCCTGTATTCTTTGAAGTAGGAATCTTAATTGTACTTCCGTTGGTAATCTCTATTCATAAAACATCAAAGCAAAATATTTTATTGATTGCTTTACCTGCAATAGCGGGTTTATCAATTGTGCATGGTTTGGTACCTCCGCATCCAGGGGCAATTGCCGCAATTTCGATTTATAATGCGAACATGGGAAAAGTGCTCTTATATTCCCTGCTTATTGCAATTCCTGCTGTGATCATTGCAGGTCCATTATTTGCTAAATGGGTTCACAAACGGGTCATCCCCGAAGGTGAACCAGAATTAATCAAAATCAATACGGCTACAGAGAAATTACCTAGCACAGGATTATCATTCTTTATTATTTTACTTCCTGTTATCTTAATGATTTTCTCAAGCGTTGCTCCTTATATAGGACTTCCTGGGGGAATTACGAAGTTTTTCATCTTTATCGGAAGTCCGCTCATTGCACTTCTAATCGCTTGTTTTGCTGCCTTTTATTTCCTTGGCATTCGTCAAGGCATTGATAAAAATGGGATTAAGAAATTTACAGAGGAATGCTTCCTTCCAGTTGGTTCCATCATTGCGATTATTGGTGCCGGCGGGGGCTTTAAACAAATCCTTATTGATAGCGGTGTAGGTGCAACAATCGGCGATATGTCTCAAAATGTCCATCTGTCACCACTTGTTTTGGCATTTATGATTGCCGGACTCATTCGTATTGCAACTGGATCAGCTACGGTTGCGTTAACAACGGCAGCAGGAATTGTGGCGCCAATCGTTCAGCATATGTCAGGTGTCAACATGGAGCTTCTTGTAATCGTAACAGGTGCAGGTTCACTTATGTTCTCACATGTAAATGATGCCGGCTTCTGGATGGTAAAAGAATATTTAGGGCTATCAGTTAAGGAAACATTTAAAACTTGGACAGTATTAGAAACTATCCTATCATTTGTAGCTTTTGGTGTAGCTTTAATCGTAAATATGTTCATATAAGAAAAAAACTCCCTCATTCGAATTCGGATGAGGGAGTTTTTGATGAATGAAAATTTATTTCGTTTCTGTTTTTATCTTATTAAGATTTGCGATATTTAAACATATGACATCAATCATACTTATTTGGGCAATTTGTGATTCAAATCCTGCGGAAAGATACTCGATTTCCTCGGTATTGGTATATAGCGCTATGTCTACGTTTAAACTAATTGGGGATTTAGGAAATCCTGTTATGCCAATTGTTTTAGCACCGGTCTCATGAATAATTTTTAAAATATTCATAGTCTCTTTGTTTGACCCGGAATGAGATATGATAATGGCTGTGTCTTCTTCGGTGATATGGGAAGCTGACATCAGTTGATATTGGGTTTCCATATGGGAGGATGCTTTAATTCCTGCCCGATTGAGCTTGGAGAATGCATCCATGGCAATACTTGCTGAACCGCCTGTGCCAAAAACTTCAACCCGTTTAGCTTGGAGGATCAAATCGATTGCCATTTTAATTTTATTATGATCAATGATTTGCAATGTATTTTGTAAAGTTCTTATATTGGATTTAAAAATTTTTTCCGTCAGTGTTTTTTCGTTATCCTTTATTGTCACTTCTTCATGAATGGTTCGAATCGGAGTCATAATTTCTGAGGCAAGAGCAATTTTCATTGCCTGAAAACCTTTGAATCCAATCCGTTTAGAAAATCGAAAAACCGTGGCATCTGCTATATTCAAATCATCTGCCACCTCGTTGATTGTTCGATGAATGATGATTTCCGGATTTTCTAATATATAATCAGCAATTTTTTTTTCTTTTTCGCTAAATTTAGCATAGTTGGAACGGATGGATCCTAAACAATTCAGTGTCATATGAAACTTTCCCTTCAATATGGTCCTAATTTGAGTATAGCATAATTGATAAGTGAAAAAAATTTTTTCATGAAACCGTTTGCTAGGAGAAAAATTTTTCGTATAATTAAATTATATGAAAAAAATTTTCATAAGGTATAAAATAAATATAGAATAAATGAAAATATAAATCCTTTTTTCTATGCAACAGAGATTTTCTAGGAGGAAAATAGAATGAACTCAAAATATGTAATCGGAGTAGATATTGGAACAACAAGTGCAAAATCAGTTCTGTATGCAGTTGATGGAACAGTTATCGCAAATCATGGAATCGAATATCCGTTATTTTCTCCAACACCTGAAACGGCGGTACAGGACCCGGAAGAAATATTTCAGGCCGTAATCAATACCGTCAAAGTGATCATGCAGAAAAGTCATGTTGATCCTGCAAATGTCCTATGTGTTTCATTTAGTTCTGCCATGCACAGTTTGATTGCAGTAGACAAGGAAGGAAAACCTTTAACAGAATGTATAACTTGGGCTGATAATCGAAGCTCTGATTGGGTGGAAAAAATTAAAACAGAGATGAATGGACATGAAATTTATCTTCGAACGGGAACGCCGCTTCATCCAATGACCCCACTGGCGAAGCTGGTTTGGCTACAGAATGACTATACTGAACTTTTTTCAAAAAGTTCAAAGTTTATTTCTATAAAGGAATATATCTTTTATAAACTGTTTGGAAAATATGTCGTTGATTACTCGATTGCATCTGGAACAGGCTTGTTTAATATCTATACCTTAGGATGGGACGCGGAAGCGCTTAAGGTTGCAGGGGTAACAGCGGATAACCTTTCCGAACCTGTCCCTACAACCTATCAATTAAGCGGGATGGACGTGGGATACGCTAAAGAAATGAACCTGAATCCAATAACTCCTTTCGTTGTCGGTGCTGGGGATGGACCGTTGTCGAATCTAGGAGTAAATGCCATAGACCCTGGAGTTGTGGCGGTGACGATTGGGACAAGCGGGGCTATTCGGGCGGTAACGGACCGGCCGATTACAGATCCAAAAGGAAGAATTTTTTGTTATGCTTTAACAGAAAATCATTGGGTAATCGGTGGACCTGTCAATAATGGCGGGATGATTTTCCGCTGGGTCCGTGATCAGTTGGGCGATGCGGAAGTGGCAACAGCAAAACGATTAGGAAAAGATCCATACGAAGTATTGACAGAAATTGCCGACCGGATAACACCGGGTGCGGATGGACTATTATTCCATCCCTATTTAGCAGGAGAAAGAGCACCATTGTGGAATTCCAATGCAAGAGGATCGTTTTTTGGTCTTGGTATGCACCATAAAAAAGAACATTTGATTCGCGCAGTGCTTGAAGGAGTTATTTTTAATCTTTATACAGTTCTTTTGGCGTTGTCAGAATTAATGGGAGAACCGAATAAGATTCAGGCTACGGGCGGTTTCGCCAGATCAGAGCTATGGCGGCAGATGATGGCTGATATCTTTAACCAGGATGTCTCCATTCCGGAGAGCTTTGAAAGCTCGTGTTTAGGGGCTGCAATCTTGGGGCTATACAGCATGGGTGAAATTGATTCACTTAATGCAGTTTCAGATATGGTTGGCGCGACCTACCATCATACGCCCAATAGCGAAAATGTATCGATCTATGAGGATTTAACGCCAATTTATATTCGTCTTTCACGGATTTTGCAGGAAGAGTATGAGAGTATTGCTGCATTCCAGAAGAAGTGGGTTTAGAATAACCTTTGTGTGTGTGAAATGTCCTTCATCAAAGAAATGAAGGACATTTTCCTGGTTGAGTGGAAGAGTTTTGTCCTTCATCAAAGGAATGAAGGACATTTTCATGGTTGATAGGGAGGATTTTGTCCTTCATCAAAGGAATGAAGGACATTTTCATGGTTGATAGGGAGGATTTTGTCCTTCATCAAAGAAATGAAGGACATTTTCATGGTTGATAGGGAGGATTTTATCCTTCATTAAAGAAATGAAGGACATTTTCATGGTTGAGTGGAAGAGTTTTGTCCTTCATCAAAGGAATGAAGGACATTTTCATGGTTGATAGGGGGAATTTGTCCTTCATCAAAGGAATGAAGGACATTTTCATGGTTGATAGGGGGAATTTTGTCCTTCATCGTGCATAGGAAAGACATTTCCCGAATTCCTATAGAATTTTATCCTTCACCAGGTAAATAAAAGAAAACTCCTTGGTGCTTCTTTTAAAATTCCGCTTCATGTATAATAAAAATGCGTCTGACTGACGAAATGTGTTTTAGGGGCTATCATGGAATGAATTACAAAAAAATTAAACCAAAAAAAATCTATGAGGAAGTTGCAGAAGCCATACAGGATATGATTCGAACCGGCAAAATCAAACCCGGAGACAAACTTGATTCTGTTCAGCAATTAGCGGAAAATTTCCAGGTGGGACGATCTGCAATTCGTGAAGCACTTACATCACTAAGAGCTATGGGTCTTGTAGAAATGAAGCAGGGAGAAGGTACCTATGTCAGATTATTTGAAAATGACTAAATTACCTTTCCATTATCATCCGCAATCCTGATGAATAAGGAAGATATCAGCCACTGTTAGAAGTACGAAAAATTATTGAAATTGGTACAGTTTCTGCAGCTGCAAAAAGATGAACCATTCAACAGCTAGAAGCGATGAAAGCTGCCTTAGAAGAAATGAAAGGTGCCAATGGGAACGAAGAACTTGGTGAAAAAGCTGATTTACAATTTCACCTGACCAATACAGAAGCAGGAGGGAACCCGCTTTTAATGAGCCTAATGAATCATGTTTCGGGATTAATGGGGGAAAGCATGAGGGAAACGAGAAAGGTGTGGCTATTTTCAAAATGCAAATTAATCATATTTGCAAATTCTTACTTTCTAAACAACACAAATTGGTGTAAAATCAAACTATTCATTTATTTTTTTAATCAAGTCATCTGATGACCTGTCAATCTGATGTTATGATAATAAAGGGGAGAAAAAACATGAAAGTATCACTATTTGCTACATGTTTAGTTGATATGTTCCAAAGCAATGTAGGGAAAGCAACAGTCGAGATACTTGAGCGGCTAGGATGTGAAATCGAATTTCCGGAGTCACAAGTATGTTGCGGACAGCCTGCTTATAACAGCGGTTATGTTAAAGAATCAAAAGAAGCAATGAAACGAATGATCGAAACCTTTGAGGATGCTGAATATGTTGTATCTCCATCCGGTTCTTGTGCCTTTATGTTTCATGAATATCAACATGTTTTTAAAGGGGACCCTGTTTGGGAACCGCGTGCTAAAAAGCTGGCAGAAAAAACTTATGAGTTAACTCAATTTATCGTCGATGTTTTAAAAGTAGAAGATGTCGGGGCAAGGTTTGATGGAAAGGTTACCTACCACACATCCTGCCATATGACGAGGTTATTAGGTGTTAAAGAAGCGCCAATGAAACTGTTGAAAAATGTAAAAGGTCTTGAGTTTACAGAGCTGCCAGGAAAAGAACAATGCTGTGGTTTCGGCGGGACCTTTTCGGTAAAAATGGCACAAATCTCTGAACAAATGGTCGATGAAAAAGTTAGCCATGTCGAAGAAACAGGTGCAGAATATCTAATTGGGGCCGATGCGGGCTGTTTAATGAATATCGGCGGACGTATTGAGAGAAAAGGTAAGCCAATTAAGGTTCTTCATATTGCTGAGGTATTAAATAGTAGGTAAAAGAAAGGGGGATACAAAAATGGCAATGAAAATTGGATCAGAGCAATTCAAGGAACGGGTTGATAAAGGCATTCATGATTCCTTTATGCGTGGAGCTGTGGCAGGAGCTCAGGACGGCATGGGAACGAAAAGACGGAATGCAGCTGATGAGCTAGGAAATTGGGAAGAATGGCGTTCACATGGGGAAGAAATCCGCCAGCATGTTCTTGAAAACCTTGATTATTATTTAGAACAATTAAGTGAGAATGTCGCAAAACGCGGCGGGCATGTATTTTTTGCCCAGACAAAAGAAGAAGCAAACGAATATATTCGTGGTATTGTCCAAAAGAAGCAAGCAAAGAAAATTGTTAAATCAAAATCAATGGTAACGGAAGAAATCAGCTTAAATGCTGCTCTGGAAGAGGAAGGCTGCGAAGTGATCGAAACAGACCTTGGAGAATACATCCTGCAAATGGATGATCATGATCCTCCTTCCCATATTGTTGTTCCTGCCTTACATAAAAACAAGGAACAAATTCGTGATGTTTTTGCAAAAAAACATGGTTATGAAAAAACCTCTAAACCGGAAGAATTGGCTTTGCATGCGCGGGAAAAGCTTCGGAATGAATATTTGACCGCGGATATTGGGATTACAGGCTGCAATTTTGCTGTTGCCGAAACCGGATCTTTTAGTTTGGTAACGAACGAAGGGAATGCCGATTTAGTGACAGCCCTGCCAAAAACGCAAATTACTGTCATGGGAATGGAACGGCTTGTACCGACATTTGAAGAAATGGAAGTACTCGTCAGCCTATTAACTCGCAGTGCTGTTGGTCAAAAATTAACCAGCTATATTACAGTACTTACGGGACCAAAGGAAGAAAAGGATGTTGATGGTCCGGAAGAATTTCACCTGGTCATCGTAGATAATGGCAGATCTAACATTCTTGGTGGTGATTTTCAGTCCGTTCTCCAATGTATCCGATGTGCAGCTTGTATCAATGTATGTCCGGTTTATCGACATGTCGGTGGTCATTCGTATGGTTCGATTTATTCAGGACCGATTGGTGCTGTGCTTTCACCACTTCTTGGCGGATATGACGAATATAAAGAACTCCCATATGCCTCCACACTTTGCGGTGCTTGTACAGAGGTTTGTCCGGTAAAAATTCCGCTTCATAATCTTCTTCATAAACATAGGGAAGTGATTGTGGAGAAGGAAGGGAAAGCACCGATTTCAGAAAAATTGGCGATGAAGGCATTTGGTTTAGGTGCTGCATCACCAACGTTATATAAAATTGGTTCAAAAATTGCCCCAACAGCAATGAATCCGTTCACGGTTGGAGACAAAATCTCAAAAGGACCAGGTCCTTTAAAAGCTTGGACAGAAATTCGTGAATTTCCAGCACCAAATAAGGAAAGATTCAGAGACTGGTTTAAAAATCGTGAAAAAGGAGGCAAACAATGATGCAAGGAACGATACAAAACCGTGATAAGTTTTTAAATCAAATCGCGAGCCGCCTTGGACGGGAGCGAGTTTCTGCACCGATTGATCGACCAAAGTGGAAATTCCAGCCCCAGCACGAGGTATTGAAAGAGGCTACAAAAGAAGAATTGCTCGATATATTAACAGAACAATGCAAAAAAATCCATACTACCATTTATACAACTGACAAAAAGAATTTAGCTGATACATTAGACAAAGTGGTTGCCGATTATGGCGGCGGTCCAATTGTAACCTGGAAGGATGAACGCTTTTCTCAATGGGGTCTTGATTCATTATTTAAAAAGGATTGGTTGGATCAAAATATTGATGTGTTTGAATGGGATTACACTAGGCAAGAAGATAATATTGCAAAAGCGGAAAAAGCAAATGTCGGGATTACGATTAGCGAAATCACTCTTGCGGAATCCGGCACAGTTGTTTTATTCAGCGATGAGAATAAAGGAAGAACGGTCAGCTTTTTACCGGCAACCTATATTGCTCTTGTGCCGCTAAGCTCACTTGTTCCAAGAATGACGCAGGCAGCTCAGAAAATGCGGGAAATCCATCAACAAACAGGTCATGTTGCTTCCTGCATTAATTTTATTACTGGCCCAAGTAATTCAGCCGATATAGAGTTAAATCTGGTTGTTGGTGTTCATGGGCCGATTAAGGCATCTTATATTGTAATCAATGATTTATAAAAACAAGGTCTGTTCTGTTTTAGGAGCAGACCTTGTTTATTATACCTGGGATAGGAAAAAAGAGTAAGATAAAAAAAGTGTATAAAAAAAGATGTTTTTAATAAAATGGAATCGACAAAATTCTTGCAAAGACACTCGGATTTTATTTTCTTGGATGGATAAATAAAATAGAAAAATTTTGCTAATACCTTTTCCTAATATAGGAAAAGGTATTTTTGTATAAATTCAAAAAGTATTCATTTTTTGTGGGTTAATTTACAATGTATTAAGGATCCACCAGTGTTAAAATTTGAATGTAAACGGTTTCAAGTTGATTATTGTTACTAACAGCTAAGGGAGAGATTGTTTTGAAGACAGATGTTCAGATTGCACAGGAAGCACAAATGAAGAATATTCATGAGATTGCAGACTACCTTGGAATTCATGAGCACGAGTTAGAACCGTACGGAAGATACAAAGCGAAGGTTTCATTAGATGTCCTAAAAAGATTAGAAGATAAACCAAATGGTAAACTTATCCTTGTTACCGCCGTTAACCCGACTCCAGCTGGGGAAGGAAAGACAACGATTAATGTTGGGCTTTCCATGGCGTTAAATAAAATCGGAATGAAAACCATCACCGCATTAAGGGAACCATCCCTTGGACCCTGTTTCGGCATAAAAGGTGGTGCAGCTGGAGGCGGCTATGCTCAAGTCGTGCCAATGGATGATATCAATCTACACTTTACTGGAGATTTCCATGCAATTACCTCCGCACATAATTTACTGGCAGCACTGCTAGATAACCATATCCATCAAGGAAATGCCTTAAACATCGATCCTAAAAGAATTGTTTGGAAAAGGGTTCTCGACATGAATGACCGGGCTTTAAGAAATATTATTATAGGACTTGGCGGCAAAGGGGACGGATTTGTCAGACAAAGCGGCTTCGATATAACGGTAGCTTCTGAAATAATGGCCATACTATGTTTATCAACCAGTTTAGTTGACCTGAAAGAAAGACTATCAAGAATGGTTGTAGCCTATGCTAGAGATGGAAAGGCAGTAACCGCGGGAGATTTACAAGCAACTGGAGCCATGGCGTTATTATTGAAAGATGCCATCATGCCAAACCTGGTGCAAACCCTTGAAAATACTCCTACTTTCATTCATGGCGGCCCATTTGCAAACATAGCCCATGGCTGTAACTCGGTAATGGCGACAACCGTTGCTTTAAAACTAGCGGATTACGTCGTAACCGAGGCGGGTTTTGGTGCGGACCTAGGTGCAGAGAAATTCTTCGATATTAAGTGTCGCTTTGCCGGACTCAAACCGGATGCAACCGTAATTGTTGCAACAATAAGGGCATTAAAAATGAATGGCGGCGTTCCGAAGACTGAACTTGGTTATGAAAATCTTCCAGGTCTTGAAGGAGGCATTGCCAACCTTGAAAGACATCTTGAAAATGTCGGTAAATTTGGTGTGCCAGCAGTTGTTGCGATTAATAAATTCCCTACGGACACGGATGCAGAGATTGAGTTATTACGCGAAAAATGTGCTGCAAAAGGTGTAGAAGTCGTTCTTGCTGAAGTCTTTACAAAAGGCGGCGAAGGTGGAATCGATTTAGCTCATAAGGTGGTGGAAATATGTGAAACAAAGGAATCAGATTATAGACCGCTTTATGATGTTGATGGAACCATTGAGGAAAAAATCACGACAATTGCAACGGAAATTTACCGTGCCGAGCGAGTGGAGTTTACCGCTGCTGCTAAAAAACAGATTGTTGAAATCGCAGCACTTGGCCTCGATAAGATGCCAATTTGTATAGCGAAAACCCAGTATTCATTCTCTGACAACCCGGCGTTACTAGGGGCACCAACTGGATTTACTTTAACCGTAAGAGAAGTAAAGGTTTCTGCTGGCGCCGGATTTATT
Organism: Neobacillus niacini; assembly: GCF_031456445.1. Lineage (GTDB taxonomy): Bacteria > Bacillota > Bacilli > Bacillales > Cytobacillaceae > Neobacillus > Neobacillus niacini_I. Next base: position 252,211 of record NZ_JAVDUQ010000001.1, on the reverse strand, counting down.
GTGGCACTTACAGGCGATATTATGACAATGCCGGGGCTTCCAAGGGTTCCAGCAGCGAATGGAATGGATATCACAGAAGAGGGAGAGATTATGGGTCTTTCCTAAATTGGAGGTTCGAAATGGGTACAAGGCTTGAAGGAAAACCGGTCGTTCAGTTTTTACGGGAAAATATTAAGTCCCGGGTTAGAGTACTAGAGGAAAACGGCGTTTTTCCAACTCTTTTATTGATTCGCGTTGGGGAACGGGAGGATGATATTTTCTATGAAAAGAGTATTTTAAAGAATTGCGATCTTCTTCGAATTAAGGGAATGGTAAAACAACTGCCTTCATCTGTTTCAATGGACGAACTGACGAAGGTTTTCAAGGACGTCAATCATGATTCAGCAATTCATGGAATCATGATTTTCAGGCCGCTCCCTGACCATCTTGATTTGGATATAATTCGAAATTTGATAGACCCGGTTAAAGATATTGATTGTATGTCACCTGTAAACCTTGAAAAGGTTTTTGAGGGAAATAGCACTGGGTTTGCTCCATGTACTGCAAAAGCCGTGATTGAAATCTTAAAGTACTATGATATTCCATTAAAAGGGGCAAATGTTGTCGTAGCAGGCAGAAGTCTTGTTGTCGGCAAGCCGCTTGCGATGCTTCTTTTAGATGAAAATGCAACGGTGTCGATTTGTCATTCTAGGACAAAAGAGATGCCAGCTGTTACAGCAAATGCCGATATTGTCGTAGCAGCAATCGGGAAAGCCAAGTTCATGACGGAAGAATATTTTAAAGAAAATTCAATTGTTGTTGATGTGGGCATCAATGATGATGACACTGGAAAAATTTGCGGGGACGTCGATTTTGATGCTGTTCTTGATAAAGTAAAAGCGATTACACCGGCAACAGGTGGAGTCGGAATCATTACGACGACAATTTTGTTGGATCATGTGGTGCAAGCATGTGAAAAATTAACCGGAGTCAGCAAAAATTTTTGTTTAAAATAAATAAGCGTAGAAGGCAGAACTCCATTTCTGCCTTTTTTTAAGATTTTAAATAGGAGGAGGAAATCCTTTGTTAGACAAAAGCTGTAATGTTTTTATTGAGGAGCTTTCATCGAAATCACCTGTGCCTGGCGGGGGTGGTGCGTCCGCATATGTGGGAGCACTTGGAATGGCATTGGGCAGTATGGTCGGAAACCTCACTGTTGGGAAAAAGAAGTATAAAGATGTCGAAGCGGATATCATCGAGCTTTTGAATAGATCAGAGGTAATTATGAATCGACTGAAAGCATTAGTGAAAAAAGATGCCGAAGTGTTTTACCCGTTGTCACAGGCTTATGGTCTGCCATCATCGACAGAAGAGGAAAAAAAGCATAAAGAGACTGTTCTTCAGGAAGCACTCATTGAAGCATCGATGGTGCCTTTGGAAATTGCGAAAAACTGTTTGGAAGCCATTCACTTACATGAAGAATATGCAAAAAAGGGAACGAGAATCGCGATTAGTGATGTCGGCGTCGGGGTTGCGTTTTGCAAAGCTGCGCTCCAAGGTGCAAAGCTCAATGTGTTGATTAATACGAAAATCATGAAAGATCTGGAATTGAAAAAGAGGATAGAAACTGAACTACAAGAAATAGAAAGAGTGGGGCTTGAAAAAACGGATCAAATCTATAACGATGTTGAAAAGATGCTGAGGTAAAACAAAGACTGGAATTTTCCAGTCTTCTTTTTATTTTTGAAGTAAAATTGAGGTTTAGTTTCACTTTTTATGAATTTACTTTCCGGTTTGGTCGAAATATTTTCCACTTTTGTTCATTTATTTTCCGGTTTAATTAAATTACTTTCCACTTTAGTCTATTTATTTTCCACTTTAACAAAATTACTTTCCACTTGCTCAGCCCACAAACAATGTCCGAGTTCGTAATTTTGTCATGATTAATACCTTCTAGGGGTTAAAAATCAATGTAGAATAAAAAGAGTAAATAGTTCTTGAAAGGTCTGGTCATATGAAAAAATTAGCATTCTTTATGATAAGTCTGATGGTATTCATCATTGCAGGGTGTGGGGGAACGAAAGAATTTCAAGTTAAGCTTTCAACACCGAAAACATTTACGGAGGGGAAAGCCTATCCGATGCAAATTAAAATTACAGATCAAAAGGGGAATCCGGTAAAAGGAGCTCATGTTAATGCGGAAATAAATATGAAAAATATGGACCATGGAACCGTCCCAGTAACTGTTGAAGAAACAGAGGATGGAAAGTATATTGGATTGGCGAAATTAGCCATGAATGGGGACTGGATTGCCTCCATTAAAGTAGAGAAAAACGGAAAATCAGTTGAGGAAGAAAAAGAGTTTTCAGTCGAGGCCGCTACAATGGAAAATGCCCATAAAGTAACAAAGCAGGTCTCCCTTCCAGATTTTCATCTTTTTGACCAAAATGGGAAGCAAGTCATGAAACAGGACCTTTTAGGTAAAACCGTCGTATTGACCTTTACCTATGTAAATTGTGCTGATCCGAATGCCTGCCCGGTTTTGTTGGCAAATTTCCGTAATTTACAAGAGGATCTTAAAGCGGGAGGGATAGATACAGATGAAATTTTGCTCGCATCTGTCTCAGTTGACCCGGAAAATGACACACCAAAAGTAATGAAAGAACATGCGAAGGAAATGAATTTTGACATGACCTACCTTAAGATGCTGACAGGAAAAATGAGTGAAATCAAAGAAGTAGCTAATACTCTCGGTGAGCATTTTGAAAAACAGGGTAACGAAGTCATGCATGATAATAAAACGTTTATTTTTAATCCAAATGGGGAATTAACGCACGAATTTACAGGAAGCTTGATTGACAGGGAAGAATTATTTCAAGTGGTAGCTGGAAATAAATAAATACCTAAAAGGCAGCTTTTAAAAAGTGCCAGGCACCATGCAAAATTTTCACATATGCCTGGCACTTATTTTTGTTAGCTGCCGCTTGGCTTAACGAGCCTATGTTTTTTGATATGATACTGCAGGCTTTGCCGAGTGATTCCAAGTGTTCTGGCAGCTTTGGAAATGTTCCAATCCACTTCGTCCAGTGTCTTTTGGATGTAGTGCTCCTGGGAGTTTGAGAAGATCGATTTAAATGGATTCTTCTTTAACTCTTTTTGATTTTCCACTTTAATTGATGGTGCTGTTAATATTTTTTTCTTCATATAGGCAGGAAGGTGGTCAATTCCGATTTCCTTATCATATTCAATGGCGCGTATGATTAAATTCTCAACTAAATGCTCTAATTCCCTCGTGTTTCCAGGCCAATGATATTGAAGCAGCATCGAAATCAATGCATTGGACAGATTAGGCACCTCTTTGTTGAATTTCCTTTTATATTTTTCAATGAAAAACTGAATGAAAAAGTGGATATCTTCTGTTCGTTCCCGTAAAGGAGTAATATAGAGACTTGTGTGTGCAAGCCTGTAAAATAAATCAATACGCATTTTGCCATCGTCGATTAATTTTTCAGGATCTTCGTTTGAAGCACTAATCACGGTACACTCTACAGGAGTCACTTCATTTGAACCCACCCTGCGGACTAATCGCTCTTGAAGAACACGAATTAATTTGGATTGTAAAGCGATAGGCATCGAGTTAATTTCATCAAGAAAAAGCGTACCATTTTTGGCATATTCAAAAAGCCCGATTTGGTTTGTAGCCCCCGTAAAGGCTCCTTTAACAGTCCCAAATAATGTACTTTCTAATAGGGTTTCAGGGATAGCAGCACAGTTTATCGCAACAAAAGGGCTTTCCGCTCTTGGACTGTGGTTATGCATACTTTGGGCAAATAGTTCTTTTCCTGTTCCCGTTTCCCCGACAATTAACACATCGGTATTATGGATGGCAATATTTTCGGCCTCCTGGATGAGGTTTTTTAGTGCCATGCTCTTGCCTTTAATATCATCAAAGGAAAAAGTCGTTCCGTTTTTATAGGGTCGATCATGGGCATCGGATTGGATAATTTGCCTTCTCATTTCTATCGTTTGATGGAGCTGATTTTTAAGATGGGATTCATTCGTACTGATTGAAAAAACAGCAATGGTTTCCCCGTCCTTTTGGATTGGAAACGTACTATAATTTACATATTTAGGTACACCATTTACCGTGGAGTGTGCCCGATACCTGGAGAATATTGGTTTACCAGTTTTAAAGGTATGTTTATGCTCCGAATACTGCGGGTTATAATTATAGGCCTCCCAAAGATGTTTCCCAAGAATTTCTCTGCTGTCCAATCCTTCTAATTTTTCCTGTGCACTATTATACAGGACAATCTTTCCATCATAATCACTCATCATCACACCTTCATTCAGGGATTCAATCACTTTTTCAAGGCAATATATACGTGCTTCCTGATTGGTTGATAGATTTGTCATATCTTTCATACAGAGAATCCAATAATCATGATCTGCCGAGAATTTTTTTACCTCTATTGCTAACTTCATTTCATTCATAGTAATTTGGAAGGTTTCATCCTCTATTAAAGTTTCTTGGTTATAGGGCAGAAAATTGAAGATCTTTTTGCTAACTGCTAGATTCAATTGAAGGTCGTCGTCCACATCATAAAATAAAATATCATGGTGATCGTCTAAAACAATAACTCCATCTACAAAACTTCTAATCAGTGAAGCGATTGATGCTGGATTCATTCTAAAGCCCCTCCTTTAAACGTCTACTTATTTCAGAATATATCATTTAGTATGAAAAATTGAAATAATCTGCATGCAAAAAACATCTGCCTAATTGAAAGGTTGTTTTTACAATGGCGGAAACCTAATTCCTTTAGTGCTTTATTAGGGAAACGCAAAAAATATCTGCGGTTTTTTAAAACTATTTATTCTAAATTGAGTTCCATGCTAAAATTTTCAATTCTTATAATTTCACACTTTTCCGAAAATATAAAGCGGATTCCAGCTCGATGGCATATTTCTTGCAATAGATAGATTGAGGAAATTTTACTAGATTTTATTTTTCAAGAAGAAGAAAGCGAGTGATGTGCAGTGAAAAAACGCAGTTTAATTCTTTCAGGTTTGTTAGGAATCTCATTGTTTGTAACAGGCTGTGCAAGCAATCAATCCTCTGGTTCCACATCAAGTAAGGATGCTATTAAAATCGGCTGGGTCGGTCCATTAACAGGTCCAACTTCAACAGATGGCACGCTTAGCCGTAATGCTGCACAGCTTGCCATTGAACAATTTAACAGAGATGGCGGGGTAAATGGGAAAAAAGTAGAGCTAGTTGCAGAAGATGATCAAGGGAAACCGGAAGAAGCGTTAAAAGCCGTACAAAAGCTAATTAATAGTGATAAGGTATCTGGAATTGTCGGCGGTGGCTACAGCGGTCCAATGAAAACCGTTACGCCAAAGGTTCAAGCGGCTAAAGTTCCAATGGTTGTAGCTTATGCCGTTCATCCGGACATTACAAAAGGCGGAGACTATGTAAATCGAGTCATTTACACGGCTGATGTTCAAGGAAAAGCAATGGCTGATTATGCTGTCAATGATCTGAAAAAGAAAAACATTGCCGTCATGTATGTAGATATTGATTATGGAATTTCTATCTACCATGCATTTAAAGATGAAGCCAAAAAGCTTGGTGCCAATATCGTTATAGAGAAACCTTTTAAAATGGGTGATAAAGATTTCAGCTCTGTCTTGACTGCCGTTAAAGAGGAGAAACCGGATGCATTGTATGTTGTCGGTTACTACAATGAGGCAGCCGGAATTGTTACACAGTCGAAGGAATTGGGTATTGATTCACAGTTTTTAGGAGTAGATGGTTTTGATTCACCTAAATTCCTAGAATTGGGTAAGGAAAATACACAAGGTGCAACCTTCACGACTTCATTCTTTGCTACAGACACCAGGGAAGCAGTGCAAAACTTTGTTAAGGCGTGGCATGAAAAATATAAGGATAGTGATCCGGATATGCTTTCATCCCAAAGCTTTGATGCGACAGAAGTTATTTTGGAAGCCATGAAAAAGGCAGGAGCGAACCGCGAAAAGTTAGCCAAGGCAATTAATGAAACAAAAGATTTTGAAGGAACTTCCGGGAAAATTTCCTTTAATACCCAACATGAAGTGGTAAAACCAGTCATCTTTATGACTGTAAAAGATGGGAAATTCCAATACGTTAAATCTTTGAATTACTAAGGTTCATTTGGACTTGAGAGGGAGGAGGGGGCTTTAAGGTCTCCTCTTTGCTTTTTTTCATTTATTTCATTAACACAGATTGGTGACAAAACTTGGCGGGAACCGAACCAAAGTGTGGCCAATAGCTTCGATAGGCGACAAAAAAGAGCGGAAACCGAATCAAAGTGTCGCCAATAGCTTCGATAGGCGACAAAAAAGAGCGGGACCCGAGCAAAAGTGTCGCCAATAGCTTCGATAGGCGACAAAAAAGAGCGGGACTCGAGTCAAAATGTCGCCAATAGCTTCGATAGGCGACAAAAAAGAGCGGTACTTGAGCAAAAGTGTCGCCAATAGCTTTGATAGGCGACAAAAAAGAGCGGGACCAGAGTCAAAATGTCGCCAATAGCTTCGATAGGCGACAAAAAAGAGTGAGAACCGAACCAAAGTGTCGCCAATAGCTTTGATAGGCGACAAAAAAGAGTGGGAGCCATGCCAAAGTGTCGCTAATAAGCCGTATAGGCGAAAAAAGGAGCGGGACCAGAGTCAAAATGTCGCCAATAGCTTCGATAGGCGACAAAAAAGAGCGGGACCCGAGTCAAAGTGTCACCAATAAGCAGGATACGCGACAAAATCGGGTGGAACAGTGCAAAATGTTGCCTAAATCCCAATCACCTGAATCACAAACCAAATAATAATCACAAATAGAAAGGAATGATGGAAAATGTTAGCACAGCAGCTTGTAAACGGGTTTGCAATCGGTTTTGTTTATATCCTTGTCTCTGTTGGCTTAACCATGGTGTATGGAGTCCTGAAATTATTACATTTCGCCCATGGAGTTATTTATATGGTTGGCGCCTTTGCGGCAATGATTGGAGTCATGTATCTTCATTTGCCGTTTCTTATTGCTTTACTATTTGCAATGATTGTTTCTGCTATCCTTGGGATGGCGATTGAACGCTTTGCCTATCGTCCGCTACGTGGTGGACACCCAATCACGACGTTAATCAGCGGTGTAGGTGTAGCGATCTTTCTGGAGAACTTATTCCAGGTTGTTTTTTCATCGGACACACAGCCGTTTCCGGAAACAGGAACGACCAATACCATCTATCATCTTAGTCAATCAGTATCGCTTACGAATTATAAATTTTATATTGTTCTAGCGGGAGTTATTGGACTTGGACTGCTATTTGCCTTCCTAAAATTTACGAAAATGGGCTTAGCAATTCAGGCGGTAGCGCAAGATATGCGAGCAGCTTCCTTGATGGGGGTAAATTCGAATCGGGTTGTTTCCGTGACGTTTATGCTCGGTTCTGCTCTCGCAGCTGTCGCCGGTGTATTGGTCGCATTAAATTACAATTCTTTATTTCCAAGCATGGGTTCTATTCCGGGTCTAAAAGCATTTTGTGTCGTGGTGCTTGGGGGACTAGGTTCCATCGGCGGCACGATTATCGGCGGATTAATTCTTGGGCTGGTGGAAACGATGAGCGATGGCTATCTCTCAGGAATGGTCATTGATAAAGATGCGATTGCCTTTGTCATTCTCATTGTCATCCTATTAATTAAACCGTCCGGATTGTTTGGGAAAAAAGTCGAGAAAGTGTAGGTGATGGTCATGGATGCATTATTCAATCCTTATTACGTTGACATTATTGTTTTTTTACTTATCTATATTGTTCTTGGCTTAGGACTAAATTTGATTACCGGTTACGCCGGTCAAGTATCCCTTGGACATGCGGCGTTTTTTGGGATTGGTGCCTATTCTTCAGCGATTCTATCTACGAAAGCTGATTTAAATCCATGGCTTGCGATTCTTTTGGCTATTGTCATCACCTTTATCATTAGCGCCATTTTAGGATTACCAAGCCTTAGGGTCCGGGAAGATTTTTTAGCCATCACCACATTGGGGATGGGTCTTATCATCCAGTCCTTTTTTAAAAATGCCAGCATTACCGGCGGAGCTTACGGAATTGACATGATCCCTACCCCTTCCTTGTTTGGAATGAAGCTTGAGAATGTAAGTTATTTGGTGTTCCTGCTGATTGTCTTCTTAATTGGAATCTATGCAGTCAGAAAAATGACGCAGTCTCGAATTGGTCGTGCCTGGATGGTTATCCGCGAGGATGATATTGTTGCACAATCAATGGGAATTAACACCACCTATTACAAAGTTTTGGTGTTTGCAATTGGTGGTGCATATGCCGGTGCTGCTGGTGCCTTGTTTGCGCATAAAGTGACCTACATTAGCTCGGACTCGTTCGGTTTTTCGATTTCTGCCACAATCTTAAGCATGGTGGTAATCGGTGGGCTTGGAAGTATCCGCGGCACGCTTTTTGGAGTAAGTGTGCTCTATTTACTGCCAGAGTTTTTCCGCTTATTCCAATTTACCTTTATCGATATGAAGTATCTCGATATGTATAAGATGATGCTTTACGGATTGCTGATGGTATTGATGATGAGGTACCGGCCCAATGGGATTTTTGGTAAAAAGGGTGCGAAGAAGGTAATGACTAAATCATTTCGGAAAAAGAAGACGGTAAAGGACGGTGAACATGTTGCTTAAAATAGAAGGAATCATCAAACGATTCGGTGGATTAGTCGCGGTAAGCGAGGTAAGTCTTCAAGTAAATCAAGGCGAGATTTTTGGACTAATCGGGCCGAATGGTGCGGGGAAAACGACATTTTTTAACATGTTAACAGGAATCTATAAACCGAATGAAGGGGAAATTCTTTTTGAGAATCAGCCCGTTCAAGGATTAAAGCCATTTCGAATTGCGCAATTAGGAATATCCCGTACCTTTCAGAATATCCGGCTGTTAAAGGACGAAACCGTTCTTGAAAATGTAATGGTCGGGATGTTTGGCAAGACACATACGGGTCTCTGGTCTGCCATTTTAGGTTTACGTTCTTCCAAAAAAGAAGAAGAAATGGTCAGGGAAGAAAGCCTGAAAATTTTAGGGATTGTCGGGTTAAAAGGATATGAGGATGAACTGGCAGGCAGTCTTTCCTATGGAAATCAGCGCCGAGTGGAAATCGCCCGGGCGTTGGTTTCAAGGCCAAAACTTCTTCTACTCGATGAGCCGACGGCGGGAATGAACGATGAGGAAACTGCAGAAATTGGCGAACTTATTTTAAAAATAAGAGAGAATGGAACAACCGTTATCTTGATTGAGCATAATGTAGGCTGGGTAATGGGGCTTTGCGATCGAATTGCCGTATTTGATCATGGCGAAAAAATTGCCGATGACAATCCAGAAGCGATTATATCGAATCCTGCGGTCATTGAGGCCTATATCGGTAAAGAGGATGTGGAAGGGGAGATAGGATATGCTGCAAATTAATAATCTTCATGTTTCATACGGAAGCATTCATGCCGTAAGAAATCTCTCCCTTGAAGTACAAAACGGAGAGGCAGTGGCCCTAATCGGGGCAAACGGAGCTGGGAAAACGACAACGGTAAATGCGATTTCCGGTGTCATTCCCTCAAAGGGATCCATTCAATATGATGGAAAAGAAATCAATGGGATGGCTGCCCATAAGGTTGTAAAAGAAGGAATTATTATGGTGCCGGAAGGGCGGCGGATTTTTCCGAAATTATCGGTGGCAAATAACCTCATAATGGGTGCCTATGCCAGAAAGGTATCGAAAAAGGAATTGCACCAGGAGATAGATAAGATTTATGAATTATTTCCCCGTTTAGCAGAGCGACGCCAACAAATGGCCGGTACATTGAGTGGCGGTGAACAGCAAATGCTTGCAATCGGCCGTGCACTTATGGCAAAGCCAAAGTTGCTCATATTAGATGAACCCTCAATGGGCTTAGCCCCAATTGTGGTAAAAAGTATTTTTTCAACGATTAATAAAATTAAGCAAGAAGGATTAACCATTCTCTTAATTGAACAGAATGCAACAATGGCTCTATCGGTAGTAGATCGTGGATATATTCTAGAGAATGGAGAAATTCATTTTCAAGATACGGCAAAAAATCTGCGGGAAAAAGATGTGGTTAAAAAAGCTTATCTAGGGTAATCAAACAGCCAAGGTTTTTCATAAAAACCTTGGCTGTTTTTTGTAATTGTAGTGAGTAGTTGAAAAAAAATCTGCATGCAAATTTTATCTGCTGGGTTAAAAATGGAATCGTTTACAAGGACTAAACATATTTAAAATGATCCTCTAGTAAAATATGCAAAAAACATCTGCGGTTTATTATATCAAATTCATATATATAACGAATATCCTGGAAAACGCTAGCTAGATTTTTAGGTTAATAGCGCGCTTATATAATTAAATTCACAAAAAACTCCTCCGATTCCACTGACTTGGCACGGTATTTGCAATATATAAAAACGAGAACAACATTTAATCTAGGAGGAATTATGAATGTCAAAACCAGAAATCTTATATTCCGTTAAAGCGCAAAGAGGACCTGTACTCCGTTGTAAGGGCTGGAGACAGGAATCAATCCTAAGGATGCTTGAAAACAACATGGAAAATGCGGAGAAGCCGGAAGAACTAATCATTTACGGAGGGATTGGCAAAGCTGCCCGGAACTGGGAATCCTACCATGCAATTGTAAAATCGTTAAAAGAGCTTGAAGATGATGAAACATTGGTGGTTCAATCCGGTATGCCGGTTGCCATCTTCAAAACACATAAATATGCTCCAACCGTTGTGATGGCAACAACCAATATTATGAAGGCAGATTGGCCAACATTCTATGATCTTCAAGATAAAAACTTAACGATGTATGCAAACTATACGGCTGCACCATGGGAATATATCGGAACACAAGGCGTGATCCAAGGAACATTTGAAACATTATCCGCAATCGCTCGCCTTCATTACGATGACTCACTCGTTGGGAAAATCTTACTAACTGCCGGTGCAGGCGGTATGGGCGGTAACCAAACAAGAGCGATGACAATGCATGGGGGTGTAGCCATTCTTTGTGATTCCAACGTAGAAATCATTAAGCGCCGGATTGAAAAGAAATTCATTGATGTATTAGTAGATTCATTGGATGAAGCAATCGTTTTGGCAAAAGAATACGCTGCTGCGAAAAAGCCATTAGGGATTGCTGTTGTTGGGAATGCGGCTGATATTTTTGAAGAGGTTATTCAAAAAGGCTTCTTACCGGATATCGCAACTTCCATGACTCCAGCACACGACCCAATTTCTTACCTGCCAGCTGGTTTATCAGTTGTAGAAGCAGAAGAACTTCGTGATCGTAATCGTGAACTTTATTTAGAAAAAGCCCGCGCGACAATGGTACGCGAACTAAAAGCACTCATTAAATTCCTAGACCTCGGTGTTAAGTCTTTCGAATACGGTACAAGTATCCGTAAAGAATGCATTGATGCCGGTATGGATGAAAAAGAAGCAAAACGTCTTCCAGGCTTCGTTGCAGAATATATCCGTCCGCTCTTCTGTGAAGGCCGTGGACCATTCCGCTGGGTATGTCTATCTGGAGAAGCGGAGGATTTACGGAAAATTGATGATATGATTTTAGAAGAATTTAGTAATGACCTTCTAGTAACACGTTGGATTAAACTTGCAAAAGAACATATTCCAATCGAAGCATTACCAGCTCGTATTTGTTATATGGGCTTTGGTCAGCGTAAGAAATTCGCGTTAAAAGTAAATGATATGATTCGAAATGGGGAACTTGCCGGACCAGTTGCCTTCTCCCGTGACAATTTAGACTCCGGTTCCATTGTGAACCCAACATTCGAATCTGAAAACATGAAAGACGGCGGCGATTTAATTTCCGACTGGCCGATATTGAACGGGCTATTAAACGCAGTGGGTATGTGTGATTTGATTGCGCTACAAGCGAATTACTCCATGGGGGAAGCCGTTCATACCGGTGTAACGATGATCGCTGACGGAACGGCAGAATCCGATATGAGGCTGGAAGTAGCCATGACGGTTGACTCAGGAATCGGGGTCATCCGCCATGCTCAAGCAGGCTATGAAACTGCACGCGATGTGGCTAACGGAAAAGGCAAGCTAACAGATGAAAGCATCAAAGTACCATTATGGTGGTCACCAAAAGCAACTTTCGGACCAAAAGATTTAGAAAAAGAAGATGTAAAAGCTTAATAGGAAAAAATAAAACTAGATAGTAGAGATCGACTTGCCTGCAGGTCTCTACTATTCTTTTGTTATTTTCAGGGATTACATAACAAATGCAGCCATTGGCATGACAGAAAAAGTTTGGAGGTTTTAAAAGTGTCAGAGACAAAAGTAAAAACAAAAGTAGATTTATTGATTATGAATGCGGCAGAAGTTATTACATGTGCTGGGGAGGGCATGAGTGAAATCGGTGTCATCGAAAATGCCTGGATTGCCATCAAGGATGGAAAAATTGCAGGTGTCGGGACGGAAGCAGATATTAAACAAAGCTTTGAATTAGAAGATTCGGATGTTATTGATGCAAAAGGGAAGGTCGTTGCTCCCGGATTTATCGATTCCCATACCCATTTAGTTTTTTATGGCACAAGGGTTGAGGAATATGCAGCTAAGGTAGCTGGTTATAGCCCGGAAAAATTAAAAAGCCTTGGAATCTCAATGGGACCCAATCGTACAGTTGAATTAACAAGGAACAGACCTTCAGAAGAATTATTTGAACAGTCGAAAAAACGGCTGATGACCATGCTGGAATATGGAATTACAACTGTCGAAAGCAAGAGCGGCTACGGATTAACCACAGATAGTGAAATCAAAATTTTAGAGGTTAGTAGAAGATTAAATGAAGAAACACCGCTCGATGTACTAAATACCTTTTTAGGTGCTCATGGAGTCCCGGAAAACTTAACAAAAGAAGAATACTTAGATGTCATTATCGAGGAGATGATTCCACAAGTAGGGGAGCGGAAACTGGCAGAATTCTGTGATGTATGGTGCGATGATGGTTATTTTACGGCAGAGGAATCGGAATTAATCCTAAAAGCAGGTTTGAAATATGGTATGAAACCAAAAATGCATGCGGATGCTTACTCCTATATTGGTGGAACGGACCTTGCAGCCGAAATGAAAATGGTGTCAGTTGACCATCTGAATTATACACCTGTTGAAGTGATGGAAAAGCTTGCGGAAGCAAACGTTACAGGCGTCTTAATGCCTTCTCTTGATTTTGCGGTAAGTCATAAACGCCCGTTTGATGCACGGAAAATGCTTGATTTAGGCATGAAGGTGGCGCTGGCAACCGATCTTTGTCCGGCAAGTTACACCCAATCCATGCAATTTGTCATTAACCTTGCCTGCAGACTCTATCAATTCTCCGTGGAGGAAGCAATTAAAGCAGCGACTTATGGCGGGGCACAGGCGCTTGTTCTTGATGACAGGGGTACGATTCAAGAAGGAAAATTAGCTGATTTACAGATTTGGGATGTCCCAACCTATAAACATATTGCTTATGAGCTTGGAACAAATATTGTGGAAACCGTAATCAAAAACGGCAAGGTTGTCGTAAGCCGTTAGGAGGGATTTTTGATGAAAATAAATCAAGTATCAAAAGCTAGTGAACATGTAAACGCAGAACGCTTGCAAGATTTATTTTTAGAACTTGCCAAAATCAATGGACCAAGCGGGAAAGAAAGTCTTGTAGCAGAATATTTGAAAAAAGCACTGCCAGAGCTCGGTTTTACCCTGGAATTTGATGAGGCACATAAAAACTTTAATGGTGAAGTAGGGAATCTGATTGCTTGGTGTGAAGGTACGGATTCATCGATTCCGCCGTTATTTTTCTCGACCCATATGGATACGGTTTTACCAACAGAAGGATTAAAGCCTGTCATTAAGGATGGTGTAATCTATTCCGATGGTACGACGATTTTGGGTGCAGATGACAGAGCTGCATTAGCTGCTTATTTAGAAGCAATTCGTGCCATCATGGATAGCGGTGTACCGCATGGACCAATCGAATTCATTCTAACTGTGAATGAACAACCTGGTCTTGTCGGGGCAACCTACATGGACTATAGCAAGGCAAAAAGTAAAACAGGCTATATTTTTGACAGCAGCGGCGATGTTGGCCAAACAATTTTAAAAGGACCATATAGCAGCCGGATTTGGATGGAGGTTCATGGAAATGCCGCACATATTGCCTTGAATGCGGAGGATGGAAATAGCGCATTCCTGCTTGCGGCAGAAGGTTTAACGAACATGAAGCTCGGCGCAATTGATGAAGAAACACTTGCAAATATTGGCATTATAAAAGGTGGGGAACTAACTTCGATTATTCCCGGAAGTGTAACCGTTGCGGGGGAGGTTCGCAGTTTTTCTAAAGAAAAATTAGATGCGCAGTTAAAACATATGGAAGAAGTCATGAAGCAGGCTGCAGAGAAAAAGGGTGGAAAAGTGGAAGTTACCATCGAGAAAAAATATCTTGGTTTTGATATTCCAGAAGACCATATTTTAGTGAAAAATACATTAGAAGCTGCCCAAAATATTAACGTGAAGCCGTACTTAACAGAAACATTGGGCGGGGCCGATACAAATGTGTTAAATGAAAACGGGCTTACCACCATCACCCTTGGACTAGGTTTTCAAAATATCCACTCATTCAGGGAATGTATCAGCATCGAAAACCTTATTAATACGGGTAGATTAACAGCAGCATTGATTGAACAGTGGTATGTAAATCATAAAAATGAAGGTTAATATTTATGAGATTGTCATTTTAGTAGGGATATGGTCGATAGATTAATTTATAATATTGGATAAAGTCGAAAAATTTTAGCAAATCATATAGGAGATGGAATCGATGAGCAGCAAAGAATTAGTAGAATTAAAAACAGTAGACATAGATGGTTTTACACTCGATCGCTATAAAGTCCAAATGGTTGCTGATGGCAATGCGAAAGTGGAAATTCCGGAAGCAAACTGGCAGCGAGTGAGGGAAAGTCGTAAACGAGTGGAAAAAGCAATAAATGACGGAAAAGTCGTTTACGGTGTCAATACTGGTTTCGGAAAACTAAGTGATATCGAAATTAATCCTGAAGACAATGCCAAGTTACAGTTAAATTTATTGCGAGCCGATGCTGTTGGAGTTGGTGAGCCACTGCCAATTCCAGTGGTAAGAGCGATGATGACGTTAAGAGCGAACTCTCTATCAAAAGGCTTCTCCGGTATAAGAGAAGAAACACTTCAGCTGCTTCTTGATATGATAAACAACGATGTACATCCTGTTGTTCCATGCAAGGGATCCGTTGGGGCAAGCGGTGACCTCGCACCCCTATCCCATATTGCTATTTGTTTAGTGGGGGAAGGGAAAGCGGAATACAAGGGAGAAATCCTGCCAGGCGGAGAGGCGTTAAAATGTGCTGGACTTAAACCTGTTTCCTTAGAAGCAAAGGAAGGATTAGCACTAATCAATGGAACACAAGCCATGTCAGCGGTTGGAACAATTGCGTTAAACGAAGCAGAACGTGTTGGCCTGGCTGCAGATATGGCAGCATGCCTAACAATAGAAGCATTAAATGGAATTATTTCTGCCTTTGACAGTGAACTTTTAGCGGTGAGACCGCATCCGGAGCTTGAATTTGTTGCATCTCGAATGAGGAAATGGCTTGAAGGCAGTAAACGGGTAACACGTCAGGGAGAAATCCGCATCCAGGATTCCTATTCGATTCGCTGTATTCCACAGGTTCATGGTGCATCCTGGCAGGCATTTAATTATGTCAATGAACGCCTAAGCGTTGAAATGAACGCTACAACCGATAATCCCATCGTACTAGAAAGCGGTGAAATTCTTTCCGGAGGTCATTTCCACGGGCAGCCAATCGCCTTATCAATGGACTTTTTGAAAGTGGCTGCAGCAGAATGGGCAAATATTTCTGAGCGTAGAACCGAACGTCTTGTTAACCCGCAATTAAGCGGCTTGTCCCCGTTCTTAGCAACGGATCCAGGATTAGAATGTGGCTTGATGGTTGCGCAATATGCAGCAGCATCCCTTGTTTCTGAAAATAAAGTCCTTGCCCATCCGGCAAGTGTTGACTCGATTCCAACATCGGCCAATCAAGAGGACCACGTTAGTATGGGAACCATCGCTTCACGTCAAGCAAGAGAAATCATTCATAATTCAGCAAGAGTCATTGCGATTGAAATGATTTGTGCGTCTCAGGCGATTTACTTAGAAAATGCAGAAAAAGAATTGGCTCCGGCAACAAGAGCTTACTTAGAAAAAATTCGAGAAATCTGCCCGCCACTTGAGGGCGACCGTGCTATTTCCGATCAAATGGAAGAACTCGCACAATTTATCTTAAAAGATAATTCATTAATTAAATATTTTAAAAAATTCCATAAAAAGTAAAATAGAGAGGGTATCTCAAATTGATTTTGGGTTATCCTCAATTTTTTTTATAGTTTTTTATTGCCTGTATATCTTGTAAATCATCAAGATATGCAGGCTTTCTTTCATTCTAGGAATATGAAGTATAATAAGTAAATAATACAGTTACTATAGGGATATTGTTAGTGGGCTAATTTTCCATTACAATAGTTTTGTATTTATTCACAAAACAGTATAAATATAAAGGGTGGGTTTATGACACAGATAGGTAGGAATGAGCAATATTTAGTACATCACAATCAATTAAAACATATTCGTACTCTTCATGAATTGGTTGAGCTTGTTTCCGGGTTGGTGGAAAATCCGGTAACGATTGAAGCACCTAATTTTGATTTAATGGCCTATAGCGGAAATTATCAAATCCTTGATCCTGCCAGAAGAAATACGATTTTAGGTAAAAAAGTTCCAAATGAAATCGTTGATTACCTAAAGGAATCAGGTATCGTCCATTCGATTGAAAAAACAAATGCCCCCGTCAGAGTCCCTACAGATGAAAACATTGGTCTTACCAACCGTGTCGCTATGTGTATTAAGGATAAAGACAAAATCCTCGGTTATATTTGGGTACAGGAAACAGATCGAAAGCTAACGAAAAAAGAATTATTGTTTCTTAAAGATATCGCCAAAAAAGCAGCAGACATCATTTTGGAGAATAATCAAACAAGAAACATAGAATTGGATTCGCGAAAACAATTTTTTTCTAAATTACTTCAAAGCCACTACACGAATGAGCGAGTTGCCAAATTGGAGGCAGAATTAGCAGGGATAATGTTACCAACCATCTATTCCACGTTAGTCCTCTATCTCGAGGAAGGGCAAATAAATGATCATGTTCGCAGCTTGATTCGAACTCTCTGCCTTTATACAAGTAAAACGACCTATTGGATTGAGAATGAAAATCATATCGTGATCATTATTGGAAGTCCTTCCGTAATCGATGGATCTTCAACAAAATTAGCAAAAGAATTTGTGGACAATTTTAACAAGAGGATGGAAGATGTTCAAACTGTAAAACTAAATATTGGGATTGGAAAGGAATACAATCAATTATTGACCATGCACAAAAGTTATCTCGAAGCAATGGAAGTAATTAATATTAGAAAACAATTTAAAAATTGTGCCCCAATCTTTTATCAAGATTTAGGAATTTACCGCATCCTCTCCACTATTCATGACAAATACATGCAAGAAAATTACATCAATGAAAACATTAAGAAGTTAGAAAAATATGATCAAGAAAATCAAACAGAATTACTGTTAACATTAGAAAAATATTTAAAATGCAATTCAAAGGTAAAAGAAACGGCAGAAACACTGTTTATCCATCCTAATACCTTAAATTACAGGTTAAAAAGGATTTTTGATTTATGCCAGCTTAAAATGGATGATATGAACGAACGTACCTCTCTTTATATCGATCTGCTTCTCTTACAATATAAAAAACAAAAGTAGTATTGTGGCAAGACCACAAATAAACGATAAAAAGATTGGAGTTGGTAAACGAAGATAATTCTGAAAATTTTAAATATAATGAAGATAACATTACAAATGGAGGTGGAGAAATGTCATTAAGTGTCGAGGTTCGAAACTTAAAAAAAAAATATGGAGAGTACATCGCATTAAAACCAACTTCCTTGGAAATTAAGAATGGTGAATTTTTTACGATTTTGGGACCAAGTGGTTCTGGAAAAACAACTTTACTCAAACTCATATCCGGGTTTGAAAAACCAACAAATGGAAGTGTGTTTATCGGGGAAAATGAGGTAACGCACGCACCGCCGCACAAACGTGGAATTGGCATGTTATTTCAATCCTATGCCCTTTTTCCGCACTTAACAGTCTTTGAAAATATTATTTTTCCATTAAAAATGAGGAAAATGCCAAAAGATGCGGCAACAAAAAAGGTGGATAAGGTATTAGAACTCGTTCAACTTTCTTCCTTTAAAAATCGCTATCCCCATCAGCTAAGCGGTGGACAAAGGCAGCGTGTGGCATTAGCTCGTGCAGTTGTGTTTGACCCACCTGTTCTCCTGCTTGATGAACCATTAGGTGCATTAGACAAGCAGTTGAGGTTACAAATGCAATTCGAAATTAAAAAACTACAGGATAATCTTAAAATCACAACGATTTCTGTTACTCACGACCAAGAGGAAGCGCTTACAATGTCTTCGCGAATTTGCATTATCAATGACGGTGAGATTGAAC
Organism: Neobacillus niacini; assembly: GCF_031456445.1. Lineage (GTDB taxonomy): Bacteria > Bacillota > Bacilli > Bacillales > Cytobacillaceae > Neobacillus > Neobacillus niacini_I. The sequence goes on along the minus strand of NZ_JAVDUQ010000001.1, from coordinate 233,505 downwards.
AAACCGGAACCCCAAGGGAAATTTATGAAAAACCGCAAAATCGATTTGTCGCCGATTTTATTGGGGAAACAAATCTATTAACTGGGGAAATTATTGGTTGGGATGAAGAGATTGCCATTATTAAAACAAAGCATGGGGAAATCATTCGTTCATTGACTTTTAATAAAGAATTGAAGGAAATCACATTTGCCATCCGCCCTGAGTTAATTTCAATCGTTTCGGCTGTAAATCAACCTGAGAATATCTTAAAAGGTACGGTAAGAGATATTGTTTACATGGGAGAATCTAGTAAGTGCAAAATCGTAACAGAAAATGGGGAAACAATGACAATTAAGCTCACTCCGAAAGAAATTCCCTTTGTTAATGAAGGACAAGTATTGCAAATTGGCTGGGAAGTAAATGAAGGAACCCTATTGAATAAATAGTCGTTCAAATTGGAAAGGGGTTTAGGAGATGAACCGTATGGTAAAAACTTGGTGCGCAATTATGATGAGTGTATGTGTTTTATTATTAAGCGCCTGTGGGGGAAACACGGCTTCTAGTTCAGAAAAGCAAAAATTAGTGGTGGTGAGTTGGGGAGGGGACTATCAAGCTGCCCAGAAAAAAGCAATGTTCCAGCCATTTGTAAAAGAAACGGGTACACAATTGGTTGAAGACGGTCCAGTAAATATTGGGAAGATTAAATCAATGGTTCAAAGCGGAAATGTACAATGGGATGTTGTCGATGTTTTAGGGATGGACATTCCAAAATTGGTTTCAGCAGGCTTGGTTGAACCAATCGATTATAACGTTGTAAAAAAAGATAATTTGATTGATTCTGCTGTAAAAAAATACGCAGTCGATATCGATTATTATTCAACTGTACTTTCCTATAACGAAAAGAATTTACCGAATAATGCGATTCCAACATCTTGGGCAGATTTTTTTGATACAAAAAAGTTTCCCGGCAGTAGGGCCCTGTATAAATCACCTATCACAACATTGGAAATTGCTTTGTTGGCTGATGGTGTAAAACCAGATCAATTATATCCATTAGATGTTGACCGGGCCTTTAAGAAATTGGATCAAATTAAATCCAATATTGTTTGGTGGGAGCAAGGAGCACAACCGACACAGCTATTATCTGATAAAGAAGTAGTTTTGGCTGCAGCATGGAATGGGAGAATTGCCGGGGCAAAAGAGAACGGTCAGCCACTTGGATTTACATATGAACAAGGAATTCTCGATTCGGAATCTTGGGTGGTTGTAAAAGGTTCAAAAAATAAAAAGGCAGCGATGAATTTTATTCAATTTGCTTCACAAGGTGAGCCTCAAGCCAATTTATTGAAGGTGATCCCATACGGACCTACCAATAGAACCGCCTTTGAATCGATGGATAAAGAGTATGCCAAAACACTTCCAACGTATAAAGAGAATTTATCGAAACAAGTGTATGTGGATCCGGAATGGTGGAATAAGCATTTTGATGAAATCAATGATCGTTTTCAAGCTTGGCTAATCAAATAAGCGAAGGGATGTAGCCTGCATCCCCTTTTTTAAAAATAAGGAATGGAGGGAGAAACATGCAAACGGAAGCCAATTTAAAAAGAATTGAACATTCCACTAATAAAAAATTGAGAAAGATAGGAATAAATGGAAAAACTCTTTTATTAGTGCCCGCACTGTTGTTTTTATTGGTTTTTCTGATTATTCCTTTGATCAAAGTTTTATTGAATAGTGTTTTTGACACTGGGTTTACAACTCAATATTATAGCCGTTTTTTTAAAGAATCTGCATATTTTCTCGTCTTATGGAACACGATTAAGGTCAGCTTTTTGATTACGGGGATTACCCTGATATTGGGTTATCCAGTTAGCTACATGCTTTCATCTGTTTCGGAACAGTGGAGGAATATTCTCTTGATTTTTGTTCTCTTGCCATTTTGGACAAGTTTTCTCGTTCGAACCTACGCCTGGATGGTCATTTTACAGAAGGAAGGAATCGTTAATAAAATCTTGCTCGCGCTTGGAATTATTAGTGAGCCGTTAACACTGGTTCATAACTCTGTAGGGGTGATCATAGGGTTAACTCATGTATTGTTACCATTTATGATTCTACCTTTATATAGTGTCATGCGAGGCATTGATATGGATTTAGTAAAAGCGGCTCAAAGTTTGGGGGCAAGCCCATTTAAAACATTCTTAAAGGTATTTTTGCCGCTATCCATTCCCGGTATTGCTGCCGGATCGATTTTAGTTTTTATCATCTCAATCGGATACTATGTTACCCCCGCCTTACTTGGAGGCTCGAAGGATACGATGATTTCACAATTGATTGCGCAACAGATTGGCGAACAGTTAAATTGGGGATTTGGTTCGGCCATTGCTGTAATCCTATTAGCTGTGGTCTTCCTATTGCTATACCTTTTCAATAAATTTGTTGGAATGGATAAAATATCATTTGGTCCATAAGGAGGGGAAGCAATGAGTTTCAATAAAATTTTCATCTATTCTTTTGCAAGTCTGGTGCTTTTGTTCCTAATTGCTCCAACATTTATCGTGATACCACTTTCATTTAGTTCTTCAAGATATATGGAATTTCCGCCCCCAGGCTTTTCTTTGCAATGGTATGACTCATTTTTCTCGGATCCGGAGTGGATGGGTTCATTGTTTTTAAGTTTAAAAGTGGGAATTGCATCAATGATACTGGCAACGATTTTAGGAACCCTAGCCTCAGTGAATTTGGCAAGAAGTCATTCAAAGTGGACAGAACCAATTTATTATATTCTGATTACACCAATGGTGGTCCCTTTAATTATAATTGCCGTGGTTATTTATGGTTTCTTTGTTCGGCTAAATCTACAAGGCTCATTTTTGGGATTGGTCATTGCCCATACAATCGTGGCAATTCCGTTTGTTATCACCACCGTTTTAGGCTCACTTCGAAGTTTCGATATTCGGATTGAACAGGCAGCAATCAGTCTCGGTGCGCATCCAATTATTGCATTTTGTAAAATAACAATACCAACGATCATGCCTGCATTAATATCCGGTGCTCTTTTTGCATTCATTTCATCCTTCGATGAACTGATTATCTCGATTTTTGTATCAGATTCATTTTCAAAAACCTTACCGGTTAAAATGTGGGAAGGGATAAGGTTAGAAGTGGATCCAACACTTGCGGCCATTGCATCTGTGTTAATCTCCTTTTCGATTGCCGTATTTATTGCATTAGAAATTCTGAAAAAGTTTAGCAAAAAAAGAGGATTAGCATAAAAGAAAGGAGATTAAGATGATCAACTTTTCGCAGTATATCCAAACGATTGATTCACATACAATGGGCGAACCAACAAGAATTATTACTGGGGGAGCCCCGAGAATTTTAGGTTCAACGATGATGGAAAAGAAGCAGTATTTAGAAAGTAAGTTAGATTGGTTAAGAAAATTGTTAATGTCCGAACCGCGTGGTCATAAAGATATGTTTGGGGCAATCATTACTGATCCATGCTCTAGTGAATGTGATATTGGTGTTATATTTATGGATTCCAATGGCTATTTAAACATGTGCGGTCATGGAACGATCGGTACGATAACAACCGCATTAAACATTGGCATGATTGAGCCAAAGAATATGATTAAAGTGGATACGCCTGCAGGAATCGTCGAATGTGAGGTTGAATTTATCAATAAAAAAGTAAGTAAGGTAACGTTTACAAATGTACCGGCATTTGTTTTTGCGGAAAATGTGAATGTCTATGTTGAAGGTGTTGGCAATGTCAAAATAGATGTTTCGTTTGGGGGCAGTATTTTCGCAATAGTGAATGCAGAGCAATTTGGGCTAAAGCTTGTGAGTGAAGAACAGCAGGAATTAGTTTCCCTAGGAACGAAAATAAAAAAAGCGGCTAATGAACAGTTAAAATTTCAACACCCGCTTATGCAAGGAATCAACTCGATTGATTTGGTTGAATTCAGTTTGAAGTCACAGAAAGAAAATATCTGCTACCGAAATACTGTCGTTTTTGGCGATGGTCAAATTGACCGCTCCCCATGTGGAACGGGTACATGTGCAAAAATGGCATTACTTTTTAACCAAGGTAAATTAGATATTGGTGAAAAATTTGTACATGAAAGTATTATTGATTCTAAGTTTATCGGACAGGTTTCTGCCGTTAGCAAGGTAGGAAACTATGATGCAATTATTCCACAGATTTCAGGGTCAGCGTGGATTACGGGTATGCATCAATTTATTATTGAAAGCGAAGACCCTTATAATGAAGGATTTTTATTAGTTTGATTAGATTTTTTTAATGGCTAAGAGCTTGAAAAGTTCTTGGCTTTTTTACTTTTTGCTGTTTGAAATGTACATCGAATAGCCCGGCCGACACTTTATTCAAGTTTCATACTTTGTTCAATATTTCACAATCTACTTTTCGAAATACGTGCTATGATGAAATCACAAAAGGTAATAAGGAGTGATAAACATGATGCAATGTGATTGGAAGACCTTTTCAACTGATTCTGAGACTTATACATTGGAGACATTTGAGACGGCAGTTGGAGACGAATTTGAGGCGATGATATTCAAAGAAAATGAGCAGATTCCTTCTTATATTTGGACCGTCAATTTTGTAATCATCGTAAAAAGAAGCTCAAAGGTTCTAACAGACATATATTTTGAAAAAATACCGCGTAATCCTGTATGTGATTAAATAACTTTTTGAATAGGCATGTGAAACATTTCACAACCAAAATTATCGGAGGGATTTATAATGGCAATCGATGAAAAAGTAATGAAGCAAACTCAAACAGTGGCAGAAACAATTGATAATTTAGTTGATAATAGTTTAAAAGCATTAGAGGAATTCCGCGGTTTTGACCAAGAAACGATTGATGAAATCGTCAAACAAATGGCGTTAGCCGGACTTGACCAGCATATGCCGCTTGCAAAACTCGCCGTAGAGGAAACAAAACGAGGTGTGTATGAAGACAAAATCATCAAAAATATGTTTGCAACTGAGTATGTCTATCACAATATAAAATACGATAAAACAGTTGGGATCATTAATAAAAACGACCATGAAGGAATTATCGAAATTGCCGAGCCTGTTGGGGTAGTGGCAGGGGTTACTCCGGTTACAAATCCAACCTCGACCACCATGTTTAAGGCATTAATTTCAATTAAAACAAGAAACCCAATTATTTTTGCCTTCCACCCATCTGCACAAAAATGCAGCAGTGAAGCGGCAAGGGTTTTACGTGATGCTGCAATCAAAGCCGGTGCTCCGGAGAATTGTATTCAATGGATTGAAACACCGTCTCTTGAAGCGACCCAAACTCTGATGAATCACGGGAATATCTCGCTCATCCTTGCAACAGGCGGCGCCGGAATGGTCAAATCTGCTTACAGTTCCGGTAAACCAGCATTAGGTGTTGGACCAGGAAATGTTCCATGCTATATTGAAAAATCTGCCAACCTAAGCCAAGCCGTAAATGATTTAATTTTATCGAAAACCTTTGATAACGGTATGATTTGTGCATCAGAACAAGCCGTTATCATTGATAAAGAGATTTATAGCAACGTGAAAAAAGAAATGATCGCCAACAACTGTTACTTCCTTAATGAAGAAGAAAAAGAAAAGGTCGAAAAATTAGTGATCAATGAACATTCCTGCGCTGTAAATGCAGATATCGTCGGGATGCCTGCTTTTAAAATAGCAGAAATGGCTGGGGTAACGGTACCCGAAGGCACCAAAATTCTTATTGCGGAATTAACAGGTGTTGGACCAGCATACCCGCTTTCAAGGGAAAAATTAAGTCCGGTTTTAGCCTGCTACAAGGTGAGCGGTCTTGATGAGGGGTTAAAAAGAGCAGAAGAAATGCTGGAATTTGGCGGGTTAGGTCACTCTGCTGTCATTCATACTAATGACCAAACGGCTATTAAGGAATTTGGTATGCGGATGAAAGCAGGTCGGATAATTGTCAATGCACCATCTTCCCAAGGAGCAATTGGTGATATTTATAATGCCTATATGCCTTCCTTAACACTAGGATGTGGTACGTATGGCGGAAACTCTGTTTCTACCAATGTTGGAGCTATTCATATGATTAACATTAAAAAGGTTGCGAAAAGGAACGTGAATATGCAGTGGTTTAAGGTCCCATCCAAAATTTACTTTGAGAAAAATTCAACTCAATACTTATCAAAAATGCCAAAAATTTCAAAGGCATTTATTGTTACTGACCCTGGGATGGTAAAACTGGGTTATGTGGACCGGGTGCTCTATTATTTAAGAAAACGTCCGGATTATGTACATTGTGAAATTTTTTCAGAAGTGGAGCCAGATCCATCCATCGAAACCGTAATGAAGGGAGCAGAAATGATGGCAAAATTCCAACCGGATGTCATCATCGCGCTTGGAGGCGGTTCTGCCATGGATGCAGCAAAAGGAATGTGGCTCTTCTATGAATATCCGGATTCTGAGTTCTTTGGATTAAAACAAAAATTCCTAGATATCCGTAAGCGGATTGTGAAATATCCGAAGTTAGGTGAAAGAGCCCAATTTGTCGCGATTCCAACCACATCCGGAACGGGTTCAGAGGTAACCTCTTTCTCTGTTATTACCGATAAAGAAGCCAATATTAAATACCCGCTTGCCGACTATGAATTGACACCTGATGTAGCCATCATTGACCCGCAATTCGTGATGACTGTACCAAAGCAGGTTACGGCTGACACTGGTTTGGATGTATTAACGCATGCGATTGAAGCTTATGTTTCCTGTATGGCCAATGATTTTACTGATGGCTTGGCCATGAAAGCTATTCAATTAGTATTCGAATATTTGCCAAGAGCCTATAAAAATGGCAATGATGAAGAGGCACGTGAAAAGGTTCATAATGCTTCCACCATTGCCGGGATGGCGTTTGCCAATGCATTCCTTGGAATAAACCATAGTCTTGCGCATAAGTTGGGGGCAGAATTCCATATTGCCCATGGTCGTGCCAATGCTGTTCTTTTGCCACATGTAATTCGTTACAATGCAACAAAACCGACGAAGTTTACGGCGTTCCCGAAATACAATCATTTTATTGCCGACAAACGTTACGCCCAAATCGCTAGAACCCTTGGCCTTCCTGCCCGTACAACAGAAGAAGGTGTTGAAAGCCTTGTGCAAGCTATTATTAAACTAGCTAGAGAGCTCGATGTCCCAATGAGCTTGGAAGCCAATCATATTGATCAAGTTGAATTTGAAAGCAAAGTGGAATTTTTAGCAGATCGTGCCTTTGAAGACCAATGTACGACCGCTAATCCAAAGCTTCCGTTAGTGACGGAATTGGCAGAGATTTATCGTTTGGCTTATAAGGGTGTTTAATCTACACAAATAGAAGAGAGTCTTCCTAAGGGGAGGCTTTCTTCCTTATGATTTGAAGAAAAATGGAGATAAAAAAGAGAATAATAATAAATATTTTCTCCTTTCATTTTTCGTAAAATTCTGTTACAATCACTCGCAGGTAGGGGGTGGAATCATGGCTAGTAACTTAACAGAATTACTTGGTGCTCCATATGAAAACTTAATTGAAGCCCAAGTAGATAAAAGTCCAAGCGAAATGGTAATTTCCAATAACGGCGGCGAAACCTATTACATAGTAACGCCTGAAGTATTCGAAAGCAATCTTAAACAACAAGGTTTTGAAATCGTAGTGCCAGCCGGAGAGTGAATTTGCTCTCTGGTTTTTTTGTTGTCTTTTCATAAAACTTCCCAAAATCTAATTAAACAACAAAATATTACAAAACTATTTCATTTAGCTAACAATTTCCGACATAATCTAGCAATCTCTCCATATAGTAAGTAAACTGGAAAGGTGATTATATAGATAACGTGGGGGAGAAAATGAAAAAGAAACTTTTAACATTGGTAGCAGCTACCGTATTTGGGACTTCTTTATATAGCACTTCAGCAATGGCAATGAATATCAAGGTTAAAAAAGGAGATACCTTATCAAAGTATTCCAAACAATACCATATTTCAGTTGCTAGTATAAAATCCGCGAATAAATTAAAAAATGATCGAATCATTGTCGGTCAGAACATCAATATCCCTGTAAAAGGAAAAAGTGCCGTAAAAGCGAGTGCTACTCCGACTTCATACATATATACAGTAAAAAAAGGCGATACATTGTCAGCAATCGCGAAAAAATATCATACCACTCTAAAACAACTGAAGTCATTAAACGGTCTGAAATCAGATTTTATCAAACAGGGTCAAAAACTGAAAGTCAGCGGCAAAATGACCACTCAATCGATCAATACGAATGAAACCACTCGAACTGATGTGCAAGAATTAAATGCAGATAAGTTGATACGAGATGCTAAAGCAGTGATTGGAACTCCTTACAAATGGGGAGGAACGACACCAAGCGGCTTTGATTGCAGCGGTTTTATTTACTATGTAATTAACAAACAAAAGCCTATCTCCCGTCAGACGGTTGCGGGGTATTGGAGCATGATGAAACCGGTATCAACTTTATCGGTTGGTGATTTTGTTTATTATGAAACGTATAAATCAGGTCCTTCGCATATGGGGATTTATGTAGGGGATGGTAAGTTTATTCATGCTGGATCATCCGATGGAATTGAAATTTCCGAAATGAATAACTCTTACTGGAAACCTAAATACTTAGGTGCAAGGCGATTATAGTTTTATGGAAGGAACTCTTATTTTAAGTAAGAGTTCCTGTTTTTTATTAAGGTCATAACCTAGAAAGTCTTGTTCTTCAGCGGTTTGTTTTTTTATTGACTGGTCATGGCTGAGAAATCTGTGGCTTTTTTCAAAACTTTATCCGATACACTAACATTCGCCTTTTTAAATTCATCTTTTAATACTTCTGCGATCTTTTCCTGTGTGATCTTTGTTTCTTTCAATTGATTTGCTACAAGCAGACAATCCAAGTGCGCTGATCATAATTCCTGTGAGAATCCATTTCTTCATTTTTCCTCTCCTGAATTTTGTAATCTATCAGATGTTAAAAACTATGATATTGAATGAATATGAATAAATAATGAACAGGTTAAGAAGAATTTAAGAAGATTCTAAGAAAAAATTAACAGGGATTTAATAGAAATTTAAGGAAAGGGTAGAACCACCCACGAAAAAAACACATGTTTGGTTTTTCGATGATAGTTAACATTGATTTCTTTTGAATTTTCAGGAAAATAGATTGACATATTTTATCGAAAAATGATATAACCACAATAAGAATTTTAATAAATAAAAGCGCTAAAGTAAAAAATAATCTTAGTATGAGGGAAAAATAGGGGGAGTTACATCATGGGACAACGTAGTAAAATTTTAGACTGTACAATTCGGGATGGAGGTTTGGTTAATAATTGGGACTTCAGCGTTGAATTTGTTCAAGACTTGTATAATGGCTTAAGTGAAGCAGGCGTTGAATACATGGAGATTGGCTACAAAAATTCACCAAAGCTTCTTAAAGCAACGGAACCCAATCCATGGAGATTTCTCGACGATAACTTCTTAAAAGAAATTATCCCTGAGAAAAAGTACACGAAGCTATCTGCCTTAGTAGATATTGGTCGTGTAGATCCAAATGATATCTTACCGCGTGAACAAAGTGTCTTAGATATGATCCGAGTCGCATGCTATATCCGCGAAGTGGACAAAGGCTTAGAACTTGTAAAAATGTTTCATGATTTGGGGTATGAAACTACCCTTAACATTATGGCTTTATCGAGTGTACCTGAAAAGCAATTGATTGAAGCATTTGAATTAGTCCGAAATAGCCCTGTTGATGTGGTTTATATCGTTGACTCATTTGGAAGCTTAGATCCAGGTGATATTGAGCATCTTGTGAAAAAGTTTAAAGATATGGTTCCAAACAAAGAGCTTGGAATTCATACGCATAACAATATGCAGCTAGCATTTGCCAATACAATAGCTGCAATGCAAAACGGAGTTACTTTCCTGGATTCGTCTGTTTATGGTATGGGCCGCGCGGCTGGTAACTGCCACACAGAGCTTCTTGTCAGCTACATTCAGAAGACAAGCTATGAGCTCAAGCCAGTTCTGGGTGTCATTGAAAAACATATGCTTGAAATGCGTCAAAAGTGGGAGTGGGGCTATATCATTCCTTATATGATTTCCGGTGTCCTGAATGAACATCCACGAGTTGCTATGGCCTACCGTAATAGCGCCGATCGTGATAAATTCGTGGATTTCTATGACAAGGTCACATCACCTGAAGTTGAATTGGCGACCGTTTCAAAATAGTTGGGATTGTAAAAAAATTAAGTAAAAACCCTTCTTCCGAACTTAGGAAGAAGGGTTTTTTTCAATGAATTTAGAGTATACCCCATACGCTTCCAGCCAATTTTAACGATGTGCTTAATCTTATTCCATATAAGTTCCGTTACACCTGTTCTGGTATTCTATAAATAAAATGGAGATATTTTTATTCATAGGATCTAAGAAATAAAGTTCCCTTCTATATCCGGCTTTAATTTTCTCAATGGGTTTAAGATTATGTAATGAAAATGCCAACACTTAAAAACCCTCCAAAAAGGAGGGAATGGTACTCCAATATGAAGCTTTTCAATCCTGCTGTACCATCAAGGATTATTATTTTTCGCCTTGTTTCCTGCCCAAATCGCTAAAATAAGAAGGATGACTCCAAAAATGATGCTGTTCCATAAGGCGCCGGTGTTGTCAGTAAAGTTGTATACCCATGGCGAGAAAAATAACCATATACCAATTAAACCTGAAAGCCATAGCTGCCACATCAAATATCGACCACCTTCCAAAGAAGATTCGAATATTGGAGTACTTATCAAATTCTATTCACGTTTTTTAAAAAACATTACCATAACCTTAAGAACAATTTTTAAAGTAAATTCGCCGATCAAGAAAAAACGAGTGAAGCATAGCATATAATTTTAAACATGTATTTTAAATTATTTATTGTAACATTAGAAGAAAATGGCTGAAATTAAAAGATCAGAAAGGATAGGATTTAAAGCTAAAGTATAGTTGGGCGAGAGTATCAAATTTTAAAATTTCCTTCTCGCTTACATCGTTTGGAGGTTACTATTTTTGGGGAATCAAAGAGGTAATTCTATCCTATTATTATTTGTCGTGTTTGGCGGTTTTTTTATTTTTGGTCTATCCGAAAACATTAAAGGCCCCGCATTACCAATCATGCAATCCGAATTCAAGCTGCATGAATCTCAGCTTGGTTTCTTGCTTGCCCTAAATTCCCTTGGATATTTGCTTGCTTGTTCTTTCACATCAAGCCTCTCTAATATGATAGGAATTAAATGGACAGGAATCCTCGCATTTGGCTCGATGGCATTGGCAGGCATATTCATGTTTCTGTCTAAGGGGTATACAACCTTAACACTATCCTATTTTATGTTATATCTGGGAAACGGCATCCTCGAAATTGGACTTGGAATTATGGCTGCCCGGATATTTACCAAGAACACGGGGACGATGTTGAACCTGTCCCACTTTTTCTACGGACTCAGTTCAATTGGGGCTCCTATTTTGGGTGCATCGATGATGGGCTGGAATGTTCTGGGTGGAGAACTTGGCTGGAGGGGCATGTATTTGATTATCCTATCACTATCCATTTTACCAATCATTCCATCACTTTTAGGGAGGTTTCCGGAGGAGCATCAAAAAGATGGAGAATCTACATCGTTTCGCAATCTATTTCGAGACCCGATCGCATGGATGATTGTGGCCATCCTTTCATTTGGAGTGGTTTCAGAAATTTCGATTGGAAGCTGGCTTGTATATTATCTGGAAAATGCTTATGATTGGTCATTAAAAAAAGCTTCAGGAATGCTTTCTTCCTTTTTCCTATTTTTTACCCTTTCAAGGCTGTTTGTCGGACCTATTACAGATAAAATTGGTTATGCCCTTTCTATTATGATTTTTTCGGCTTTTTCAGGTGTATGCAGTCTAGCAGCTGTTTTCAGCGGAGAAAAAGGTGCGATTCTTTTTGCTATTGCCGGTATAGGGATTGCTCCAATCTATCCAACCGTGATGGCGCTCCTTGCTAAACAGTATTCTAAAGGAGTAGGGACAGCGATTACTTTTACGGTGACTATCTTGGGGATTTCTAGCATTTTTGGGAATTTGCTTGTCGGTTTTATCATCGATTTTTTCAATCGGGTATTGGGGCAGGGGAGTGAACTTTTTGGTCTTCAAGCTGGTTATGTTTTTATTGCAGGAATGGCTATTCTATGCTCTGTTTGCAGTATGTTTTTATATAAAATTTTCCGAAACCGAAAAAAGGTTGAAGGGAAGGAAAAACGGTATGGGGATTTCCCAATTTATTAAGTACCGGTAAGCCTATAGTAAAAAAGACCACAATACTAAAACAAGAAACCCTTGCAATAGCAAGGGTTTCGTTTCGTATAAAATCTTCCTATCGGAGCCATGTCAATCTTACAGTACCTGCTGAGGGTTTAAAATTCTATAGCGACCCATTTAAGGAAACGCAGTTTACAAACGCAATAAGAAAATACTTTCTATTTGGAACTTTTGAATATTAAGTTGACAAATGTACAATATAAAAAAGTCTTCTGGATAACATTATGAATACATTTTGGATCAAGAAATAATTATTTTGTTCATTTGAGGTGAATATAACATGCCAATGTTGAATGTCGATGGGAATAGCCTATATTTTTCTGTTAAAGGAAAAGGGATTCCTATTTTATTTATTCATCCTCCTGTACTCACTTCTATTAACTTTGAAAACCAAATAAAGGAATTATCACAATATTTCCAAGTAATTACTTTTGATATTAGAGGTCATGGAAAAAGTCAGTATTCAAGCAAACCAATCACCTATCCGCTTATCGTTAGTGATATAAAACAACTATTAAATCATCTAGAAGTCAAAAAGGCTTTTATATGCGGCTATTCTGCGGGAGCATCTATCGTATTAGAATTTTTATTAACTTCTAAAGAACAAGCATTAGGAGGAATTGTAATAAGCGGTATGTCTGAAATTAGTGATTGTAGGTTAATGAAGAGAATTTCTTTTGCAATAAAGCTTGCGCAGGCACGGGCTGTATCTGTTTTGGCATGGTCAATCTCTTGGAGCAACTCAATTACCCAAAAACTTTTCATAAAGATGTTTATGGATTCAAAAAAAGGAGATCCGAGGAACATAGTTCAATATTACAAGTATTGTTTGAATTATAATTGTACCTCTCAACTAGGGAATATTAATATTCCGGTTATGTTAATCTATGGCAAGTTGGATAAGCCATTTTATAATTACGCTAGGTTATTACATGAGAAATTACCATGTAATGAACTAATGTTCATTGAAAATGCAGACCATCGAATTCCTACAAAATCATCAAATGCATTAAATGAAATCATTAATCAGTTTATTAAGAAACATACTTCAACTGAAAAAACAGAGGTGAATCTTTATGGACGTTAAGCTTTTTCAGGCAATAAATTTTCTTTCTGGACGTTCTTTAATATTAGATAAAATTATGATATTAATTTCAAACAGGGTTCGGTATGTATATATCCTTATTTTAATCATAATGTTTTTTAAAAAATATGATTACAAAAAAATGTCTATGGATGCAGGAATCTCTGTGCTTATTAGCTTAATGATAAATATAATAATTAAGTTATTTTATTTTAAGCCACGACCATTTTTAAAAAGACGTGTACGGATACTCATTCCCTCAAAAATGGATTCTTCTTTTCCAAGTAAACATACTTTACTTGTTTTTGCAGTTTCAACTACGGTCTTTTTATATCATCGCTGCCTTGGCTTAATAATGTGGGGGCTGTCTTTACTCACAGGGTTATCTCGAATTTGGGTAGGGCACCATTATCCATCTGACATTATTGGTAGTGCCTTTCTGGGATCATTTACAAGCATGTTCCTCCACAAAATATCACGTTTTCAAAAATAATTTTATAAGAACAACTTTTGCTTAGATTTAAAATTGCACCACCCTTTTTTGTTCTTTATAAGGTCACAAGCATATTGTTCAACTTTTTTTATAATATAAACGATAGGTTTATAATTAAACCTTCTTGATGCAATCATTTTATGATAAAGTTCCATTTTGAATGAATAAGGGCGTAGGTTTTTACCTACGCCCAAGTTTTTTTATAAGTAAATATCATTGGTTTTACATTTTCTTCTTAAAAATAGGATGTTTTCGTAAACTTTGTTGCTATTTATCCAAAAAGAAAAGTGGTTGATTTCCGCTCCAGGATGCTCGCTTTCCGCGGGGCGGGCGGTGAGCCTCCTCGGCGCTTGCGCCTGTGGGGTCTCACCTGTCCCGCTGCTCCCGCAGGAGTCTCGCACCTTCTGCTCCAATCAACTTCTCAGAAAATCTATTTAAAAACAACAATCTTTTAGAAAACAGCCTAAAAATAATACATGTACATATATTTATAGTAAAAACAAAAAAAGGTGATTTTTAGCTTGCAGAAATTATTTGCTACACTTTTAGGTAGTTTACTATTGAGTCTAGGTATAAACGGTTTTTTAGTTCCACATCATTTGTTAGATGGAGGAATTACTGGAATCGCTCTTGTTCTGCATTATTATACTGGATTTCCAACAGGTTTATCTTTATTTCTTTTAAGCATCCCTTTGTGTATCTATACGTGGTTTTATAGGCGGATATTTTTTTACAATAGCTTTTTAGGATTAATTATTGTTTCTATTAGTATTGATTGGTTAGAACCTTTAAGAAACCAATTCTTGCTTTCTATTTTTACCAGTGTGTTACTAGGGGGGATTTTCATTGGCTTAGGAGTTGGAATTATGCTTCGATATCAGACAAGCACTGGAGGAACAGACTTATTAGCCCAAATATTATCGGAGATTTTTTCCATAAATATTGGGGTCATTATATTGATTATTGACGGTCTAATAGCATTGGCAGCTTTTAATATGATTGGGATCAAATCCGTTCTTTTTTCTTGTTTAGCCATTTTCATCATTGGAACGATTACTTCCTTGATTGCAAAACCTTATAGTCATTAGAAAAGTTGTTTAGACTTTGGAATGATCCTTTCCTAATTCTTTTTGCAATAACTTATTATGCAGTTTGGAAAGGAAAAGTAATGCAAGGATTGTACCAGTTAAGGTTAATACCATATCCCACTGTGCATCCCATATATCGCCCTGGTTTCCTAAAAAGTTTTTAGCAGTTTTTCCTCCTTTATCTATTATAAAATACAACCATTCAATAATTTCATACATAGCTGAGATGGCAAGAGAAATACTTGTAGTAATCCAAAATAACCAGGTACCTTTTGTTAATGGGGTTTTCCTTAATAATAATTCTCTTATTACAATGCTAAACATGCCTTTTATAAAATGTCCAAATCGATCGTAATGATTTCTTTTAAAATCGAAAGTATCCTTAATCCAATTAAATAAAGGAACCTTTGAATAGGTGTAATGGCCGCCGACAAACATTAAAACAGCCATAATAGCAATAATGAAATAAGAAAGGGTAGTAAGACGGAACTTTTTGTATGTTGAAAGTAGAATAATCAAAACGATAATGGCAGGAGTGGCTTCTAATAACCATGATAAAAGGCTGTGGGGTTTGATTATGGACCAAATAAAAACGGCGAGAACAATCAGTAATAACAGAACATGAGTGGTGATGATACTCTTTCCCTTCATTTCTTCTATCACTCCTAAATGCTTTACTCCAAGTAATGATAAGGACGCTGAAAAAAGCTTTATTATAAAAAATACTTTTTACTAATCATTATTTTTCATAAAAAATTGAAATTACAAAAGTAGTATGTGAAATAATTTGTAGGTTATGTATTGAGATTTTCAAATTCTAACAAAACAAAACCATCCATAATAAGGATGGTTAAAGAAATTGGACAAGAATTTGTTATGTGAATAGCATTTTCACTCGTGAATTAAATGTAGCTGGGGATATAAATATTTTTAGGAATTTTTAAAACAAATCTTTTATTTCATATGGAATCTAATTTACTGATTAAGTTTATAAATTTCCCGAGCCATAGATTCTAAAATATAAACAACAGGTACTTGTGTCGTAATATTCGATTCTTCAAAAACTTCTTCTGTTACATAATAGGAAATGTTTAAATCAGAGATTTTTGCGATGGTTGAGAGTTTATGGTTGGTAATACTAACGACTTTACTTCCTTCTTGTTTAAGTTGGTTAAGATGGGTGACGGTAAAATTATTTTCACCTGAGACCGACAAAGCAATGGTTACGCTATTAAACATGAGTTTGGAGTGAATCGGAAAGTGAGGATCTTTAATATACAACGAAAATTTCCCTAAGCTTGAGAAATATCTTGCCCCATATTCAGCAAGAATCCCAGAGCTTCCGATCCCAATAAAAACAACGTTATCCGCATTAGAAACGAGACTTGCAGCCTCCCTAATTTTTTCTTCTAAATCCCCTTTAATTGTTCGCTCAAAAAATTCGACTAAGGATTGTTGAGAACTTTTTATTATCGTTTTTTTATCCTCTTTTAAATACATTTTAAGTTTGACTTTAAATTCAGAAAAACCTTCACAATTTAGTTTTTTGCAAAAACGTAAAATCGTTGCGGTTGATACATGGGTTTCATCTGCCAGTTCGCGAATTCGCATATAAGCGACCTTATCACTGTTTTGACTGATATAGTTGTATAAAGAAGTCTCTAATTCATTGAAAGAAGCGATTATCTCGTTTGAAAACATGAATCCAGTTTCCCTTCGCTAAAAAAAGTATAACCGCATTTTAACATAATTTTTTCGATAAAACACAGTGTTACATTTATGTCACAAATCACTTTTTTCGTTATAAAATACTAGATAATCTGCATTCATTTACTAGCCTGTTAAATGTAGTTATCATTCTATTGTAGTCATTGAACTTATTTTATAGGGAAGAGATTTATAAATGCACACAAAAAATAAATATTAATGATGGAATAAGTTCTGGAGGTAATCAAATGAAAAAATATCATTTCCCTGAAGGTTTTTTATGGGGAGGGGCTACAGCAGCCAATCAAATAGAGGGCGGATTTAATGAAGGGAACAAAGGACTAAATATTGCCGATGTTCTACCAGGTGGAAAAGAACGGTATAAAATTTTACTAAATCCAGGTTTTGATTTTGAGATTCATCCTGATCAATATTACTATCCTAATCATAAAGCAATTGACTTCTATCATCGCTATAAAGAAGATATTGCCTTGTTTGCGGAAATGGGTTTCAAAGCATTTCGGATGTCGATTGCCTGGACAAGAATTTTTCCAAACGGCGATGAGTTAGAGGCAAATGAGGAAGGATTGACTTTTTACGATTCTGTCATTGATGAACTGAATAAACACGGTATTGAACCAGTCGTAACCATTTCCCACTATGAAATGCCATTGCATTTAGTAAAAGAATATGGCGGCTGGAAAAGCAGACAAGTGGTGACCTTCTTTGAAAGATATGTAAAGGATATTTTCAAACGTTATAAAAATAAAGTTAAGTACTGGATGACCTTTAACGAGATCAATAGCAGCTTGGTGATGCCGATTCAAGGTCTTGGTTTTTCCATTCAAAAAGAAGAGGATAAATACCAGTCTACCTTCCAGGCCTACCATCATCAATTTCTTGCCAGTGCACTTGCGGTTAAAATGTGTCACGAAATCATTCCAAATTCCAAAATTGGCTGTATGATTCTTTTTGCACCTGTCTATTCCTTTGATAGTAATCCGGAAAATGTCATGTATGCCCTTCAGGAAGAACAGCTTTTCAATTATTATTGTGCTGATGTACAAGTACGGGGGGAGTATCCGTCCTTTATTAACCGCTACTTTAAAGAACATCATATTGAATTAGAAATTAAAGAAGGCGACTTAGAATTAATTAAAGAAGGCGCTGTTGATTATATTGGTTTTAGTTATTATATGTCCCGTACAGAGAAGAAAGTGAAGACAGATGAGGATAGTTCAGAGGGGAATATTATTGGCGGCATAAGAAATCCATTCTTAACAACAAGTGACTGGGGCTGGGAGATCGATCCAATCGGATTACGCATCACTTTAAACAAATTATACGACCGCTATCAGAAACCACTGTTTGTTGTCGAAAATGGGTTAGGGGCCTATGACAAGGTAGAAGAAGACGGTACAATCAACGATGATTATCGGATTGGCTATCTTCTGGAGCACATTCAGGCAATGGGTGAGGCCATTGAAGATGGGGTTGAATTAATGGGCTATACGAGCTGGGGCTGTATTGATATGGTAAGTATGTCGACCGGTGAGTTCTCCAAACGGTATGGGTATATCTATGTCGACAAGCATGACGATGGCAGCGGTACATTAGAACGCAGGAAGAAAACATCCTTCTACTGGTATAAGGATGTTATCTCAACAAATGGCGAGAAACTTTAATATTTCAAAAAAAGTGCGTAAATCTTAATGGATTTAGGCACTTTTTTGTTGAAGTTTAAAACGAATAATGGATTGTTTAGAGACTTAAGGATTTATTAAGGTACTCCCATTAAAATGACAAACAGTTAAAGAAAAATTATAAATTTGGGGGAATTAACTTGAAAAAGAATTATACAAAAATGGTATTGGATTTACTGATGGCAATCACTTTTGTATTGCTAATGAATCCAAGGGTATTAAATGGTTTACCATTTCATGAAATTGCAGGTCTCGTAATCGGAGTAGCAATTCTTACACATATTGGATTGAACTATCGCTGGGTGATCAATACAACCAAAAAGATTTTTGATCCAAAACTGCCGCAAAAAACACGCTTTAGTTATTTGTTAAATATCTTACTATTAATTTCGATGGCTACCGTCATTATTACAGGTATTCTGATTTCAAGGGTAGTTTTTCCAAGCCTTGCCGTTCAAGGAGGACACTCAATTAGAGGTATTCACAGTTTCTCAGCTGACGCTACACTTGCATTCGTTGGTCTTCATGTTGGAGTACATTGGCAATGGGTAATCAGTATTTGTAAAAAGGCGTTTAAATCAAAGGAAGGAAAAATTAGGAAGGGTGTTTTGGCATCAGTTGTCCTATACATCGCCATTTTAGCTGGCGGTATTCAATGGTTTTCCTCAACAGCTTCTTCAAACACAGGTGATTTCGCTCCCAAACAAGTGCAACAAAGTGGGCAGTCATCTAACAATGGGAACACTGGGGTCACTACAAATAAAGTACAGGGACCGCCTAACGGTGATTTTCGTGAAGGGAAATTTCATGGAAAAGATGGACATGGTGGCAGCAGTAACCCATTTCTCGTAGTCCTTAACTATTTCGCGATTTGGGCTGCCATTATCATTCCAACTTATTACCTGGAAAAGCGAAAATTAAGGAATAAACGAAAATCAAAGGATTTACATCTTCAAAATTCATGATCTTAGATAAATTAACTCTTGCCTTTTTAAAATAACGTAATTTCTCATTACCTACCTCAATTAAAGATCAAGAACCAAGGAGGACAAACATCCATTTTTAACTAATATGTTATATTAGCATTTCTTTAAAGGATATAGGTGCATAATCATATAGTAAACAACCTTAAGGGGGTGTGTTTACGATGTGTGGTTGGTGCGGTTGCGGTTTCGGCTATGGATACGGTTACGGTGGCTATAGCCCATTTGTTTTGATTGTTGTCTTGTTTATTCTTTTAATTATTGTTGGAGCAAGCAGCTTCTATTAATAATCATTAACAAAAATGAGGTGATCATCTATGACACCTTATTTTTTTGTAATCGTTTGACAATTAAGTGAATAAATATTGAGGAATCACCTATAAAGGAGAGGATTAAGCTGACTTCAACAGTATTGCTTGTTGTTTTAATCTCATCTCTTGCCTACATTCTTGGCGGTTTTCTTGTTTTACTGCGGAAAAATTGGTCGGAAAAAACCTTATTATCATTAGTCGCACTAAGTGCCGGTTTATTGTTATCCATTGCGCTCTTAGATTTAATTCCTGAAGGACAAGAAGGCATTAATCATAGCAGTTTGTTCGTCCTAGTTGGTTTCCTCATTATGTATTTTGTCTTTCTTCCAGTAATATTTAACGGTAAAAATGGATTAGAAAATAGTGATAATGCAACAATAAGGGGATTATCAATTGGAATGCTGCTTCACAATTTTTTTGAAGGGTTATCCATTGGGATAAGTTATACTGCATCCTTTGAATTAGGTGTCTTTGTTTCAATCACACTGATTATTCATAAAATACCAGAGGGTCTTTCTTATACTTCCGTTATGCTTGCTTTTTTTAATGGCCGGAAAAAAACAGCTATTTATCTAATCATTCAAGGAATTTTTACTTGGTTGGGAGCAGGAAGTGCCATTTTTTTATCGGAGTTTAAGGATTTTCAAGAACAGATTGTCGCCATAGGCTTATCCATAACAGCAGGGATTTTCCTGTATCTCAGTGGTACCTTATTAATACCTTTAATTAATCGGGGAACCTTTAAAAGTACACCTCTATTCTTTATCGGTGGAATTTTACTTTTTTTTGTATTACATAGTATTGTTTAGGCTTCGGACTTACCAGATGTTAACAATGATCGAGAATTTGGAGGGGGGAGAAAAATTTTCTTGTTCTTATTATTTAGAAAGGCACGTTCTTCAGTGGAATGTAGTAACACATAATACAGAAAAACCCTTGCTAAGCAAGGGTTTTTAGACGTCAACAAATTTAAGGAGCTGGTATGATTATCACTTCAATATTTTGTTCCATAACTTTTTCGGAAAAATCACCTGTTTTATCATAGTCAGTTATGATTGTATCTATTTGATCGACTGAAGCGAATGATGCAATTGAATTTTTGCCAATTTTAGTATGATCAAGCAATGCAACGACCTTTTTTGAGGCATTGACCATTGCTTTTTTTAATTCAACTTCATATACACTGAAATCCGTTAATCCTGATTCAAAGGAAAATCCATTAATTATGCTCAATCTAGAGTAATTAAATAAATATAGTTTTACCGAGTTTTTCGGCAAATTTTCGGCAATTTCAATTATAGGAAAAAAAGTCTTGTAACAATTACAAGTATGGAAGCTTTTAATAAAAATTAGAAATCTAAATACCCAAAATAATTTTTGAGCAATAGCCTTTTAATAAAATCGAATAAATGTTTCAATCGATTGGGAATGGCAGGTTATTTGGAGAAAACGGGAGTAAATGAGGACAATATAAATGAACTTTACCAAGAAATTTAAAACAAATAAATGATGGCTTACCTTGTTTTATTATTCAAATAAATGTTATTTTTTTCTAAAAAAGGAGGATGATAAATATATAAATTCTTTTTAGGAGCATAATCGAATGAATTTTGAAAGATTGATGTTAATTGGATTCTCGTTTATATGCATCCTGGCAATTTTTAAATTAGTTCCAAGAGAGAAAGTTAGAGATGCATGGATTTTATTTTTGTTCCTTCAAGTAATTACATGGCCAGCTGGTCTATTTGCTGTTGAAATGGGATGGATTGAATATCCTACGCAGTTTTTTTCATTTGCGAATAAATATAACAGGACGAGTTTCGCTTTTGAATTTTTCATTTTTCCCATTGTTGCAATTTTTTTTAGTCTGTATTATCCAAATAAAGTGAAAATAAAAGGTGCCATACTGTATTACCTATCATTTGCTGGTTTCTTCACGATTTGTGAGGAAGTTCTTGAAAAGTACACAACACTTGTGGAATATCATGGATGGAAATGGTATTGGACGTTATCTACGGTTATCATTTCGTTATTTTTAAACCATAGTTATTATCTTTGGTTTAAAAAAAGATTGGTAAAGGTTGAAAGCAGATGATGAAGGAAATTCTAATTCTGATTTTTTCTTGGTTACTTTCTATTTCTTTAATGTTGAAGTACATACCAAAAGAAAGGAAAAGAACTGCTCATATAACTTTTTTATTTGTTTCAACAATAACATGGATTTATGAATATATCGCAATATTAACTGGGGTGGTGGAATTTCCATTTAGAGAATTTAATGCAGCAACAAAAATGAGTTTTTCTCTTTATTATATTGTTTATCCAACATTTGGAGTGTTTTTTATTATTTTATATCCGATGGAGAAAATGAAACGAAAAATCTTTATTCATTTTTTTGTATTCGCACTAGCAATTACAACATTTACTTTTTTAATTGATAAATACAGCTCCTTAATTGATTTCATAAAATGGAACTGGTTCGTTAGTTTTTTCAGTAACATAATAATTTTAGTTATTGTTAAAAAGTTTTTGAATTGGTTTAAAAAGGAACTGGTATAACTAACAGGTTAAGAGTTTAGAAAGGGGAGGAGGCAATCGCCCTTTCACAATGAGTAGAATCAGGAGCTCATTTTTATTGTGCAAACGGTCAGGACTGTTAAAAATATGATGAGGCATTTAGCTTTTATAAGCAAATTTTTATTCCAAACAGGTCATACTAAACAGGATATGTCGATGAAGAGGTACTTGAAGCAGTAAAAAAGAAGATTAATGCGATTGATGTAACATATTTATTGGAAACTCGTGTAATTGAAGACGTATTAGAGGAGAAAAAAACATTATTCCCTCTAGTTTATACGTTCAGAACGTCCTGATGTAACAGTATCCGCATTATATGAGGGACAAGTCGCGATTATCGTAAATGAATTACCTTTTGTATTGATTGTGCCATCTATCTTTTTATATTATTTTCAACAACCAGATGAATACAATTCAAAATCAGGACGTTTTGGAAATTGAATTTTCCGATTGTTCAGTTGGGTATTAGCATTTCTATTACCCGCTTTTTATATAGCCATTACTCGGTTTCATACAAAACAAACTGACAGTTTAATAAATATGACTATAACAGATAATACAGAAAACCCTTGCAATAGCAAGGGTTTTCCTACGTCCCGGAGAGGATTCGAACCTCCGACCTACAGTTTAGGAAACTGTTGCTCTATCCTGCTGAGCTACCGGGACAGGATAGACCTTAATTATTTCGTTTAACACACACAACTAGAAAATAAAATCCCGTCCTGACCTCAGAAGGATTAATCAGGAAGCAGTTCAGTCAGTACGCTGAAGTAAATTCATGGAAGCTAATTCATTCGTGCTGAGCTACCGGGACATATTTTTTTGGAACGTCTTTTATTATAATGAATTGGATAAAAAAGGTCAATAAAAAGTTCTTTTATTTATATGGTGCCTGACACCATGTGAAGTTTTCACAACCTTTTCTTTGAAGATTAGCCATACCAATAAGTTTAATGAAAAGAGCAAACCTTCCATTGATAAGATATACCAAGGATAGGGTCCGAGGATATCTAATAAACTGGCGGTGGCAGGTTTATGGCTTAAGAACATGTAATTGCCGTGAACCAGTTTATTGATCAACATGATGAATGGCATCAGCATATTTAGAAATACAAAGAGTTTGACCACGGACCAGATGGTTGGTCGGTATCCGTACACCCAGGTAAAATATAATGGCACCCAAATAATCATTAAATGGGTATAAAAGAAGTGAAAAAAGCGAAAATGCGGAAAGTCGTAATGTAATATAGGTGTAATGAGTGCCTGAGTTGCTCCAAGCAATGCTGTGAATAGTAAAATTTCATAGAATACTTTTTTTCGAGTAAGCAGAAGTAAACCAGTTAAGATTAGACTGATGTTACAAAGTTCCAAAGGTAAGGCGGAGCTGATTTCCCAAATCCCATTTATTAGCATCCAGATATGATAGGTGATTTCAAAGACCATTAGTGAAATCGCGGTACCAACTTCTGCAGTTCTGCACTTTATTTTGTTTCGGAAAAAGTAAATTCCCGCAGCGCCAAGGATCAGGATAGCAATCATTGTAAAGTGGCTTACTGAATACATTTCGAAAAAATATTCTTTATTAGTTCCGCCTAACCACTTTGGCATAAAACCACCCCCATTCTGATCCATTAATTCATATTATTATATGCAGGTGTTACAATTTCCAAGACTCGGTTTAAATTTTAGTGTTTAGCCATAGAAATTGAGAATTCCCAGCCAACCTTTTTTATTTTATCTGCGATAAATCGAACTTTATCTGCGTAAATCATTGATTTATCTGCGATAAATCGAACTTTATCTGCGTAAATCATTGATTTATCTGCGATAAACGACCTTTTATCTGCGAACAGCCACTCACAATAAACAAACCCGAAACCTAAGTTGGTTAATTTCAACAACTGACCCCCGCTGCCCAGATATGTTATAATAGTTTGTCGAAGATACTCGAAATGATGAAAACGTGGAGGTCATTATGGCTGGTTATACGCCGATGATACAACAATACTTAGCAGTGAAGGCAGATTATCAAGATGCCTTTTTATTTTTTCGCTTAGGCGATTTTTATGAAATGTTTTTTGATGATGCTACTCGCGCATCACAAGAATTAGAGATTACTTTAACGAGCCGGGAAGGCGGGACGGAAGACCGGATTCCGATGTGCGGCGTTCCGTACCATGCTGCGGCCAACTATATTGAACAATTAATCGGTAAGGGCTATAAAGTAGCCATTTGTGAACAAACCGAAGACCCGAAGCAGGCTAAAGGGGTTGTTCGCCGCGAAGTGGTTCAGCTCATCACCCCTGGAACCGTGATGGAGGGCAAAGGACTAGCCGATAAAGAGAATAACTATATTGCTTCGATTACCGCTTTTGATGATCAAACCTATGGTTTTGCCTACAACGACATCTCAACTGGTGAAAGCCGGGTTACCTTATTATCGAATAACTTTGAAGAAGTGTTGAATGAGATTGCTGTACTAAGTGCCAAAGAGGTAGTTGTGGAGAAGGATTTTGATGGGGAACTTCAAAAGAAAATGCGTGAACGGGATGTTTTGGCGATTTCAATTGAAGATAATAGTTCAATAGAAATGAATTTTTCCGGCTTGCTCGAAGATTTGAACCAGGATAAATTGAAGCAAACTGCAGCCCGGCTTTTTAATTATTTGTACCGCTCACAAAAGCGAAGCCTCGACCATCTTCAGCCGGTGAAAACGTATCAAATCCATCAATATATGAAAATTGATTACTACTCGAAGCGAAATCTTGAATTAACAGAAACGATTCGTTCAAAAGGGAAAAAAGGTTCCCTTTTATGGCTTTTGGATGAAACGATGACCGCCATGGGCGGCCGGATGCTCAAGCACTGGATTGACAGACCTTTGATTAACCGAGAGGAAATTGAGCACCGCCACACCCTTGTTGATGTCTTAATGAATCACTATTTTGAGCGCCAAGAGCTTCGTGAAAAAATGAAGGAAGTATACGATTTAGAGCGTTTAGCCGGTCGGGTTGCATTTGGGAATGTGAATGCACGGGATTTAATGCAATTAAAGCGGTCACTGCTTCAGGTACCATTTGTAAAACAAATCCTGCTAGGAATGCAAGATGAAGAGATGACCAAAATTGCCCAATCTCTTGACCCATGTGAAGAAGTTACTGATTTATTAGAACAATCCATTGTAGAAAATCCGCCGCTTTCATTAAAAGAAGGAAACATCATCCGCGACGGCTATAATGAGCAATTGGATCAATACCGTGATGCGAGCCGTAACGGGAAAACGTGGATTGCCCAGCTTGAACGGGAAGAGCGTGAAAAGACCGGCATCAAATCCTTGAAGGTCGGTTATAATCGTGTCTTTGGCTATTATATAGAAGTAACACGTGCAAATCTGCATCTTTTACACGAAGGGCAGTATGAGCGGAAACAAACGTTAACAAATGCGGAACGGTTTATCACGCCGGAATTAAAGGAAAAAGAGGCGTTAATATTACAAGCGGAAGAAAAATGCGGGGAGCTCGAATATGAGCTTTTTACCGAAATACGTGAAATTGTAAAAGAGCAAATCCCTAGACTCCAAGCATTAGCCAAAGCAGTCAGCGAGCTCGATGTCCTGCAATGTTTTGCCCAAGTAAGCGAAGAGCGGCGTTATGTGAGACCAGAGTTTTCAGAGGAGCGACGCGTTGTCATTAAGGATGGCCGCCATCCGGTTGTCGAAAAAGTACTGAATTCGCAAGAATATGTTCCTAATGACTGCTTTATGGATGGTGACCGCGAAGTTCTTCTCATCACCGGACCGAATATGTCCGGTAAAAGTACGTACATGCGTCAGATTGCGTTAACTGCAATCCTTGCGCAAATTGGCTGTTATGTACCAGCTGAGGAAGCTATCCTGCCAATTTTTGATCAGGTGTTTACCCGCATCGGGGCAGCTGACGATTTAATTTCCGGACAGAGTACATTCATGGTCGAGATGCTTGAAGCGCGAAATGCGATTGTCAATGCGACACAAAACAGCTTGATTCTGTTCGATGAAATCGGCCGCGGAACTTCTACGTATGATGGAATGGCGTTGGCGCAGGCGATTATTGAATACATTCATACTCGAATTGGTGCAAAAACACTTTTTTCTACACATTATCATGAATTAACCGTTTTAGAAGAAGAACTTTCAAAATTAAAGAATATTCACGTTAGCGCGATTGAGCATAATGGCAAGGTTGTATTCCTTCATAAAATTAAAGAAGGGCCTGCGGATAAAAGTTACGGAATCCATGTTGCCCAGCTCGCGGAATTGCCGCCGGAATTGATTGAGCGGGCAAATGAAATTTTAACAGCGTTAGAACAGCCGGATCTTCAGGCTATTCCAAGGAAAACGGAAGCACCAGTAATCCAAGCTGTTCCGGCGAAACCTGAAAAAGTTGTGGAACAGCCGGCCCAGTTATCCTTTTTCGATGAAACTCCTGAGCCGAAAAAACCGGAACTTTCTTCAAAGGAAAAACGAGTTTTAGAGAAAATTAAAGAATTAGATTTATTAGATGTAACACCGCTTCAGGCGATTAATATGTTGTACGAGCTCCATAAAAAGTTGAAATAGGGGGTGACGTAAAATGGGCAAGATTATTCAATTGGATGACATCCTGTCCAATAAAATTGCCGCGGGTGAAGTAGTTGAAAGACCTGCATCTGTCGTAAAAGAACTGGTCGAAAATGCGATTGACGCCGGCAGTACGGTAATTGAAATTGAGGTCGAAGAAGCGGGTCTTGCAAAAATCCGTATTACGGATAATGGCAACGGGATTGAAGAAGATGATGTGTTAATCGCTTTTCAGCGTCATGCCACAAGTAAAATTAAGAATGAAAGTGACCTCTTCCGAATCCGGACACTCGGGTTCCGCGGCGAAGCCCTGCCAAGTATCGCATCTGTTTCAAGGTTAGAGATGAAAACTTCAACAGGGGTGGGTGCCGGAAATCGGGTCGTGATTGAAGGCGGAAAGGTCGAAGTGTTTGAAAAAGCATCAAGCCGCCGCGGTACGGATATCACGATTACGGATTTATTTTTCAACACACCTGCCCGCTTGAAATATATGAAAACCATCCATACCGAGCTTGGGAACATTACGGACGTGGTGAATCGTTTAGCGCTTTCACACCCAGAGGTAGCCTTTCGCTTAATTCATAATGAACGGAAATTGCTGCAAACGAACGGAAACGGCGATGTCCGGCAAGTTTTGGCGTCGATATACGGTATAGGGATTGCTAAACAGCTTGTGCCGATCACTGGATCTTCACTTGATTATAAGATTTGCGGGTTTGCTTCCATGCCAGAAGTAACTCGGGCATCGCGAAACTATATTTCAACGATGATCAATGGCCGTTTTATCAAAAACTATCCATTGGCGAAGGCCATTCAGGAAGGCTACCATACATTGCTGCCGATTGGTCGCTTTCCGATTGTTCTTCTGAACATCGAGATGGATCCGCTGCTGGTCGATGTGAACGTGCACCCGTCGAAAATGGAGGTGCGGATTAGTAAGGAAGCGGAATTAAATGAGCTGGTGACCTCAATCATCAAAGAGACGTTTAAATCGAAAATTTTGATTCCGACTGCTTATACGGTTTTGAAAAAAGAAATGCCGAAATCGGAGCAGACATCATTCGTTCTGGATGAGGGAACTCGTGAAACACCAGGTGTGAAGGAAATCAAGCCGCCGTCGGTTCCTGCCCGAGTGGTTCAGGAAACCCAGCCGCGATTCGATCCGTCATTTTTAACTCCGCCAATTCAAAAAGAACCGGAAACCTGGGATTTTCCAGAATCTTTTAGTGAGTTTCATGTAGAGCCAGTGGAACGGGAAGATGATTCGTTTACAGAACCGCCTGAGGTTGATGAGCAAAATGAATGCCGTGTACCGCGCATGTACCCAATCGGGCAAATGCACGGAACTTATATTTTTGCTCAAAACGAAAATGGTTTATACATTATTGATCAGCATGCCGCACAAGAGCGGTTGAAGTATGAATACTTTCGTGAGAAGGTCGGGCAGGTAGCTTCTGAATTGCAGGAAATGCTAGTTCCGTTAACTTTTGAATATTCGACAGATGACTTTTTAAAAATAAATGAAAATATCCATGAGCTTGAAAAGGTTGGGGTTTTTCTTGAGGAGTTCGGATTGAATAGCTTTATTGTCCGTTCCCACCCGCAATGGCTACCAAAAGGTGAGGAAAAGGAAATCATTGAAGAAATGATTGAGCAGCTGCTTTCGATGAAAAAAGTTGATATTAAAAAGCTTCGCGAGGAAGCGGCGATCATGATGAGCTGTAAGGCATCGATTAAAGCGAACCGTCATTTGCGCAACGACGAAATTCAAGCATTGCTCGATGATTTAAGAAAAGCATCAGATCCATTTACGTGTCCGCATGGAAGACCGATTATTGTGCATTATTCTTCATATGACATGGAAAAGATGTTTAAAAGAGTAATGTAAAAGAGCCAGGCATTTTTGCCTGGCTTTTTGAAATTTTGTGGCAGCAAATAAAACATGGTAAGTAGAAAATAAATAGCCCGAATTGGAAAATAAGAAAGTGAAACTGGAAAATAAGAAAGTGAAACTGGAAAATAAAACGGGAAAAGCGGAAGATAAAATAAATAGGTCATAAAAAAGGATAATAAAAAGATAAATGATTACCAAAAAACGGGATCTTGAGTTAGCGAAGTCAGGCATTTGTCTGGCTTTTTTGCGTTTTCAGAGCTAGAAAGGTTAAACCGGTAAATAAAATGGCGTAAGTGGAAAATAAACTGCATGAACTGGAAAATAAAACGCCTTAATATTTCTAAAATATACCAAGGTTACCAGCTGAATGGACTAAAACTCCCAAAGACACCGTTCTCAACTATTTTAGTATTTTGTGTGAAGCCGAGAACATTGGTGCAAGCTGATTCAGAAAAGATACCCCACGATAAAGAATGAGTATGTGAAACATATTTATTTTCATGGTAATGATGGTGCTGATTATTGTCTTATTTTCTTTACTTTAACGAATGGAACTGACTTTGAAATTGCTCAATTTCGCAAAGTGGGCAAAGGAAAATGGAAACAGGAGAAAATGAATCCTGAAGAAGATTCTATAAAGGAAAGTGGCATTTAAATATTTTTTATACAAAATTTGCAAAAACTGCATGACACATATAATACCTCTAATGTTAAAATATAGAAAATGATATTTTAGGAGGTCATATGTTTCAAGGGGATTTTATGTTTGAGTTTGCTCCTATTTTTATTGGAGCAATATTTATAATCGTTTATATCTGGTATTTTGTTCACCATTATAAAAGGAATCACACAGTGGAATAAAAATAATCACTCCCCGAAATTAAATGTAAACGCCCTAGTGGTTGGAAAGAGGACAGCAGTACGGGGCGGCGGAGAACGTAGAGCCTTTAGTGAATATTTCGTAACGTTCGAAGTAGAAAGTAGCGACCGGATGGAATTAGAGGTAAAGGATGCTGATTACAGTATGCTTGTAGAAGGGGATTTTGGCGAGCTGGCATTTCAAGGGACAAGATTTCTAGGGTTTATTCGCTCTGCCAATGACAAAGGAGTATTGTAACGGACTTGGCTGCCTTTTTGGTGGCTTTTCTTATCGATTCAAAAGGGCTTAGTGAATCTGATTTAAGAAAAGTGTTCCGTTCTGCAATTATTACTATTTCTTGGGTCACAAAAGAATTTGTCGTCGGTGATTTACTTCAATTTAATCATGTAAAAGGAGGAGACAAAAATTAAGGACATCTCTAATCTCAAACTAAATCTGTATTTACTGCTTACTATCATACCACTATCTGTTCTTGGATATTATTTTTCCGTATCCAAAGAATCATTCTTTTTCTTATATGAGTGGCTTCTTGCTGCAATTATGATTAGTTCAATCTTGTTTTCCGTAAAAAATATTGTGTCTATTAAAAATCGATTGAAGTGGATTGCCATATCGATCTTAGCCTTTTCTATTCAATTATCCGTACTTTGTCTATTTCTTGGACCCTTAACTCACTATGTAATGATTTATCTTTATTATGTGGTTGCAATCCTAGCGTTTGTGGTATTTTTCATCACGATAGGAAAAAACAGAACATTTAGAGTAATCCTGATTCTGTTCGTGATAATAACCGGGTTCATCACTCTATACGTGGTATTTATAAATGTTTTGTGGGGGAATAATTTGAGCTAGATATTTAATGAGAAAAATCAAAGGGGAAAAATTTTTCTTTATTTGGTTGCAGGATCTATCATGTTGCGAGGTTTCATAAAGGGTATATTTAATTGAAAAGATGGTGTTTTGAACAAAACTTGTTCAGAACACCTTCTTTTTCCATTCTTAATCTTTAATGACCAACCCCATTAATGCCGCAAATTGAATCGCTTGGTAGCTTGATACTTTGCAGCCTTTTAAATCGTTCATTTCCACAGTCAGTGTATTAAAATTAGATGTGCTGATATCGATTCCTTTTAGGGATGTTTGATCAAAGTTTGCTCCGTCAATATTGCAAAATTGAAACCCGACAATTTTAAGTTTACAGTTAAAAAAGTCTGTATTTTTTAAGGAAGAATCCTGAAAGTTTACTTTTTCGAACTTTGAATCTCCAAATGTTGTCATGTTTAAGACGGAATTTTCAAATTGTACATTTCCAAAACGAGAATCCGTAAAATCAACACCTACTAATTTACTATTTTTAAAGACGACTCTGTGAATGGAAGATTTACTCAAATTGGCGTTAGATAGATCGCAGTTTTCAAAGCAAACGTCCGTTATATCAATATTTTGAAAATCGGTGTGATTAAACCGGCTGTTCTTAATCACCATATTCGATAATCGGACCCTGCCAACCGTTTCATTTTCAAAAACGGAGTCAACAATTTTACACATTTCAAATTCAGGGTCTTCCTCATAAAAAATATCGTTGAAATTCTTAGTAGGTAATTCATCAGAAATTTTTGGTAAATCAATCTTCATATTTAATGCCTCGCTTATCAAATTTTTGTTTACTATAAAAAAATATAATTTTTCCAATAAAAAGGGGCGTTGAACCGTCTACTCTATGAAAGGAGGCTTAAAATGGTTCAAATGAATATAAAACAATCGGATATACCCATTGATAACTTAGCAGAATTTAAGAAATTATTCAATGAACATAAAAAGCATGTATTTGCAATTGCGCTATCGATCCTTAGAGACTTTGAAATGGCTGAAGATGTGCTCCAGGAAGTGTTTATCAAGCTTTTCCAGCATATGAAACATCAGCAGATTTCAAATGTGAGGGCATGGCTAATTACAGTATCCAGGAACACAGCATTAGATCTGTATCGAAAGAAAAAACGTGAAATCACGGGATTCGACGGTGATTATTTTGAACGGCTACAGTCTATAACAGAAGATCCTGTCGACAAAATGGTTTTATCCAAATACTTAGAATTGCTTAATCAAGAGGAGAGGCAAATTGTCATTATGAAGGATATCTCGGGAATGAAGCATAGAGAAATCGCCAAAATCACAGAAATGCCGTTGGGAACAGTCCTTTGGAAATATAATGCCGCTTTGAAAAAATTACGAAAAGGCATAGAGTAAGGAGGAAATCTGTTGGAGAAAGAAAAAATGCTGAAGCATTTAGATCAGGCAATAGAAAAGCAAGTACCGGATGTTTGGGATGAAATACAGAATAAGGTACATAGGATAGAAAAACTAGGATATAAAGGAGATATGGTAATGCAAAATAATGACACGGCTCATAATAAAAAAAGAAGACTATATAAGAGATTATCAATAGTTGCTGCGATTTGCCTAATTACCGTTTCAACTTTAACTTTTACCCCCGCATTGGCAGCGATTCAAGAGGCATTGGATAAAATATTTTCAAGTAAACATATTGATGATACTGGTTTAAAAATGGCGATTAACGAGGGGCGTGGCCAAACGGTGAATCAAACTTATTATGATAAGAAGCATGATATAACCGTGCACTTTGAAAGTGTTTTAACAGATGATAAGGAGACAAAACTCTTATTAACGTATCAAAGTAAAAAAACAAATTTACAGCACTATTATGTCGACATTTTTGAGGGGAAAAGTTCAATCAAGTTGATTGTAGGTGATGGACAAAAGAAACGATTACATACTGTTGGATGGGGGAGCAGGTATTATGATGCTAAGGAAAATAAAGTGTTTGAAGCCGAATCATTCGATTCAATAAAAGAATATGAAGGACAAAATATTCGTCTTGAAATTGAAAATTTGACCATCTATGATGACCAAAAAACAGGCGAAGTAAAAACCAAATGGCCGCTTGAGTTCAAACTCGGCAAATCCGCTATTTCAACAAGGGAAACAGTAAATGTAGATAAAGAATTCACTTTTGAAAATCAAAATTACAGGATTAAGCAAGTTGAGTTTTCAGCAATGGAAACTAGGGTGGTCGTTACGGGTTCTGATACTAAACTTATCATAGAAAATGGAGAAAAATTCCACGTGCTGAGTAAATTGGAACATCAATTCCTACATGCAAGGAAATTTAATAAAAAATACGGCTATATTGTGGATAATAAAAAGTCTGGCGTATTTTTGAGATCGGCTGGCAAGAGAGCGGATCCCATTTTTAGTAAGGGTGAGGTACAAGGGGCAGATGACGAATACATTATGTTTTTTGCTCCCGTTAAGGACCGCCAAAACTGTGTGCTTGAAGTTGGGGAGGATATTAAGATTCCATTGGCGAAGTAAATAAAGATTTAATAGGGCTTGACAGCGCCAGGCTCTAATTTTTTTTGAAGGTTATTTTGAATATAGTATAATGCAAGAAAAGAGGTGATTCATATCCTGGCCATTATATTTTGGATCATAATAAGTATCTGTTTTATCTTTAGTTTTGTTGGTCTCGTTTATCCAATTATTCCGTCCGTTTTGCTGATTTGGGGAGGTGTCCTGCTATACCAATTCGGGATTAATTCAAATGAACTTTCCTGGGTTTCGTGGACCATGTTTGTCCTCCTAACTATTTTATTATTTTTAGCGGATTATTTAGCGAATCTTCATTTTGTAGACAAAGCGGGAGGTTCCAAATGGGGGATGCGAGCGGCAACGATTGGTTTAATTGTCGGCAGCTTTATCATTCCCCCATTTGGTGTTATTATTGTTCCGTTTGTATTGGTATTGATGGCAGAACTGATGCAAAAGAAAACTTTCCAAGGTTCGATAAAAGTGGCTTTTGCTACTTTAATTGCCTTTTTAAGCGGAACGTTTGCAAAAGCGTTTATTCAGTTGATCATGATCGTTGTTTTTATTTTGGATGTAATTTTTTAAGAAAAAATTCTAGGCGCTAAGTGGGAATTTCTCTTGCTTCGACTTTTTTAATAACACTTTTTTAAAATATGGGTAAATCCATCGGTCTAAACCAATCTTGCCTGCATTTATTCCGGCGACAAGTATGAACATCCCGATTAGAGCCATCTGTGGATTCGTGCTAGTCGTCCCGGAAAACATATAAGCAAAATTCATTACAAGACCCATAAGCATAGCAAAATTAGTAAAGACTCCGATGATTAAGGCGAAACCCACTAAGAATTCACCCCAAGGGACTAAGATATTAAAAAGTTCAACATGTGGAATTGCAACATCATGCAAAAAATTAGCCCACCATGGTTGAACAGCGGGATGTTCACCAATTCCCTGTTTTACCGCACCGGATAAAAAGCCACTCGCATCAAAATTGCCACTGGATAATTTCCCCCAACCCGCATTTAGCCATTGCCATCCAAGATACAATCGAAAAACAGTGAGAAGCAATGAGGCATAGCGGTTTTTTCTTAAAAATTGGTTAAACATAATAAATCCTCCTTGATATGATTGATAATAATTATTGTTGATAACGATTATCATTATCACGTATTTTGAAATTACAGTCAATAAAAAAGTGGATAAATATCCATAAATAGGTAGATTTGCTTATAATTGTGTGAACAAATTGATTGGTATAAAATAGTAAAGGGGATTATTTCCATATGTAGAAGGAATTTAAGATAATATCATAAGTAAAATTTGGAAAATATAAAGTGGAGCGAGATGATTATGTGATTAAAGGGGTCATTTTTGATTTTGATGGACTAATTGTCGATACCGAATCAGTTTGGTTCGAGGCGTTAAAAGAGGTTCTAATGGAAAAACATCATGTGGAACTGGAATTATCAAAGTATTCCAGCTGTATTGGCACAGGCAGTGATGTTTTATTTAAATATCTTCGGGGAGTAGTTGGAGAAGATGTAGACTGTGAACTGCTTAATCAACTTGCACTTGAAAAGTACAACGAAAAAATGAAACAACCTTCCCTTAGAGAAGGGGTCATCGAATATTTAGAGGAAGCTAAAATAAATAATTTGAAAATTGGTTTGGCATCATGTTCTTCAAGAGAGTGGGTTGCCCGGCATCTAAAACCATTAAATATCATTGAGTATTTTGATGTGATCAATACCAAAAATGATGTAAAAAAAGTGAAACCGGACCCGGAAATATATATAAAAACTCTGACTGATTGCAATTTAAAACGACCTGAAGCCGTTGCCTTCGAGGATTCTTTAAATGGATTACTAGCAGCGAAAGAAGCCGGCATCCGTTGTGTAATTGTTCCAAATGATGTTACCAGACACTTATCGTTTGAAACTCATGATTATAAGCTGGAAACAATGAGTCAGGAAGCTTTAAGTGAGGTTATAAAAAAATTAATTTAAACAAATAGTAGATCTTGACGGTTATGGTATTGCACCTGATGGAACGGATTGGAATTAACAAATGAAAAGGCCAATAAATTGGGGGAAGCCGGAAATAAAATGCCCGAAGTGGATAATATCTGGGAGGAAGCGGCAAATATTCATGAAAAAGTGGCAAATAAAGTTGTAAGGCGTCCAAGAGGTAATAAATATCATAGATATTGCTTTGAAAAATGGTATTTTGTAAAAAACAGGCTTTATTTTTACCCAATACTGGATTTATATTTTTATTTTTACTTCAAAAAAGGATTTTGGAAAATAAAATATCCAATGTGGCAAATATCCAGATAAACCGGCTAATAAGTCATCCAAACTGGACAATAAAATGGTACCAATTGAAAAAGGTCGAAATCGCCCCCGATTTCGACCTCTAAACCTATTTATTTCGCCGCCGTTTGCAGCATATTAATATATTTCAGTGATTTTCCGGTACCAATTGCTACCGATTCAAGCGGACTTGGAGCAAGTGAAACAGGAACGAAAATTTCCTTGCTTAACCATTCCTCCATTCCATTCATTAAAGCACCGCCACCCGTTAAAATCACACCCCGGTCAACGATATCACCGCTTAGCTCAGCAGGACAGTCTTCAAGCGTTGCACGGATTGCCTCTAAAATTTGCAATAAAGACTCCTTCATCGCATTACGAATTTCATAGGATGATAGATTAATCGTTTTGGGCAATCCGGTCACCAAATCACGCCCGCGGACATCCATGAATTTTTCTTCATGATCAATCAGGGCAAAGCCAATTTCCATTTTGATATTTTCGGCAGTTCTTTCCCCAATCAGCACATTATATACCTTTCGCACGTGTTGAATAATTTCATCGTCAAAACGGTCACCGCCCACTTTAATGGAATGGCAAGCCACGACACCGCCAAACGAAATGATCGCAACTTCGGTATTCCCGCCGCCGATATCTACCACGACATTGGCTACAGGTTCGTCTATCGGCATGCCTGCTCCAATCGCTGCGGCCACAGGTTCTTCGATTAAACTAATTTTTTTTGCCCCTGCATTACGAACGGCATCATGGATCGCTCTCCGTTCAACACTGGTTGAACCGGATGGAATGCAAACTACAACATTTGGTTTGCGGATGGAAAACCCGCCTTTTTTCGAAGCTTTCCTCATTACGGCTTTTAACATTTCCGTTGTCACATCATAATCTGCAATGACTCCATCCTTTAATGGACGAACCGCGACAATTTTTTCCGGAGTTTTCCCAATCATTTGTTTTGCCTCCGTCCCAACAGCGACGATTCGCTTCGTGTTCGTATCGATTGCGACTACTGAAGGTTCGTTAAGAGCAATTCCCTTGTTTTTCGTATAGATTAATATATTAGCAGTTCCTAAATCAATTCCAATTTCTGAATTAGATAACATGTTTTCCACCTTTTCTCTTGTATTCTTACAGAATAATCTACGGATAAGCCTACCACGAATTTGGGGGTAATTTGTCGATTGTAAATGAAACGTTACCCATTTGTAATCTTAAATGAAAAACACTCCTCAATTGGAAATAAATTTGTCATAAAAAATTCACTTTGAAATTTTGCATAGAAAAGTTATTTTTTGTATATACTTATTTGATGTTCAACTGCTTTTCAAATATGTGTTACGATAGGACGTGAAAGAGTAGATCTTTCACTTAAAATGGAATAAGGGCAGTGTGAAAAGATTGGATTTAAAACAAAAGTTATTAGTCATTATTGGTCCGACTGCAGTTGGAAAAACCAAGCTTAGCATTGAAATGGCGAAAAAGCTTGACGGGGAAATCATTTCGGGTGACTCCATGCAAATTTACCGTGGCATGGATATTGGCACAGCAAAAATAAAGCCTGAAGAAATGGAAGGGATTCCGCACCACCTCATTGATATTCGCGATCCGGATGAGACCTTTTCAGTTGCGGAATTTCAACTGCTTGTTCGTGAAAAAATCAGGGAGATTGCTGAAAAAGGAAAGCTTCCAATCATTGTCGGAGGAACCGGACTTTACATACAGTCTGTCATTTATGATTATCAATTTTCCGATGCTGCTGCTGATGATGAGTTCCGGATGCAGTTGGAAGAAAGAGCGAAGAATGAAGGTGCTGAGGTACTTCACCAAGAATTAACTGAGATTGATCCCGGGAGTGCGGCGCAAATTCATCCCAACAATGTCAGAAGGGTCATTCGGGCACTCGAAATCTATCACCGCACCGGAAAAACAATGAGTGATGTGCAAAGCGAACAACAGCCTGACCTTCTATATGAGACAGCACTGATCGGATTAACGATGGACCGCGAAAAACTTTATGAGCGAATTAACCAGCGTGTCGATCTAATGATGGAGGAAGGACTTTTATCAGAAGTAAAACATCTCCATGACCAGGGACTAAGGGACTGTCAATCCATCCAGGCCATCGGCTACAAGGAAATTTATGACTACCTTGATGGAAAAATCAGCCTTGAGCAGGCGGTTGAAAGTCTAAAGCAAAATTCAAGACGCTATGCAAAAAGGCAATTAACTTGGTTTCGAAACAAGATGGGTGTAGAATGGTTTGATGTAACAGATGTGCAGAATTTCTCGAAAAAATTAACGGAAATTTCACATTATGTTGAAGGAAAGCTACAAGTAAAATCGAATACATATTAGTAGAGATAAAAGAGGAGGATATACAAATGAAAACAACCATTAATATTCAGGATCAATTTTTAAACCAATGCCGGAAGGATAACACCCATGTAACGGTATTCCTATTGAACGGTTTCCAATTAAGGGGTTGTATCAAAGGTTTTGATAATTTTACAGTC
Organism: Neobacillus niacini; assembly: GCF_031456445.1. Lineage (GTDB taxonomy): Bacteria > Bacillota > Bacilli > Bacillales > Cytobacillaceae > Neobacillus > Neobacillus niacini_I. The sequence goes on along the minus strand of NZ_JAVDUQ010000001.1, from coordinate 195,585 downwards.
CTGTTTGAATCGGAAGGAAAGCAGCAATTAGTTTATAAACATGCCATTTCAACCTTTGCTCCGCAAAGAAACGTACAGCTTGATTTGAATGCAGAATAAAATCCATATATAAATTTGAGCCCAAATATCTGGGCTCTTTTTTATTTTTCAAAATAAAAAGCATAAAAACTGAATACACATAGGTTGAGGGAATATTGACTAATTCGTGCGCAGACTGTTTGCAGATTGAGAGGTGAAAGCTTTGGATCAACAATTCCGTGAGAAAAGTAACGGTCAAATAAGAGTTGTCCTCAACACACAAAAGAAAAAATCAATAACAAAAAAACTGCCAGATTTTCAAGTTGTTCCAAAGGAAATCCCCCCTGAGCATTCGGCTTTAATTGAAATAGAGGAAGAGCTTGGTGCTTTGGTTGGCATGGAAGAAATGAAAAAAATGATAAAAGAAATTTATGCCTGGATTTACGTGAACAAAAAGCGGGAAGAAATGGGATTAAAGGCAAAAAAACAAGCCCTTCATATGATGTTTAAAGGAAATCCCGGCACCGGAAAAACAACAGTAGCCAGATTGATTGGCAAGCTTTTTCAAAAAATGAATGTTTTGACCAAGGGACACTTAATTGAGGCGGAACGGGCCGACCTTGTTGGGGAGTATATCGGCCATACCGCCCAAAAAACGCGTGACCTTGTAAAAAAAGCACAGGGCGGCATATTATTTATTGATGAAGCCTATTCCTTAGGGCGCGGCGGGGAAAAGGATTTTGGTAAAGAAGCGATTGATACGCTTGTCAAGCACATGGAGGATAAGCAGCATGAGTTTATTTTAATTCTTGCCGGCTATTCTCGAGAGATGGAGTATTTTTTAACTCTAAACCCCGGTCTCCATTCACGGTTTCCTCTTGTTATTGATTTTCCTGATTATAACATCGAGCAGCTGATGGAAATTGCCAAGCGGATGCTGACTGAGAGAGAATATTCCTTTAGTCATGAGGCAGAAAAAAAGGTAAAAGATCATTTGATTTGGGTAAAAGCCGTTTTAAGTCCGGCTAGTTTTTCGAATGGTCGTTATGTGCGAAATATTATCGAGAAATCAATCCGGGCCCAAGCAATGCGATTACTAATGTTAAACTCGTATGATCGGCATGAATTAATGACCTTACGGAGCAATGATTTGGTTTTTGAAGAAGATATGTAAAGTTGTAATAGGGAAGTGAGCTCATTGTCGTAAAAGGCAGTCCAATTGTCGCAAAGAGGGCTCCAATTATCGTATTGAGCAGCTATTGTCGTAAAGAGCGGTCCAATTGTCGTAAAGGTTAAGCCAATTGTCGCAAAGAGGGCTCTAATTGTCGGATAAGCGGCTCCAATTATCGCATAGAGCTGCCTATTGTCGTAAAGAGCGGTCCAACTGTCGTAAAGGTTAAGCCAATTGTCGCAAAGAGGGCTCTAATTGTCGGATAAGCTGCTCCAATTATCGCATAGAGCTGCCTATTGTCGTAAAGAGCGGTCCAACTGTCGTAAAGATTGATCTAATTCTCGCAAAAGTGGCACAAAAAAAATCGGCGGATCATCATGTCCGTCGATTTTTAATTTGCTTCAAGAGAGCGGATTGGCAGCTTCCAATTGAATGTGTAGGAAAGTACTCGTAACACGGTGATCATTCCAAATAAAGTGTACAATTCCCATGGTTGGGAAGCAATTTTTAGCCCAATAAATAATCCGGCAAGAATCGCCCAAACCGCATAAATTTCAGCCCTTAGGACAATTGGTTTTCTTCCAGCTAATAAGTCACGAATAATCCCACCGCCGATTCCCGTCAAAACAGCTGCGACAATAATCGCACTCATGGGATGGTGCATATTAGAAGCATAGATAGCACCTTGAATAGCGAATGCTGAAAGTCCAATCGCGTCAAATAAGTTCCCCCATTTTTGCCAATGCTTCAGTAAATTTGCAGGAAACAAAAAGACAGCTAAAATCGCAATAATGGCGATCTGAAAAAATAAACCCTGATCCCACAAAGCCGAAACGGGTACACCAATTAACAGGTTTCGAATCGCACCGCCGCCAAAGGCTGTAACAATTCCTAAAATAAAAACACCTAAAATATCATATTCCTCTTCCATTGCCACAATCGCACCACTAACAGCAAATGCAATTGTGCCAATCATACTCAGCACTTCCCACGTCATTTTTTCTCATATCTCCCCAAAATTTCTTTTTATCTAAAACACTATATAATAAGAACAAATATGATTTTATCACGTAAAAGTGATAAATCAACTAAAATTTTGAATGGAAATAGAGAATTTTGGAATGATTTGATATGATGGGGGAAGAACTTTTCGGAAAGGAAGAATACTGATGGAACATACGGAGACAAAGGAAACCGTTGAAAAAGCAATTCTTGTTGGCTGCCAAACACAAGAGATGGACGATTTGCGTTTTCTATTTTCGCTGGATGAATTAGCTTCCTTAACAGAGACAGCACAGGGGGAAGTTCTGATTTCAGTTACTCAAAAACGTGAACGCATCCATCCGGCTACATACCTAGGCAAAGGGAAAGTTGAAGAATTAAAGGCATTGACGGAAGAACTTGAGGCTGATTTAGTCATTTTTAATGATGAACTTTCCCCAAGCCAAAAGCGAAATTTAGCGGGGGAAATCAATGCCCGGATTATTGATCGAACCCAGCTGATTCTTGATATCTTTGCGCAAAGGGCTCGTTCAAAAGAAGGAAAATTACAGGTAGAGCTCGCACAGCTCCAATATCTATTACCACGCCTGGCCGGACAGGGAACATCTTTATCCCGTCTTGGTGCCGGAATTGGAACAAGAGGACCAGGGGAAACAAAGCTCGAGTCGGATCGTCGTCATATCCGCCGCAGGATTGATGATATTAAAGGACAGCTCTCTGTGATCGTCCAGCACCGGGACCGCTACAGAGAGAGAAGAAAGAAAAATAAAACCTTTCAAGTCGCCATTGTCGGCTACACGAATGCTGGAAAATCAACTTTGTTTAATCGTCTTTCTGAGGCAGAGTCCTATGAGGAAAATCAGTTGTTTGCTACCCTTGATCCAATGACACGAAAATTGATTTTACCAAGCGGGTTCCTGGCGTTGATTACCGATACGGTTGGATTTATTCAGGATTTACCGACCACCCTGATTGCTTCCTTTCGCTCCACACTTGAAGAGGTAAAAGAAGCAGATTTACTGCTTCATGTAGTTGATATGTCCAATCCAGATTATTTTCATCATGAAAAAACAGTCAATAAACTGCTTGAGGATTTAGAGGTAAAAGATATTCCACAATTAACCGTCTATAATAAAAGGGATCAGAAGCACCCAGATTTTGTTCCGACCGCTAATACTCCGTCTGTTTTTATTAGTGCATTTGACAAAGAGGATCGGAATGAGCTAAAAAGAAAAATGGAAAGTGTCGTCATTGAAATGATGGTTCCATATCAAGTGGAAGTTCCATCAACAGAAGGAAAACTGTTGTCCTTATTAAAAAATGAAACCGTATTGCGCGATCTTAGTTTTAATGAGGAAAGTCAGCTTTATCAATGCCGGGGATATTCACTTAAGGATCATCAAATAACGGGGCAATTAGAGAAATTTAAAGTGTAGAATAGGAGATACAAAATGTTTCAACAGTTGAAAAATGGGGAAAAGCTTCAGCCAATAGTAAGCGAAGTGGAAAAGCAAATTGCTGAAGTACATAAAAGGATTGAAGAAAGAGCTGAGGTAAATCAGTTCCGGGTGTTGCAAAGTTATCAAAAGCATAAAGTGAGTGATTCGCATTTCATCCCATCCACAGGCTATGGCTATGATGACATTGGCCGGGATACATTGGAATTAGTCTATGCAGATGTATTCGGGGGAGAAGCGGGTCTCGTACGACCGCAAATTATTTCCGGCACCCACGCGATTTCCATCGCCTTATTTGGTGTGCTCAGACCGGGAGATGAACTTTTATATATTACCGGAAAACCATATGATACGCTGGAAGAAATTGTTGGGATTCGCGGGAATGGTGTTGGGTCGTTAAAGGAATTTGGGATTACTTATGATAGTGTTTCTTTAAGCAGCGCGGGGTCGGTTGATTGGGATTCGGTTGCAGCCAAAATCAAGGCGAATACAAAGATGATTGGTATTCAACGTTCAAAGGGATATGCCACAAGACCATCCTTTACCATTGCTGAAATCAAAGAAATGATCTCTTTTGTAAAAGAAATCAAGAGTGATGTGGTCGTGTTTGTGGATAATTGTTATGGTGAGTTTGTAGAGGAATTGGAGCCTTGTCATGTTGGTGCTGATTTAATGGCCGGTTCTTTGATTAAAAACCCCGGCGGCGGGATTGCCAAGACGGGCGGCTATATTGTCGGCAAAAAACAGTGGGTCGAGGCATGTTCTTACCGGATGACTTCACCTGGAATCGGAGCGGAGGCTGGTGCCTCGCTTTACAGTCTTCAAGAAATGTATCAAGGGTTTTTCCTTGCTCCGCATGTGGTGGGGGAAGCTGTGAAAGGTGCTGTGTTCACAGCGGCTATGCTTGAAAAATTAGGCATGAATTCTTCGCCAAAATGGGATTCTCAGAGAACGGATCTGATTCAAGCGGTACAATTCGATGACCGTGAAAAAATGGTGGCATTTTGTCAGGCAATTCAATTTGCTTCACCAATAAATTCACATGTCACCCCGTATCCTGCGTATATGCCTGGTTATGAAGATGATGTGATTATGGCCGCAGGAACTTTTGTTCAGGGGGCAAGTATCGAACTGACGGCCGATGGTCCAATCCGGCCGCCGTATGTGGCTTATGTCCAGGGGGGTCTCACTTATTCACATGTTAAAATTGCAGTTTCCCTAGCTGTAGACCGTTTGCTGGAAAAAGGATTAATTCAACTGGATTAGCTGAAACTATGAGGGTCGCTATAGATGGCGGCCCTTTATCAGGTTGAGAAGGGGTCTTGGTGCCCGAGAAAGCGGAAAGATCGGTTGAATGGGAACTAACAGAGGCTTATGGTGCCCGTGAACAAGAAAAGAAATCAGCAACGGTCACTTAAGAGTATTTAGATAATCCAAAGTAATGCACCATCACCCGTATCAATAATATAGATAAATTTTATTCGAAAAACCATGTTAGAAAATCTAACATATGATTGACATCTTTTCTAACACGAAATATAATAACAATATGAATTACGAAAAGGGAGGCGAGGATTGGTGAGCGGAAAAGAAATTCGCCGTTCTATGCCACTGTTTCCCATCGGAACAGTCATGCAGCTAACGGAATTGACTGCAAGACAAATCCGGTATTACGAAGAACATGAGTTGGTTACTCCAGCAAGAACGGATGGAAACAGGCGTTTATTTAGTTTAAATGACATTGATCGTCTGTTAGAAATCAAGGACTTAATAGATCAAGGGGTCAATATGGCTGGAATAAAACAGCTATTCCTTGTGAAGGAGCAACAAACCAATATTATTCAACAGGAAGCTGAAAAGGCGAAACGAGACTTAACAGACGAGCAACTTAGAAAACTACTTCGCAACGAATTGTTGCATACGAACAAATTGAGTCGTCCAACTCTAAGACAGGGTGATATGTCACGCTTTTTCCATTAATCATTTCAATTATTAATAGGGGGTAATAAAATGGCTAAGTTTACAAAAGCAGATATTCAACGTTTGGCACAAGAGGAAAATGTTAAATTTATTCGTTTACAATTCACAGATATTCTTGGAACCATTAAAAATGTGGAGATTCCAATCAGCCAATTAGAGAAAGCATTAGATAACAAAATGATGTTTGATGGATCTTCTATCGAAGGATTTGTACGGATTGAAGAATCAGATATGCGCCTTCATCCTGATCTTGATACTTGGGTTGTTTTCCCTTGGACTGCGGAAAAAGGTAAAGTTGCTCGCTTAATTTGTGATATCTATACACCAGATGATAAACCATTTGCCGGAGACCCGCGTAATAACCTTAAACGAGTTTTAGCGGAAATGAAGGAACTTGGGTTTACGAATTTCAACTTAGGACCAGAGCCGGAATTCTTCTTATTTAAATTAGATCAAAAAGGGGAACCTACTTTAGAATTAAATGACCAAGGCGGATACTTTGACTTAGCACCAACTGATTTAGGAGAAAACTGCCGTCGTGATATCGTTCTTGAGCTAGAAGAAATGGGATTTGAAATTGAAGCATCTCACCATGAAGTAGCTCCAGGACAACACGAAATTGATTTCAAATATGCTGATGCCGTTACAGCTTGTGACCAAATTCAGACATTCAAACTTGTTGTAAAAACTATCGCGCGTAAACATGGTTTACATGCAACATTTATGCCAAAACCATTATTCGGAGTGAATGGTTCCGGAATGCACTGCAACCTTTCCCTATTTAAAGATGGCAAAAATGCATTCTTTGAACCAACTGGTGATCTTGAATTGAGTGATACTGCTCGTCAATTTATTGCTGGAATCTTGAAGCATGCTCCAAGCTTTACGGCAGTGACGAACCCAACTGTAAACTCTTTTAAGCGTCTTGTACCTGGTTACGAAGCACCTTGTTATGTTGCATGGTCTGCACAAAATCGTTCACCATTAATTCGTATCCCGGCTTCACGCGGAATGAGCACACGTGTTGAGGTACGCAGTGTTGACCCAGCAGCAAACCCATACCTTGCTTTAGCAGTACTTTTAAAAGCAGGTTTAGATGGAATTAAAAATAATATAACTCCTCCCGCTGCAGTGGACCGCAACATCTATGTAATGAGCAAGGAAGAAAGAATTGAAGAAGGCATTATCGATCTTCCTGCAACATTAGCACAAGCACTGGATCAGTTAAAAACTAACGAAACTATGGTTTCTGCTCTTGGTGAACATATTTTCGAACACTTTGTAGAAGCAAAAGAAATTGAGTGGGATATGTTCCGTACAGTTGTACACCCTTGGGAAAGAGAACAATATATGTCCATGTATTAATACAAAAAACTCCTAAGCATATGTTGCTTAGGAGTTTTACTATTATACCAGTTTCTAACAAAAAAGGGTTTCCATTTAATCTGAATCATTTTGCTTAAATTGCTTATAACCGGTCAGAACCAAATCACCACCAATCCCGGCACTAATCGAGATGGTCATTTTTTCAACATAAGAATTAGGAGAAATATACACGACAAGGAGCAGTGAAGCAATTGCACCTAAGAGCATTTCTTCAAAAAACCCTAGATAAACGAACCTTTTTGTCTTACGTGGCATGATGATTTTTCCATGCTTTCGAATATGTCCGATCATTCCAACTACACCACCGATTACGAAAGAGAAAATAATGTCTTTTAACACTGATTCTCAACTCCTTAAGCCTAAATTTTTGACCTAAGGTAAAATCTTGGTGTAATTCCATTATATTAAAATTGTATTCTATAAAGAATGGGTAAAAAATACTGAATTTTCAATATTTGTAAAATAAAAATAGTATTATCTAATAAAAAAGAGCCAGCACATTATTTTGCACTGACTTCTTTGATTAGTGTATATGTCGATAAACTCCGATCACTTTTCCTAAAATCGAGACATTCCTTAAAATGATTGGTTCCATTGCGGAATTTTCTGGTTGCAGGCGAATATAATCCTTTTCTTTAAAAAACCGTTTACAAGTCGCTTCATCTTCCTCTGTCATTGCGACAACAATATCACCGTTATTGGCGGTTTGCTGCTGTTTAACAATGACATAATCCCCATCAAGGATCCCTGCTTCAATCATACTTTCACCCATAATTTCCAGCATAAATACGTGTTCATCAGATGGCGCAAGTCTTTCAGGAAGTGGAAAATATTCCTCGACATTTTCAATCGCAGTAATCGGAGTACCGGCGGTTACCTTACCGACAACAGGAACATTGACAACATTATTTCTTGGGATTTGTGTCGTTTCATCTACTTCTAATATTTCGATTGCTCTTGGTTTAGTAGGGTCTCTTCTAATAAGCCCTTTACTTTCTAATCTAGCTAAATGACCGTGAACGGTTGAACTCGAAGCAAGACCTACTGCTTCTCCGATTTCACGAACAGAGGGTGGATATCCTTTTTTCTTTACCTCGCCTTTTATGAAATTAAGAATATCCTGCTGCCGTTTAGAAATTTTAGCCATGGTAATTTCCACCTCGCCACTAGTAATTGTTACCTTAATTATAGCATGTTCACCAATTTTATACAAACATAAGTTCGAATAATATTGACAACAAACAAATGTTCGTATTATAATAAAATCAAATAAACGAACATATATTCTATTGAGAGGTGTTTGTAATGAAAAAACTATGGAACAAATATTCATTTTCTATTATTCTAATTGGATTAAGCTGTCTTTTAGCTTTTATCTTTTCGATTGATTTTAGCTCAGCCACAAATGACCACTATACAAAAATTACTGTTTCCGATGGAGATTCTCTTTGGAAAATTTCCGAGGAATACGCAAAGGAACATTCTCTTTCTAATGAAGAATTCGTAAATTGGGTTAAACTCCATAATAAATTGGAGGATGAACAAATTTATCCCGGAGAAGAGATTGTCATTCCAGTTAACAAAAAGACCTCATCTACAACAGAGCTAGCAAGTGCTGCTGAGGAATAGAAAGAGAGATATAGGTATGAAAGCAATTATTTATTGCCGTGTGAGTACAACAAAAGAAACACAGGAAACTTCACTTAAGAGGCAGGAGGAGGAACTTACTCAGCTTGCAAAACAGCATCAGTTTGAGGTAGTTTCCATCATTAAGGAGCAAGCAAGTGGTTATGATCTGGAAAGAGAAGGGATTCTTCAACTGCTTCAAATCATAAAGGACGAACCAATCCAAGCTGTGTTAATTCAGGATGAAACGAGGCTTGGCAGAGGAAATGCGAAGATTGCGCTATTACATTGTATTTTAAAAGAAGGTATAAAGCTTTTTGGTATTTCACATAATGGAGAACTACAACTTTCCGAATCAGATTCAATGGTCCTCCAAATTGTAGGGATGGTGGAGGAATACCAGCGTAAGCTCCATAATATCAAAATTAAGCGTGGAATGAAACGGGCAGTCAAACAAGGATATAAACCAGAAAAAAACCTTAAGAATCTTGGAGAACACTCCGGCAGAGATAAAATTGATGCACCTATTGAAGAAATTGTTCGACTAAGAAAAAATAAATTGACCTTCGCCGAAATTGCCGCTACTTTAAGGGGATTTGGCTATAATATTTCAAAAGCAACTGTACATAGAAGATATCAAGAATATATTCATTCAGAAGAAGATTAAACAATTAGCTTGTCAGACGAAGCATTTTCTAGTAAAATCAGGTGTCATGGATTTAGTATCTATGATAACTTGCTTCGAAAGGTGGGTTTAATTTGCTTTCAAAAGAAAAAATAGCAAGAATTAATGAATTAGCAAGAAAATCAAAAACAACTGGATTAACGGAGATAGAAGCAAAAGAGCAATCAAAATTAAGAAGTGAATATTTAGCTGCTTTCCGTTCTAATATGTTAGATACATTAACGAATACAAAAATTATTGATCCACTTGGTAATGATGTAACACCCGAAAAAATCAAGGCAAGAAAAAAGAATAACTTACATTAAAAGACTGCAGGAATACATTTTTGTATTCCTTTTTTACATTTCTCGGCACTTTCTTGATGAAAGTATAAAATGATAAGGCTTACAAAAACTAATTTTGATGCAACTAGTTGAATAAATCGGAAGGGAACTATAATATTATTGTTGTACTTATAATCCTATTATTCAGGAAAGGATGTATTTTATGTTTGATACGATTGATGCATTATCTGTAACATCCATTCGCACACTTGCGATTGATGCGATTGAAAAAGCTAATTCAGGCCACCCTGGAATGCCAATGGGTGCTGCACCAATGACTTACACTTTGTGGACTCGTTTTATGAACCAAAATCCGAAGAATCCGCATTGGTTTAACCGTGATCGTTTTGTATTATCCGCTGGACATGGTTCCGCGTTATTATACAGCATGCTTCATTTATCCGGATACAATGTAACAATGGATGATTTAAAGCAATTTCGTCAATGGGGCAGTAAAACTCCTGGTCACCCGGAATACGGTCACACTGAAGGTGTTGAAGCAACAACAGGACCACTTGGCCAAGGTATTGCCATGGCAGTGGGGATGGCAATGGCAGAACGCCATGTTGCAAGTGTTTATAACAAAGATAAATTCGAACTTGTGAATCATTTTACATATAGCATCTGTGGTGATGGTGATTTAATGGAGGGTGTATCTGCTGAGGCTGCTTCACTTGCAGGACACTTAAAATTAGGTCGTTTAGTTGTATTATATGATTCAAATGATATTTCTCTTGATGGGGACTTAGATAAATCCTTCTCTGAAAGTGTTAAGGAACGTTTCCAAGCCTATGGATGGCAGTATATTCGTGTAGAAGATGGCAACAACCTTGAAGAGATTTCAAAAGCACTAGATGAAGCAAGAAGTGATTTAGACCACCCAACAATGATTGAAGTAAAAACGGTCATTGGATATGGTTCACCAAACCGTGCAGGAACTTCCGGTGTCCACGGTGCTCCATTAGGTGCAGCAGAATTAAAATTAACAAAAGAAGCTTACAAATGGACATTTGAAGAAGATTTCCATGTACCACAAGAAGTGTATGAAAACTTCCAAAAGCTTATTGTTGAAAATGGCGAGAAGAAAGAAAAGGAATGGAATGACCTTTTTGAGCAATACAAAAAAGAATACCCTGAACTTGGTTCTCAGCTTGAAAAAGCATTAAATCATGAGCTGCCAGAGGGATGGGACAAAGATATTCCAGTTTACCAAGAGGGTAAAAGCCTTGCGAGCCGTGCCTCTTCAAGTGAAGTATTAAATGGCATTGCGAAAAATTTACCGATCTTAATTGGTGGGTCTGCAGACCTTGCTGGTTCAAATAAAACTTTAATCAAGGGCTCAAGTGACTACATGCCAAATTCCTATGAAGGTCGTAATATCTGGTTTGGCGTTCGTGAATTTGCTATGGGAGCAGCTATGAACGGGATTGCTCTACATGGTGGAGTAAAAGTATTTGGCGGAACCTTCTTTGTTTTCTCTGACTACTTACGTCCAGCGATTCGTCTAGCTGCCTTAATGGGATTACCTGTTACTTATGTATTTACCCATGACAGTATTGCGGTTGGGGAAGACGGCCCAACACATGAACCAATCGAACAACTTGCGGCATTACGTGCAATGCCTGGTCTTTCCATCATTCGCCCTGCAGATGGAAATGAAACAGCAGCGGCTTGGAAGCTTGCTGTTGAGTCTACAAACAAGCCAACGGCTCTTGTATTAACTCGCCAAGACTTACCTACGATAAAAGGTACCGATGTAAATGCATATGAAGGTGTTTCAAAAGGAGCCTACGTTATTTCTGCTTCTGAAAAAGAAACTCCAGATGCATTGCTGCTTGCATCTGGTTCTGAAGTAGGACTAGCTGTGGAAGCACAAAAAACACTAGCTGGAGAAGGTGTACATGTTTCTGTAGTCAGCATGCCTTCTTGGGATCGTTTTGAAGCACAGACTCAAGATTATAAAGACTCTGTTCTTCCTAAAAATGTGAAGAAACGGCTTGGAATGGAAGTGGGTGCTTCCTTAGGCTGGCATAAATATGTGGGTGACGAAGGGGACGTACTAGCCATTGATAAATTTGGTGCCTCTGCTCCTGGTGAAAAAATCATGGAAGAATACGGCTTCACCGTTAATAATGTAGTTGCCCGTGTGAAAGCCTTACTACAAAAATAATACCTTTTTAATGAGAGAACAGCTTCAAATGGCTGTTCTCTTTTTTGTTGTTGGGATTCATAGGGTAAGAATTTTGCTTTTAGAATTTACTCGCAGTATAATAAAGTTGAATTTTTAGAATTTTTTAATATAAACAATTAAATCGACAAAAATAGTGAAAGTTTTTGCCGCCGAAAGACAAAAGTTTTGATTTTGTTTTTTTATAATAGAAAAAAGGGTTTTTGGCGAAGGAGAGATTGTGGTGAGAAACTATCGGCTATATTTAATAGAAGATGAATTTGCCGCCCATTACTTCGGAAGAGAGAGCATGTTTTTTCAGCTTTTTCGCGAATATGAAAGAGCGTTTGGCGAGCTAAAATATATTACAGGAAAACAAATTAAATATATAACAAAAACGGTTGAGGCTTTAAAAATTCATAAACTTTTGCAGAAACAGCTCGGAAAAATAAAAGGATTTAAGGCGGAACATGGCACATATTCTATTGAAATAAATGGAAGACTAAGTACAGCAAAATTAGCCGTCTTCCAAGATTTCATTTCAGTAGAGGCTACTGGGAGCTATGAAGCAGAGACAGTGTTTTTTGAAGTTCTTAGGAAATGTGAATCTTCGTTCTTAGCAATCGACTTAGATCATGAGCGTTTTGGCTGGTTAAAGCCGATTAAAGAAAGAAAATATGTATAATTGAAAGCAGATATTGTATATTTCCCATAATTTTAGTACACTGTGTATGGTAGACAACATGAAGGAGGAAGTTTAATGGGATTGACCATTCTAGTCGGTATACTCGCCTTAGTGGCTGGTGTAGCACTAGGATTTTTCATTGCTCGTAAGTATATGATGAGCTATTTAAAGAAAAATCCGCCAATTAATGAACAAATGCTTAAAATGATGATGATGCAAATGGGCATGAAGCCATCACAAAAGAAGATCAACCAAATGATGAATGCTATGAACAAGCAGCAATCAAAATAAACCCTTGTCATATAAGGATTCTTCAATTGGTTAGGAGCAATTATACAAGTCGATTAACTAACAGAATCATCAGTTAGGTTAATCCTTCATCATAAATTTATGATTAATTGCTTAATCTTTCACCATACAAACAAAAGATCACTTTTTCGGTTGAAAACTTAACCAGAAAGGTGGTCTTTTTTGTTTCTTTTACATCAGATAACTTTAATCCCCTAATCTCCATTGCTCTAAGACCACAATCTGCAAGCATGGCTATTATTGCTTTGTTCCTTGTCTCTATATATCCCTTAAAGGAAAATGAATTGATCATTGATTGAACTTCTTAAGAATTGTTTTCATCAGTCCAGTTTTAAAAAAAATCCTAAACAAGTATGATCGATTAAGAAAACAATATTTCCAAGCCATTGTTACAAGTGATAACTATTTTTTAACGTATCAAGGTTCAGAAATGTCAAATGTTGCATTGTATAACGTAATTGTGGAAGCTGGAAAAAGGGCAGGAATAGAAAATGTTCGCTGTAGCCCTCATACATTTAGGCACTTTTATTCAATTCAAAGCCTTATGTCAGGAAAATTGGATATATATTCGCTTTCTAGGTTACTTGGACACAGTGATATAGGTATTACGCAGCGATATTTACAATCATTAACTGATGAGCAATTAATAGATAAAGCTGTTGCATCAAGTCCATTAATGAATATTAATAACAAGAAACAGTGGGAAAATTAAACACCTTACCAGAATAATCTAAAATCATTTCTGAGAGGTTTTACAAAAAATAATGTAATTGTACCTAAAGAGAATTTAAACAATCAGAATGAATAAATACAATGCTCAGAACATAAATAAAGAGTCACTAATCATGTAGTGGCTCTTTTGTGTTATTCAGCTTCTTTAATTTCAAACAAATCTTCAATTGTTAATCCTAATGCTCTACTGATCATTACTAAGTGCATATCCATGTGTTTTGTATTTCTATCGAATCTAGAAATGGACGGTTGGGGAATTCCAGTTAGTTCTGACAATTCAGTTTGACTCATTTTTCTTTCTGCAAGTATTCGATTTAATTTTGGCACAATGGTGTATTGTTTCATTATGAACATCTCCTATGTAATTACTGAATAATCATTCATTTTCTATATCTTCATTATGCCACATACGCTATACGATAAACAACAAATAATTTTATTAACTTTTTCTAATAATTTCTAAAAAAGGCATAGACTATCCCCTATACGATAGCGTATAGTAAAGATACAGCAAGACAATCACAACAAGCAAAAACAAACTATAAAAAAAGGGAGAGGTTAGTATGAATTTAGTTTTTTGGAAAAATGTTGTTGGATGTATGTGTACTTGCCGAGTCAATAGTGGATTATATGGGAGTTTTAGAAGCAAACTACAACTTGAATCCTAATAGAATCATAGCGTACAAATTGGTTGCTGTTGATTGTAAGGGGAATGAACACATCATCAATGTAAATGAAGTTAGTGAAATGGACTTAACTGAATTTATGGATTAAAAAAGATCATTAAGTTTCACTTGAGCCTGAACTTAATGACCGAATAGGAAGTTTACAAATGTAGGGCAGTAGCTACCAACTGCTGTCCTATGTAAATTATATAATGATTATATGCATAATACAATAAAAATATGATGAAGTAATTTTGTGAAAATACAAAAGAACTCCCTGTAAATATGGGAGTCCTCATGTAGTAGTAACTTCTCAGATATAGAAAAGCTATTTATAATTATACAATTGGTTGCAATGATATACAATTATTATTTTTTTATTTGATGGTTTTTATATAAGAATTAGTGGGAGAAATTTTAAAAAGGTGAGTTAATTAAACATAAGGAACTAGTATTTTTAAGGGGGAGAATTAATTGGATTTTATAATGTATTTTGGAGCAATATTGATTATAAGTTTTATTATATCAACTTTTAAATATCTTAAACATAGGCGTGAACAATCTAAGCAGTTAAAAAGAGAATGGGAAAGACAATATGTTATCTCAAATACTACGTGGTTATGTCCTAGATGTGAATCCAAGAGTGCCAAATGAATCGAATAGATGCAAATGTGGTCAACCTATACACAATATTGGAAGAAAATAAAAGGGTTGTTTCAATGTGGGATATGATAAGTTGGAAATTGTAAATAATTTTCGAATAGTGCTTTATGCTGCGGCATTTTTTTAATTAATGAGTCTTTAATGATTTCGACCATTTCTTTAGAGTAAATAGGATCAAGCCAGACATGTGGATTTACATCACAGTGATGATGGTCATCTTCATCTGCTTCATCAGCGTGCTGGTCTTTTGGTAGTTGTAACTGATCAGCTGCTGCAACTAACGTAACATTTTCATCCTTTAAGGTTGTTTTTGCCTTTTCCACAAAGCTCTCAAGACCTAATCCGATATAGAAAAACAGGTCTGAATCGGCAAGGTTCATCATATCCTTTTGCAAGTATAAAAAATAGATTGAGAGGATGGTTTTATTCATGGATGTTAGATCAGTGAATGGCGGCCAAGAAACACTTTGTATCAAGGTCAACAAAGTATATGACTGGGTTACCCGCCAATCTGATGTTCCCCTAATCGCTTTCAATGCAAGCGACTTGGGTTCTACTCTATTCTTTGATTGCCCTGGAGGAGTTACCCCTACCCCCGGATCAGATGATCCTTGTGCTGTTCTAGGCAATGTCTTTACTGTTGATTGTTTCGTGACAGATGAGGAAGGCAACCCTGTTGATCCGCTTGCACCGGGTTCCATTCTTTGTACTGAAATTGCACAGCCTGAGGGACGGCAGCCTGGATCATTTACTCTCCCCACTGGCGAAACTATTACTTTACAAAAAGTAAAAGTATTGAAAAAAGGTTTTGTTGTGGTTCGTGTGACAAACCCTCAAGGGATTTCGTGTTCAACACTGCCCATCCCGTTTGCAGTTACCGAAAAGTTCTTCCTTTGTGCACCTCCAGGAACATTCTTACAATGCGAAATCACCGACTTTGAATGTGATGCAAACTTAATTTGCCGTCCTGGTGCATCACCTGGAACTTCCACATTCCAGCAGCTTGATATTTCCATCAATATGTTTCAAAACATTCAAATGGAAGCATTGGTAAAGCTAGAAATCACAGCGGAATTTTGTGCACCACGCCCAGAATTACCGTTTGGAAGCAGTTTTAAAAAACACTTTACTACTTTTAAAATCTAGCATTCTAGTTGCGCTTTTGTACGTTATTCCGTCACATAATAGAATTGATTTTGTTATTAGTGTTTATTGTCGGACTTAGAAAAAACATTTTTATTTACAATAATGAAAAAGAGAAGATTGATGTAAATTTTACAGGTTTAATTTCTGCTATTTTTCTTTATATTATAACGGTTGGATGGACTTGGTTTAAATAAAAGAATTGAATTTAAAGAATGTGATTGAAATGGAAAGGTTTTTAGCATACTCGGTTAAAGATGGTTTCTTGACTAAAGATGGAAAGAGCATGACAAAAACATTAATGATGCTATGAAATTTAAAAATTTTGAAGAAGCTGATCTAATTGTAGAAGATGTGAAAGAGTTATTTGGAAACGATTATTCAATACAAAGTTATAAAGTAAAAGACCTGCTCAAGTAATTTACAACAGGTCTTTTTTATTCTTATTGTAAAAAAATATAAAATTTGTTAAATTTTATTTTCTGAATTTTAGAGATACAAAAATTATTGGAGAAGAGCGATGAAGGAAACAATTGATTATAATAACGACTTTGTTCGTACAGAAACAGAAGAATCTATTTTTTTAAATGCAACCAAACCTGATGACGATGGGTTTATAATTAATATTACTTATAGTAAAAATCCAGAAGAACATGAAGAGGCTATGGAAGCAAATTAAGCAATTCTTTATTAGGGAAATCTTATGATTTTTTAGAGTGGCTGATTAAGTCACTCTTTTTTTCTTATTTCTTCTATTATTTATAAGGATGATTAACTAGTATTCTGATATTTAGTAGACAAGTTTAATAGAATGAGGTAAAATTTTCTTAACTGAAAAAGTGGTCAAAATACTGGTGAAAACCCTTATAAATCAAGGTTTTGATGCAAATGGGCATGAAGCCATCACAGAAGAAGATCAACCAAATGATGAATGCTATGAATAAGCAGCAATCAAAATAAACGGACAAGCACTCGTATATATGGGTGCTTTTTTTCATGGTTAATCCTTCATCATCAATTTGGATTATAAAGATAAGATAATTTTTTCGGAAGTAAACAATATATGTGTTCTTTTTTATAGTTTAAAAAATGGTGGATTCAACAACTAATTTTATACGTTATAATTATAGGAATTTTCAGCATCTTAACAATTATCATAAATTCCTTTTACAATTGTTTGGTAATCTTATTGAAAGAACAATTTAGGAGTGATTATGATGGTTGCTAAAATGAAAAGGGAATGGCATAAATTCTGGTTCATTAGTTATAACACCCTATTGGCTAAAAGTATCGATTTAAACAAAAATGAAAAATATTTTCAAAAATCAAAACATCATGGTGACAAACTGATTCAACTTTTGTCGCAATAAATTTTTAATATAGTAGTCTAAAGAATGGTTGAAATGATTCAAACACTACCTAATGAAAAGGGTGGCATCTCACAATTATTTTGTTGGCTCTTTTATTATAGGAAAGGTTAAGCATTCAGGAATATGGGTGCTTTTTTTCATGCCTATAAATCTCAATTTCAAAATCTTTATTATTTTGCAAATATTTGTTAAAATAATATTTCAACGATTAACGTATAGATAGAGATTTTGGGGGAGTTTACATGAGGGTCTTCTTGGATTTGGGCTGGTTTTTTAAACAAGAGAAAAAATCGTATATTACAGGCACGTTAATTCTATTATTTGTCGCTTTGCTGCAGTTGGTTCCTCCGAAAGTGATTGGAATCATTGCCGATCACATAAAGGACGACACGATGACCAAAAGCATCTTGCTCGAGTGGATGGCTGTTCTTGTTGTGGTGGCCCTTATGATGTATGTATTTCGCTATTATTGGAGAATTATGATTTTTGGTTCATCGGTTAAGCTTTCTAAAATACTACGAAATCGGTTGTATCAGCATTTTACCAATATGTCCCCGGCATTTTATCAAAAGCGCCGCATCGGTGACCTGATGGCCCATGCGACCAATGATCTGCAGGCAATCCAACAAACAGCTGGTTCCGGTGTCCTTACCCTAGTCGATTCCCTTTCCACCGGCGGATTTGTCATTTTGGCGATGGCTTTTACAATCAGCTGGAAGTTAACGCTAATTTGCCTTATT
Source organism: Neobacillus niacini (assembly GCF_031456445.1). GTDB lineage: Bacteria > Bacillota > Bacilli > Bacillales > Cytobacillaceae > Neobacillus > Neobacillus niacini_I. The sequence goes on along the minus strand of NZ_JAVDUQ010000001.1, from coordinate 177,463 downwards.
CCGATGCCATTTATGGCGATGTTAACTAGCTGGTTCGGAACGATGCTGCACCGTACTTTTCACAAAGCCCAGGAAGCGTTTTCGTCCTTAAATGATAAAACGCAGGAAAGTATTACCGGGATTAAAGTGATTAAAACCTTTGGTCAGGAAAAAGAAGATATTGAGGATTTCCGAAAGCAATCCGAGGATGTTGTTCAAAAAAATATCATCGTTGCAAAAATTGACTCGCTTTACGATCCAACGATATCGATTATTGTTGGAATCTCTTTTTTCCTTGCAATTGTATTCGGTGCAAAATATGTGATTAATGGAGAATTAACCATCGGGGAACTTATTTCATTTTCTACTTATTTAGGACTCTTAATCTGGCCGATGCTCGCATTCGGCTGGCTGTTTAATATTGTCGAACGAGGACGTGCATCTTATGACCGTGTGTCAGCTCTTCTTCGGGAACCGGTTGAAATCCGTGATTCTAAAGGGGCGCTAGAAATGGTTCCAAGCGGGGATATTCAATATCAAATTTCGGAGTTTATCTATCCTGGTGAAACGGTAGCCATTTTAAAGGAGATTTATTTTAAATTAAGCCAAGGAGAAACGCTTGGAATTGTCGGCAAAACAGGTGCGGGAAAAACAACTTTATTAAAACTGCTCATTCGGGAATTCGACAACTACCAAGGGGACATTCTGTTTGGAGGAAAAAGTATTCAAGCCTACAAACTGGAAAAACTGCGTGAGGCAATCGGGTATGTTCCCCAGGATCATTTTTTATTTTCGGCAACCGTCGCTGAGAATATTGCTTTTACCAATCCTGATGCGCTTCAGAGCGACATTGAGGTCGCTGCGACATTAGCGAATATTCACGAGGATATTCTTCAATTTACGGATGGATATCAAACCGTTGTCGGAGAACGCGGCGTATCGCTTTCCGGCGGGCAAAAACAGCGGATTTCGATTGCCCGGGCGCTCATGTTGAATCCGGAAGTGTTAGTGCTGGATGATTCCTTATCTGCCGTTGATGCCAAAACAGAGGAAGCAATTCTGTCTGCCTTACGGGAGAACCGAGCAGGAAAAACCACCATCATTACTTCGCATCGATTAAGTGCGATTCAACATGCCAATCTGATTCTAGTTTTAGATAAAGGAAAAATCATCGAGAGAGGGATGCATGATGAGTTGATGGAGGCTGACGGCTGGTATAAAGAAATGTATTTACATCAGCAGCTTGAGGAGTTGGTGGAGCATGGAGGACAGTAAGATGGAAAAATCGGCACTAATGAACAAAACAACAGATAAAAAAGTCCTGTTTCGTCTGCTCTCCTATACAAAACCACACAAAAAAGCGCTGAGCTGGGCCTTCGTATTGCTCCTGCTTACAACCATTGGAGATATCGTCGGACCGATTCTTGTAAAAATATTTATTGACGATTATTTAACACCTGGGAAATTAGTGTTCAAGCCCTTACTCCTTTTAGGCACCGTGTATATGGGAATCCAAATCATCAAAGCCATCTTGATGTTTTTTCAATTAGTTAAATTCCAAGAAATCGCTTTAAAAATTATTCAACAGCTGCGGATTGATGTGTTTTCAAAGGTTCAGGCTCTTGGGTTACGTTATTTTGACAAAACACCGGCGGGAAGTATCGTTTCAAGGGTGACCAATGATACCGAAGCGATAAAGGACATGTTTGTGACGGTCCTCGCGACATTTATTCAAAGTGGATTTTTACTTATCGGAATTTTCATCGCGATGTTTATCTTAAATGTGAAGCTCGCCCTCATTTGTGTGGTCATTATCCCGATTGTATTACTTGTCATGAACCTGTACCGAAAATTCAGTTCCCGCTTTTATACGGATATGCGCGAACGATTAAGCCAATTGAATGCAAAGTTGAGCGAATCACTATCAGGAATGTCGATTATCCAAGTATTTCGTCAGGAAAAAAGGCTCAGGAAAGAGTTTGCGGATATCAATGAACAACATTATCAAGCAGGGATGAAAAACATCAAAGTGGATGGTCTTTTGTTAAGGCCGGCCATTGATTTGATTTATATCTTTGGGTTAATCATTGTTTTAAGCTATTTTGGAATTACTTCTTTTAACCATTCAATTGAAATTGGTGTCTTATATGCGTTTATCAGTTATTTGGACCGCTTTTTTGAGCCGGTTAACCAAATGATGATGCGCCTGTCCTTGTACCAACAAGCAATCGTTGCCGGCGGTCGTGTATTTTCGTTACTGGATGAAGAAGAGCTGGCACCTGCCCAGCAGGAAGAAAAGACGATGAATATTGAAGAAGGAAGAATAGAGTTTAAGCATGTAAGTTTTTCCTATGATGGGGAGCGGGATGTATTAAAGGATATTTCCTTTACGGCAAACCGGGGAGAAACGGTTGCACTTGTCGGGCATACCGGAAGCGGGAAAAGTTCGATTATCAATTTATTGATGCGTTTTTATGAATATGAGCGTGGGGATATTTTAATAGATGGAGTATCGATTCGTGAGTTTTCGAAAGAAGAATTAAGGGAAAAGATGGGGCTGGTTTTGCAGGATCCGTTTTTGTTTTATGGGACTGTCAAGGATAATATTCGTTTGCATAATGAGCATTTAACGGACGAACAAGTAGAAGAAGCGGCCAGGTTTGTTCAAGCCCATGGTTTTATTGAAAAGCTGGATGATGAGTATAATCATAAAGTTGTCGAGCGGGGTTCTACTTTTTCCAGCGGTCAGAGGCAGCTGATTGCGTTTGCGCGAACGATTGCAGCCAACCCGATAATTCTTGTATTGGATGAAGCAACGGCCAATATTGATACGGAAACAGAAGAGGCAATTCAAACAGCTCTAGCTAAAATGCGCAAAGGAAGGACAACGATTGCCATTGCCCACCGCTTATCTACGATTCAGGATGCGGACCTCGTACTCGTCCTTCATCAAGGAGAAATTGTCGAGCGGGGAACTCATCAAGAACTTCTCGCACAGGAAGGCCTGTATCATAAAATGTTCTTATTACAAAATGGAGCATTGGAACGCTTTGAAAGTACGGTGAAAGAATAAGAAAAAGCCTGGCATCTTGCCAGGCTTTCTTATTGTCTAGCTCCAGCGCCTAGCCCCTCGAGGTTGCTTCGGTCCTGCCGATGAAGTCAAAGAACGACTTCACCGTCAGGACCTCCAGCACTTGTCGGGGCTGATCAAGGCGCTTCCGCTTTTCTTATTGGCTCACTAATTGGTGAGATTTTTTTATATAGTTTCGATTATATTCATTTAATAGATGATCAAGCTCCTGGCTGTAGCGTATAGCAACGGAGGAACTCAAGCCGTTGGTGATCGCGACTTGAATTAATTCAGCTCGCTTTTTTTCGATTAATGCGATTAGTTCTTGTTTGATCACGGCCGATGTCCTTTCCGGAGAAACTCCTAAAATTCAAAAAAAAATAAAAACATTCCAAATCTATTAATTTGTTTTACTAGTATAACCTATTGTGGGAATAAATTCAAAGGGATTTGTAAAAAAATATCCATTCATTACAGGGATATTTTTGTAGGTATGAGAGTATTTTCTAATAGAGAAAGAAATGAGTTAGAGTCACAAAATATTCATGATAATCATTATCTTTTAAGCAAAAGTTTTGTTAGAATGAAATAGGTATCGACTATATTGGGAGTGTTTATATGTCTGATGTAAATATTTTTCTAGCACTAGGTGCAGGATTTTTAAGTTTTATCTCACCTTGCTGTCTGCCTCTGTACCCGGCATTTTTATCGTATATAACTGGAATGTCAGTAGGGGAACTGAAAAGTGATAATGCGATGCTTCAAAGGCGGAGTTTGCTACATACATTATTTTTCCTCATTGGTTTTTCGTGCATCTTTATCGCGATTGGATTTGGAACCTCCTTCATAGGCGGCTTTTTCCGGGAGTATAAAGATTTAATTCGCCAGCTGGGCGGAATTTTTATTATTTTCTTTGGATTAATGATTGTTGGGATCTTAAACCCAGAATTCTTGATGAAGGACCGTAAATTTGAATTTAAAAATCGCCCATCCGGTTATATTGGATCTGTATTAATTGGAATGGCCTTTGCAGCGGGATGGACGCCATGTACAGGACCGATTCTTTCATCCGTAATTCTGATGGCAACATCTAATCCTGGTTCTGGTGTGTTATACATGACTGCCTATTCTCTTGGATTTGCCATTCCATTTTTCATCCTCTCATTCTTTGTCGGAAAGATGAAATGGATTAAGAAACACAGTCAGAAGATTGTAAAAATTGGCGGTTACATCATGATCGTCATGGGGATTATTCTCTTCTTTGACTGGATGACAAAAATTATTACGGTTTTCCAAAGCTTATTTGGCAGCTTTAGTGGTTTTTAATGTAAAATCGACTTGAAAATCCTGTAAATATTCTTTGTTTTCAAATATAATAGACTCATAAATGGATAATTTTTATTCGAGGTTGCGAGGTTTCGCATCTATTGTGGGGGAAGTGAATTGGCAAGAATATTGATCGTGGATGATAAATGTTTTATGAGAAATACATTAAAGTCGATTTTAAATAAAACAGACCATGTTGTTGTCGGGGAAGCGGAAAACGGAATGGAAGCTGTCCAGCTTTATAAAGAATTAAATCCTGATTTGGTCACAATGGATATTACCATGCCGAAAATGAGCGGACTAGAGGCGATTAGAGTCATCCGCCGGGATTTTCCTGAGGCAAAGGTGATTATGTGCTCAGCAATGGGCCAGCAAAAAATTATTATGGAGGCCATTGAGTCGGGAGCCAAAGATTTTATTGTTAAACCATTCGACGATTGCCGAGTGATGGAAGCACTCAATCGGGCTTTAAAATAAACAGCCATTTCAGGGAATTTCCCGAAATGGTTTTTCATTTTCCGTTTTATGGATGGATTGCTTTGATTTTTTCAAATTGGGAATAAAAAAATGGTTAACAAGATGCAAATATCTTTTACTAGCATAAAATTTTTGATATATAATGAGTAAGAAAATATGTAGATAAGGAATGAATATCCTATGAACACGGTTGTCATCTCTTCAATCGGTGCTGCATTAATGGCCATTATGGTCATGTTCGTACGTCTAAAAGCAGCAAATAAACCGACAAATGCAAAAAAAATTATTTTACCTCCATTTTTTATGGCGACAGGCGCATTTATGTACCTTATTCCAAAATTTCGATTAACAGGATGGGAAATTGTTGAGGCAGTTGTGGTAGGGGCTCTGTTTTCCATTTTTCTGATTAAAACTTCGAAGTTCGAAATTCGCGATAATGATATTTATTTAAAACGGTCGAAGGCTTTTATTTTTATCTTAGTGGGTCTGTTGATCATCAGGATTGCCTTAAAATCAGTTTTAAGCTCCGCTATTGACCCGTTCCAATTAAGCGGAATGTTCTTCCTTCTAGCGTTTAGCATGCTCTTACCGTGGCGAATTGCAATGTATGTTGACTATAAGAAGCTTTATAAGGAGCTTCATTTAAAGAAAAAGTAGTACGGTGAACACTGGTCCTTTTGGGGGGGCGGTGTTTTTTTGTTTAATAACGCGGGGTGCTTTGCCCGAAGAGGAGTTAAAAGAGTTTTGCAGTAAATAAAATAGCCAAAAAAGAAATGCATAAAACAAAAACCGTCCACAATCAGGACGGTTTAGAATAAATGCTCGTATGGAGCCACATCAATTCTATTTTCAAAAAGCTTTTTACGTAAAAATTTTTGATCCCTTTTTGGAGTAGCCTGGATATAACCGCGAATCACTAATTCCTCGGTAATTCTTATAGCATTTTCTTTTAACGCGATTTCACCAATTTTTCCAGCAATTTTATGTCTGGCAACGTCACGGAAAAGCTCTGGGACCGGACTGACTAAATCTTCAAGAAGGGCTTTCTCTTCATCTCCCCAAAGGTGACGGGATTCGTTCACATAGTATTCTTCCCAGTCCATTACAGACTTACCGTCTTCCTTTGGCATCTTCTTCAAAAATTTACGGAACATAAAGAATCCGCCAATGGCAAAAGAAGAAATCAGAAACACAACCCAAAATAAAATAAACCACAAAAACCAACCATGAAGCATTTTCTTCACCTACAAAAAAACATTTTTTCATCTTATTATAGTCTGTTTGAAGGAAAGAAGACAAGTAAACCGGTAAAACTTTACGATTTAGTGAAAGGTATTGTAAGTAGCTTGGTTTTATTAGTATAATAAAAATTATCTACATACGGGGCTGAATGGGGTACTGGTGTCCTCCACAGTCTTCAAAACTGCTTGAGACCTGCGTGCCAGGTCTGGTGGGTTCGATTCCCACGCAGTCCCGCCAACCTTTATACATAAGGGTTTTTGAGGAATTTTCATGAAGTAAGTAAAGGGAATTTTAGTATAGTTAAATGTAAAAAAATTGTCAGTGGTCACAACTTGGTCACAAGGATTTTTTATTAATTGATCTTACTTTAAAAGCTGCTCAAATTTGTGAGCGGCTTCTTTTTGCATATTTGGTAAAACATGAGTGTATGTGTCCTTGTAATTTCAATAGTTGAGTGACCCAATCTTTTAGAAACTACTTTAGGATGTACACCCTGTTTTAATAATAAAGTAGCGTGGGTATGTCTTAAATCATGAAACCTTATATAGGGTAAGCCACTGATGTCTACAAACTTTCGATAATTTCTGGCCATTTCGATTGGTTGAATTGGTTTACCATTTTTTTGAGCAAATACTAAATCCAAATATTGGTATCCTTTTCCTAAAAAAAGCTTGTTTTCTAATTGTTGTTTATAAATTTTTTTAAATTCTTTTGTTAGAGAAGAGGTAATAGTAATTATTTTCTAAATATTTTCCGTCTTTAGCTTTTTGTGCTGTCCCAGTTTTTCCGCCAACTCGGTAGCCATCAACAAATGCTTTACCCCCAGTTCCTTGTGCTACGACACTCTCAAGAGCGTAACGGATCTCTTTGGAAGTTTTTTCTGAAATGACTCTTCTTTTTTCAACAGGTGACTTCCTCATTACCACTTCTTTTGTTACAGGATCAATTAACTCCTTTGCAATATATGGCTGATAAAGGATTCCGCCATTAATTGCGGCAGAGACAGCTGTTACCTGTTGAATCGGGGTAACTGAAACCCCTTGTCCAAATGCGGTAGTTGCTAGTTCGACAGAACCTACTCGATTTAAGTTAAATAAAATCCCAGTTCCTTCACCTTGTAAATCAATCCCTGTTTTTTGTCCAAACCCAAAATCTTTAATGTATTTAAACAATGTATCCTTTCCTAATCTTTCTCCTAATTCCACGAAACCAGGGTTACAGGAATTTTGCACAACTTGTAAAAATGTTTCATCCCCATGTCCGCCTCTCTTCCAGCATTTTAAACGGGCACCGCCCACTACAACATATCCAGGGTCGTGGAAATGTTCTTTTTCAAGATTAACTTTTCCTTCTTCCAATGCAGCGGCAAGTGTAATAATCTTAAACGTGGAACCAGGTTCATACGTGGACCATACTGGGAGATTTCGGTTATAAACCTCTTGTGGTACATTTCTAAAATTATTCGGATCAAAAGTGGGGCGGCTTGACATTGCTAAAATTTCTCCATTATTTGGATTCATGGCGATGGCAATAATTCCATCGGGATTTTATTTTGTCTCCGCAATATCCAACTCTCTTTCAACAATCGATTGAATTTTTGTATCTATGGTTAACTCTAAATCAAGACCGTTTGTTGGCTTTTCATAATCATCAGCTATATCATTCATCGGTTCGCCTTTTGCATTAGCATAAAACTTTACAGAACCTCGCTTGCCGCTCAGCTCTTTATCGTAATATTTTTCTAATCCCATCAGCCCCTGGTTGTCCACTCCTGTAAAGCCCAGCACTTGAGATAAATAACTGCCGTAAGGATAATATCGCTTGGAATCCTCGCCAATGTAAACTCCTTTAAGATCCAAAGCCTTTATTTCTTTTGCCTTTTCATGTGAAATTTTACGCCCTTCTTTAGCCTGATGATGGATTGTCCTTGAGTAATTTCTCTATATGCAGCTTCTTTAGTAACAGGCAATACAGAAGCCAATTTTTCAGAAGTTTCTGCGGGGTTTTTAATTTGCTTAGGAACTACCCAAACAGTCGGGGCACTTATATTTGTTGCTAATGGTACACCATTGCGGTCGACAATTTCTCCCCGATTTGGCTCAAATGGGATATTCCGACTCAAAGAACCTTTTGCAGTATCTGTAAGAAATTTACCAAGTACAATTTGCACATATCCTAATCGGACATCAATGATAAGAAAGACAAGAAGTCCAACAAAAAGTCCAATAATCAAACGTTTACGGACAGTGATATTTGAAACACGCATAAAGGTACGATTCTCCTTTCTTTGCTCGTTCAAATTATATGTTTGTACTTTTTTTACTAGACCTTAAGAAAAACTCACCAGTTAAAAGGTATAACAATCCTTGACCTTTATTTAGCTAATACTTTATAAGAATCACTCAATCCTCACACCTACATCAAAAACATAAGGCTGCTTTGGAGCTGCAATTTTTGAAATCTGTTTTATTTTAATCATTGGAATTACCCCTCCATCATATCTGGTTTGCTCAATCGTACCTGTCGCTTGTACCCATTGATCTTTTGGTAAGTTCACTACATTCCCTTTTGACATGATTCCATATACCGATGCATCTGCAACACAACAGGTAATACTAAATCGTCCTATGATAATTTGATTTTGCATAAAATTATTTTCTCGATACACAAACCCTTTTGTGGTGATCGTTTTACCAATCATCCCTTTAAGATTATCTTGAATGATATTCATCATGTTGACATACTGTTGATCTTCAATGTTTATTATTTTTGCCTTTAACAATTTCTTCTTTAAAGCGTTGTATTCCGATTCTGTTATCGGCTCAGGTTGATAGTCTAGGACACTTTTAGCAGTCGATGAGAAATTGTTTTTACTCGTATTAGACGAAGAGTTTGCTTTTGAATTTTTTTTAACAGATTGTTTTGTATCATGTGAACTGGCTCCAAGTTTAATGGTTCTGTTCAATGCCACAGAGCTATCAAGTACATTGTTCGAAAAAAGAAATCCCGTGGTGATAGGAATAATAAACAGAAGGTAAAGACAAAGACTTTTTCCAAAGGAAGTAGGGTAGGAGTGTTCGCCGTCACAATCACAATGATAGGTATGTTTCTGACTCGAAGTCCCTCTTACGATCAAAAGAACACCTAATAAAAATAATACAATGAAAGTAAAGTAAATAAAACGAACCATTTTCGGTGCAATGAGAAGAGTAATATTTTGGGTTAATAATAATTTAAATAAAAGCAACGTAAAACCAATTAGAATGATACCCCTGATAAGGTGATGGAAGGAAAAATCTTGAACATCATTTTTTTTCTTCATAGTACCCTCCTAGAGAAAAAATAGTTGAAAGAGATAGACAGAGAAATAGACGACAAGAGGGGTCACCACCAGCAAAAATAAAACAAACTTTTTCTTAAAATAGCCGAACAACATTAAGGTATTTTTTATATCAATCATGGGGCCAAAGACTAGAAAAGCCAGGATAGAACCTTCTGTAAAGGTAGAACCAAATGATGAAGCTACAAAGGCATCTGCTGAAGAACATACTGAAAGGAGGTAGGCTAGTCCCATCATAACTCCTGGGGCGAATGTTGTGCTTGTCCCAATGGATAACAAAACATTACGGTCTAAAAAAGCTTGAAACAGGCTCGCTAGGAATGCGCCTATAAATAAATATTTTCCAGTATCAAATAATTCATCACTGGCATGATAGAGCGTTTCTAAAAGTTTATTTCTATTTGTGTGGTGGTGATGGTGGTGTTCGTGATGACCCGCCTGGGTGGATTTAAGAATATTTTCACCTTTGAATCTTCGGTAAACGATCAATCCAATGATGATGGAACTAATAAAACCAATAAACATCCTGGCATTTGCAATATAGGGAGTACTTTTAAAAGCAAAATAGGTGGAAGCATAGACGACAGGGTTCAGGATCGGAGCACTAAGCATAAACACAACCCCTACATGTGATGGCATTCCTTTTTTTATTAATCTGCGAACCACTGGAACAATGGCACATTCACAAATGGGAAAGATAATTCCAAGCAATGCAGCTGGGATAAGAGCTAAATAGGCATTTCGAGGCAATACCTTTCGAATCATATTTTCGGATACAAATGATTGAATAATGGCTGAAACAAATACACCCAGTAAAATAAATGGAATAGCTTCTAAAATAATACTAAGGAAAATGGTATTAATATTAAAAAAAGAATTAGGAATTCTATTAAAGAAAGAGAAGTTTTTTAATACTTCAGCAAAGAGAAAAAGAAAAATAAAGAAACAAAATAATAGAAATCCTGTGGTATCTTTTAACAGTTTATTTATAAAGGTCACAACAAAAACTCCCTCCTTGAATCTATCATTTCAATCCTAATGTTATGCAAGATGGATGGTTTAATTTCATTAAAATAAATTTAATTTGACTTATTTACATTACCGTTATAAGATACAATTCGTAATAGTTACGATTTATTAAATTCTAAAAATCTGTGATATTACGAAAATATTTATGCGTTTTAAATCGTAATAATTCCTAATTAATACATTTTGGAGGGAGAAAAGCAAGAATGAAAAAATTTGTTTACCCATTTATGATTTTTGTTTTGTTGTTAAGTGGTTGCTCAAATGCAGTTAAGACGAATGGAGAAAAAGCAAGTGATGGCACTAAAAAACTACAAATTGTCACCACGTTTTATCCAATGTATTATTTTGCCCAGAAAGTTGCTGGCGACTCTGCAAATGTTGACCTTCTAATACCAAATGGAGTGGAACCCCATGATTGGGAGCCATCTACAAAGGATATGGAAAAAATTCAAAATGCAGATATTTTTATCTACAATAGCCGTTACTTTGAGACCTGGGTCGATAAAGTCTTAAGTAGTATTGACCAATCTAACTTGAAAATTGTCGAGGCTTCTAAAGGAATTAAACTGATCAATGGAATTTCTGAGGAAGAGGGGAACCAAAAAGCGAGTTCTTCTTCCAAAGACCCACATGTTTGGCTTTCTCCTGTTTTAGCAGAACAAGAGGTTGACAATATTACGCAGGTATTGGAGCAGAAAGACCCAAAAAATAAAGAGCAGTATGAAAAAAATGCTTCAGCTTTTAAATCACAACTTGTTGATTTAGATCATTTATACAAAGATACAATTGATAAAGCGAAGAAAAAAGAATTTGTGACACAACATGCTGCATTTGGATATTTAGCAAAACAATACGGTTTAACTCAAATTCCAATTGCAGGGTTATCCCCTGATGTGGAACCAAGTCTTGGAAAATTACAGGAATTGGCTGATTTAACTAAAAAGAAAAATATAAAGATTATTTATTTTGAGGGATTAACTTCTTCAAAAGTTGCTCAAACGTTAGCTAATGAAATTGGTGCTAAAACAGAAGTATTAAACCCATTAGAAGGATTAACGAAAGACGAGCAAGAAAAAGGGCTTGACTATATTGGAGTTATGAAAAACAACCTAGAGGCATTAAAACTATCCATATTAGATTGATTCACATAGGATTGGCTTATTCAATAAACTTTAATTCAACGACTTTTTGAATAGCCACTTTTTATAAGAGTTGCAAGTTTGTGAAGTATATTACTTAAACGGGTGTATGAGTTGCATATCAAGCTGTCATTTTGGCAGCTTTTCTTAATGCACAAAAAGGGCAGTGAAAGCAAAATTATCTTTTAGCTCCCTATTTTAAAATGCCATTACGAAATCTACCTCCTTAATCTAGTAGCTCTATCATATTGTTATACGTCATTCTGAAGTTCATTCATTAAAAATTGATTTACGTGTTAATAATGTTTAAATACTAAAAAAGATATTTTTTATTAAAAACCATTAAAAATACTCTTTTTTATACTGATGAATTATTTTAATATTTAAATGTAATGACTACTCTAAGAAAGAAGAGATAAAGATGGATAAACTTCGTCGATCATTAGGAATAGGCTTTGGCTTTTTATTATGCAGTATGATTTTTCTATCTGGATGTGGGAATTCTAACACACATGTAAATGAGAAATCAGCAGGAATGGATAAAAAAGTAAATTCAAAACCGCTTGTAAAAAAAAGTTTATCTAGCAAAAACCAAAAAGTTAAAGAAGTTAACTGGTTATTACCTACCGGAGGAGCCTATCCAAAATTAGGATCAAATGATCCAATATGGATAAAAGTTTCAAAAGCAAAGCAACGGGTATACATAATGAAGGGTAGCGCACTTATATATACTATGGTTGTATCTACAGGGATAGATTCTAATCCTGAAACCTCCACACCTGAAGGAACATTTTATATACAAAGAGAGCGAGGAACATGGTTTTACTCTCCAAGAGTAAAAGAGGGTGCTAAATATTGGGTTTCGTGGAAGAATCATGGAGAATATTTATTTCATTCAGTTGCAATGGATGAAAATGGTAATGTGATTACAAGTGAGGCAAAGAAGTTAGGGCATGAGGCTTCCCATGGTTGTGTAAGACTTGCAATTCCTGATGCAAAATGGATTTATAATAATATAAAATACAATACCAAAGTAGTAATTGGAAGCTAAAGAAAAATCGTATTAAAGCCAAGAAAGAATGTATAAAAATCTTCTTATCTTGGCTTTTGTTTTATCGGCAAAAACTCTGGAGAATACGCGGGATTAAAGTTATTTTTAATAGTAAAAGAAATATAGAATCGTCTATAGCTCAATCCAAAAAACCCTCGATAACTCATTCTTGAGTCAAGGAGGGCTGAAAGTCTTTAAGTTATGAAATTCTAACTTAATTTAATAGCATTGCCGATTAAGAACGTGCAGTGGTGTGTGACGTCGAGGGGGGCATACACGCCTATTTTACCCAAAAGGTTTTATCTACTAATCACAATCCTTACAATAACCATAAATTTCAAATTTATGTCCAGTAATCTCAAACCCATCTGGTACATTAGATATGTTATTCATAGGACATCCCTCAAAAGGTATCGTTTTCCGGCATTTGATGCAAATTATATGATGCTGATGGTGATCATTTGAACCAGCAAAACGAAAAAGCCTTTCTCCTTCAAATTCTGTCGATTCTAATATACTAAGCTCCTCAAACAAGGACAGATTTCGGTAAATGGTGTCAATGCTTAGGTTTGGATAATCTTTTTGCATAAATCCAAACACTTCCTTTGCAGACAAATATCGATTTTCATTATAAATACGATGCATTATTAATTCTCTTTTACCAGTGTATTTATAACCCTTTACTTTTAACAACTGTAAAGCGCTATTCGCATTCATCTAATTAACATCTCCAAGTTACTTGCTTTCTATTGCTTTAGCAACATCGTCCAGTTGATCTACCATCCATTGGAGATAATTTTTCCCTTTTGGCTTAGTCTCGGTTACCTTTACAATTGGTATACTGTTGGAATTTGCTAGTTTAACGATATTATCTACCACCGGAGTTGAATTTTGAGTATTATGGACAAGTAATTTAACTTTCTTTCCATTTAAATCATTTTGCAAAGCTGCAATATCTGATGGTGCAGGATCAGTACCCTCGTCTATTGCCCTAGCAAACTTTGAATTATTAACCTTTAGGTTTAAAGCCTTAGCCATATAATCAAATACCGGTTCAGAAACATCAATATTAGTTGCAGATTGTTGCTTTAGTTCTTGAACTTTCTCTTTTAATGGTTCAAGCGACTTTATATAAGATTGTGCTCTTTGATTGAAATCTTCCTTATGAGTTGGATCCAGTTTGGATAAATCATCTGCTATTTTGATGGCTAATTTAGGCATGGTTGTGGGGTCATACCAAACATGTTCATTATCTCCTTCTTTTTTCCCCATAAGGTCCTCAGCTACTTTGATTACTGATTTTGAATTAGAAGAGGATGAAGCTTTGATCACCTTATCCATCCATTCATCATATCCAGCTCCATTAAACATGATAACTTTGGCATCATTAACTAACTTAGAGGTTTCAGCAGTAGGTTCATAATCATGTGGATCAACGTTAGGATTATCTAAAATCGACGTAACCTCTACACGATTTCCTCCTACAGCTTTTGCTACTTCACCGTAAAAATTCTCAGCAGCAACGATTTTAATTTTAGAATCAGACCCAGCTGGTGCTGAAGTTGTTGTTTTTGATGAATCAGCACAACCTGACAGAAGTATAAGGGAAGCAGAACACCCTACAGCTAAAAGTGAATACCATTTTTTTCGCATGATTTTGTTTTCCATTTTAAGATTACTCCTCTATTTTAAATATTTATTCCATAATTAAATTGATTAAGATGCAAAAGACTTTGTACTGGTTTTATCTAAAGACCCTTTTGTCCGAATTCGCTCACGATAGTTCCTCCAACTTAGTGCAGCAAAATAAAAAATTGCTTGTATAGCGGTAATAAAGAAACTAACTGGTAGATTCGTATAATATCCAATTACTAGTCCCAACCATAAACCGATAATAGCAAGGAGAACCGAATAAAGAATCATTCGAGACACCTTTTGACTTAAGTGACGAGCTGTTGCAGCAGGCGTAGTCATCAGGGTAAATACAAGAAGGGCTCCTACAATTTGTACCGCGCCAACCACTGCAATAGAGAGAATGAGTAAAAAGGCAATGGAGATTCCACGAACGGGCAAACCTGCAGCCTCAGCACCCACAGGATCATAGGAGTCAAAGGTTAACATTTTAAACCCTATTAATAGCAAGACTAATACTCCTATAGATAAACTAAAAACCTCCCAAACTTGCTGGCTGCTGATACTTAACACACTACCAAAGAGGATAGAAAATGCCGCAGAAGCATTCTTAGTCGATAAAGATAAGAAAAGCAGCCCAAGTCCAAGAAAAATACTTACGATAACATTGGTGGATAGATCTCTTCGGAACACTTTAGTCCCCAATTGACCAATTGCCAATGCGCTTGTAGTGGTAAAAAGCAGTAAGCCGTTTAATGAGTTCCAGCCCATATAAATTGCGAACGATGCTCCCGCGAATCCAATTTCGGAGAACATGTGGGTTATGAAGGATACACCTCTTGCAATGACATAGACCCCAATTACACCGCACATGACCGCAACCAACGTACCCGCTACAAAAGCATGTTGCATAAAATCATATTGAAACATCAGTTACCTCCTATGAAACTTCCGAATGTGAATGAACGCAGATTGGTGAAACAGGTTCCATTATATTTGGAGATGACATCAGAAACTTTGTCCCTGACCTAGTCACTTCAACCGGTACACCATATAACTTCGTTAATACATCAGGTTGCATCACATCTTCAACTGTTCCTTTTACATATTGTTCCCGTGTTAAATACAAGATCTGATGCGCATATTTAGAGATTAAATTCACATCATGACTTACAAATACTACACTGATTCCACGTTCCCGGTTGACTCGTTCAACTACAGCTGCAAGGTTTTCTTGTGCACCAGGGTCAAGGTTAGAGGTCGGTTCATCTAGTAATAACACCTCGGGGTCTCGAAGTAGTGCTTGTGCTAAAAACAGTCGTTGTCTCTCGCCACCTGAAAGTTTACCAAGTGGTTTATCAGCATATTTTTCTGAATCCGTCAAATGTAAAGCTTCTTCTACCAGTATACGATCTTGCTTTGTAAGCCAAGGCCTATATTTATGCGGCAATCCAAAGCTTACAAAATCTCTCCCCTGAATAGGGGTTTCCGGATCAATCTGACGCGATTGAGGAACGTACCCAATCAAAGAACCCGCAGATTTAATATTTTTCCCACCTACTTTCACCGTTCCATCCTGTGGTTGAATCATTCCTAATAACACCCGCAGTAAGGTTGTCTTACCTGCTCCATTTGGACCGATAATTCCCATAAATTCTCCAGGGGCCACGTTGAATGACAAATTTCGAAGAATCCATTCTCCTCCAAGGTAGACATTCACGTTATTAAGCGTAATGGCATCGTTCACTTAGTCCATTCCTTTCAAACACTAGATTCAAAGATTACAATAAAAGTTATTCGTAACGATTACGATTTATACTTTAATAATAGTAATCATTACGAATTATAATGTCAACATTTTCTGAAAAAATCCAACTCGGATGATATCCTTTTTGTTGGTTTACAAAAAACAGGAATGTCTTAAAGTAGACAAGCGTAATAATAAATCGTAATTATTTCGTTTTAAAAGGGGCTATATTATGACAATTTCATCTTCTTTAAAGGACATATTCCTATTTGGTTTATTTTTGTTTATTGTGTATCTTTTTTTCTTTGGAAATGATGAAATCCCCCAAATCATAGAAGTTATTTTTCAAGATGAATGGAAGACTGTATTTGTTGTTTTTCTTGGGATTTTACTCGAAGCACTTCCTTTTATCGTCATTGGTGCATTTATGGCATCGGTGATTCAAATATTTGTATCCGAAGATATCATACAGAGATTGATCCCCAAAAGGCCAATCCCTGCAATGATTACAGCATTAATTGCATCTGCCATCATTCCTGTTTGTGAATGTGCAATTATCCCGGTAGTCAGAAGATTGATTCAAAAGGGGATGCCAGTGCATGCCGGGACCATACTTCTGATTGGAGCACCAATATTGAATTTTGTTGTATTTGGTTCTACCTATTATGCCTTTCAACATCAGCCTGAAATTTTATACGGACGATTTATTTTGTGTATATTTATAGCTGTTATTGCTGGAACAGTAATATATGTTAGTTTTAACAAAGTGAACATTCTGAAGAATAATATGGAAGATTTGACTCTTTACTGGTCATTAAATCAAAACCGAGGATCTTCAAAGTTAAAGGGGGTATTGCACCATACTTGCCAGGAATTTTTTGCTGTAGGAAAGGTGTTTATGATCGGAGCATTTCTTGCAAGCATTGCTCAAGTATATGTTCAGCAATCTACGCTAATTGAACCGGCAAAAGACCCTGTAAACTCAACAATCATGATGATGGCGTTTGCTTTTATTCTTTCACTTTGTTCAGAAGCGGATGCATTTGTTGCGGCTTCTCTAGGACATGTATTTCATCCAGGTGCTATATTAGCTTTTTTAGTTTATGGTCCAATTTTAGATTTAAAGAATGTATTTGTGATGTTATCTTCATTCAAAAGTAAATTTGTCCTTTTTTATTTTCTTGTTGTTACGATAACAGTACTTCTTCTGTCTTTGCTGGCAGGACACCTAATAAATGGAGGTTTTTAAAGAATGAAGGAAAAGCAAGTTCCTATTTGGCAATTTAACAATGAATTACAAGGAATCCTTTTAATTGGTTTTAGTTTAGTAATTTTTAAGCTTTATGTATCAAACAAAATCTTGATCATACTGGAACCCAAGATGATTCCTTTTTTGTTGTTTACAATGATAAGCCTTTTTATCATCGGTTGTTTCCGTCTTTTGAACAGCGATTTAAATGGGGCAGATTGCGATTGTGAAGTTTGTGATCCATCTTCTTCAATGTTCAGTATCTTTATGAAATCTTCTTTTTTCATCTTTGTGATTATATTGTCTTTGGTTTTAAATGATTTAATTGATACCGTTCATATCCCTTTCAAAGAGTAATGTTTTTCAAATTGAGAAAGATGTGAACAACATGATTGGATCAATTTCCGTCTACTTAGTCAAAGTAATATCGGGTTTCCTGAAGAAAAACTTGAAAATAGTAATGATTACGATTTATAATATTATGCAATTATCAAAACAAAGGAAAGGAGAATGATAAACCTGTTTTTAATCAAAAAATACTTCAAAATTGATCTATTTTTTTAATGTGTAAATCGTAATTATTACGGTTTAAATAAGGATGGATGACAATAATAGGAGGTACTAGTAATGGCAAAAAAATCGAAAATAGTAAAGGAAAAGAAACGTCAGGAAATGGTGAAGAAGTACGCGGAACTTCGTATGGAGCTAAAAGAAAAAGGGGACTTTGAGGCACTAAGGAAACTTCCTAGAGATTCATCACCGACACGTTTAAAGAATAGATGTGAGGTAACAGGAAGACCAAGAGGGTATTTAAGAAAGTTTAAAATGTCTCGGATTGCTTTTAGGGAGTACGCTCATAAAGGGCAAATTCCGGGAGTAAAGAAATCAAGTTGGTAGATGTTATACTCGTTCAGCCGTCATATTGAGAAAATTGATGGCTGAACTTATCTGGAAATATGGAGGTGTACAGAATGAATCCAATTTTATGGGGATTTTTACATCGTAGTGCTGTTTTAAAATTACCGGATCTGAAGCGAGAAATCTATCAGTTTATAGAGAGTAAAGAAAATCAATTGGAGGAAATCTCAATAAATGAGGAGCAGTTTATTCAGCTACTTTGCGAAAAGCCACCATTTAAAGCAGCAGCAGATCATTTTTCACTCCATATTTCATACATAAAGGATTTAATGGATGAGGCACAGGCAGAAATGGATCAGGTGATAGAGGAAAGGTGTAATCGCATGAAGTGGATTGATTGTACGGAGATGATGAGATATGTGAAAGGAAGAAAGGATAACCAGTGGGCTTTTATATTTGTTTCTTAGTCAGTTATAGGCGGTGTTTTTTATGTATGAGTGGGTAATTATTGGCGGTGGAATTCAAGGAGTAACGCTAGCAGTTTTTATGCTGAAAACGGGAAAAACAAAGGTGGATAAACTTGCGATCATCGACCGTAATAACGAACCATTAGCAAATTGGAAGCGAAATACGAAGGTGATCTCGATGCCATATTTGCGTTCCCCATCCGTTCATCATTTGGACGTTGATCCGTTTAGTCTTCAATCATTTGTAAAGAAGGGCTCCTATCATCAAAGTACTGCCTTTTATGGTCAATATAAGCGTCCATCACTGGAAATGTTTAACGATCACTGTGATCATCTTGTAAATGACCTAATGATAAGAGAGACATGGGTTCAAGGAGAGGTACTGGAGGCATTTAAAACAAGTGAAGGCTGGCAGGTACAGTTGAAAAACGGACGTGAAATAAAGGGGAAAAAGCTTGTATTGGCCATTGGAATAAGCGAACAGCTCAATATGCCGGATTGGGCAATGGATCTTGATAAACAATCTCCTGGAAGTGTTTATCATATTTTCGATGAAACGATACCTGAATTCGAAAGGATGAAGCTTCCCATTACAATTGTAGGGGGAGGAATTACGTCTATTCATTTGGCACTGAAGTTAAGTGAACTGTACCCAAATCAAGTCACGTTGTTGAAACGGCATTCATTCAGGATCCATGATTTTGATAGCGATCCAGGCTGGTTAGGTCCAAAACTGCAGAATGCTTTTCGAAATGAAAAAAATTATGTAAAAAGGAGGGAGGAGATTTTAAGTGCCAGACATAGGGGTTCCATTCCCCGTGATTTATATATAAAGCTATTAAATCGTATCAAAAATGAATCCCTTGTTGTTGAAGAAGGGGAGATCGTTCAAGGTCATATTAAGAATGCTTGCATTCATCTTTTCGACAAGGATGGAAAATTTATTAAAAAAACAGGGACTGTACTGCTTGCAACTGGATATTTACCATGCCTACCTGGAAGTGAATGGATATTGCCAATCGTGGAGACTTTGGATTTACCTTGTGCGGAATGTGGGTATCCTATCGTAACGAAAACCTTACAATGGGGTCAGGATTTATATGTTACCGGTGCATTAGCAGAGCTTGAAATGGGCCCGATTGCTCGTAACATTTCTGGAGCCAGACAAGCAGCCGAACGGATCGTAAAGCATTTATAAATGAATATAAGTCTATTACCGGTTATTAATTTAAAAGTACTTGAAATAAGATAGAAATGGCATAATAAAAGAACAAAAAACTAATCCGTTGGAATTAGTTTTTTTGTTCTTTTTTGCAATAGTAATCAGTTTCCAGTACTAATAACTCCTTAAAGTAGTGCAATATTCCTTTTCATTTTTTAAAATCTTATCTAAAGCTTGCCAGGTCATTTAATGCACAATTGTGTCTAGCTTTTAACTGATGTACCCATCGAAGCGATAGGCAGTCACCAAGGTCGATCCCATCAGTTATATCTCCATGTCGGATTAACTGTTCAAAAGCAATTCGTAAACATGAAAGTTCTTTAACTGATTTATGTTTAATGAGTTCCGTCATCATTGAGGCAGATGCCATACTAATGCTGCAGCCTTCCCCTGTAAACGCTGCGTTTCGTACCTGATTTTGGTCAAGTTCAATAAATAAAGTCATTACATCCCCACAAGTAGGGTTTTTATAATACACTTTTCTGATTGTACTACCGAAAAGGTCCTTAAAATTTCTTTTGTAGTTATAATGGTCCATGATAACTTGTCGGTACAGGTTATCAAGCATGGTATAGATGTTTCCCCCTTTTATCGTAACTTTACATAACTTTTCTTCCTAATATTCCGATAGTTGATGGTTAGTATCATAAAGAGATTTGTCAATTTGCTATGCAATGCAATTTTTAAATTGCTGTTCTAATTCTTCTTTATTTAAATCCTTACCAATAAAAACGAGTTCACTGATTCTTTTTTCATTCTCTTTCCATTGCCTGTCAGGTCGTCCTGAAAACAGCATATGAAGTCCCTGAAAAACAATCCGTTCTTGTATACCTTTAACATAAAGTATACCTTTATAGCGTAATAAGTCTTCCCCTTTCTCTTGAATAAGGGAACTCATCCATTTATCTACCATGTCAAGATCAAGGGGCTTTTCTTCTTGAAAAGCAACTGATGACACCTTATCATCATGGTCGTGATGATGATGATCCTCTAAGAAATGGGGATCAATTTCAAGCTTTCGGTTCACATCAAATGTGTGAATACCTAAAATATTTTCTAGTTTTATATTGCAATTTTCTGCATGCAATCTTTTTGCTGTTGGATTCATTTGACTAATCCTTCGTTCCAACTTAGTTAAAGCATCTTCCGAAACTAAATCTGTTTTATTTAAAATAAGCACATCTGCAAAAGCAATTTGTTCCTGCGCTTCATCATAGCTATCCAAATGTTTTGTAATATGCTTGCTATCGACTACGGTTATAATGCTGTCCACTTCAAATTTTTCGGAAAGTAATTCATCCATAAAGAAGGTTTGGGCAACTGGAGCAGGATCCGCTAATCCCGTAGTTTCAATCAAAACTCGATTAAAGCTCGTTTTTCCTTGTTCCATTGAAAAAACGAGTGTGCGTAAAATGCGAATTAAATCCCCACGTACTGTACAACAGATGCAGCCATTGTTCATTTCTAAAATTTCTTCATCTGCACTAACCACTAGCTGATTGTCAATTCCAACTTCTCCATATTCATTGACAATAACCGCAATCTTTTGGTTATGCTTTTCCGTTAATATTCGATTTAAAAGTGTTGTTTTTCCTGCACCTAAATATCCAGTCAGAATGGTGACTGGGATTTTCTTTGATCCTACAAAAGTCATTATTTTCTACTCCTTTTAAAGTATTTTCGAAACTTTGCTTACTTTTTCTTTGTCTTTCTGTATCCCGGTGACTACTCCGTTTACTCGTTCAAAACCTTCACCGTTAAATAAATGGCTTATCTTTTCTTTATAATCCTTACCTGCAAGAAGGGAATCAATGAAGATGGAGGCATCCTCAGGTTTTAAATCTTTATACCAAGTCCCATTAGGATAGGAGATGACAACACATTTATCTTGGCATCTTCCATTGCAACGAGTTCGGGTTGTATGGATTGCTTCGTCCGCATTTCGGTCAGAGATTTCTTTACGAATTGCTTGTGTTAGTTCCTCTGCACCCACCCTGCTGCAGCTGCTCCCATTACATATAAGAACATGATTTTTAGACTTACTTAAATCCCATGTAGCCATATTTTTCATTCCTTTCTTTTAATCGAAATCATTACGATTTAAAATTGATAGCTGTCTTTACTTGATTTTTTTACTACACCTATTACACCCTTTCCTTGTATTTACAACTTATTAAAGATAAAACGAAATCATTACGATTTAGGTGATATTATTTTAACCTATGTTTAATCCATATGCAACATAAATTGGATAAACATGGGTTCAATCCGTAAGTAGGGGACGTGCTGTCTTATTCAGGTTTAAGTAGTACATACCATACGGAGCCAATTCCTACAGAACTTACGTTATTACACAAAAGGAAAATAATTATAATATTTTTAACAAAGACTTGCTCAAAAAATAAAAAAGTGGTAAATTAACAATTGCTATCATATAAATCGTAATGGTTACGATTTCAATTTCGTTGGGAGAATGGGGTGTTTATCAATTATTTATGGGTGATGTTGGTCATATAAGTTGGAATATAAGACTAAATTTTAGGTTTTATTATCCCATTGATATTCGAGGAGGATTATTTTGAAAAAAATACCGACTTATATTATTTCAGGATTTTTGGGAAGCGGAAAAACAACATTACTGCTACATTTATTAAAATATTGTAAATCACAAAAAAAGAAGGCTGCCATTCTTTTAAATGAGCTAGGAAGTGTGAATGTTGAAAATCACTTGTTTGAAGACGAAAATGTATTTGAGTTATTGGATGGATGTATCTGTTGTTCCATTCAAGAAGATTTAAAAGCTACCTTAACAACTCTGGTAGAGTCACACATGGAAAAACCGATAGATGTATTATTTGTTGAAGGAACAGGTGTTGCCAATCCGTTAGAGATCGTAGAAGTAATCGCCAGTCCCCCTTTTGTGAATTCGTTTGACATACAATCCGTCATTAGTATGATTGATGCAAATGCATACTTAGATAATCAAGATATATTTACTTCGAAAACCATACGTGATTTGCTTAAAAACCAAATTAAGGGGGCAACAGTGGTTGTTCTCAATAAAGTTGATCTTGTGAAAGAAAAACAATTACAAAAAATTGAAGTGAAAATAAGTAAGTTGCTAGATACCAATACACCGGTAATAAAAACTTCATATGGAAATGTTGATCTAAGACAATTATTACAAAAACGATCGAACACGACTGTCTTTTCCCATCAACATCAAACAAATTGTTGTGGGGATTCCCTGCATTCTTCTTGTAATCACCATAAACACCATCATGATCATGTACAGCACACCAGCATTAAAACCATAACATTTCAAGATGTGCCTTCTGTAACAAAAAGACAACTAAAGAAATGGTTAAAATCATTGCCAGAAGGGATTATGCGTGGAAAAGGATACATATACTTGCAAGATAAACCGGGATTGTATCCATTTCAATACAGTTCGAATCAAGTTCACATAGGGGATTTTCCGCTAAAAATTACATTAGATCCTTGTATGGTGTTAATTGGGAAAGATATAGACATTATGACTATTCAAGACTCCTATGCTTCCCAATTTTCGTTATCTTAATTTCGTATGGAAAGAAAAAATCAAATGATTAGGTGTAAAGATATATCATCTAAATCGTAATCATTCAGGTTTAAAGAGGAGAAATAAAAGTGAAGAAAATACCAGTAACCGTATTAAGTGGATATTTAGGAGCAGGAAAAACGACATTATTAAATCACATTTTAGCTAATCGGGAAAATAAAAAGGTTGCTGTGATTGTTAATGATATGAGTGAAGTTAATATTGATGCGTCTTTAGTAAAGCAGGGAGGCTTTTCGCGTACAGAAGAGAAACTGGTGGAAATGCAGAATGGATGTATTTGCTGCACGCTGAGGGAAGATTTAATCAAAGAAGTGGAGAAGCTTGCTTCTCTAGGAGACATTGATTACATTGTGATTGAATCAACCGGCATTAGTGAGCCAATCCCCGTTGCCCAGACGTTTACCTACGTTGATGAAAATTTAGGAATTGATTTATCGGCTTTTTGCAGACTGGATACGATGGTGACTGTGGTTGACGCGAATCGTTTCTGGCATGATTTTTCCTCTGGTGAAAGCTTGCTTGATCGGAAACAAGGGACTGATGAAAGTGATACAAGGGAAGTAGTTGATTTGTTAATTGACCAAATCGAGTTTGCCAACGTTATTTTATTAAATAAGGTGGACTTGATAGAAAAAGAAGATAGACGTGAATTAAAGTCAGTCCTTCAAAAACTAAATCCGGATGCTTGCATTATTGAAACAGATCATTCCAGAGTTCCACTGGAACAAGTGTTAAATACAGAACGATTTGATTTTGAAAAAGCAAGCCAAGGTGCCGGCTGGATAAAAGAATTAAATAATGAACATATACCAGAAACAGAGGAGTATGGAATCACATCTTTCGTTTATCGCAGACGCCTTCCTTTTCATCCGGAAAGATTAATGAACTGGTTAGAAGAGTGGCCAGTGGAAGTTGTTCGGGCAAAAGGCTTCATATGGCTGGCATCCCGTAATAATACAGTAGCATTGTTGTCACAAGCTGGCCCGTCCATCACATTTCAAGGGGCTGGAGAGTGGATTGCAGCTTATCCTAAAGAGGAACAACAAGAGATTTTTCAGGAAGACCCTGAATTATTGGATAGATGGGATGAAGTTTATGGTGATCGATTAACAGAGCTTGTTATGATTGGAATCGACATGAAACAGGAAGAGATTGAAAAAACTCTTGATGACTGTTTGTTAACCGAAGAGGAACTAACGATAGAGTGGTCTACTTTTAAAGATCCACTACCGCCATTTGTGGAAGCATAAAACAAAATTAGGAGGAATTTATGATGAGAGTAAAAATAACTTTAGCATGTACAGAAACAGGGGATCGAAATTACATTACAACCAAAAATAAACGAACACATCCAGATCGATTGGAATTAAAGAAGTATTGCCCTCGTTTAAAAAGACATACATTACATCGCGAAACAAAATAAAAAAGATTTACGTAATTAGGAACGTTTTATCCCTTGTGCGCCTTTATTTGACAAAGGCGCATACTTTTTAGAATCACTTTAAAGGGAACAATACACTAATAGTACTTCTTCATACTAACCTAAGCATTTTGGGCAAAAGCAAATAGAATATGATAGGAGGTTAGAGTGTGATTCTTTCTGATAAGACCATTTTGAAGAAGTTAAAAGAAAAGGAGCTAATGATAGAGCCTTTATCACAGTTGCAACTACAGGCTGCTTCTGTTGATTTAAGGTTATCCAATCATTTTTTAACAGTGGATGAAAAGGTTGTTCCACTTATTAAAATTGACAAACCCGCCGACTATAAAGAATTTTGTAGAGATACGATTATTATACCACCTCAATCCTTCGTATTAGGATCTGCCCTTGAGTGGATCCGCTTACCTAATAATATGACTGCTTTTGTAGAAGGAAGAAGCTCCATTGGAAGATTAGGTCTATTTATTCAAAATGCCGGATGGGTGGACCCAGGTTTTGAAGGGCATATCACTTTAGAACTTTATAATGCTAACCGTGTTCCAATCGAATTAAAAGCAGGAATGCGTATCTGTCAGTTGGTCCTAGCTACTTTAGATCAAGAAACGGCTCCCTATATGGGAAAATATTGTTGTCAAAACAGGACCACTGAAAGCAGAGTCTATTTAGATGAAGAATCTGTGGAATTAAATTCGAGGTACAACTATAAGTTTAAAGAATTTGATTAACTTCTTCTCTCTATTTTTGGAATTAATGCGAGATTAGTTCTCTAATAGATGAAGATAAAAGTTATCAAGAGGAGGGAAAGAAAATGGGTGTTGAGCAGCATAAGAAAGAATCGCCTAAAAAAGTAAATTGCAAAGTCATCACAGTAAGTGACACACACGGACGAACGAAACAGATAAAAGTGGAAACTTAATTATCAAGTTGTTAGAAGAAAATTCCCATAAAATACATGATTATGAAATTGTTACAAATGATTTTGAGGTAATTGAAGAAGCTATTAAAAAGGGATGTCATGATAAAGAGATTGATGTTGTTTTAATAAATGGTGGAACAGGTATTGCAAGTCGTGATGTTACAGTGGAGGTTGTTCAAAGTTTATTAGAAAAGGAACTGACTGGATTTGGGGAGATATTCCGAATGCTTAGTTATATAGAGGATATTGGTTCTGCAGCAATTTTAAGCAGAGCCGTTGCCGGTGTAGCTTATAATA
Organism: Neobacillus niacini; assembly: GCF_031456445.1. Lineage (GTDB taxonomy): Bacteria > Bacillota > Bacilli > Bacillales > Cytobacillaceae > Neobacillus > Neobacillus niacini_I. The sequence goes on along the minus strand of NZ_JAVDUQ010000001.1, from coordinate 151,380 downwards.
CTGCTATTTTTTCCATGCCAGGATCTAGTGGGGCAGTCAAACTAGCTATGGAAAAACTCATTATACCAGAGATATCCCATGTAGTCAGAGAAATACGTAAAGACTCCAAAATGGAGAGTTATTAAAATGGTAATAATTTAATAGTTATGTATTGCTTATTGAATTATAAAGGAGTATGTATGAAAGATTTTAAACTTCCCCCGAAGAGTGAGCGATTAAAGCTGTTTGGCTCCATAGAACCAGGATTAAAAACGAAGCCAAGTGAAAAAGAAAAGATGTCAGATTTACAAAATATGAAGAAAAATTTCTTGTTTGGACTAGATGCCGTTGGTATTACAAACGTTAAAACTCCTGTTACTGTTATCTCAACGATAGAGCCACTAACGCAAACTACTATTGCTACCTTTACGCTGACATCCACTATTCCTCATAATGTAAAGGGAACAAATATGAGTCGTTTTACAGAACAATTGGAGCTGTATCGAAGACAAGGATTTACCTTAACCTTTTCGCAACTATCCGATTTTATTAAAGATTTATCAGAACGTTTGGGCCAAAAGGATGCAAAACTAGAAGTAAGTTTCCCTTGGTTTTATGAACAAACAGCCCCTTCATCTCTTCTTACAGGATTGAACTGTGCTGATGCAAGAATCTTGTTTTCGTATCGAAATGGAAAGATTGTAGAAAGAAAGGTTGAATTAACCTGTACGGTAACCACCTTATGCCCTTGTTCCAAGGAAATTAGTGAGTACAGTGCACATAATCAACGCGGGTTCATTAAAATGAATGTTTTGTTAACGGATGATTATGATGAATCGATTGACTGGAAAGTTACTCTGTTAAACGCTGCTCAATCCAACGCCAGTGCTGTAATTCACCCGATTTTAAAACGTCCCGATGAAAAAATAGTGACTGAAAAAGCTTATGAAAATCCTCGCTTTGTCGAGGACATGGTTCGCCTTGTGGCTGCAGATCTATATGAAATGCCATTTATCCAATCATTTAAAGTAGAATGTCGTAATGAAGAATCCATCCATCTTCACGATGCGTATGCTTCTGTATCATTCGATAAAACAACTAATTAATACTTTCAACCTTATTTATTAGAGAGAGGGAATAGCGATTTTGTAAATCTAATGAAGTTGAAACACCGATAAAGATCAAACTTTACATATCAAATAATATCGATACATTTAACGTTAGGTAAGCTAGTCTAGTACTAATTTAAGGAATTAGAGAGGAAGATGAAAAGAAAGTGATACCTGTATATGTCCTTTCGGGATTTTTAGGTAGTGGAAAAACGACTTTACTGTCGAATATGTTGAAGTATCTTCAACTGAACGGGAAACGACCAGCCGTAATCATGAACGAGATAGGAGATGTCAATTTGGATGGCCTACTCATCAATGATGAGGTGCCGGTTGCAGAAATGTTAAATGGGTGTATCTGTTGTACAATGCGAGAAGATTTAAGTTCAACTCTGTTAAATCTTTACCGCCGAGTTAAACCAGACATAATTATCATTGAGTCAACAGGGATCGCTAATCCTCTTGAGCTTATTGAAGGGATTACAAATGCTACTTTAGAGGCAGACATTGAGTTAAGACTAGTGACAACAGTTGTCTCTGCTCCACACTTTCTTGCACTTGCGCATCGTGAAAGAGGCAAGAGCCTTCGCCTTATAAAGGAACAAATTCGTTGTGCCGATTTGATTCTGTTAAATAAAACTGACCAACTCACAACTGAATATATCAACGAAGTCAAGAACATGCTTGAAAAATTAAATCAGCATGTAAAGATTATAGAAACAGTGCGTTGTGAAATTGATATGGGCCTAATGTTTAATTCTATCCATAGAGAATCTGAACATTACGACCAGAATGAACAGCAACATCCCTCTATTGAAAAAACGAACGAGCATTCTCAACATCACACTCATAATCACGTTATGACCTATACTCATCGATTCAATGGGGTAGTTGATCGTGAGAAATTCGAGAAGCTGTTTAGTAAAATACCTACTGAAGTGTATCGCGCTAAAGGAGTTGTTAAATTCGCACAGGATCAAGAGTATTATTTGTTTCAATTTGCATACAGAGAAATTGAAATTGTTAAAATAAACCCACAGCAGTCAGTAGAACCAGTAGCTGTATTCATTGGTGAGCATTTTGATAAGAATCAAATTCAACGTTCCATTCAGGAACTTACAAATATAAATTGATTTGAAAGCAGGATACAGCTGTTTTTATGAACGTTTTCTGTTTTTAACAAACTTTTACGAAATATTGCGTTAGTCAAACGTTAATAAATATCTAAAAAAACAAATAGGATCAAAGACATCATATTCTATTGTCTGTGTCTTTGATCTTTTTTAAGTTACTTGTCCTTTGATGGAAAAATAATCGAGTAACCCTAGATAAATCCCTTGGGCTACCCTATCACGGTAAGCAGAGCTTTCCACAACCGCATCATCTTGTTTATTAGAAAGGAAGCCAAGTTCAATTAGTGTACTTGGTCGTGAATTGTTTCGTAAAACATCCAAGTCATCGAATCTTGTTCCATTGTTTTTTAATCCCGTTGTTTTGATGACCTCCTCTAAAATATCCGATGCCAGAATGTTATCTCTTGATTTTCGATAGTAAAAATCAGTCAATCCATTTATCGATGGATCTTCTATCCAATTGTAATGAAAGCTTATAAAAGCATCCGCATGGTTTTTGTTTGAGAGGTCTGCCCGTTGTTCTAAGGGAATATAAGTATCGTTTGTTCGAGTCATAATAACATTAGCCCCTGCATCTTCCAGCTTATGTTTAACAACTTTAGCTGTTACTAAGGTCAATGTTTTTTCATGTGTTCCAATAATGCTGGTCGTTCCATCATCACTCCCTCCATGACCTGGATCAAGAACAATGGTTTTTCCTTTAAGGGGCTCCTGACTATTTTGAGTACGGTCTGCTGATGTTGTGGATCCACTAACAGGTTGTGTTTCATTGTTGCTAGCTGTGTCTTTATCGATGTAATTTGTGTATACCCACCCCTGAACGCCAGAAGAGGATTCAATTTTTGCCCATCCAGGTTGTTCATCTTTGACGGTTATTTTTGTTCCCAAATTTAATTTTCCTATTACCGAACTAGATAAATTTGGTTGGTCTCGAACGTTTAAACCATTGACTCCTACGGTTGCTTCTATATTTTCAGTTGGGGTAACTCGTTTGGGAGTTTTAGTTTTAGATTTTACCTGTGCCTGAACTCGTTTGGGAGTTTTAGTTCTAGATTTCACCTGTGCTTGTTTATTGTTAACATAGATAACCCATCCAGCTTGATTCCTTGATATGTTAATTTGATACTTCTTTTGAGAAAGAACAACGAGGAAGGATAATAAAAGAACACTAAGAATTACCAATACCTTAATTAGTCTTAAGTTCTTCATTTTGATTTCTATTTAACCTCCATGATTTTATAAACTTAAAACTAATATGGTCAAATTTTCATCTAAATATAATAGTTTTTTGAAATAAACGAAAATTCTATAAATAACACGTGATAAAAGGAGGCTTTTTAATGCCTAACTCTTATTGTATCCCCAGTTCGAAAAAGTACACTTTTACGAACGGTTTGTTTTTGCTCAAAAAGTGCCGTTTTTCTCGTTCGTTTAAGTCTTAAAATCATTTACGAACGTTCGTGATTTTTTAACCACTTTTACGGACGTTTTTGGAAGAATAAGAGATAAAATGATCCAGAAAGGGAGTAAAAAATGGACGTTCGAAAATTTGGGTACATACGAGTCAGCAGCAAAGATCAAAATGAAGGTCGACAACTTGAAGTTATGAAAAAAATGGGAGTCGACCAACGTGATATTTTTATGGATAAACAAAGTGGAAAAGATTTCGACCGTGTCCAGTATCAATTGTTGAAACGCATCATTCGTAAAGGGGATATTCTTTATATCCATTCACTTGATCGTTTTGGACGGAACAAAGAAGAGATTCTTCATAAGTGGAATGATATTACGAAAAATATTCAGGCGGACATCGTCGTTTTAGACATGCCTTTATTGGACACGACACAGTATAAGGATAGCTTGGGGACTTTCATAGCTGATTTAGTTTTACAGATCCTTTCCTGGATGGCACAAGAAGAACGAGATCGAATTCTAAAAATGGCAGCGTGAAGGAATTGATGAGGCCTTGCAAAAGGGTGTTGCATTTGGTCGACCAAAATCTACCATTACTGAAGAGTTTAAGCAAGCCTATAATCGATGGAAATCGGGAGAGATGACAGCTGTGCGGGCAATGCAAGAAATAGGGGCTAAAAAGACCACTTTTAATAAGTTAGTTAAGGAGTATGAAAGAGAATCGAAAAGTACCAATATATAATAGAAGAAACTCGTCAAAATAATCTTTTTTACTAAAGCGAAGGCTTTTTCAAATCAGGGACTTATTTTCATATTCAACAAACAGGCCAGATTGTAGAGGAAACAGTACGAGTAAGAATACTGTTCCTAGACTATTTTGTGAAGTGTTTCACTTAAACTATCCTGAAAAATAGTAATGGTGAAAGGACATTTTGGCAATACGAAACTAAACCTTATATGATCCATTTTTTTTAAAAGATCTAGGCCTCGAATTTTAGCTATATTTTTTTGTATTCAAATTAGAGAAATTTCGGTGCCGAGTTTGGTGCCCATTTTAAAAAATTTAATAGCACTACACAATACTCTTAATCACAGAAATCTTATTCTATAGCACTTTATGGGACTTAGTGATACTAGAAAATACATACTGTATAGAACTTCAAAACTGCTTGAGACCTGCGTGCCAGGTCTGGTGGGTTCGATTCCCACGCAGTCCCGCCAACTAAACCCAGTGATATCAAGGGTTTTGACTGTTTGTAAGCACTGTAATTCCGGCTGTTTGTTGTGTGTCAAATCCACCAATTTCCCAATGAAAGGTGGATTTTTTTATGCAAACAGTTAGGAAAATCCAACGAAAAGGTTCAATGGTTGTATTAAAGGACTAGTCTTTCTCAAAGAATTGCTACTCGGATATTCACTAAAGGGCATAATATAAAGGAAATTTATAATTGTTTTGTAAACGGCACAATCATATAATTGTGTGAAAAAGGATGCGTATCATGCCAATTAATTCTTTTGAAAACTATCCGTTGAGCTGGAAGCCATCGATTGATAAAACTGAAAAGCCTATTTATCAAGCACTTGCAGCGCAATTGGAACAAGATATATTAAACGGAGTTTTATTACCTGGAACAAAACTTCCTCCACAGCGAGAACTAGCTGATTATTTGGATTTAAATTTAAGTACCATTTCAAAAGCTTTTAAAGTTTGTGAGTTAAAGGGCTTGCTAAGTGCATCTGTGGGAAGTGGCACATTTGTATCGTATGATGCGTTATCCAATGCGTATTTACTTGAAGATACAAAGCCGAAGCATTTAATTGAAATGGGAGCAACATTACCAGATAATGCATCTTACGAGCCACTGCTACTCCAACTAAAGGGTATGCTGCAAGAGACAGAATATGAAAAATGGTTTGGTTATGGTCGAGCAGGCGAAAGCCTTTGGCAAAAGGATGCTGCTATAAAGCTAATCCGAAGAGGTGGGTTTGAAACTACAGTTGATCACATTTTATTTGCAAATGGGGGTCAAAATGCGATTGCTGCTACATTGGCAAGTCTTTGTAAGCCTGGAGATCGCATTGGTGTTGACCATCATACTTACCCTGGCTTAAAAACTGTTGCAGCCATGCTTAGTGTGCAAATAGTTCCGATAAAATCAGAGAACTATGAAATGAGTCCAACGTCTTTTGAATATGCCTGTAAAAATGAAAATATTAAAGGTATTTACTTGATTCCAGATTATCATAATCCGACAACTTCCTTTATGTCGGTCGAGAATCGAAAAATGATTGCATTAATTGCCAAAAAGTATAAACAGTTCGTTATTGAAGATGCATCGTACCATCTTCTCTACAAAAAACTACTGCCAGCAGTCGCATCATTTGCCCCAGAACAGGTCATTTATATTGCAAGTTTATCTAAATCATTAGCACCAGGGTTACGACTTGCCTATGTAGCAGTGCCGAGTCAATTCAAGGAGCCAATTTCAAAGGCACTTTATAATTTAAATATAACGGTTTCCCCGTTATTAGCAGAATTGACAGCACGTACGATTGTATCGAATCAATTTGAAGTCTTAATTGAGGGTCATCGGGAACAAACAATTCGCAGAAACCAAGTCGTAAACAGATATTTGGCAGACTTTACGTGCCTTGGTGATGAGACAGGCATTTTTCGTTGGCTACTATTACCAGGCAAGATTACTGGTGCTGAATTTGAAAAGTTAGCTGCACATCAAGGGGTACAAGTGTATGCGGCTGAACGTTTTGTAGTTGGAAATAGTTGTCCAGAAAGGGCTGTAAGGGTTTCTGTCTGTGCACCAAAAACGATCGAAGAGCTCGAGCAAGGGTTGATGATCCTTAAACGTTTGTTAAACGATCTTACCTAATATTGTTCGCCATACAATTATAATATTGTATGGCTTTTTTGTGTGTGTTATGATGATTCAAATCCAGTTGGAGGTTTATCGGAAATAGAATTAATTTTCTAGAAAGGTAGGTTAGATATGTTACACAAAGATAGTGTAAAAGCGTTAGACGTTCAATCAGTTCGGTTACAAAGCTACATTAATTCTTCGGAACAACAAAAATCGTTATACAAGCGTACATTACTTGTTGTAAGTATTTCACAAATTTTAGGTGGTGCAGGGTTAGCAGCAGGAGTTACTGTAGGTGCACTTCTTGCGCAACAAATGCTCGGTACTGATGCGTTTGCTGGACTTCCTTCCGGTTTACTTACTCTAGGGTCGGCAGGAGCAGCTTTATTTGTTGGGAGACTTTCGCAAGCGTATGGTCGTCGTACAGGTCTATCAGCTGGTTTTATGATTGGTGGACTTGGAGCGATAGGAGTCATAATTGCAGCAATAATAAATAGTGTTTTCCTGTTATTTACTTCCCTACTTGTTTATGGTTCAGGGTCAGCAACAAATTTACAAGCTCGTTATGCGGGTACGGACTTAGCGAATAGTAAACAGCGAGCGACTGCTATTAGTATTACGCTGGTTTTTACAACATTTGGTGCAGTTGCAGGTCCAAATTTAGTAAATGTGATGGGTGATTTCGCTCTTTCTATTGGTGTTCCATCACTTGCTGGTCCTTTCATTTTAGCAGCAGCAGCATATATCTTAGCAGGTGTTGTCCTTTTCATAATGCTTCGTCCAGACCCATTAGTTATAGCAAGAACAATAGAAGCAACTAACCAAGAACCTGGTGATAAAGGACATTTGGCAATAACTGAACATACAGAAAACAAAAGAGGCATAATCGTTGGTGCAACGATTATGGTTCTTACCCAAATTGTAATGGTAGCTATTATGACAATGACACCAGTTCATATGATTCATCATGGACATAGCTTGGGTGCAGTAGGTCTTGTTATTGGATTTCATATTGGTGCCATGTATCTTCCTTCACTGGTTACTGGTGTTCTTGTTGATAAGTTGGGGCGTACTGCGATGGCTATTGCTTCTGGAACTACGTTACTTCTGGCAGGTTTAATAGCAGCATTTGCACCAGGTGATTCTATGGTTTATATGGTAATTGCTCTTTCTTTACTTGGATTAGGATGGAATTTTGGTTTGATAAGTGGGACAGCACTTATTGTTGATTCAACTGAAACTGCCACACGGGCTAAAACTCAAGGTACAGTGGATGTTTTAATTGCGTTGTCAGGAGCTGCTGGCGGAGCCTTGTCGGGAATGATTGTGGCAGGTTCAAGTTATCCAACATTATCATTTGTTGGAGGGATTTTGTCCTTATTACTAATCCCAGTGGTGATATGGTCTCGTGGAGGTAAAAAATAAGACAGATTGTTTTACGAAAATAGTATTTTTCGGGGATTTATGCGTGAAACAAATAGGTGCGATTGTTCAATATGAGCAGTCGCTTTTTTCTATAGGGCAGGTTAAGGATAAAAATTAAGCTTATCTAAGAGAGTAGGTTCTTTACATGTTAAACGGTGAAGCAGCAATTGAATAGAGAAGTATCAGTTGATAAAAACATTGCTCCTGCGCAAGTACCCGCTTACTATTCTTCTTTAATTGGACGGGTAAAATATCAAAAATCTTACGGTCTTTCCGTTCATCATCACCGCTTTTCGTTCGTATACTTGCTAAAAAGTCTTATAAAAAAAATCACTTATTGATTTTAAACAAGTTTTTCTACAAAACTTCGGCTTACAATAAAGAGGAAAAAGGAATAGGGAGGAAAATAAAATGAAAAAAGCAGTTTTTCAATTAGAGCCGCTCACATGTCCATCATGTATAAAAAAAATAGAAACCGCATTACGTAAAAAAGCCGGTGTGGATTCTGTAAAGGTATTATTTAATTTTGGCAAGGTAAAAACAGAGTTTGACGAAGTGCAGGTGGAAGTGGCTCAGCTTGAAGAAACAATTAAAAAATTAGGTTATTTGGTTTTATCGACCAAGGTCTCTTAAAAAAGTGAAAAAAAGACTTATAGCCTTTAAAGGAAGGTTTCAGGTCTTTTTGGGGGAAGTGAAACAGAATGAACATTATTCATAAGCATAAAAGTCACATTACTTTAATGTCAGGAATATTGATTGCTATTGGTTTTACAGCGGGCCGAATAAACTATGACACTATGCAAACCTGGGCGTTCATATTGGCTACTTTAGTGGCAAGTTTCCCTATCGTGTTAAAAGCTTGGCAATCCTTGCGAATGAAGGTTTTCAGCATTGAATTCTTGGTAAGTATGGCGGTAGTTGGTGCCCTATATATTCACGAATTTACAGAATCCTCAGTTGTAACCTTCTTGTTCTTATTTGGAGATTACCTAGAAGCACGAACACTTGAAAAGACCCGTTCCTCCTTGAAAGGTTTAGTAGAGATGGCACCTAAAGATGCGATGGTAATCCGTGATGGCTGCGAATTTCGGGTTCCAATTGAAGAGGTAAACGTAGGAGACATCGTTATGATCCGTTCCGGTGGTAAGGTGCCTGTTGATGGTACCATTATCTCTGGTCAAGGATGGCTGAATGAAGCGTCCATTACGGGTGAATCAGTGCAAGCAATGAAAAAGAAGGATGATCCGGTATTCAGTGGAACCATCTTAGACCATGGTTATTTAGAAGTACTAACTGAAAAGGCGGGCCCCGACACTACTTTTGCAAAAATGATTGAATTGGTCGAAGAAGCCCAGGAGGCAAAAACCAAGACAGAAAAGTTCCTTGATAAGTTTTCCAGTTTGTATACCACTTTCATTGTGCTCCTTTCCATTATCTTTTATGTCCTGACAAAAGATCTTCATACAGCTATTACCTTTTTAGTGATTGCTTGTCCAGGTGCCTTGGTCATTGGGGCACCTGTCTCCAATGTTACAGGGATAGGGAACGGGGCAAAACATGGTGTTCTTGTTAAGGGCGGTGAAGTACTAGAGAGGTTTTCTAAAGTGGATACCTTTATCTTTGATAAAACAGGTACGTTGACAAAAGGGAAACCAGAAGTGACTGAAATTAAGCTCTATCAAGACCTGGATCCAAATGAATTTTTAAGGTGGATCGCTCAAGTTGAGGCAATTTCTGAACATCATTTAGGACAAGCTATTGTAAACCAAGCGAAAGTACGGAACATAAATATTACTGGTTCACCTGTAGAGGGAGAAATCCTTAAAGGGAAGGGAATCCGTGCAAAAATGGAGGGGAAAAACTTCATTGTTGGAAATCGAAAATTAATGGAAATGGAGAACATCCGTATAGAGCTAGATGCATTGGATGATGCGGTTGAACATGAAAAAGCAGGAAATACGGCTATTTTTGCCGCTGTTAATGGGGAACTTGCCGGTACCATCTACATTATTGACCAAATCCGTGAAGATGCTTTGCCGGCATTTGAAAAGTTGCGGGAAAAGGGAATTCGAAAAATAATCATGCTGACCGGTGACAATAAACATACGGCACAATTAGTAGCCAAGCAGCTAAGATTGGAAGAATATCATGCAGAATTGCTACCACAAAATAAACTGGAATATGTAAAGAAGTTGAAAGAAAAAGGACATGTAGTCGCGATGGTGGGAGATGGAATTAATGATGCACCCTCGATCGCTGCCGCAGATATCGGAGTAGCAATGGGAAAAAGCGGAACGGATATCTCGATCGAAACGGCCGATGTTGTCTTAATGGGGGATAAATTACTGTCGCTTGCCCATGCATACACTCTCTCCAAAACAACGATGTTAAATATGAAACAAAACGTCTTTTTTGCTGTATTCACTGTTTTGGTATTACTAATTGGTGTTCTTTTTGGCTCCGTTCATTTAGCATCAGGTATGTTTATCCATGAATTGAGCGTATTGCTTGTCATTTTAAATGCAATGCGATTAATGAACTTTCATCATAAAAGAAGAAAAAAAAGGTTAAAATGAAGAGTTTATCACACAAAATAATATTTAAATAGGAAAATGAGGAGTGAAGAAAATGGGAAAGAACGATAGCCATCAATGCCATCATCATGCAGGGGCACCTAAAGCATGCGTTTCACTAGTTCCTATTTTTAACCATTTAGAAGTGGAGCAATTGGAGGAAATAATGGCAGTGGCTCAATCGGTTTCATTTGAAAAAGGTGAAATCATCTTCCATGCCGGTGACCGTTCTGATTCATTGTATATTGTGAATAAAGGGAAAGTGAAAATTTTTCGTCTATCGGAAACAGGAAAAGAACAATTGGTCCGGATATTAAAACCGGGTGATTTTACAGGAGAGTTAGCATTATTTCGAAACGACATGCATGAATCTTTTGCAGAAGTGATGACAGATACTCAAGTTTGCACCATTCATCAAGCTGACCTGCAGGAGTTACTTTTAAAATATCCGTCGATATCTTTAAAAATTCTGGCGGAATTTTCTAATCGGTTAGACCAGTCGGAAAAACAAACTACACGTTTTGCAACGGAGAAAGTGGAAACAAGGATTGCACTTTTTCTTACAGAATGTCTAGAGGATTCTCAGTCGAAAGAATTTCTTTTACCTATGAGTAAAAAAAATCTGGCTTCATATTTGGGAACGACTCCAGAAACCATTAGCCGCAAACTGTCTGAATTTGAAGACCATGGATTCATTAAGCAGAAAGCACACAAAAAAATTGAAATTATAGACTTAGATGGATTGCTTCTTATTTGATAGAACACTGAACACGTAAGAAAAAGTTTGACCACTTTACCTTGAATTATCAAATTAATAATGGACTAACCTTAACAGAAAGAAGCTGAGCATTTTAGTGTGCTTGGATTCTTTCTGTTTCTCTTTATTTTCAATATCATTTTCGGAAGTATATGGATGGGTTTGTGAAGAATTTCATAACTGGAGATATTTTAGTAGAGCAGAAATTGTCGAATCATGCTAAAATGTATTTATAAGATTAAAAAATTTGAAAAAGTAATATCGAAATAGTAATACTTGTACTTTCCGATGGTTTAATTGTTTATGTTATAGGGTGAATTCCGGTGTCACAAGCAATCAAATAAGAATAAAAAAACAAACAATTAAACGCAAGTAAATGGAACCATCCGTTTAGGATGTTATGTGGGAAAATAGCTTATAATTATCATATAATGGTAGATATTTTAATCTATTAACAAAAGTGATATACTATTAACTATTAAAAGGATATAAATGATGCAGAAATGGTGTGTAACTGGATCTTGCCCTGGTTTATTGTGACGCCTAAGCTGGAGCGCATACATCCTTCTGCAAACTTAGGGATAGGGATGGGAAAAATGAGCAACGGACAAACTAAATCAGACGTTATCTTAATTGGTGCCGGAATTATGAGTGCCACTTTGGGGACACTGTTGAAAGAATTAGTACCGGACTGGAAAGTCACAGTGTTTGAGAAGCTCGGAAATGCAGGAGAGGAAAGCTCTAACGAATGGAATAATGCGGGAACAGGGCATTCAGCACTGTGCGAGCTTAACTACACCGTCGAAAAACCGGACGGATCCATAGATATTAGCAAAGCTATAAAAATCAATGAACAGTTTCAGGATTCAACGCAGTTTTGGTCTTATCTTGTAAACAGCAATTTGTTACGTAATCCGGAGAACTTTATCAGACAATTGCCTCATATGAGTTTAGTACAAGGGGAAAAAAATGTAACGTTTTTAAAAAATCGTTTAGAAGCGCTTTCAAACAATCCTCTGTTTCAAGGGATGGAATTTTCCGATGACCCGAAAAAACTGATGGAATGGATTCCGCTAATTATGGAAGGCCGCACATCAAAGGAACCTATTGCGGCAACAAAAATCGACACGGGAACAGACGTTAACTTTGGTGCTTTAACGCGTATGTTGTTTGACCACTTAAAGAAACATAATGTTGAAATCAAATACAAACATCAAGTTGATGATATTAAACGTACGAGCGACGGCTCATGGGAATTGAAAGTACGTAACACTAGCGGTAATGTCGAACGCCATACTGCAAAATTCGTCTTTATCGGCGGCGGTGGCGGTTCCTTGCCTTTACTTCAAAAAACTGGTATTCCTGAAAGTAAACATATTGGAGGTTTCCCGGTAAGCGGACTATTCCTGGTATGTAACAAACCGGAGGTTGTAAACCAGCATCATGCAAAAGTATACGGCAAAGCTGCAGTTGGTGCTCCTCCAATGTCTGTGCCGCATCTTGACACACGATTTATCGAAAACAAAAAATCATTACTATTTGGACCGTTTGCCGGCTTTTCACCAAAATTCTTAAAAACGGGTTCAAATATGGATTTATTAGGTTCTGTAAAACCGAATAATGTCTTCACTATGTTAGCGGCAGGTGCCAAAAACATTCCATTAACAAAATACTTGATCCAGCAAGTTATGTTATCAAAAGAAAACCGAATGGAAGAGTTGCGAGAATTTGTTCCGAACGCTAAAAGCGAAGATTGGGATATCGTGGTAGCGGGTCAACGTGTACAAGTTATTAAAGATACTGTTGCCGGCGGCAAAGGAACGCTTCAATTTGGTACAGAAGTTGTGAGTGCTACTGATGGCTCGATCGCAGCATTGCTCGGCGCTTCTCCTGGTGCTTCTACCGCTGTTTCTGTCATGCTTGATTTAATCAAAAAATGTTTCCCGCAACATCTAAAAGCGTGGGAACCGAAAATAAAAGAAATGATTCCGTCTTATGGTAGGTCACTTGTGGAAAACCCAGAGCTTATTCAAGAAATTCATACTTCAACAGCGCGAACGCTTGGTCTAAGCAAAAACTTGAAGGTAAAGAAAGCAGGTCAAAGCGCATAAATAGGTGCGAATTTTTGAACATGAATGTAACGACTTAAAGTTTAAGCATATTTTTTTCATAGAATGCGCGTTCTGCTATTCTAGTAAAAAGGGCTTCTCACTCATTGTGGGAAGTCCTCTTTCTATTTGAGGGAGGAGAAAAACGATGCGAATTATAAGACCCTTGATTCTACCCTATCACTTTTTGATTGGTATAACTGTAATGGAAAATATCCTTTTGAATAACGGAAAAAGTGTTCCTAAAATAATGGCAGGGATATCAATCACAGACCATATGATGTGATACAGCTTGATTTCCTTGCTTTTACCGATCGTTGCTTGTCTTAAACCACTGTCAAAAATCCAAAACGCCCTGATCACTGTGTAAAAAGAATAAATTCCCAATAAAGCAATTTGCCACCAAGTTAATTGTATAAATAGTGTGTTCATACTCTTCATCTCCTTGACAAGTGAAGGTGTTTGCCTATATTATAGTCGCCTTTTGCCTGTTTTTGTGGTGATTTCCCAAAAGTCCTTATATTGTTCAATAATTTTTGTCATTGTGGCTTATTAGATCTATGTTTTACATTACTTTCCAAGATTGGCATCATAGAAAGGCTTCTTTAGTCATTTTTATCCATTCACAATCACGAATTCCTCCTATAATATTAGGGATAAATAGAATTGGCCCCTTTTGGTGGCAGTTTAGATAGGAGAGGAGGGGGATTGTGAATACAGATCAAGCTTATGCCCTCTTAATGGATGCAGGCGTCACAGAGGAAAACGGTATCCAAACCATTAGACGCTGGCTACGTGAAAGAAAGATTTATTACGAGGGAAATAGACAGCAGAAAAATGAATACATACTCGATAATGCGGATCAGGCTTTTATTATGTTAAAGGATGCGGGTGTTTCCGAAAGCTTGATGGCTCAAATTGTCGGTCGCTGGCTGAGTGAAGGAAAAATTCGAAACGTGGGGAATGGGAATCGGACTCGGACTGCCCAAGCCGAACCAAATAAATCTGTGATCAATCCATTTTTAAATAATCAACAAGATCAGATGAAGATCATTCATCAATTAAAAGAAAAAATAAAATCTCAAGATGAACATATAAAAGGGATGGAGCAACTTCATAAAACTTCCATTCATTCTTTAATTCAACAAAGGGATAAATATAAAAAGGAAAATGCCATCCTCCAAAATGAGAAAAGTGAACTACAGGGGGAAATCAAGAATTTGTTAAAAGAGAATAGGGAATTGCGCAGTAAATTATTAAAATTAAAAGAAGAAGGTTCTTTTGGAGCCAATAAAAACCCAGACAAGATACTGGGCAAACCTCAGCCTAAAACGAATCATTATCATCAAAAACTAGGACTTTCTAGAACGGCAAGCCATAAAGATATCTTAGCAGGGTATAAAAAATTATTAAAAATAACCCATCCAGACCATGGCGGAAACGAAGCTGCCTTTCATTATATTAAAACAGACTATGATCAATTTAGAAATAGGGAATGATGCAAACAGGCTGAGTTAAAAAATATTGTTCTAAATAGTAAAATCCACACATTCTACAAGAACTGTGTGGATTTTATTGTTTTTAAAGGAAAAGATAATTTTTATAATCGATTATATAATTAGCTGCTCAAATTAATGGGCAGCTTGTATTGTTTTTTTGACATATTGATTTAAAATAGATTTAAGTCAGAAAGTTTTAAATATATTTTTTTTACAGATGGAGGATCCTATGAACTTTGTTAGTACACGCGGCAATGTAAGTAAAATTGGTTTTATTGATACAGTCCTGATGGGGCTGGCAAATGATGGAGGGCTGTTAATCCCGGAAAAAGTTCCACAAATTCCTGCTGAAAGGCTGCAGGCGATGTCCGAGCTTTCTTATCAGGAATTAGCATACGAAATCTTTTCCTATTATGTTGATGGTGAAATTCCGGACAATGAGTTAAAGGAATTAATCGAAAAAAGCTATGCAACGTTTCGTCACCCAGAGGTAACTCCCGTTCAAAAGGTGAAAGACAACTTGTATTTGTTAGAATTATTCCATGGTCCAACGTTTGCTTTTAAAGATATTGCTCTGCAATTTTTGGGGAATTTATATTCCTACGTTTCAAAGAAGACAGGTGAAACGATTCATATCCTTGGCGCTACTTCAGGGGATACGGGTGCATCCGCGATTGAGGGAGTTAGAGGAAAAGAAGGCATTCGCATTTGTATTTTGCATCCACACGGAAAAGTGAGTAAGGTACAAGAACTGCAAATGACGACGATTCATGACCCGAATGTTTTGAATCTTGCAATAAAGGGAACATTTGATGATGGTCAAAGAATCATCAAGGAACTGTTTGCAGATGTTGAATTTAAAAATAAATATCATCTTCGTGCCATTAATTCAATTAACTTTGTTCGTATTTTAGCCCAAACCGTTTATTACTTCTATGCCTATTTCCAAGTTGCAAAAGAGACAAATACTAAGACCGTTAACTTTAGTGTGCCAACAGGGAATTTTGGAGATATCTTTGCCGGCTATCTTGCGAAGAAAATGGGCCTTCCTGTTGGAAAATTGATTGTGGCAACGAATGAGAATAATATTTTAGAAGATTTTATCAAGGATGGAGTTTATAAACCTGGTGAGTTTAAGAGCACGTACAGTCCTTCGATGGATATTCAAGTAGCCAGCAATTTCGAACGTTATCTGTACTACTTACTTGGTGAGAATTCAGAGGCAGTAACAGACTTGATGAATCAATTTAAGTCAGAAGGAAAAATTGTCGTGAACGAGGAGCAGCTTCTGCAAGTCAAAAAGGATTTTGCGGCACATGGGGTGTTAGGAGAAGAATGCTTGCAAACGATTAAAAAGTACTATTCCGAAACCACTTATTTATTAGATCCACATACGGCTTGCGGGGTTGCTGCATACGAGGAATGTAATGAAGCAAACGATTTTTGTATCACACTAGCAACAGCGCACCCAGCAAAATTTAATGAATCCATTGAACGTTGCGATATTAATCAGACCTATCCTATAGAAATAAGTCAATTATTTGATAAACCGCAATATTTAGAAGTTGTCGAAGCGGACAATGATGAAATCGTTCGTAAATTAGAGAAACTTTTTAGTTTTTCTACTCGATAAAATGAATAAATAGCAAAATAAAAAGGGGTTACCCCTTTTTTATTTTGCGTTTTAATAAGAAGAAAAGTAACCTTCTTTTCGAACCTCTCCATCCGCCACATCCGGATTACTTCAAAATTAATAGAGCCCTACTCATAAATTCAGGTCTAAAAATTTTATATTTGAATATAAATTTTATCAGCTAATCTCGTAGGTGATTTTACCAATCTTCAATAGAATTGGACAACCTTTACAAGAAATGGAAAGGAGATAATAAATATAGCTTCGGAGTGATTAAACTCCTTTTAGATAGATTAAAGAGAATAATTAAGTGCTAGGAACACTTATTGGGAGGGAAATCAATGAAAAAAGTGTTAAAAACGATTGCCATTTGTGGAGTGATAACGCTTGCACTTGCAGGATGTGGGAAAGCATCAACAACGACCAATAAAGCTAACGGTGACTCAAAAGAAAGAACATTGGTTTTCGCAACGAGTGCGGACGGAGGGGCTTTTGCACACAAAGAAAATGGAAAGTATGCTGGCTTTGACATCGAGGTGGTAGAAGCGATTGCAAAAAAAGAAGGTTATAAAATCCAGTGGAAAGATATGAAATTTGATGGGATCATCCCATCCTTAAAGACGAACCAAGTCGACGGGGCTGCTGCGGCCATTACGATTAAAGAGGAACGCAAAGCGGTAACAAACTTCACCGATCCTTATTTTGATAGTGGTCTGGTGCTTGTCGTAAAAGAAGGAAGCAATATCAATGGTCCTGCGGACTTAAAAGAAAAAACGATTGTTGCCAAAAACGGAACCTCCGGATTGGAAAAAGCAAAAGAATTATCCAAGCAATACGGGGCAAAGGTGAAGATTTTAGAAGATGAGCCAACTCTCTATTTAGATGTTCAAAATGGACAATCCGATGCGTTAGTGAACGATTACCCATTTGTCACCGACAAAATGAAATCCGGCACGGCGAAAGGATTGAAAATTGTAGGTGAACGTTTGACAGGGGAACAATACGGGATTGCCATCGCCAAGGATGAGGAGAAGGTTCTTGAGGACTTTAATAAAGGGTTGAAAGAAATAAAAGATGACGGCGAGTACGAGGCGTTGCATAAAAAGTACTTCGGCGAATAAGCGTTTAGTGCTGCAGGAAAAACAACTTGGAAATGAGAAGAACAAAAGGCGCATGTGTTGAATGCGCCTTTTTTCAAACCTTGAAGAAAGAGGGGTTAGGATGAGAGGAATTGAAATGGTCTGGCAGGACTTCCCCAACCTTTTAATCGGAGCAGGGAAAACTCTTGAAATTGTCTGTATTTCATTGCTTTTTGCGACAATCATTGGATTAATATTTGGGATGTTTCGAATAAGTTCCAATCGTACTTTACAAAACATCACCCGTGTGTATGTAAGTATCATTCGTGGTACACCATTATATGTTCAAATTATTTTCGTCTATTTCGCGATCATGCCCATGATTGTCCCTGGAGGCTTATCCCCGATGGTTGTGGGAGCGATGACGATTTCCATCAATGCAGGTGCCTACCTGGCAGAGGTATTCCGTGCGGGAATTACATCGATTGATAAGGGACAAGAGGAAGCGAGCAGTGCTCTTGGATTCACGAAACGACAAACCTTTTATTATGTCATTTTACCTCAAGCTGTGAAACGAATGACACCAGCCTTCATGAATCAATTTAGTATAAGTTTAAAAGATACCTCGCTTTTAGCCGTCATCGGAGTGGTTGAACTAACGTACAGTGCCCAAATTGGTTATGCGCAAAACTATGAAATATTCGCCTATCTTTTCACCATTGGTGTAATGTACTGGGTCTTATACACATCAATTAACTGGTTAACCGAGCTTGTGGAAAGGAAGGTGTCGAATTAATGTTAGAAATGAAAAAGATACATAAAACATTCGGCTCCAATGACGTCTTAAAAGGAATTGATTTATACATTCCAAAAGGGCAAGTGGTTTGTCTAATCGGTGCTTCGGGTTCGGGAAAATCAACGCTGTTACGTTGTATCAATCAGCTTGAAGTACCTACCAGCGGGGAGGTTTATTTTGAAGGAACCTGCGTAACGGAAAAAGTACATGACATTACCGTCACAAGGCAGAAAATGGGGATGGTTTTCCAGCAGTTTAATTTATTCCCTCATAAAACAGTTTTAGAAAATATCACGCTTGCACTAATTAAAATTAAAAAAATAACGAAAAATGAAGCCGAAAAAATTGCCATGAATTATCTCAAAAAGGTTGATTTAACAGAAAAAGCCGGTGAATATCCGCGAAGCTTATCAGGGGGCCAACAACAGCGTGTTGCGATTGCAAGAGCTCTTGCCATGAATCCAAAGGTGATGTTGTTTGATGAGCCAACCAGTGCCCTTGATCCAGAAACGGTCGGAGAAGTATTACAGGTTATGCGCGCACTGGCAAATGAGGGGATGACGATGATTATTGTCACGCATGAAATGGGATTCGCAAGAGAAGTCGCAGATCGAATTTTATTTTTAGATCAGGGTGTGATTGTCGAAGATGGACATCCCAAAGAAATATTTAGTGGAGCAAAAAGTGAGCGTCTTCGTTCATTTTTAGAAAGGGTCCTTTGAGGAGCTTTTGGTTTCTTCGTTCTACTTGCACGAAATAAAGAAAAGAAAGAGTGAAAAAAATGGAAAAACCAATCATAGGCATTACGACATCCTATGTTAAGTATAATGACAACATGGAAGGCGTGTATATTCATCATGATTACCACCGCGCAGTGGAACGAGCCGGCGGAATCCCTTTTCTTTTGCCTGTCGTCAAAGATGAAGAAGCGGTTAAACAATATGCTGCGCTCTGTGATGGGATTATTTTTAGCGGCGGGGAAGATATCGACCCACATTTTTACGGCAAGCCGCCACATGTGAAAATAGGTTTTTTTCGAACGGAGCGGGATGAGTTTGAGATAAAGTTATTTGACTATTATTTGAAGACAAAAAAGCCGATATTTGGGATATGCCGGGGATTACAAATTATCAATGTCGCCTGTGGCGGAACACTTATACAAGACATTCCTTCATTAAAAGAAAAAGAAGTCCATCTCCATGAGCAAACCATCCCGCGTCATCTTCCCTTCCACCGTGTAAAACTGAAGAAAAATAGCTGGATGGAAGGGATATGGGGCAAAGAAGATATGCAAGTTAATTCCCTTCATCATCAAGCGATAGAAGAGTTGGGAGAAGGTCTGGCCATCACTGCTCTTGCAGATGACGGAATTATTGAGGCTGTCGAAGGGATGGGTCATCCCTATTTGATTGCTGTTCAGTGGCATCCGGAATCGATGTCAGAAAAACACCCGGAGATGCAGGAATTATTTAATCAATTAGTAGAAGCGAGCAAAAACCCTTTTAATAATGGTTTAGAGACGGTTAGCTAACAGGATTGGCAGGATTAAATGATCATTTCAAAACATACATTCTTCTTAATAAACGATTATATTTTTTGATATTGAGGAGATGAAGAAATGAATTTCGAGATGCAAAAAGCGATGATGCTGGCGGAAAATATTGAGGGTTTTATAAAATTCGTTCAAAAAAATTATGAAAATAAATATAAAAATCGTTTGGAGAAAGATAAAATTTATCAAATTAAATTATTGATGGAGGATTTTAAGTTTCAAATTCTTGCGGATGAGCTTATGAGAATCAATCAGTTTTCTTGGGATGAAAAATATACGCTTTATCTGGTTGAGGAATTTATTAAAGGAATCAGCATTATTGAAGAATACGTAAAAAATAACTATAATGACTTATACATTTTTACAGCGAGACTATTTACATTAAAGAATCTCAGCCAGCCATTTAGTAAACATTGAAGGGGAGGGGTCATGGGCTCATCCCCTTTATAATTGACTTTTAAAACCGACTTCTATAATTTGTTCTTCATTATAAGGTATAATATATTTGTAATTAAACGAATTACATGTTACAACGTGAAGGTATTTTGTTATGAAGATAAGGTAGGTGGCTGAAGATTGTCTATAAGTAGTCGGTTTTCCGTTGGGATTCATATATTAACACTTATTGAAATAAATAAAGAGGGAATCAGTTCCTCAGAATTTTTAGCTGGCAGTGTAAACACGAATCCTGTCGTGATAAGAAAAATAATGGGGATGCTTAAAAAAGCTGGGTTAGTCGAGGTACATCCCGGTATTGCGGGAGCTAAACTGGCCAGGGATTTATCTGATATTACCTTGCTTGACGTATATAAGGCAGTGAATGTTGTCCAAGAGAATGAATTGTTTAGTGTCCATGAAGAACCCAATCCCGCTTGTCCGGTGGGAAGGAATATCCAAGATACAATAGGTCCTCTATTTACTGCTGCTCAAGCTGCTTTAGAAAAAACTTTGGAAAATGTGACCATTGAAGATGTTGTAAAGGATATTGTTAATAAAGAAAAATTAATAGGAAAGAATGAAGCCTTTCATTAGGATACGTTTTTTAGGGGATGAGCAAAAGGCTTATCCCCTTATGATTTATTCATATTCAAGAATAGTCATATTGACATATCAGACAATATACTTAGAGAAAATAAGGAAATTACAGATAAATTAAGAAATCGTTTAAGAAATAATTAAATTTGCTATGATTTTGCGTTAAATTGGTTGTTTACAATTACCAGTTGACCCAATAGAATTACAACATATCAATTGAATAAACAGTCTAGTCCTGGTGCACCAGGAGCGGAGGAACCAATTATTTGGGGTTAATTCTGTTAAACAGAAGGGATGAGTAACTCTTTCGCCATCCTACCCGTCAGCTAACTTCGTCGGCTAAAAGCGAAGGAGGTCATAAGACCACCTATTTCAGGGGGCTTTTTTGCATTTTTAGCAGAAAAGACGCCGAAACTAAAGTAGGTCTTTTTATTATGCCTACTTTTAGGTACAAAGTAGCGGCTCTTATTGTTTTTCCAATTAGTAAAGGAAGGGATTATTACTGTGACTCATCCATCACAAATTTTAGAACTAATACTTGCCATAGTTGCCATAGTTGCAATCTGGTATTCCATTTCGAATTTTAGCAATGTTAAACGTATTTTGATTGGTAGACCGATGCGAACGGCAGAATTACACGCTCAGCATAATAAATTAATTTGGTATATTGCACTGCCGATACTATCTGCCGATCTTTATTCATCCGTTTCATACGGACCTGAATCGGGGATTACGGAGCTTATCAACCTGGGACCCGGGGCTAAGTGGTACATCATCCCAATCACCATCTCTACAATAGTCCTTTTAGCCATACTTATCCTTTCTTACATAATGGGAATACTTGCATACCCAAATGGCGGCGGGGCGTATGCGATTGCAAAGGATAACTTTAAACAGCGGTGGATATCGTTAGTGGCGTCCAGTTCATTGCTTGTTGATTACATATTAACCGTTGCAGTTTCCGTTTCAGCAGCCTTAGAGGCAGTTTCATCTGCCTATCCAGTTGTATTACCATATGAAACGGTTCTTGCTATTTTATGTGTTTTTATTTTGTTAGTTGTTAACCTTCGTGGGGTGGCAGAATCAGCTAAAATATTTGCTTGGCCCACTTTAGGATTTATGGGTTGTATGTTGCTTTTAATTTTCTTTGGTTTTTTCGATGAGTTTAGACATGGTTTTGTTCAACCGGAAACTCCGAAGTTTGGTTCTGCACCTCAAGGATTAACCGTATTACTTTTATTGAAAGCATTTAGTTCTGCTTGTTCGGCCTTGACAGGAATCGAGACCATTTCGAATGCTGTCCCAATTTTTAGAGAACCACAACAAAAAAATGCCATTAAGACGTATATTGCTTTAGGTACGATTACATCGGTAACTCTTTTAGGATTTGCGTATCATTTGTATGTTAGAGGGATTTCTCCAGATCCTCATAATACGATGCTGTCCCAATTAACCCAATATTATTTTGGCCATGGGATTCTCTATCAAATCATTATCTGGTTTACTTTTATTGTGTTAATCCTTGCTGCCAATTCGACCTTTACTGGCTTTTCACAATTAGCTGCTATCGTAGCTGCGGATGGGTTTTTACCTCGAGGACTTTCAAATAGGGGAGATCGATTAGGATATTCAAACGGAATTATCGCTTTAGCAGCAACTGCCAGCTTACTGATTATTGCATTCCATGCGCATACAAATGCTTTAATTCCTTTATACGCTATCGGGGTGTTCTTATCTTTTACCATTGCACAATATGGTTTAGTAAGAAGGTGGAAACGTGTAAAGGGGCCGCACTGGAAAGCTAAATTAGCTATCAATACAGTTGGAGCTATTATCACGACGATAGTTGCGGTCATATTTGCTGTTACAAAGTTTACGAGTGGAGCTTGGGTTGTTTTAGTTGTTATACCTGTATTGATAATGTGTTCTATTTTTGTGCATCGACATTATCACGCAATTGCGAATGAGTTAAGAATCGACCTTAAAACGGTACATCCTGAAACCAATAGAGTAGTCACCATTGTCCTCGTTTCAGGAATTCATCGTGTGGTCCAAAACACATTGTCCTTTGCAAAAGGTATTAGTCAAGATAATTTGTTGGCGGTATATGTGGGCTTTGATGATGAATCCATAAAAAGGATGGAAGCCAAGTGGGAGGAATGGGGGACGCCTTGCCGCTTACTAACTTTAAAGAGCAAATACAGATCCGTGTTAGAACCTCTTACAAGATTAATAAATATAATTGAAGAAAAAGACCAATATAAAGCTCAAGTTCATATTGTGATCCCACAATTTATTCCGAAAAAATGGTGGCATAATTTACTACACAATCAAACAGCCCTTTTACTTCGGGTATGGTTAATAAGACATAAAGACGTAGTGATTTCAACTGTTCCTTATCATTTAAAGAAATAACCTTTTAAATACTTTTTTCAAAACGAAAAGGCAGGAATCACCGTTGTGTGACCCTGCCTTTTTTACATGAAATTTTAACTACCCTTTACAGGTTCTAAAGTAATTCTTAACTTTTTAGCTACATATCCAGTAGTACTTGCTTGGATTAGAATCGTCATTAATATTGCAATAAAGGTTACAGAAGCAATTTGGTTTGCATAATCAACTTTTGATGCCACAATCATTCCCGACAGTGCAGCGGGAATAACACCAGTTTCACGGACCCAGAACATAAACAAAATTTCATTCCATTTCCATTTTGCCCTTCGGTCCGGAAACGTACAGAGCAGGACGGCAAGAGGTCTCGCAATAAACATGAAGACGAGAACAACTAGAATTCCTTGCAGCCAATACTGGCCTAAGATCGTAAAATCTACTTGTGTCCCTAAAAGCATAAATATGAGTGTTCTCATAATTAAGGTTAAGGTACCGGAAAATTCAAAAACGGGTGATTTCGTTTCTTCGGAAACATGAAAGCGAAATAATTGGTGGTTTCCAGTGATAAGCCCCGCAGTGAAGGTAGCCATAAAGCCGCTTGCATTCATGTACCCAGCAGCTAAATAAGAACTAATCGCCACAACCAAGCTGACGACTGTGCTATATTTTCTAAAAATTCCCCATCGGTGTTCCGAGGTTAACAGAATACCAATAAAACCAATGATTGTCCCCGCTAATATTCCGCCTCCTGCTTCCCGAAAAAAGCTCCAAAGGCTTGAAGTAACAGATAATTTTGTATGTCCTATTAGAACGCCTAGTATTGTAAATGTTAAGATGGAACCTGTTGCATCGTTAAAGGCAGATTCACTTTCAACCGTTCTTCTAACCTTCTCTTGAATCGTTATTTGTTTAAATACAGGCATTAGTGTGGCCGGATCCGTCGATGCAATAACGGAGGCAAGCAGTAAGGCGTACAGAATCGGCATATCTAATAAATAGAAGGCCGTAACCGCCACGACGAAGGCTGTAATCACAACCCCTAATATGGATAGGAGAGAAATCGTAATCCATACCTTCTTAAGGACGGAGAAATGGATTGCGAGCCCGCCTTCAAACAAGATTAAAATGGATCCTAAAACGATAATAAATTGATAGGCTACTGAATCATTTGGAACGGTTATCAACTTGAAGGCAGAAGGTCCGAGCAAAATTCCTACGATCATAAACAAGGCCACATCAGGAATTTTTATTCGCTCGGCTAGTTTAATGGTCATTAATCCAAAAAGAAAGACCATCGTAATCATGTATAATTCACGTTGAACGATATGCATAACGTTGGCTTCCATTATATTTCTCCTTTTTACCCATTTTTCGATAGTATAGGTTGCTCATTATTTATGGAGTATATGAATAGGATGCTACGACATGGGGTGTTTTTTGAATGGGAAAAATTTGGCGCATTTATCGATCGGATTGGAAAAACATATTCAGTGTTCCTTCTGTTGCTTTACTAGTTGTTGGACTAATGATCCTGCCGTCTATGTATGCTTGGTTCAATATCAAGTCGATGTGGAACCCATACGGAAATACTTCGGGGATTCAAGTTGCCGTGGCGAATGAGGATGATGGTGCTGTTCTTCGGGGAAAGCATATTAATGTAGGAAATGAAACGGTAAAAAATTTAAAAAAGAATCATAAACTTGGCTGGCTATTCGTGAACTCTAGTGAAGCCAGAAGGGGCGTGGAGGAAGGAGACTACTATGCCTATCTTATCATTCCAAAGGAATTTTCTAAAAAAATTACAAGCATCATAACCGCAAATCCTCAAAAACCGGAAATCGTTTTTGGCGTTAATGAAAAAATCAATGCAGTAGCACCTAAAATCGCAAGCTCAGGTGCATCAAGTGTGACAGCCCAAATTAGTCAAGCCTTTATAAAAACCGTCGGGGATGCCATTTTTTTAGGATTTTATAAGGCTGGTGTTGAGCTTGAAAAAGATTTGCCATCGATTCTCGATGTGGAAAAACAAATTTTTGCACTGGAAAAAGCACTGCCGATGATTGACGCAATGGGGAAAAAAGCAATTGAACTTGAGGGGAAACTTTCTGAGATTCACAGGAAAGGGCAACAGATTATCGAGCTTGAACAAAGAATACCGGAGCTAGACAGGGCAGGTGCAAGTATTTTAAAAGTTGAGGCAAACCTCCCGCTTGTAAAGGATGCAGGTGACAAGGTGCTCGCCCTCCAAGGTAAGATTTCCGATATACAGAGAACATCCGCGATTGTATCGGATGTTGTAGCACAACTTACCGAGATTGAAACAAAAATAAAGGATGCGATGGATCAGGCTAAGGCTGCAAATGAGGCGGATACCTCAGCCAATCAAGCACAGTTGAATCAAGTGTATGATGAACTCGTAAAAATCCATCATGATGTCCAAGCTACCAGAGCTGAGCTCGAACAAAAAGTAGACAAAATAGTGGGTGGAATTAACACGGCTGCCGATTTTGTGAAAAAGGAGTTGCCGACAGTTGAACAAAAAATCCATAAAGCTGCCAATTTTGTGCGAAATGATTTGCCTGGACTAGAGGCAGACATTCGAAAAGCCGCAGACCTTGTTCGCACCAAGCTTCCAGAAGTTGAAAAGGTGATTCATAAAGCAGCGGATTTGGCTAGAAATGATTTACCGGGTTTTGAAGAAAAAGTGAGGACTTCAGCCGATAAAATCAGAAAATTTAAAAGCAGTGTTAATATTTATGATTTGATTCAATTTTTAAAGCATGATCCAACAAAGGAGAGTAATTTTTTATCCAATCCGGTTCTATTAAAAACAAAACGAATATTTCCAATTCCTAATTACGGTTCGGCAATGTCGCCATTTTATACGATGCTGGCCCTGTGGGTCGGGGCAACGCTCCTTGTCGCCTCACTCCGAGTTGACGTGGAAAATCCGGACAATCGATATAGGGACTATCAACTGTATCTGGGAAGATTATTCACTTTTTTAACCATCGGGATGATTCAAGCAGCGATTGTTTCTTTAGGAGATTTGTTTATTATTCATACTTATGTGGTGGACAAAGGCTGGTTTGTTTTGCTCAGTATTTTCATGAGTATGGTGTTTATCGTTATCACCTACACTTTATGTTCCGTGTTTGGTAATATCGGGAAGGGATTAGCCATTATTCTTTTGGTCCTGCAGATTTCCAGTTCGGGCGCCACATTTCCAGTAAGCGTTACTTCAGCCTTTTTTCAAAAACTGAATCCTTTCATGCCGTTCACTTATGGTGTAAGTA
The DNA here is from genome assembly GCF_031456445.1 of Neobacillus niacini. Taxonomy (GTDB): domain Bacteria; phylum Bacillota; class Bacilli; order Bacillales; family Cytobacillaceae; genus Neobacillus; species Neobacillus niacini_I. The sequence continues at coordinate 124,726 of NZ_JAVDUQ010000001.1, read as the reverse complement.
TGCTTAGAGAAACGGTGGGAGGAATGATTAATAAGATTGTGATCAAGGACTTTTTAGCTCTTTTAGTATTTGTTGGCATCAGCTTTCTTGTCGCACTTGTTTTAAAGAAACCATTAGGCAATCGCATCCGGCAAACAGCTGAAAGGGCAAAATCAACTAAGTTGGTTCCTTAGTTTGGAATTCGCTTCCTATAAATATTTAGAGGCAATACCAGCTTTGCGTTTTCAGCCTCAAGGTTTGTTTTTTTAAATTCCGTAAATTTTTTTTTGCTTGTTCCTTCTTACATAATTTTCAATGTTATTTGGAAAAATATATAAAATGAGAATAGATATGTAATTTCTAACTGCACAAGAGGTAAAAGTTAAGAATTTCTCACTAAGTGCGAAAGGGGTGGGGGCAATAAATAAATCGGATTCCATTACAATCTTTCAGTTAATTCTGTTGTTTATGACGGCAATTGGATTAAAGAATCATGTCATTATTATCCCTGCATTAATTCAAACAGCGGGAAGGGATGCATGGATGTGTTGCGTTATCACATTTTTGCTGACATTTGGCTGGATTCCCTTACTGCTTTATATACAGAAAAAAACGAACCAGGAGAAACTATTTGAGTGGATTCGAAAACATAAATGGTCAGGAACTGGCTCGTTCATTAGTATAACTGTTATTTTTTATCTTTCACTTGCAGTAGTTGTTACCTTAAAAGAAACCATTATATGGGTAAAGATTGCGTTTTTGCCGGAGACACCGGTTTTTTTTATGATACTGCTTTTCATGCTGGTCTGTTTGTCTTTGGCAGCAACAAGTCTTAGAACGATTAGCATTGTAAATGTTTTTCTTTTATTTTTTATCTTTATTCTTGGTTTTTTTGTCGCTATCACTAATTTCCAAGTAAAACAATATTCATTGCTCCTGCCATTTCTTGAACATGGACCTATTCCGGTTTTCAAAAGTATGATTTTTCAGGCCTCCGGTATGGTTGAAATGCTGATCTATATTTTTCTTCAGCACAAAATCACCATGCCAATACGTTTTCGCCATTTTTTTGTAGCCTCCGTTATATTGACAGGATTAACTATTGGTCCGCTTCTAGGAGCCATTGCTGAATTTGGTCCTGTCGAAGCGGCAAATCAAAGGTTTCCTGCCTACGAGGAATGGGGACTTGTATCACTCGGACACTTTATAGAGCATATGGACTTTTTATCCATCTATCAATGGCTATCTGGCACATTTATCCGCGTTTCTTTAATTTTCTTTATTATTAGAGAAATTTGTCCATTTGAGAAAAAGACTAGAAAATGGATTTGGAGTATTCTATTTGTTTTCATAATGGCTCTGACGTTATGGCCGTTAAGTGATTTTGTTTATTCTAAATTATTATTGCAACATCTTTTGCCGCTTACCTTTTGGGTGTTTATGGCTTTGTCGATTTTTCTAGGATTATTCGTCATGTTGCTTTCAAAAAGATCAGGGGGGGCAAAAAATGCGCTTCAGGAAAGGAAAATCCATTAACGATGATGAATTGATAAATGGTTCATTTTCAGAGAAACAAACCAATCCACCTGATATCAATAGACTGCGGGAATTGTTTGAAAAATCCCGAGATGTTCAGTTTGTCTCTTATCAATTTAACCATTTTCCAGTTATGCTGATTTACTGCAGTGGATTAATTAGCAATGACATGATGTACAATTCCATTCCGCAGCGTTTGGAAGCATTTTTTTCCCGGTTGCACAGTAAACCGACAAAAAAAGATATTATGGAACGTCTTTACTTACCATCTATCGGTATGATTGAAACGGATGAGCAAGCTATTTCAGATATTTTTGCCGGAAAACTATTCTTAGATTTTGGTGTAGAAGGAACGATTTTTTCTGTTGATATTTCCGAACGCCCACAGCGAAAACCTGAAGAGACAAAAACGGAAGTGGATGTTTTAGGTCCACGTGATAATTTTATTGAAGATATTTCGATTAATATCGCTTTAATTCGAAAGAGGTTGAGAACAGCCTCCCTTGTGATAGATCCATTTGAAATTGGCAGGAGGACAAAAACAAAAGTTTCCGTATTATTTATAGAAGATATTGCGGATAAAGAGATTTTTCAGCAAATTAAAAAAAAACTGGATGGTATTGATATCGACGGTCTTTTTAGTGGTACGCAATTGGAGGAACTAATCAATGAAAGCCCCTGGGCTATGTTTCCGCGTTACTCATATACGGGACGGCCCGATTTTGCTGTGCAATCATTATTAAAAGGAAGGTTTATTATCCTTATCGATGGAGTCACCTATGCCTATGTAACCCCAATTAATTTATTTTTTCTTTTAAAAGGCGGCGAGGATAAAGAAGTATTCTATGCATTTAATTCTTTCCAGCGACTGATACGAATTACAGCAGTGGTCATTGCAACATTACTTCCAGGTTTCTGGGTGGCACTGACTGCATTTCATCAGAATCAAATTCCCTTTACCTTTTTAGCAACAATTGTGGAATCAAGAAGAGGTGTCCCTCTTTCAACATCCGTTGAGGTACTGTTGATGCTTTTAATATTTGAAGTTTTTCGAGAGGCCGGAATGCGCCTTCCTATGGCAATCGGACAAACATTAAGTGTGATTGGAGGTTTAATTATCGGGGATGCTGCAATCAGGGCTGGTTTAACAAGTCCCGCGACACTTGTCGTGATTGCAGGCTCAACCATCGCCACTTTTACATTAACAAACCAATCGTTAGCAGGAACAGTTTCCCTACTTCGTTTTTTTATTGTCATTCTTGTTTCCTTCCTTGGTTTTTTTGGTTTTTTCGTAGGACTTTACTTTATTCTTGTTTACCTGGCCGATATTCGAACATTTGGGGTTCCATATATGGGGTTGGCCACCCGCATAGACGCAAGAAATATCTTAAAGTCAATCATCCGTTTGCCTGACGCTATCATAAAAAGAAGGCCAAGCACACTTAACCCTGAGGATTCTAGTAGAAAAGGGGAAGATTCCCCATGAAGCGGCGGTTCAAAAAATGGCTCCTTCTTTTGCTGGCCTTGATCATGCCCCTGCCTCTAGGAGGGTGCTGGGATACCTTTGAACCGGAGCGCATGGTGTATGCTTATGGGATGGGGGTTGATTATAAAAAAGGGCAATATATCGTTTATCTGCAAATTATAAACTTAGGGCTCTTGGCAAAAACAGAGGTTAGCGGCGGGAACTCTGAAGTAAATGTAGAAGTTGGGCGGGCCACAGGTAAAACAGTGGATCAGGCAATGTCTAATTTATACCATAGTGCTCAAAGGAGAATCTTTTGGGGACACCTTTCGTTTCTCGTCCTAACAGAAGAAGCGTTAAAACAGGATGGGGTTAAATCGGTTGTCGATTTGTTAGACCGTTATCGCGAGACACGCTACCGCATTTGGTTTTATGCGACAAAAGATTCTCTTCCAAAAATATTGCTGAATACTCCCATTCTTGGAATGTCATCGGCATTATCAAGGATTAGTGACCCGAAAGCCACTTTTCAACAAAACTCTTTTATTCAACCGATTAATATGAGAGAGGTGCTGATCTCGATTAATGAACCCGTACATGAGGCAAGTATTCCTGTCATCACGATTACGAAAGAAAATTGGATGACCGAAAAGAAGCCTCATGAATCTCTTGAAATTAAAGGAATTGCTGTGATTAAAAGGAATAAACTGAAAGGGGTTGTCATGGGGAATCAGGCTAATGGATTGAGATGGATGAATAAAAAGATGAAGCGGAGCGGCTTGACAGTTAAAGGCAAGCCTAAGGATATTGATGTACTTGTTGCAAATGTAAAGGCAAAGGTAAAGCCGATCATTAAAAAGGGAAACATACAATTTGATGTAAGGGTAAAAGGTGAAGCCGTTATTGACCACGTAGAACAGAATTTTAACCGTCTTGCATTAGAAGCGAAAATCGAAAATAAAATAAAAAATGAAATTATGAAAACCTATCTTTATGGACTTTCCATCGATACGGATATTTATCATTTAACAGAGGTTCTGTATAGAAAAAACGTTCGTGTATGGAAAAAGGTGGAGCAAAACGGAAAGGTCCCATTAAGTAAGGAGTCGCTTCGAAATATTCAGGTGAAAATAGAAGTGATTCATGGGGAAAAACAGCGGGACAAACCGACGATATAAAGGTTCTAACGTTTACCAAGTTAAGTAAATGAAAAAACGAGACTTCTTTCTTAAGCAGTCTCGTTTTTTATCGTAAATTTATCTTCCCTTCCTATGATTGGAATCGCTTAATTGCATATCGATATATATTTACAGCCAAATGAATGTTGAGTACTTGTTTACTATCCGTTAAATCAATAAATAGGATTTCTTCAATTCTTTTTAAGCGGTAGCTTAATGTATTAATATGGACATGCAAGGTATCTGCTGTCCTCTTTACATTTTGGTTCCCCTCCAGATACACATAAAGTGTTTTCAAAAGGTCACCTTTTCGGGAGTTTTCATAGTCAATAAGCGGACCTAACACTTCATTGACAAACTCCATCACTTCTTCCTCTGGATTTTGCAGGATAAATCTCTGAATTCCCAGATCCGTATAACTTAGAATTGAATGTTCCCATTGAAATTGCCGAATAAAATTTACACAATTCTCTGCTTCCTTAAGCGATTTGTGGACATTCTGAAGCCCTTGTTTCAACCTGCCGATACCAAACGCTGCCTCCAAGCCCCAATTCCTTGAGATAATTTCCTGCTCAATCCACTTTATTTTTTCCTTAATTCGTGAGACCATTAAAGAATTTGCTATATTAGAAGGTTCAGAAAGAAGAACGACGATTTGCTGATGATGAGTTACCGTCATTCCTTTTGTATAAGGGTCCAGAAAAGCCTGATTTGTAAGCAGGATCATTTTTCGAAGCAAGCCATCCTGAGAATCGTTCTTCCTGTTCGAACCCATCGAAAATTCAATAATAATGGCAATGTAATGATGGGCAGGATTTAAGTCCAGCGTTTTGGCTTTTTGAAGAAGAGCTTCATCTATCTGCTCAGAAAATAAACTTGTTACGAATTCACCTTTTAACCGTTGCTGGGTTTCAAAAACGGTCTGTTCTTTAAACAGTTGTAACGACAGAACCGTACAGGCATGCTCAAGTGCGGCTAAATCCATATCATCTAATTTTTTAGTAGATAGAATGACCAATAGACCAAGAAAATTCGGTTTAGATCCGAGAGGTAAGCTGACCAATTGATAATGGGTGCCAAAAATATTTATTTCTTTAACAGAAAGGGTATTTTCGGGTGATCTCAATAATAAACTGGACTGTTGTTTAACAAACGTTAGGATCTCGCTAGATAGATTGGAATCATAGGAAGAGGTAATGAGATCGCCTAACTCATCATAAAGAAACGTATTTTGTCCTATCCAGCAGTGTATGTACTCCAAAATGGAATGAAGATCTTCCCCCTGAAGAACAAGATTTGCCAAGGTTCTATGTGTTTCAATGGAATAAGACAGTTTTTTGACAGTCTGCTCTTTTTCCTTGTAGAGGCTTGAGCGCTCGATTGCAACCGCAGCCTGATGGCAAATGGCCTCTAATAGATGAAGATCTTCAGGCTTAAAATTTAATGACTGCTGGAAAGAATCCAAGGTAAACACGCCAATACATTCACCCTTCAAAAATATCGGGGCAGAAATAACCGTTGAAAAATGAAAATTTTCCGGAATCGACCTACTTAGTAATTTAGAATTTTTAAAGGATAAGGTAGCTAAGGCTTTTTTAATTTCTTTATCATTTTGATAAATAACGGAACTTTGTGTTTCAAATGTTTTTCCTGTCATGGATTCGCCGGGTTTGAGACGGATTTGCCTGAAAATCTTTGGATAAAAAACTCCTTGTGCGGATTGAGCGATGAGGCAATCTAGTTTTTTATTAAATAACCATAATGAGCCTCCTTCTGCTGCTTCGACAACTGAAATGGTTTCACGCATGATTAATTCGATAATGGTTTCAATATCAAAAGAAGTGTTTAGGACATTGGAAATATGGAATAAGGACTGAAGCTGGCGATGTGTAAATGTATCTTCCATTTGGGGCCTCCTAAAGCTGTTAGTATTTTTAGTCTTTCTCTAGTATTCAACGAAACTAAAAATCTTCTATTTAAAATTATAGAAGTAAAATGAAAGCGTTTCAATTATTTCATTTATGTTTTTGTATAAAACCTACAAATTTTCCTCCCTCTTTTTCGTGAACATTGACATAGAATTCTGAATTTTTATTGATATAATTATTAGAAGATTAGGAATTGTGTTAATGAAATTCATCAAGAAACCTTAACGATAGGTTACATCAAGAATGTATGACTCTATTAATTTTTTAAGTTGAGAGGAAGATGCAGGGATGAATTTTGAGTTAACAGAAGAACAAGGAATGATTCGAAAATTAATTCGTGATTTTGCAGAAGCAGAAGTAGCGCCGGGTGCAGACGAAAGAGACCGAACAGGGGAATTTCCAAAGGAAATTTTTGATAAGCTGGCGAAGTTAGGAATTATGGGGCTGCCTTTTCCTGAACAATATGGCGGCGGTGGAGCAGATACCATTAGTTTCGCTATTGCAGTAGAAGAATTAAGCCGTGTATGCGGGTCAACGGGAATTACATACTCTGCCCATATTTCCTTAGGAGGGGCACCTATTCATCTTTTTGGGACACATGAACAAAAGGAAAAATACTTAACACCGCTTTGCACGGGAGAATATTTGGGTGCTTTTGGACTGACAGAGCCGAATGCCGGGTCGGATGCTGGGGGAACCCAAACAACAGCAACGTTAGAAGGGGATCAGTGGACGATTAATGGTTCCAAGTGTTTTATTACGAATGCAAGCTTTGCAAAAAATCTTGCGATTACAGCCGTAACCGACCGCTCGAAAGGTACCAATGGCATCAGTGCCTTTATTGTATCGACGGAAGCTCCAGGATTTACGGTTATTGATAATTATGAAAAGATGGGCCTTCACGCATCGAATACGACGGAATTAATTCTTGAAAATGTAAGCGTATCCAAAGAAAATCTGTTAGGTGTGGAAGGAAATGGTTTTAAACAGTTTTTAGCGACACTTGATGGCGGAAGGATTGGTATTGGAGCAATGGCGGTTGGGATTGCACAAGGCGCCTATGAGAAAGCACTTCAATACGCGAAGGAAAGAAAGCAATTTGGCCAAAGCATCTCGAAGTTTCAAGCGATTCAATTCAAACTGGCTGATATGGCCATGAATATTGAATTGGCTCGAAACATGGTTTATAAAGCTGCCTGGCTAAAGGATCAAGGCAAGAAATTTAAAAAGGAAGCGGCAATGGCGAAATTATATGCTTCAGAAATCTGTATGCGAGTTTGTGATCAAGCGGTCCAAATCCATGGCGGTTATGGGTATATGAAGGAATATCAGGTGGAACGTTTTTTCCGTGACGCGAAACTTCTAGAGATTGGGGAAGGAACCTCCGAAGTACAAAGAATGGTTATTGCACGCGAAATTGGATGCTAATGAATTTTTATCATGATTAAATAAAAATTGTTAAAGGAGCCATTACATGGATATCAATGGAATTTTACAAGTAGTTTCAAATAGTAAACTCGTTTATCCAGATGTAGAAAAAGTGCGTTCAACCTCCATTGGGAGTAGTGTTGCCTTTCAAGAACTTCTTAAACAATCCCAAGAAGATCCTGCAACATTCTGGGATCGTACAGCCCGTGAACTTGTTTGGTATGAACCATGGAATGAAACCATTAGTGGACAACTCCCTGATTTTCGCTTTTTTGTCGGTGGTATTAGTAACCCGAGTGTAAATTTACTTGATAGGCATATTGAAAATGGGGCAGGAAACCGAACTGCTCTCATTTGGGAAGGTGAAAACGGGGACACCAAATTTTACACGTATAATATGCTTCTTGCTGAAGTAAATCGATTTGCTAATGTACTTAAATCATTTGGTGTAAAAAAAGGTGATTGCGTAGCTATTTATCTTCCCAATCTGGCCGAAGCCTTTATCGCCGTTTTAGCTTGTTTTCGAATTGGCGCTATCTACAATACGATTTTCTCCGGTTATTCCGAAAAATCATTGACAGACCGACTCATCAGTTTTGAGCCAAAGGTATTGGTCACTGCAGATGCAACCGAACGCCGGGGGAAGGTCATTCGTTTAAAAGAAAAAGTTGATAATGTTGTACCATCTATTCCATCTGTCGAAGCAGTCATTGTTGTAGACCGATTAGGTTCAGAGGTTCAAATGAAAGAAGGCCGGGATTACTGGTGGCATGAGGAGACAAAAGCTGCAAGTATCGTTTGTGAACCTGAGAGAATAGAAGCGAATGAGAGCGGTATTGTGTTTTATACAAGTGGTACGACGGGTAAACCAAAAGGTGTCGTGCATTCCGGGATGGCTTTTGTAACTCAAAATTACATATATGCCAAGTATCATATGGATCACCGCAATGATGATGTTTTCTGGTGTACTGCGGATATCGGCTGGTTAACAATGCATATATGGGGAATTACCGGTGCGTTAGCGAATGGTGTAACTACTGTTGTCTTTGAAGGAGCCGTTGATTATCCAACAAAGGATCGTTTTTATCAAATCATTGAAAAATACCGGGTGAATAAATTATTTACCGCCCCAACTGCATTAAGAATGTTAAAAAGTATGGGAGAAAAACCATTAGAGCAATTTGATTTATCTTGTCTTGATGTTATTTCTCTTGTGGGAGAACCTTTTGATCCGGACACATGGCAGTGGACATATGAAGTTTTAGGAAAGAAAAAGATTTATATCAATAATACTTGGGGGCAAACGGAAACAGCAGGATGTCCTATCGCAGGGGCAGCCTGGCTGACGCCAATGAAACCGGGCTCCTCAGGCACTCAATTTTTAGGTGCAGTTGTTGAGGTTGTGGATGAAGAAGGCAATCCAGTTAAACCTTGTCAGTTAGGGAATTTAGTGATTAGAAAGCCATTTCCGATGCTGTGCCGAACACTTTGGAAAGAACCAGAGCGATATTACGGATCTTATTTTAGCCAAGTAGAAGGCAGTTATTATGCCAGCGATCTCGCATTGATCGATGAGGATGGACATATATGGGTTGTTGGCCGTTCGGATGACGCGTTTAATGTAGCCGGACACCGCTTAAGTACAATGGAGATGGAAAGTGCCGTACTCGAATGTGAGGGTGTATCAGAAACTGCCATTATTGGAGTCCCTGATGAAATAAAAGGTGAAGTTCCGCTCGTATTTGTCCGTCTGGGTGATGGCTATGAAGGAACAGAAGAATTAAAACAGCAAATAAATAATCGGATCATCCAACAAATTGGTAAGATTGCAGTTCCAAAATCAATTATTTTTACTGATAGTTTACCAAAAACAGTTAGCGGAAAAATCATGCGCCGCTTATTGAAGGAGATCGTTGTATCAGGAAAGGTTAACGGCGACATTACAGGACTAGAAGATCCAGCGTCCGTTGCACAAATACAAAAAATAGTTGCTGAAAAATCATCAGTTAAATAATCATTAATGAGAGCCAGTCATTTGTCAGGAAAATGATCGGCAATGACTGGTTCTAATATACTAAAATTAGTAGTTAAAGATAAACGTAAGAATATTGCAATAGTAATGATTAGATTTTTACATATCTCCTTAACAATGTTAGAAAGGGTGGAAAGGTATGTTCAAAAAAGTTTTAATTGCAAACCGTGGAGAGATTGCCGGACGAGTGATGCGAACGTGTAAAGCACTGGGGATCCAAACGGTTGCGGTTTACTCGGAAGCAGATAAGGACGCTCTTCATGTGAAGGCAGCGGATGAAGCTTATTTACTTGGAGAAGCAAGGGTATCAGAAAGTTACTTGAATATAGATAAAATCATTGAAATTGCTCGTGAGTCAGGAGCGGAGGCAATCCACCCTGGATATGGACTACTTTCGGAGAATGCTGAATTTGCCAATCGTTGTAAAAAAGAAGGCATCGTCTTTATTGGTCCATCACCTGAAGTTATTTCCAAAATGGGCAGCAAAATTGAGGCAAGGAAATTAATGCAGTTGGCAGGGGTTCCGGTTGTACCGGGCATTACTTCTCCTTTAGCAGATGTTGAGGAAGCAGTGGAAACGGCGAAAAACATTGGCTATCCAGTTATGCTGAAGGCATCAGCTGGTGGCGGCGGCATCGGTATGCAGATTGTTCGGAGCGAGGAAGAAATTAGAAAGGCCTTTGAAGGCAATCAGAAGCGGGCTGTTAGTTTTTTTGGCAATGGAGAAATGTTTATTGAGAAATATGTTGAAAACCCAAGGCATATAGAAATTCAAATTCTCGCGGATGGAAACGGGAATACCGTTTATTTGTGGGAACGGGAATGCTCGATCCAACGGCGTCATCAAAAAGTTGTCGAGGAGGCACCATCTCCATTTTTAGATGAGGTGATCCGCAGCAAAATGGGGGAAGCGGCAGTAAGAGCAGCCCAATCAATCGGTTATAAAAATGCAGGAACCATTGAATTTTTAGTGGATGAGAATAAGAATTTCTACTTTTTAGAAGTAAATACACGCCTGCAGGTGGAACATCCTGTTACGGAGGAAATTACCGGGTTGGACCTTGTAGCCGAACAACTCCGAATCGCCTACGGCGAATCTATACCATTTAAGCAATCGGATATTAAGCGGGATGGGCATGCAATTGAAGTCCGAATTTATGCGGAGGATCCAAAAACTTTCTTTCCTTCTCCAGGGAAAATTACCAAATTTGTTTTACCTGAAGGTCAAGGCATTCGGCATGAATTGGGAGTGAGCGAGCAGTCAGTCGTGACCCCTTTTTATGATCCAATGATTGCCAAACTTGTTGTTAAGGGAAAGGATCGTAATGAGGCCATTGAAATTTTGAAGGATGCCTTATCTCGCTATGAGGTTGAAGGGATTAAAACCAATATTCCGATGCTTCAAAAAGTAGTGGAGCACGATTCTTTCGTTACCGGTGAGACAACCACAAATTTTGTTGAAAAGTATCTGCAGGAAAATAAAAAAACATTCACGAAATAACACAGGAGGGTTTAGAGATGAATAAAATTGTTGCAGTGATGGCAGGAAATGTATGGAAGGTATTAGTTCAACCGGGTGATAAGGTAGAGGAAGGACAGGATGTCGTTATATTGGAATCGATGAAGATGGAGATTCCGATTACCGCTGAATTCAGCGGCACGGTGAAGGACGTAAAAGTTAATGAAGGTGACTTTGTCAATGAGGAAGATCTATTAATCGAAGTTGAATAAACCTTCAAGGGAGATGAGAAAATGAATTGGCCAACGAATGTAACTATTAAGGAAGTTGGACCAAGAGATGGGCTCCAAAACGAGCAGACATTTCTATCCACGGAGGATAAAATCAATTGGATTAATCAATTGTCCCAAACGGGTCTCCAATACATTGAAATTACGTCGTTTGTCAATCCAAAGTGGATTCCAGCCCTAGCCGATTCCTTGGAAGTGGCAAAAGGAATTGAGCGCCTTCCAGGCATAACTTATACAGCTCTCGTGCCAAACCGACGGGGGCTGGAGGCTGCCTTAGAAGGAAATGTGGATGAAATTGCAGTATTTATGTCATCCAGTGAAACACATAATCAAAAAAATATTAACAAAACCATTGCCGAAACCTTCCCTATTCTCGGTGAGGTCGTAAAGGAAGCTCTGGCAGCGGGAAAATCGGTCCGCGGCTATGTTTCAACTGTATTTGGCTGCCCGTATGAAGGTCAGGTGTCAATCGATCAGGTGATTCGGGTGTCAGAACATTTATTTGAGATGGGCATTCAGGAATTATCACTGGGAGATACCATTGGCGTGGCCAACCCTCGTCAAGTTCAAGAGGTATTAAATGCGCTTTTAAAACGCTTCCCGATTGAAAAATTGGCACTGCACTTTCATGATACACACGGGACAGCCATTGCGAATATTTTAGCGGCATTAGACATGGGGATTACCTCCTTTGACGCTTCTACTGGCGGACTAGGCGGATGTCCTTATGCGCCAGGTGCTTCAGGGAATGTGGCAACCGAGGATGTGTTGTACATGCTGAATCAAATGGGAATTGATACAGGAGTCAACTTAGAAAAACTGCTGGGAGCAGGACACTTTATTCAAGAAAAAATAGGAAGAAGTTTACCTAGCCGTAATCTTCAAGCTTGTAAGTCTAATTAAAGGGGTGAAGGATATATGGATCAAGCGGTGCTAGTTTCAACACGTGAGGATGGAATTGTTGTCATTACATTAAATCGCCCCAATGCGGCAAATGCACTTTCAACCCTGCTTCTGGAGAAGCTAAAAAATATTATCAATAACTGTAAATTTGACCCATCTGTACGTTGTTTGATCGTAACAGGTGCAGGAGAAAAAGCATTTTGTGCAGGTGCTGATTTGAAGGAACGGGCCGGAATGGATGCTCAGATGGTGAAGAAAACCGTTTCCTTGATTCGGGAGTGCATAAACAGCCTCGAAAATTTACCTCAGCCAGTGATTGCTGCTGTAAATGGGGCGGCATACGGCGGGGGAACTGAACTGGCTTTGGCCTGTGATATTCGTGTTGCCTCAGAAACAGCAAAATTCGGTTTGACTGAAACCTCACTCGGAATCATCCCGGGGGCAGGCGGTACGCAGCGCCTCTCAAGGCTCGTGGGAAAAGGACGGGCAAAAGAACTGGTTTTTACGGCAAGACGCATCAACGCGAAAGAGGCAATGGATATTGGCTTGGTAGAGTTTGTAGAGCGGCCGGAATCCCTGTTAGATAAGGCACTAGAAATTGCTGGGCAAATTGTCAAGAATGGCCCAATCGCTGTTCGCCAAGCTAAATTTGCCATTGATAAAGGGTATGATGTGGATTTAACGACAGGGCTGGCAATCGAACAAAATGCCTATGAGGTCACAATCCCAACAAAGGACCGTTTGGAAGGCCTTCAGGCTTTTAAAGAAAAGCGGAAACCTGTCTATAAAGGGGAATAACTTTCAGGCTAGAGATGAGAAGGAGGATCACTTCATGACTACAGAAGTTCATTTGGAAAAACAAACATTGCAAGACCGCCTTGAAAAGATTTACAAAGGCGGTGCTCCAAAATACCATGAAAAAAATAGCGAGCAGGGAAAACTCTTTGTCCGTGACCGCTTAAAGCTCTTGTTTGACCAAGATTTTGTTCTGGAAGATGGGGCATTTGCCAATTGTATGTCGGAAGATCTTCCCGCGGATGGTGTCGTAACAGTGATCGGTAAAATAAATGGACAGGTCGTTTGTGTAATGGCGAATGATTCTACCATCAAAGCCGGTTCCTGGGGAGCGCGGACGGTTGAAAAAATCATACGTATTCAAGAAACAGCTGAAAAACTAAGAGTTCCGTTAATTTATCTCGTTGATTCCGCAGGAGCACGGATTACCGATCAGGTAGAAATGTTTCCAGGACGCCGCGGAGCAGGACGGATTTTCTATAATCAGGTGAAATTATCTGGGAAAATTCCACAGGTATGTGTGCTATTTGGACCTTCGGCAGCGGGCGGAGCGTATATCCCGGCATTTTGTGACATCGTGATCATGGTCGACAAAAATGCTTCCATGTACCTTGGTTCTCCGCGGATGGCGGAAATGGTAATCGGTGAAAAAGTAACGCTTGAGGAAATGGGCGGTGCGAGGATGCACTGTTCGATTTCAGGCTGCGGCGATGTTTTGGCGAAAACCGAAGAGGATGCGATTGAAACGGCCCGAAAATACCTCTCTTATTTTCCTGCTAATTTCTCAGAAAAGCCGCCGAGCAAAGAAGCATTGACGCCGAAGTCATTTGAAAAAACAATCGAAGACCTGATTCCAACAAATCAAAATACGCCTTTTAATATGTATGATCTAATCGACCGCCTCATTGATGAAGGATCTTTTTTAGAAATTAAGAAGCTTTTTGCTGCCGAATTAATCACCGGCCTTTCCCGATTGAATGGAAAACCCATCGGTATTATTGCTAATCAGCCGCGTGTGAAGGGCGGAGTTTTGTTCCATGATACGGCCGATAAAGCAGCGAAGTTTATTAATCTATGTGATGCTTACCATATTCCTATTCTTTTCCTCGTGGATGTCCCTGGTTTTATGATTGGAACAAAGGTGGAAAGGGCAGGAATTATCCGTCATGGGGCAAAAATGATTTCGGCGATGGCGGAAGCAACTGTACCCAAGATTTCCGTTATTGTCCGAAAAGCATATGGGGCTGGTCTTTATGCAATGGCAGGTCCTGCATTTGAACCAGATTGCTGCCTTGCTTTACCAACAGCTCAAATCGCCGTAATGGGACCAGAAGCTGCAGTTAATGCTGTCTATTCTAATAAAATTGAACAATTACCAGATCACGAGAAAGCGGAGTTTATTCAGCAAAAACGTGAAGAATACAAGGAAGACATTGATATTTATCGACTTGCTTCTGAAATGATCATTGACGGAATTATCCCAGGTAATTCCTTACGGGCGGAACTGGTCAATCGTTTTGAAGCGTATTCTTCAAAGTATACTCATTTTTCTGAACGGAAACATGCAGTCTATCCGGTATAAATTTTAATAGAAATCTATTTTAAAAGGAGGTTATTTCTTTGAATAAGGGTAAAATTATAGACTCATTTACACAAGCGGTCCAAGATATTCCCGATGGAGCCACCATTATTGTTGGTGGTTTTGGATTGTGCGGCATTCCTGAAAAAGCAATCATGGCTTTACGGGATAAAGGAACAAAGGATTTAACCATCGTCAGCAATAATTGCGGGGTAGATGATTGGGGACTAGGTCTCTTACTGGCAAACAAGCAAATTAAGAAAATGATCTCTTCCTATGTGGGTGAAAACAAGATATTTGAACAGCAGTTTTTAAGCGGGGAACTGGAGGTAGAACTCGTTCCCCAAGGAACATTAGCTGAACGAATCCGTGCAGGCGGCGCAGGAATTCCTGCTTTTTACACAGCGACAGGAGTAGGAACAACCATTGCGGAAGGGAAGGAACACAAGGTTTTTAATGGTAAAACTTATATTTTAGAAGAGGGAATCGTAGGGGATTTTGCGCTTGTAAAAGCATGGAAAGCGGATCCGCTCGGGAATCTGATCTATCAAAAAACAGCACGCAACTTTAATCCGCTTGCTGCAATGGCTGGAAAAGTAACGATAGCAGAAGTAGAGGAAATCGTAGAGTCCGGAGTGTTAAATCCAGATCACATTCATACTCCAGGAATCTATGTCCAAAGGCTCCTACTTGGTAAAAACTATGAAAAGAGAATTGAAAAGCGGACAGTTGTTTATGCATAGGTTAATAGAAGAAAGGAGAGAAAAACGATGAGTAATGCGCGCTCGCTGATTGTAAAAAGAGCTGTACAAGAGATTCAGGACGGAATGAATGTTAATCTGGGAATTGGAATTCCAACCTTGATTGCCAATGAAATACCCCACGATTATAATGTTTTGCTTCAATCAGAGAATGGATTATTAGGGATTGGACCCTATCCGTTTGAAGGCAGTGAAGATCCGGACCTGATTAATGCAGGAAAAGAGACCGTTACGACCGTTAAAGGTGCATCCTTTTTTGATAGTGCTGAATCCTTTGCAATGATACGTGGCGGACACATTGACCTCGCTATCCTGGGAGGTATGGAAGTTTCAGAACAAGGGGATTTAGCCAACTGGATGATTCCAGGGAAGATGATCAAAGGAATGGGCGGCGCCATGGACTTAATAAATGGGGCCAAACGGGTTGTTGTTGTAATGGAACATGTTAATAAAAACGGGGAATCTAAAATTAAAAAAGCCTGTACCCTTCCATTAACAGGAAAACAAGTGGTCCACCGATTAATTACGGATTTGGCTGTTTTTGATTTTACACCGGAAGGAATGGTTCTTGTTGAAACACAGCCGGGCATAACAGTAGAAGACGTTGTCAAAAACACAGAAGCTACTTTTGCTGTAAGTCAGGAATTATTGATTAAATAAGTTGAAGAGTCAGTTCCCGGCAGTTTATAGAGATATTTAGCGGAGGGGAACTGACCCTATGTAACCATTAATAATGAAATCCCTTGTTTATTCCCGTAATGGATAAACAAGGGATTAAGAGAGCAGATTATTCATTCGTTTACCTGCCGTTTCAAAAGGATTTTTATACGAGGATTTTTGTTTCTTCTTCAAGAATGTCTTTCTCGACAATCTCCCACCAATTCTCCAAACTTGCTAATTGTGAATCGGTAACTGCATCAGTCGCTAACTGATTAACTTCCAATTTTCTCAAACTTTTCACTTGATCGGTAGGATCAAAGTTGCAACAAATCTGGTAAATATCATCATAATCAGCCATTGACATGGTTAAGGACCTCCTTTCTTAATAGGTTAGGGCAAAGAATGACTTCACCCTTTAATTTATTTATAATCCCATTTCAATAAAAATAGAAGGGAAGTTAGTGTCAGATTTTTGAATTTTTCAAATAATTATTTTCTGTTAAACTTGCCTGTTGATTTCCGCTTCAATCAATATTGTTAGTAAATCAAACTGACCGTTAACACATCCTGAAATAAAAAAACGAGACTCCTTGTCGGCAGTCTCGTTTTGATTTCATTTTAAAAATTATGCATTTTCGACGATGGTTGCTACGCCTTGTCCGCCGCCAACACAAAGTGTTGCTAAACCATAACGGTTATCTCTTTTCTTCATTTCGTGAATTAAAGTAACAAGGATTCTTGCGCCGCTTGCACCAATTGGGTGTCCAAGGGCAATTGCACCGCCATTTACATTTAATTTTTCTTTATTAAATTGAAGCTCACGGTCTACAGCGATAGACTGTGCAGCAAATGCTTCGTTTGCTTCAATTAAATCGATATCTTCTAATGAAATCGATGCTTTTTCAAGTGCTTTTTTGACAGCTGGTACAGGACCAATCCCCATAATACTTGGGTCCACACCAGCAGTTGCATTGGCTTTTATCGATACTAATGGCTTAAGTCCTAATTCCTCAGCCTTTTTACGGCTCATCACGACGAATGCTGCAGCACCATCATTAATTCCTGATGCATTTCCTGCAGTAACCGTGCCATCTTTTTTGAAGGCAGAGCGAAGTTTTCCTAAGCTTTCTGCTGTTGTACCGAATCGAGGGAACTCATCTTGGCTGAAAACTGTTACTTGACCCTTACGGCCAGGAATTTCTACAGGGACAATCTCATCGGCAAAACGGTTGGATTCGATCGCAGCTTGTGCTTTTTGTTGGCTCGCTGCGGAAAATTCATCTTGTTCTTGACGAGAGATTTCATACTTTTCAGCAAGGTTTTCAGCGGTGATTCCCATATGGTAGTCGTTTGCTGCACACCATAATCCGTCTTGGATCATACTGTCGACAACTTTCTGGTCGCCCATTTTAAATCCTTCGCGGCTGCCTTTTAATAAATATGGAGCTTGACTCATATTTTCCATTCCGCCTGCAACGACAACCTCAGCATCGCCTGCAAGGATTGCTTGTGCTGCCAGATGAACAGCTTTTAAACCAGATCCGCAGACCTTATTAATGGTCATTGCTGGTTTTTCTTGTGGAACGCCTGCTGCAAGGGAAGCTTGTCTAGCCGGGTTTTGGCCAGCTCCTGCTTGTAAAACATTCCCCATCACGACTTCATCCACATCATTTGGAGTAATTCCAGCTTTTTGGATAGCCTCTTTGATCACAGTCGCACCTAGTTGAGTGGCTGGGACATTTTTTAAACCTCCAAGAAAACTTCCAATTGCTGTTCTTACTGCACTTACAATTACAACTTCATTGATTGCCATTTTATTTTCCTCCCTAAAAAAAATTAATTTATGTATTCTCAAGTCCCCCTTACAAATCATACAGTAAAAATCCCATAATTTTTTGAATAATTATTCGACAAATTTAGCGATTTCTTAAAAATGAAGATTCATTCATTTTCCTTAAGGAGGGGGGAGAGGTAACTCTTTATTGAAATTGAATGAGATTTTTGTGTAAAAATGAGCATTGCAGAGTCTTGATGAATTTTGAGAAAAAATGTCGAAAATTGTTGGAATTTTTTAATAAAAGGCTGTATTAAGGTTCAATGGTTGATTTACTAAATAAGTTGATTGGGGCGGAAAGCGAAGCACCTGGGGCACAAATCTACAGACAAGTTTAAAACAGCCTAATCAAAAGACCGGAGAAACATGAAAATGTTCCTCCGGTCTTTTTTTACCTCTATGGGAAGGGATAACGGATTCGCTAGCATTTATTTAGATCACTAGCCCGCCATCCACACTTAAAATGGTTCCATTAATGTAACCTGCTTGATCAGAAGCTAAAAACAAATAGGCAGAAGCAATATCTTCCGGTTTTCCGATTTTCCTAAGAGGAGTTTTTTCTTTCATGAAGTTTAGAACTTTTTCCGGTACTGCTGCCGTCATGCCCGTTTCAATAAATCCCGGGGCAACTGCATTCACCCTAATTCCCTTAGGACCAAATTCTTTTGCCCAGCTCTTTGTTAGGCCAATCACTCCGGCTTTTGTGGCTGCATAGTTTGTTTGACCGATATTCCCGTATAAACCCACTACAGATGAGGCATTCAAGATGACCCCGGATCCCTGGTTGAGCATAATCGAGGCAACGGCCTTTGTGCACTTAAAAACCCCGGATAAGTTCACATTTATCACTTTTTCCCAATCGGTTTCTTTCATTTTTGTAAGAAATCCATCCATCGTAATCCCGGCATTATTAACTAACACATCAATTCGCCCGTGCTTTGCCACTGTGGATTGAACCATATCCTGAATCTGAGAACTGTCTGTTACATCTACTTTAAAAAAGGTAACATTCTCAGACTGAAGTTCTTCAAGAGCATCTTTGCCTGTAGATTCATTGTAATCACAGATGACAACATATGCTCCTTCTTGTAGAAATTGCCTTGCTGTTTCTTTCCCAATCCCCTGTGCGCCTCCAGTAATTAAAACAACTTTCCCAGTAAATTTCAAAATTTCCCCACCTCTAGTTAAAATTCATTTGCTGACAAACGGTTGTTTTTCAAAAAACTCTTGTCAGATAAGGGTTATTAAAAAATATAGGAATAGAGACCGTGGCGAGCCAACACAATTTCAATATTCATACTATTCTCCTAATCAGTAAAAAAGAACAGAGGAAATTCCTCTGTTCTACTATTTCTACTTGAAAAGGGCAAAAGCAGCTTTTGAATTTGTTTCAAAAATATCAAAAAGAACTTTTTGAGATGCCTTAATTTGTTCTGTAATTTCATCGCGGACCTTCTGCTGTTGAGAAATCCCATTTTTAACAGTTTCTTGGAAACGTTCTTGAGACTGATTAAGCAATTTTAAACTTTCTTTATACGGAGTCTCGATTAATTGCAAGGCGCGGTTTGAAGCCTCATCCAATTGAGCATTCCACTGTTCGTAAACTTGACCTGCGGAAGGACCGAAGTTCTTTTGTAAGTTCAGCTTTGCATTTTCTCGTAGTTCATTAAATAATTTCTTTTGTTCTTCTTGAATAAGAGTTACATCGTCTGTCATTTTTTCCAGAGTCGATTTTTGTTTTTCAAGTGATTGCAGAAATAATTCTTCCAATTCCTTTTGTGCATTAGAGACTCTGTCCAAACTATTTACCCATGTGTTAAAAAGTGACTCTCCAAAACGAACTGTTTCTTGTTTTTTTACATTTTGTGCCATGTGAAAAACCTCCATTTTTATATTCATTGCAGTTATACTGCAGTGTTACCAACTTAAATTGTTAGTGAAAAAATCATTAATCTTCTGTATCTTCTTGTTGTTTGAGTGATGGGGGCAGAAGCATATCCATGTAAATGCTAAAAAAGCGATTGATCATGGATTGATACTGCTCAAGTGTTGTAAAGCATGTTTTTAAATAATCTTCGCCGGCTTTTGTAATCGAATAAATCCGTTTTGCCGGTCCTTCCGTTGTTGTATCCCATTCGGAATAAACTAATTGATCTTTTTCAAGCTGCCTTAATGTTCGATACACATTGCCTTGGTCAATGGTGGCAAATCCGAATTGTGCAAGCTCTTGAATTAACTTGTACCCATGTAAATTCATATTTTGCAAACTTAATAGTAGAAAAGGCACCATTAAGTTTTTAGGCATTGTATTCATCGTGCGATCTTGATTCGAAGCAGTTGTATCTTTAGCAGATTCATTTTGATGGATGGTCAAATCATATCACTCCA
Organism: Neobacillus niacini; assembly: GCF_031456445.1. GTDB lineage: Bacteria > Bacillota > Bacilli > Bacillales > Cytobacillaceae > Neobacillus > Neobacillus niacini_I. Next base: position 104,511 of record NZ_JAVDUQ010000001.1, on the reverse strand, counting down.
AAAATATAATCTATATGTGTAATTTACACCTATAGATCCATTTTGTCAAAGATTTCTATAGGTGTAATTTACACTTAGTTAAAAACTTTCTTAAAATATTAAAATGAATAACGATTCATGTAGAATTTTGTCAAAAAATGCAGTAATATTTTTCGATAATTTCTAATATTTTATCTTCAATTCTTGCCGACTTACTAGTATGATTAATATGTCCATAACGAAAGAGGAGGAGAAAACATGAGTTCAGAAACAAATATTTATGAGATGTGGAAGGATTTTTATTCAAAGTCCAGCAGCTTTTTTGACGATAAGGTGAAAGAAGATTTTCCATCAAAGGGAATCGCGCAAGTTTTGGAAATGAATCTAATGTTTAAAAAAATGATTGATGAGAGTACAGAAAAATATTTGGAATTTGTAAATGTTCCTTCTCGTACTGATCTTGCCAATCTATCTTCATTGATTGTGAATGTGGATGCAAAAGTTGATAATTTAGAAGAATTATTGGAAGAAGCGACAGATAAAACAGTTGACCCTGCAAGTTATCAACGCGAATTGGCTGGAATTAAAAAAGATATGAAAAATCTTGATTCGAAGCTTAATCAAGTTCTTGCAGCTCTTAAATTACCGGAAACTTCTTCAAAATAATCCGGTAGTACATAAATACCTAGAAATGTTAAGAAAATACTAAACTAACTTTACATCAGGAGGAAAAGAAAATGACTGAATTAAAAAACAAAGTAGCAATCGTAACAGGCGGAAGCAGAGGAATTGGTGCAGCAATTTCATTGGAATTAGCTAAACAAGGCGTAAATATCGTTCTTAACTATGTAAGCCGTCCGGAATTAGCTGAAAAGATGGTTGCAGAAATCCAAGAATTTGGCGTAGAAGCATTTGCTGTTCAAGCTGATGTTTCTAAAAGTGATGAAGCAGCTCGCCTAGTCCAAGCAGCGGTAGAGAAGTTTGGAAAGTTAGATATTCTTGTGAATAATGCAGGGATTACACGTGACAGCACGTTTAAAAAGCTAAGTGAAGAAGACTGGAGAAAAGTTATCGACGTGAACTTAAATAGTGTATTCAATACAACATCACCTGCCCTTCAGCACTTGCTTGAATCAGATGGCGGCCGTGTAATTAACATCTCATCCATTATTGGTCAGGCTGGCGGATTTGGTCAAACCAACTATGCTGCAGCTAAAGCAGGTTTAATTGGCTACACAAAATCACTTGCTCTTGAATTAGCGAAATCCAATGTAACGGTAAATGCAATTTGCCCAGGATTTATCGGTACTGAAATGGTTCAAGCAATCCCTGAGAAAGTTCTTGATGGAATTGTATCGAAGATTCCACAAAAACGTTTAGGAACTCCAGAAGAAATTGGCCGTGGTGTTGTATTCCTATGTAAAGACGGTGCCTATATTACGGGACAACAATTAAATATTAACGGCGGACTTTACATGTAATTGTCATGAAAGATTTGTCCTGGAGATATATTTTTAAAGACTGAATAAATGAGGTAGGGAGTGAGCAGTCATTAGCATTTTAGTTACAAAAGAATGGGAAGAGTATGCCAAAATGGTTCCCGATGAATACAAGCAGGTAATGAACCGTGTTAAAAGGGCTACTGAAGTGTTAACAACAGAGGCTGAACCGGAAGTAGGGCCAACACCAAAGGAAGTGATTTGGACAAAGAATAAAACAAAGCTTTATCGTTTTATTTCCGATCATCCAAAAAAACATAAAGTTCCACTTCTTATGGTATATGCACTCATCAATAAGCCGTATATTTTGGATTTAACCAAGGGCGGCAGTTTAGTTGAATATTTAGTCAATCAAGGTTTTGATGTCTACATGATTGATTGGGGAACCTTTGGTTATGAAGACCGGAATATGAAAATGGATGATTTCATTATGGATTACATCCCGCGCGCAGTTAAGAAAGTCTTGAGAACATCGAAGGCTGACGAAGTTTCCATCCTTGGTTATTGCATGGGCGGTACAATGACATCTGTTTTTGCAGCCTTGCATCCTGAATTGCCAATCCGTAACCTTGTATTTATGACCAGCCCATTTGATTTTGCAGATTCTGGTCTTTATGGTGCCATGCTTGATGAGCGATACTTTGATATTGATAAAGTAGTAGATACTCTTGGAATTATCCCGCCTGAAATGATTGACTTTGGCAACAAAATGATTAAGCCAATGGCAAATGTATATGGGCCATTTATTAGTCTTGTTGATCGTTCAGATAATGACAGGTTTGTAAAAAGCTTTAAGCTCCTGCAAAAATGGCTGAACGACGGTATTCCGTTCCCAGGTGAGGCCTATCGTCAGTGGATTAGAGACTTTTATCAGAAGAACAGGCTGATTAAAGGGGAGCTTGTTATCCGCGGGCGCAAAGTCGACCTAAAGAATATTAAAGCGAATGTTCTTAACCTGTCCGGGAAGAGCGATCTTATTGCCCAACCGCATATGGTAGAGCCTTTGATGGGTGCAATATCCAGTAAAGATAAACAATATCAGAATCTGCCGGTTGGACATACGTCGATTACCTTTGGCAGTCAAGCGAATAAAATAACTTATCCTACCATCGGCGGCTGGCTTGCCGAACGTTCTAACTAAAAAACAGAGTTAAAGAAAAACGACATGGAGTGTTCCCTTTGAGGACCACTCTTTTTTATATGAAAAAACAACCTATATGTATTAGTAATAATATTATATTTGTTTTTTTCTGACAATTCAAGAGATTTTGAAAGGGTTTTCAAAAATAAAAGGAATAGGCAGAATTGAATGTTTAAGGGGGAGAATCAATGGATTGCAATCCTCCCCATTTTTAAAAGAATTGTAGAAATCTATGCATATCTAGTAAAATACATTAAACTCTTGGATTGATTGTTTTCATTATTTTTGCTCAGGTGGCATTTGGAGTAATATAACGGAATGAGACCGGTGATGATAAAACGATGGAAGTATTGACATTTCCGTAAGGTGTTAGCCGATCAATAAGATTACTTAGATGGTCCATCCCTGACACTGCAGCCTTAAGTAAATAGCTGACAGATCCGGTTAAACGATGACACTCGATGATATCCGGGTCGTTCCTAAGTGAATTTTCGAAATCTGTATAGGAAAGGATCTTCATTTCGCTGACTTGTATGAAAACGATTACGTCTCTACCGACAGCTTTGGGAGAAACCCGCGCACTAAATCCCTCAATGATTTCCCGCTCTTGCAGCCGTTTTAAACGCTCAGTAATACTTGGACGGCTAAGAGATAATTTCTTCGATAATTCACTTAAGGTGATACGTCCATCCATTTGAAGAAGTTCAAGAAGACGAATGTCTAATGGATCCATTGAATGTTCTCCTTTCAAAATGTAGAAAATAATTAAAAAATTTATGCAAATAGAAAACTAACGATTTGAATCTTATACGATTTGTTATGTTTTCCAATAACATTATACCTTAATATTAAGTAGAAACATAATCTTTGTAATATTTAAACTAGTGAAATTTCAACTGAAAAGAGTTCGTCCATGGTAATGTCTATTCAAAATATGTAAACGGTATCAAAAATGGAGCTAAACTGAAAATTTTTCAACACCTGAGAAAGACTTCTGTCTTTTCTCTTTTTTTAGAAACATTTTCTACTATAATCACAGTGATAATGGAGGTAAAACAATGAACATGATAGAAACATCTGTACAAACAACTGAAACCGTGATGGATAAAATGCATGAACATCAGCAAATCGTTTTCTGTAATGATCCGGCATCAGGGTTAAAAGCAATTATCGCAATCCACAATACTACACTCGGTCCTGCATTAGGTGGTTGCCGGATGCGCCCTTATCGAACGATGGATGAGGCATTGGAGGATGTACTTCGTTTATCTAAAGGGATGTCCTACAAATGTGCTGCGGCAGATGTGGATTTTGGAGGAGGAAAAGCGGTTATTATTGGAGACCCGGCAACGGATAAAACACCTGCTTTATTTAGATCGTTTGGTCAGTTTGTTGATTCATTAAACGGTCGTTTTTATACAGGGACAGATATGGGAACCTCGATGGAGGATTTTATCCACGCAGCAAAAGAGACTAATTGTATTGTAGGAATTCCAGAAGCATACGGAGGAGGCGGAGATTCTTCTGTTCCAACTGCTCTTGGCGTTATTTACGGCGTAAAAGCAACCAACAAAGTTGTTTTTGGTTCAGATCATCTCTCAAATAAAACCTATATTATCCAAGGTCTGGGGAAGGTAGGGTTCAAAGTTGCTGAGCAATTGTTAGAAGCCGGCGCGGATTTATATGTAAGCGATATCAATGAAGAAGCAGTCAAGGCTATTCAAGGACGTGCAAAACAATTAGGAGGCATTGCCCGCCTGGTAAGCGGAGACGAAGTATATTCTCAAGACGCGGATGTTTTTGTTCCATGTGCTTTCGGGGGAATTATTCATGATCAAACGATTGATCAGTTAAAGGTTAAGGCAGTTGTAGGATCGGCGAACAATCAGCTTCTTTTGGAAAATCACGGAGAAGCACTAAAACGAAAAGGAATTTTATATGCGCCTGACTACATAGTAAATTCCGGCGGGTTAATTCAAGTAGCAGATGAGCTTTACGGCTACAACCAAGAGCGTGTGCTATCGAAAACAAGCTCGATTTACACATCCTTATTAGAAGTATACAAGCAGGCAGATCTGGATAATATCACAACGATTCAAGCTGCAAACCGGTTTTGTGAAAAACGAATGGAAGACCGCCAAAAGCAAAATAGCTTTTTCTCACATACAAAGCGCCCTAAATGGGATATTTGTAAATAATAATTTCTCTAAAAGAGGTGATCATATGTCAATGTCGAAGGATTTTCCAATTTTTCAAATTGTGAATGAAAACGGGAAATTAATAAATGAACAGTATAAAGACCAATTAACAGAAGACCTTGTCAAACAATTTTACTATCATATGGTTCGGATTCGGACCTTTGATCGAAAAGCCATCAGTTTACAGCGTCAAGGAAGACTTGGAACCTATGCACCGTTTGAAGGGCAGGAAGCTTCTCAAGTTGGAAGTGCACTTGCGCTTGGCAAAGAAGACTGGGTATTTCCTACCTACCGTGATCACGGAGCTACCTTAACTTTCGGTGCCAGCATGGATCGTACATTTTTATATTGGAACGGCCGAGTGGAAGGGTGTGTACCGGAAGAAGGGAAAAAGATTTTCCCCCCTGCCGTACCGATTGCCACACAAATCCCACATGCAGCAGGAGCGGCCATGGCAGAAAAAAGAAAAGGAACAAAGAATGCAGCCATTGCTTATTTTGGTGATGGAGCCACTTCAGAGGGTGATTTCCATGAAGGGTTGAACTTTGCCAGTGTGTTTCAAGCACCGGTCATCTTCTTTAATCAAAATAACGGATTTGCCATTTCAGTTCCGATTGAAAAACAAATGAATTCCAAAACGATTGCCCAAAAGGCACTTGCTTATGATATGCCGGGAGTCCGTGTTGATGGCAACGATATATTTGCCGTCTATTTCCAGACAAAAAAGGGCTTAGATCGTGCTCGCAACGGAGAAGGACCAACTTTAATTGAAGCGCTCACATGGAGGTACGGTGCCCATACCACTGCGGATGATCCAAGGAAATACAGAGACCAGGGAGAAAGCGATGCCATCCGGGAACAGAGAGATCCTCTTCTTCGGGTGGAACGCTATATGCAGTTAAATGGCTTCTGGAATGAGGAATGGGTATTGAAAATCAAAGAAGAAACCGCAAATGAAGTTGAACAGGCAGTAAAAGATATGGAGAGTTTTCCTAAGCCGAATATCAATGATTTATTCGATTATGTGTTTAAGGAGCCGACTTGGACGATTGCGAAACAAAAGGAACAGTATCTTCAATTAATCGGGAGGGAAGCGTGATGGTTATGACTTTGGTGAGACCGTTAGAACAAACTGCCGTAAAAACGAACCAGCTAACACTTGTCCAAGCTGTAACAGATGGATTACGGGTGATGTTAGAAGAAGATGAACGGGTTCTTTTGCTTGGGGAAGATATTGGCAAAAACGGTGGGGTGTTCCGGGCAACAGAGGGTTTGCAGGAACAATTTGGGGAATCACGTGTGATGGATACCCCTCTAAGTGAAGCAGGGATTATCGGTGCTTCAATTGGGATGGCAGTGAATGGATTCAAGCCGGTAGCCGAAATGCAGTTCCTTGGATTTATCTATCCCGCGTTTGAGCAGATTATGACACATGTATCACGCATTCGGATGCGAACAATGGGGCGTTATTCGGTTCCATTGGTGATTCGGGCTCCATATGGTGCAGGTATCCGTGCTCCTGAGGTACATTCAGACAGTATGGAAGCATTGTTTGCGCATATGCCTGGAATAAAGGTTGTTTGTCCTTCTTCGGCATATGATGCAAAGGGTCTGCTGATTGCTGCCATCGAAGACCCGGATCCTGTCTTATTTTTAGAGTCGATGAGAATCTACCGTGCTCAACGTGAAGAGGTTCCTGAAGGAAAATACATCGTTGAAATCGGTAAAGGGAAAAAGCTTAAAGAGGGGAATGACGTAACGGTTATCGCCTGGGGAGCAATGGTGCCGGTAACAATGAAAGCAGTGGAACAGGCAGAAAAACAAGGGATAAGCTGTGATGTGATTGATTTGCGAACCCTTTATCCTATTGATAAAGACATTATTGCGGATTCTGTTCAAAAAACAGGACGTGCCGTGATTGTTCATGAAGCCCATCAAACAGGCGGTGTGGGCAATGATATTGTCTCCATCATTAACGATACATCGTTTCTCTATATGAAATCTCCGGTTGAACGTGTTACAGGTTTTGATGTGCCAGTTCCGCTTTTTGCGCTTGAGGAACATTATTTACCAACACCTAAGCGGGTAGTAAAAGCAATCGAAAAAGTTATGAATTTTTAGGAGGGGAAAGCTTTGGTTGAAGTAAAGCTTCATGATATTGGGGAAGGAATGACGGAGGGAGAGATTATTCATTATTTTGTTAAGGTCGGGGATCAGGTAAAAGTCGATCAACCGCTGGTAGAGGTACAAACAGATAAAATGGTGGCGGAGCTTCCATCCCCAGCATCAGGGAAAGTGAAGGAAATTGTAGTCAATCACGGAAATACCGTATCCGTCGGCACTACGCTTCTTGTGCTGGAAGCAGAGGAGGCAAAAGCTGCAGAACCAGTGATGGAAATGAAATGGGAAGAAACAGCACCGAAAAAAACACCTGTATCCACAACACAACAACAGCCTACAAGACCATCTAAGGAAAAAACAGAAAAAAACTTTATCATAGCCGCACCATATACAAGGAAAATTGCGCGCGAGTTTCAAGTAGATATTAACGAAATTTCAGGTACTGGAACGAATGGACGTATTACTGTGGGAGATATATACAATTTTGTTAAAAAACGTGATTTGATTCAGACTTCCGAGAAAATGAAAGCGATTTCTACAGAAACGATTGGACAAATAACAGAGCCAATCAAAGAGAATCTTGGTCGTGAAGTCCGAAATGAAAAGGAATCAAAAGGGGAAGAGATTCCATTTAGAGGCCGCAGGAAGCAGATTGCAAAGAAAATGACCCAATCTCTATATACCATTCCACATGTGACACATTTTGAGGAAGCAGATTTAACGGAACTGCTTACTTATCGAAATGATTTAAAAGAAATGGGGATCCATGTTTCGGCTGTTGCTTTCTTTATTAAAGCCATTGCGGTAGCATTAAAACAATTCCCTGTATTCAATGCAAAGCTAGATGAAGAAAACGAAGTGATTCGCTTAGAAAAAGAATATAACATTGGAATCGCAACGGATACAGAGGATGGTTTAATTGTCCCTGTCATTCATCATGCCGATCAATTAACGGTTCGCCAAATTCATGACAAACTAAAAGAATTAACAAAAAAAGCACAGGAAAATCAACTGACACCAGCGGATATGAAAGGCGGAACATTTACCATCAGTAATGTTGGTCCATTAGGAAGTATCGGGGCAACACCGATTATTAATTATCCTGAAACGGGGTTAATTGCCTTTCATAAGACGAAAAAAATGCCGGTTGTCGTGGAGAATGATGAAATTGCGATTCGCTCAATCATGACGATGTCAATGGCGTTTGACCACCGCGTGGCTGATGGTGCTACGGCCGTGGCCTTTACAAACCGTTTTAAGCAATTAATCGAAAATCCAAAGCTATGGCCAATTGAATTAGCCTAAAAACCTGCAAATCTAAATCTACGAAACGCCCATAACATGGTATGATAGAATGAATGGATTGAAGCGTTTGATAGAGTGAAGGAGGAATATGTTTGAAATCTGCATCATTGCAAAAAAAATTATTGCCACGCCATATAAGTTTAATGGCAATGGGGGGAGCAATCGGTACCGGGATTTTTAAAGGTAGTGCAGAAACAGTATCTTTAGCGGGACCGGGAGTAATCTTCACATATGTGTTCGCAGGGCTATTGCTGCTTGTTGTGATGGGTGCTATAGCAGAAATGGCTATCGCCTATCCAAATACAAATATAAAAGGCTTTGTTCAGAAAGCCTTCGGTAAGCGTGCTTCTTTTGTAATTGGCTGGATGTATTGTTTTATGTGGCTAGCGGTATGTGTCATTGAAATTGTGGTGGCGGGCAGCTTTTTGCAATATTGGCTTCCTTCGATTCCGCTTTGGGAATTGAGTTTGGGGTGTACTGTATTAGTGATTGGCATTAACATGATGAATGTGAAAAATTATGGCGAATTTGAATTTTGGTTTGCAGGAATTAAAATTACTATGATTATCGTCTTTATCATTTTAGGTGCCTGTATTATATTTGGTATCATCCCAAGCAATCAATCAAACTACCTGCAAAATTTTACGGAACATGGAGGGTTTTTCCCGAAAGGATGGTTGTCCATTTTTTCAGCACTATTAATTGTCATGTTTTCGTATGGAGGTTCAGAACTAATCGGGGTAACGGTAACAGAAGTAAAAGATGCAGAACGTATTTTACCTAAAGTTATAAAAAGTTTTATTTGGCGAATTGTATTATTTTACACCCTGCCTATTTTGGTGATTTGCGGTTTAATTCCTTGGAATGAAATTAGTGACCATTCCAGTCCCTTTGTTCAAGTATTATCCATGGCTGGCCTTCAGGGTTCTGCTCACCTTATGAACTTTATTTTAATTACAGCTGTCTTATCTGCAGCAAATTCAGGGATTTATGGATGTACACGAATGTTGCATTCTTTAGCGGTGGAAGGGGAAGCACCTAAGGCTTTTTCGTTTGTAACCAATAAGGGTGTTCCGTTGTATAGTTTAATGCTTAGTGCAGTCGTTTTAATCGGCGGCTCTATGATTGCCTATTTTGCACAAGATAAAGTATTTTTGTTATTAATGGCAGTACCTGGTTTTGTCGTATCATTGGTTTGGATTGGGATTTGTTTGGCACAGTTAAAACTTAGGAAAACCTATCCTAAAGCTCCCAGCTTTAAATTATGGGGTTTCCCCTACATCACAGCGGTCACAGTGGCGGCGTTAAGCGTAATAACCGTGATATTTGTTTTGAATGAACAAAATCGCGTTAGTATCATCACTTGTCTTGCGGTTCTAGCGGTTTTAGTTGTAATTTCACTTTTTAAATTTAAAAAAACAGCTGATCATGATTCTAAAATTAGAGAAGAGAATGTGGGATGAATTTCATCAAAAAGATAGGTATTTACGTAAAAATAACAGGGACTTTTTAGTCCCTGTTATTTATTTTAAGTAAAGGCTTTGTTAAATGTCATTGTGGATATTGTATTTATCTTGATTGGAACGAAAATTACCACGATTTTTCTAGGTATTCGCCGTCTCGTCTCAAAAATATCAACATATCAATAGGGTATTAATCTATAAAGGAGTAATGCCCCATGTACCCGTATGGAAATTATTCAATTCCGCAGGTTCAGTATGACTATAATCTTTATGAACAACAAAATTTATATGACCCTAATAGACAAATGCCCCAAATTTCTCAGCTGTTGCAACTTCCCCAATGGCAGCAGTTACAACGCAGACTCAATCAGCTTGAAAGGCAAAATGAACGGCAAGATCGTGAAATTGATCAGCTTCAACGCCGACTTCAACGGGTGAACGAGCGGCTTCGAGCATTGGAAAACAAATTCCACGTTCCATTTACATCACATGATGGAGAATATTAAAGAAATGCAAAGGAACCGGGAAATTCCCGGTTCTTTTGTTGAATGTTGGTTGAGGAAATTTTTCTGAAGGTCAAAACTAGCAAGGACCCCTGAAAAAATGTCCTTCATAAGATTGATCAAGACCAAAAGCAGCGAGGACCCCCGAAGAAATGTCCTTCATAAGCTAGCAAAAACAAATCAAAATAAAGCCCTAATCTTCGTTCCCAACAAAAGCCTGACTTTTACGATATACCATTGCTTCCATTGTAGCAATTAGCTCCTTGCCGCTATATACACGAATAGCATACCAGCCAAGTTTATGGTTTTTCTTTATTTCCTCCGCAGTTGCTGTGAGTGTTTCACCTAACCTGCCAGCAGACATGAAATTAACATTGGTTGTTACACCTACAGCTGTTTTTCCATATGAATTGCTAGCTGCGGCAAATACATAATCTGCAAGCGAAAAAATAATTCCCCCATGGACGGTTCCGTGGGCATTTAGCATGTTTTCGTCTGGGGTTAATTCAGCGGCTGCTGTTCCGAGCCCAAGTTTTGTCAGTTTCATGCCAAGGAATCGGCCATAAGGTTCATTTTTCATTAGGTCTACAATCTGTTCATAATGTTTTTCGTGAATCGCTTGTTCTTCGAGATGAGTAGTCATAGAATCCTCCTTAATTAATAATAGACTCTCGGCATTCGCCGAGTCAGATGGTTCAAGGGTTTTCTTAAACCACTTGAATTTAATTCCTCCTACTTTGTATAGGGGGGGTTTTTCTTTTTACAAAAAGGCTCTGTTAAATTTGCCTGTTGATTTCCGCTCCAGGCACTTCGCTTTCCGCGAGCATCCTGGAGCGGAAATCAACCACTTCTCTAAAAGCAACAAAGTTTACGAAAACAGCCTTCACCTAGTCGATTTTTTTTAAAAAGGCTATTTTCGCATAGATTGTTGTTTTTCGTATAAGTTCATCAACCCGTATAACTATATGCTTCGTGGCATCTTTTCGTATGAATATTTGCGAAAATTGCCTACAAACTTAGTAAATGAACCTTATTAAGCTCCAAAAGCAACAAAGTTTACGAAAAGAGCCTTTAAAAATGATAAATGTAGGTTTATTTGGTATGCACATTTTTAAAAATACAATGAAACCGATAATTACGTCAGATATTTCGGACAGAATTCTCAGTAAAATTTTTACAAGCCTCTCTATGAATTGCTTATTTATTCCGAGAGTCTATAATAAAACGTTTTTAAAACGATGTAGTCTATATTTGAAATATAACATTTTAAAAGAATTATTTCAATTTTAGAAATAAGCAGAAAAAGTGGAAAACTGAATGAAATTTGTGATTATTTCAATGGAAACCGCCGTTTATTAATGATTACAGGATGAAAAAAAACTATTTTCTATAATTGAAATTTTCAATTATTAATATTGACACTGTGTTAATATGGTATTAATCTATAACTATATTACATTATTTTTTACTTTCGTATAAATTTTGTTATTTAATCTTTCGCGAATAAGTAAGCAAGGGGGATCCATTAATGCACAATCCGGAAATTGAGACAATGAGCCGCAAAGAGTTGGAAGCACTGCAATTTTTGCGGCTTAAACAAAGCGTGAAAAGGGTTTATGAAAATGTACCATTTTATAGGGGGAAATTTGATGAATTAGGAATTATCCCAGATGATATTCAATCGTTGGAAGATGTAAGATTGCTTCCTTTTACTAAGAAAAAAGATTTACGGGATCAATATCCATTTGGATTGTTTGCAGTTCCGATGGAAGAAGTAAACCGAATTCATGGATCTTCGGGAACAAGCGGTAAACCAACAGTTGTCGGTTATACAAAAAATGATATTAAAAATTGGGCAACAATTGTTGCACGTGCCATTGTTACTGCAGGAGGAAAAAAATCAGATATTTTCCATAATGCCTATGGATATGGTCTATTCACAGGAGGACTTGGTCTTCATTCTGGAGCTGAAGAGTTGGGAGTGGCAGTAGTTCCTATTTCCGGCGGAAACACTGAAAGACAAATAACCGTTATTGAAGATTTTAAACCAAGAGGCATTTGTGGAACTCCATCTTATATTTTAAATATTGTCGAACATATGGAACATATGGGATTGGACCCACGTGAAACAAGTCTTGAATATGGTATTTTTGGAGCCGAGCCTTGGACAGAAGAGATGCGTGCTACACTTGAGAAAAAGCTGAACATTAAAGCCATTGATATTTATGGTTTAAGTGAAGTAATGGGTCCTGGGGTTGCGATTGAGTGTATTGAAGCTCAAAACGGATTGCATATTGCTGAAGATCACTTTTTAATTGAGGTTCTTGATCCTGAAACACTACAGCCAGTAGAAGATGGTCAAGATGGAGAACTTGTATTTACTAGCTTAACTAAGGAAGCGCTGCCAATTATTCGGTACCGGACAGGGGATATTGCTTCGATTACACGTGAAAAATGTAAGTGTGGCAGAACACATACGCGTATGTCCCGCCTAAAGGGTCGAACAGATGATATGCTAATCATTCGCGGTGTTAATGTTTTCCCTTCCGAGGTTGAGCGTGTTCTTTTACAAATCGAGGGGCTTGTTCCAAATTACCAAATTCACTTGATTAAAAAAGGAAGCTTAGACAGTGTGGAATTACATGTAGAACTTGATAAGCAGCTTTATCAGGAAGTTGGAGAAGATTTAGGGCATGCTACGATCCAAAAATTGAAAAAGAATATTCAGCATCAAATGAAATCCAGCTGTTTAGTATCAATGGATACCATTATCAATAAACCAGGAAGCCTTCCTCGTTCAGACGGAAAAGCTAAGAGGGTCTTAGATAAAAGGAATCCGCAACCTATAGTTTAATATAGGTGTAGTAGATAAAGTGAAAACGGATCCACCTATGCTTGCCTCTTCCTTTTGTTCAATCTTGGATTAAGCATAGGTGAGATGATAGAGAATTTACTATTGAAAATGTGAAAATAGAAAAAATATTGCTATTTATATAACAATAAAATATAATAACGTTATATAAACGTTATATCGAGAGGTGGTATAAAGATGAGCATCCTTGAAAGAGATTTAACAGAACATGAACAATTAGAAAAATTCGTCGCACGGATTGAAGCAGGAGACAAAATTGAAGCGGATGACTGGATGCCGGAAGAATACCGGATAGCACTTATAAAATTAATTTCTCAGCACGGAATCAGCGAAATTATGGGAGCGCTTCCTGAAAAGGAATGGGTGCCAAAAGCTCCATCACTAAGAAGAAAATTAGGAATCATGGCCAAAGTTCAGGATGAAATGGGACATGGACAGCTGCTCCTTCGTGTAGCTGAGGATTTATTAAAGCCTTATGGAAAAGATCGCGGCGATTTAATGCAGGACCTCTTTAAGGGAGATTTAAAGTTTCATAATGTCTTCCATATGGCAACAAAAACATGGGCTGATGCCGGAATGATTGGCTGGCTCGTTGATGGTGCAGCCATTATCACACAAACAAACATGCTTGGTGCATCTTACGGTCCATATGCAAGAGCACTGCATCGCATTTGCGCAGAGGAAGTGTTCCATGCTCAGCACGGGGAAGCGATTATCATGGCGCTTGCGGAAGGAACAGACGAACAAAAACAAATGATTCAAGAAGCGTTAAATGACTGGTGGGAAGCTCTTCTCATGTTCTTCGGTCCGGCTAGCAGTTCAACAACAGGTACAAGTAAACAGGATGTAACGATTAAGTATAAAATTCGTACAAGTACAAACGAAGAATTACGACAAAGCTTCTTTACAAAGTATATTCCGCGAATTTTATCATTAGGCTTAACGATTCCGGATCCAACTCTTCATTTCGACGAAGAGCAGCAGCTTTGGGTTTACCAGCAGCCTGATTGGAATAAATTTAAGCAAATTATTAAAAACAATGGTCCACGCTCACAAGCACGCTTGAACTTGCGCAGAGTTTCTTATGAGAACAACGCATGGGTACGCGATGCTCTAAGTGCGGCATTGAATTAAGGAAAGGGGAAGGAAAAAATGGAGCAAAAGAAAACATTTTACCAAGAATTTGAAGTTTTCAGTAAACGGACACCTTCTTCACCCTTTCAGCACCAATTTAGTTTGTTAGCGCCAAATGCTGAAATGGCGATGGTAATGGCTCAAGAAAACTTTATGCGTCGCGACCCGGTTGCAGATATTTGGGTAGTGAACCGTGAACATATCTGTGGTATGTCAAAGGAAGAAAAGCTTACCTTACAACGATTAGATAATAAAGATTACCGTACAACGAAGGGCTACGGCTACTTAAAGAAAAAATGGCGTCATTACGAACAAAAAATGTTTGATGAAAAAGAAATTCTTTCTTGGGCAGGAGGGGACAAAAATGACTGAACAAAATTTAACCCTAACTCCTGAATTTAAGGATGCTGTAGTCAATTTGTTGTTTCAGCTTGCGGATGATGACTTCTTTTATTCCTACAGGGGTTCTGAATGGCTTGGACTTGCACCACATATTGAAGAGGATGTTGCTTCTTCCTCTATCAGCCAGGACAGCATGGGCCATGCCGCTATGTTTTATCAACTATTAGAAGAAATGGGGATTGGCCATTCTGATGCATTAGCCCACCTGCGACCTGCTAATGAAAGAAAGAATAGTATTTTAGTAGAGAGACCAAATGGTGAAGGCTATTACATGGACGTCCCAAAATATGACTGGGCTTACGCAGTCGTTCGGAATTATTTTTACACTGCCGCGAAGAAAGTCAAAATTGACTCATTGAAAAATAGCGCATACGAACCACTGGCAAAAGTTGCGGTTAAAGTAAACATGGAATTGTATTACCACTTGCTTCACTGGAAAACATGGTTTGTTCAACTTCTAAGTTCAACAGATGAAGCGAAGCAAAGAATGCAAGCCGCGATTGAACAAGTCATGAGTGATTTTGGCGATGTCTTTTCACTTGGAAACGACAGTGAGAGAATCGTTGAACTAGGTTTAATTGAAAAAAGCGATGTCCTAATCCAACGTTGGAAACAACAATTGGAGCCTGTTCTACAATCTGTTAGTTTATTAGTTCCGGAAATTCCAGCTAACCCAGGAAGAAACGGCCGTAATTTAGAACATACAGATGATTTAGTGTCAGCGATTGAGACACTTTCAGAGGTTTATCGTTTAGATACAGCTGCATCATGGTAATGTAAACATAGAAATGAGGTGTGATCATGCAAATGTCTATAAAATCACTGGAAAAGCAGGTATTAGATGTATTAAATGATGTTAAAGATCCTGAAATTGATACAGTGAGTATTATTGACTTGGGTATGGTAGAGGAGGTAAAGGCCGAAAACGGTGTGGTTGAGATAAAAATCCTGCCGACCTTTTTGGGGTGTCCGGCCCTTAGCATTATCCAAAAGAATATCGAAAATGCCGTGAAGGCCCTTAAGGATGTAGAAAAGGTGAAGGTAGAATTTATCAACCACCCGCCATGGACGTCAGATCGGATATCTGAAAAAGGCAGAAATGGGCTTAAAGCATTTGGAATTGCTCCTCCACCTCGATTAATGGAAAGTGATGGATCGTGGCATGTTGATTGCCCATATTGCGGTTCAACCTATGTGACCATGGACAACATCTTTGGACCCACAGCCTGCAGAAGTATTTTATACTGTAAAAGCTGTAAAAACCCATTTGAAGCAATGAAACCGATATCAACTTTAATGTAGATAAAGAGAATGTGAGGAGAATCGATGATGGCAAAATTAATAGCTTTATATAAACAACCGGAAGACAAGGCTGCATTTGATGAACACTATTTTAATGTGCATGTGCCGATTACAGAAAAGATTCCAGGTCTTCGTGAAATGAAAGTAACAAAGTTTACAGGAACACCAATGGGTGGAGATGCTCCTTATTATTTAATGTGCGAAATGCGCTATGACAGCCATGAGGATCTGCAAAAAGGTTTGCGTTCAGAGGAAGGCAAAGCATCTGGCAAAGACTTAATGAAATTTGCCGGCAAGCTCGTTACTTTGGTCATTGGGGAAGACGATTAATGAAAGCGTATGAATTTATTGAAGCAACACATCAAGAGGGTGTAGCGCTCATTGAGCTAAATAGACCAGCTCAATATAATGCCTTGAATCGAACAATGGTACACGAAATTGTTGATGCGATGGAAACTTTGGATGGGGATGAGGAAGTTCGGGTTATCGTAATCACGGGGAAAGGGCGGGCGTTTTCAGCCGGTGCAGATATTGATGAAATGGCAGGGGATGATCCAGTTCGACTGGAGCTATTGAATCAATTTGCAGATTGGGACCGTCTATCCTTAATCAAAAAGCCAATCATAGGGGCGGTAAAAGGCTTTGTTTTTGGCGGGGGATTTGAGTTGGCGCTGAGCTGTGATTTACTCATCGCAGCCAGCGGTACGGAATTTTCATTCCCGGAAGTAAACCTTGGGGTCATGCCGGGAGCTGGTGGCACCCAGCGTTTAACAAAAATTGTCGGCAGAACGAAAGCGTTGGAATGGTTATGGAACGGCACTCAAATTACAACAGAGGATGCCCTTCAAAACGGACTAATTAATCGAATTGTTTCTCCTGAATTATTAATGGAAGAAACGATGAAAACTGCCAGACAAATCGCGAACCAAGCACCGCTCTCCATTCGTTTCATTAAAGATGCGGTCAATAAAGCGGTTGATTATTCTCTTTATGAAGGGATGCAATATGAACGGAAAAATTTCTATTTATTATTTGCATCCGAAGATCAAAAAGAAGGTATGAACGCTTTTATTGAAAAGCGGAAACCAGAATTCAAAGGGAGATAACCATATGTACGAAACGATTTTGTATTCTGTTGAAAACGGTGTGGCCCGGATTACGTTAAATCGCCCTACTACATTAAATGCGTTCGTGGCCCAAATGAATAGAGAAATTACGAAAGCCATTAAAACAGCTTCTGCAGCTGAAGAGGTCCGTTGCATCGTGATTACCGGTGAAGGACGTGGTTTCTGCTCTGGTCAAGACCTGTCAGAAGTAGATGAAAATATGGATCATGGGCAAGTATTAAGGGAGAAATACGGGCCGATGATGAAGCAATTTTATCAATGTGAGAAACCGATTATTGCGGCTGTCAACGGGATTGCTGCCGGTGCAGGGTTCAGTCTGGCACTAGCCTGTGATTTTCGTCTTCTTTCAGACCGCGCAAGCTTCCTAAATGCTTTTATTCACATTGGTTTAATACCGGATTCAGGGAATAGTTACTTCCTTACTAGATTAGTAGGAGAAGCGAAAGCATTAGAAATCTCGATTTTAGGTGAAAAAATCCCTGCGGATCAAGCGCTTACATTGGGACTAGCGACCAAGGTGGTTTCTACCGATAACTGGGACGCTGAAGTAACGCAATTTGCGGAGCGAATTGCGACTCTGCCAACAAAAGCAATCGGATTAATCAAACGCACAATCAAATCTGCAGGTGAAAAATCCTTTACTAACTACTTAGAAGAAGAGGCACAAGCCCAAAGAATTGCCGGCCTAACGAAAGACGCTCGTGAAGGTGTGCAGGCCTTTATGGAAAAAAGAAAACCAACCTTTATCGGCAAATAAGAGGAGGAATAACAGATGTCAACACAAGTTACTGAAGCAGTTTCTTTAAAAAGAGATTATTATCATTTAATTATAAACGGTGAAAAAGTAGAAAGCTCAACTGGTCAAACCATTAAAACCTATAATCCTGCTACTGGTGTGCTTCTTGCCGAAGTGGCAAAAGCTTCAAAAGAAGACACAGAAAAAGCAGTACAGGCTGCCCGTGAGGCATTTGATCATGGAAAATGGCGCAAATACCCGATTAACCGCCGTTCACAAGTTTTGAACAAAATTGCTGCGATAATGCGTTCCCGTTTTAATGAAATTGTAGAATTAGAGATTTTAGATACTGGGAAATCATTGGCTGCAGCTCAAGGCCAAGTATCACAAGCGATTGAGGATTTTGAATTTTATGCGGCGGCTATTGTCGGTCATCGCGGTGTTGTGAACAATATGCCTGGTCAATTTCATAATTTTACAGAAAAAGAGCCTGTTGGTGTTTGTGCGCAGATCATTCCTTGGAACTATCCATTGATGATGGCGGCTTGGAAAATTGCTCCAGCCATTGCAGTTGGTTGTTCTGTTATTGTAAAACCAGCAAGCTTAACTCCGCTTACAGCGATTATTTTAGGGGAAATCTGCTTAGAAGCAGGCGTTCCTGCGGGGGTTGTCAACATTGTTCCAGGATCAGGTTCAGAGGTTGGTAACTACCTTGTTGAACATCCAAAAGTAAATAAAGTGGCTTTCACTGGTTCTACACCAATCGGAAAAGATATTATGGGGAAAGCATCTGAAACATTAAAGCGTGTCACTCTTGAATTAGGTGGGAAGTCTCCTAATCTCGTGTTTGAAGATGCGGATATTGATGCTGCAGTAGATGGATCCCTATTCGGTATCTTCTATAACTCAGGACAATCCTGTGAAGCACGTTCCCGTTTATATGTTCATGAAGATATTTACGATGAATTCATCACTAAATTTGTTGAAAAAACAAAGAAGCTTGTCCTTGCTAATCCTTTTGATAAAGGAACGCATATGGGAGCGATTATCGACCAAGGCCAGCTAGATGTCATCGATGGCTATGTAAAATCAGCGATTGAAGAAGGCGCAGAGATTTTAGCAGGAGGAAAGCCTGCTGTTGTTGAAGGATATGAAGATGGATTCTGGTATGAGCCGACTGTCATTGCAAAGGTTAACCACGACATGACAGTTGTAAAAGAAGAAATCTTTGGTCCTGTTGTAGTTGTTATGAAGTTTAAGGATGAAAAAGAAGCCATTAAACTTGCAAACGACACAGAATTCGGATTAGGATCAGCCGTTTGGTCAAAAGATGGTGCGCGTGCAACTCGTGTGGCGAAACAGATTGAAGCAGGAATTGTGATGGTAAACTGCCCATTCTCAGCATTCCCTGGAACACCATTTGGCGGTTATAAGCAATCTGGTTTCGGCCGCGAGCTATGCATTGAAACACTTGACCTTTATACCGAAACAAAGAGCATTGTTTCTTACTTTGGAAGTCGTCCAATAAATCCACTAGGTGTTTAATATCCTACAAGTACGAATGAGACTTCCACGTTTCATTCGTACTTCTTTAATTAGACAAAGGAGAGATTTTTGATGAAAAACATCGTTGTTGTTGGTTCTGGTGTAATGGGTAGAGGGATTGCCTATGTATCTGCACTTGGTGGATTTTCCGTTACATTGGTTGATGTGAATGAAAATGCGCTTAAAAGTGCTGAAGGTGAACTGAATTCAATTTTTGCAAAAGGACGCGAAAGAGGAAAAATTTCTGTTGAACAGGAAGAGCTGGGAAAAGCGAATCTATCCTATGAGAGTGATTTACCAAAGGCTTGTTCCTCCACAGATCTTATTATTGAAGCCGTGCCTGAAAAAGCAGAAATCAAAAAACAGGTTTTTGAAACGATGGAACAATACGCGCCTGAGCATTGTCTTTTTGCAACAAATACTTCCACAATGAGCCCAACTGAAATTGCTTCATATGGAAAACGGGCAGAACAGACCATTGCTATGCACTTTTTCAATCCTGTTCATAAAATGCCGCTTGTTGAAATCGTCCGCGGTCTTGAAACAAGTGATGAAACAGCAGAAACGATTAAAAAAGTAGCCGAACAGATGGGAAAAGAAACCGTTGTAATTAATGAATTCCCTGGTTTTGTCACAAGCCGAATCAGCTGCCTGGTCGGAAATGAAGCTTTTTATATGCTTCAAGAAGGTCTAGGCACCCCAGAGGATATTGATAAAGCGATTAAACTTGGTTTGAATTACCCGATGGGTCCGTTTGAACTGGTTGACCTTGTTGGTTTGGATGCCCGCTTAAATAACTTGAAATATTTACATGAAAAATTAGGTGAAAAATACCGTCCGGCACCATTGCTCGAACAATATGTGGCTGCAGGCCGTCTGGGCCGTAAAACGGGCAAAGGTGTTTATGATTATACGAAAAAAGAAGAGTTGGTGAAAAAATGAAAGAAGTTGTAATTGTAGACGCCGTTAGAACGCCGATTGGAAAATATAAAGGCGCTTTGAAAAGTGTTCGGCCAGATGACCTTGGGGCCATCGTCATCAAGGCTCTTCTTGATCGAAATCCAAATCTTCCACCGGAACAAATTGAAGATGTTATTTTTGGGAACGCCAATCAAGCAGGGGAAGACAATCGAAATGTTGCCAGAATGTCAGCACTGCTTGCTGGACTGCCGATTACTGTAGGCGGAACAACGATTAACCGTCTATGCGGTTCCGGTTTGGACGCCGTGATTTATGCGGCAAGATCGATTGCGGTAGGTGAAGGGGATATTTATATTGCCGGTGGAACGGAGAGCATGACACGGGCTCCTTATGTAATGGGCAAGCCTGAGGTTGATTTTCCTAGAGGTTCCATGGAACTTCAAGATACTACGATTGGCTGGCGGTTTACCAATAAAAAACTAGCAGAGATGTATGGGGAAGAGTCGATGCCCCAAACAGCTGAAAACGTAGCGCAGCGCTGTTCCATTACTAGGGAGGAACAAGATGAATTTGCGCTTCAAAGCCAGCAACGGGCAAAAGCGGCCATGGAGAACGAACGTTTTGCAAATGAAATTGTGCCCGTCACCTTTAAGGATCGAAAAGGAAACGAGGTAATGGTGACAAAGGACGAGCATCCACGCCCAGATAGCTCCTTAGAAAAATTATCAAAGTTAAAGCCGATTTTTGAGGGCGGTACGGTCACAGCAGGAAATGCATCCGGTGTAAATGACGGGGCATCAGCAATATTGTTAATGAGTGCTGAAAAAGCGAAGGAGCTTGGATTAAAGCCGCTTGCAAAATATGTAGTAGGTGCTGTTGCCGGTCTTGAACCATCGGTAATGGGACTTGGACCTATTTATGCGACAAGAAAAGCTCTTACTAGAGCCAATCTATCAGTCGATGACCTTGGTCTAGTTGAATTAAATGAAGCTTTTGCTTCTCAATCAATCGAATGTATGAGACAGCTTCAACTGGATGCGGAGAAAGTAAATGTCAATGGCGGTGCCATTGCCTTTGGACATCCGCTTGGTGCAAGTGGTGCTCGCATTTTGACCACACTTGTCCATGAAATAAAAAAACAAAAGGTTCAATATGGTCTGGCAACCATGTGTATTGGCGTCGGTCAAGGTATTGCCGCCATTATTGAAAACTTTGAAAATTAAGTGTTAAAGCCCTTATATAGTCTGACTAATAAGGGCTATTTTTTCTAGATGAAGGAGCGAAATGGATTTATGGAAAATGTGTTATTTAAAGTAGAAAATCATATTGGCTATGTTACCGTTAATCGACCTGACGTATTAAACTGTTTTAACTATGCTACACTTTCCGGGCTTCAAGAAGTGGTCAATAGCATTGCTCTAAATCCCGATGTTCATGTTGTTATTTTTACTGGTGCTGGAGAAAAAGCGTTTAGTGCAGGTGCGGATTTGAAGGAAAGAAAAACATTAACAGAAACAGAAACAAGAAGGAATGTGAAAGCCATTCGCGATGTATTTAACAGTATTGGATTGCTACCGCAGCCAACCATTGCAGCCGTTAACGGCTACGCACTAGGCGGGGGATTCGAATGGCTGCTATCCTGTGACTTTGCGATTGCCGCAGAAGGAATTTCGTTGGGATTAACAGAAACAAGCTGGGCGATTATCCCGGGAGCAGGCGGAACCCAGCGATTACCAAGGCTGGTTGGTGAGACAAAAGCAAAGGAATTAATATTTACTGCAAAAAAAATGTCTGCAGAAGAAGCGCTTGATTTAGGGATTGTCCTTGAGGTGGTACCTCGAAACCAGCTAATTCCCGCTTGTGAGGAATTTGCGGCAAAAATAATGAGAAATGGACCTGTTGCCATCAGGCAGGCGAAATATGCAATTACAAGAGGGCTCAACACCGATTTACAAACAGGGCTTGAAATTGAGGCAAAAGCTTATGAACTAACGATTCCGACAGAAGATCGTCTTGAAGCCTTAAATGCATTCAGTGAGAAAAGATCCCCTCGTTTTTCAGGGAAATAGCTTGTGTTTTTTAGAAAAATATATAACAATATTAACGCTCGTATAAATTATGTGATATAAAAAGAAATGGGGGGTGAAATGAATGGGTGAAAATACACGCTCCATGATTTTTACAATTTACGGTGATTATATTCATCACTATGGGAATAAAATTTGGATTGGCAGTCTAATTGGACTGTTAAAGGAATTCGGTCATAATGAGCAGGCCGTTCGGGTAGCCGTTTCCCGCATGTTGAAACAAGGGTGGGTCCAATCTGAAAAGATCGAGAATCGCAGCTATTATTTTCTTACCAAACAGGGTGTAGACCGGATTGAAGAAGCAGGAAATCGTATTTTTAAGCTCAATCCAAATGAATGGGATGGAAAATGGCGCGTTCTCATGTACACGATTCCCGAAGAAAAAAGACAGATTCGAGATGAACTTCGACAGGAGTTATTATGGAGCGGCTTTGGCAGCTTTTCAAATGCCTGCTGGATTTCTCCGAATAACTTGGAAAAAGAAGTGAAGCTTCTTATTGATAAATATGACATCAGCGAATATGTCGACTTTTTCGTTTCTGAATATATCGGTCCAAGAGACAATAAAACTTTAGTTGAAAAAAGCTGGCCGTTAGAAGAAGTGGTCGAAAAATATGAAGAATTTATTATCACGTACAGCAAGCTGTTTTTTGCAAATCAAGAGATCATTAATCGCGGAGAAATGACAGATGCACAATGTTTTGTTGAACGGACAAAGCTTGTCCATGAATATCGCAAATTTTTGTTTATCGATCCCGGACTTCCGAAAGAACTATTGCCGGAAAATTGGAACGGAAACCTAGCTGCCACATTATTTAACCAATATTATCAACTTCTTGCGGAACCGGCCAGTCGTTTTTTTGAAAGTATTTTTAAGGAAAACAATGATCTGTGCAAAAAAGACGACTCCTATGATGCCAAATACCATCCGTATATGATTCAGTGACCAGCAAAGCAGCTTTTCGGCAATTATTTAGGAAGAGCTGCTTTGTTGTAAATTGAACCGCGCATTTGCTTTTTATAAGAGAGGGGAATATGTGTGAAATATGTGAATGAACTGCTTTCGATAAAATATCCAATCATTCAGGGCGGGATGGGGAATATCAGTAACGCCCAGTTGACTGCGGCTGTATCGAATGCCGGCGGTCTTGGGACAATCGGTTGCGGAACGATGACCCCAGAGCAAGTTGAAGCAATTATTATAGAAACAAAGGAAAAGACGAACAAACCGTTTGCTATTAATATACCAATTAACGTTAGTCCTTTTACGGAAGAAATGATTCAATTGGTGATTAAACATAAAATACCTGTAGTTTCATTATCTGCAGGCAATCCCGCACCCTATATCGCTACTTTACATGAACATCATATAAAGGTAATTGTCATTGTCGCTGCCGTCAAACATGCGCAAAAGGCAGAAGAAGCTGGTGCCGATGTTTTGGTTGCGGAAGGTTTTGAAGCAGCCGGAATCAATTCCAATCTAGAACTGACCACGTTTACGCTTATCCCACAAATTTGCAAACAGGTTTCTGTTCCTGTTTTAGCTGCAGGGGGAATTGGTGATGGACATGGGTTAGCTGCCGCATTGATGCTGGGGGCATCAGGAGTACAGCTGGGGACACGTTTGATTGCAACGAAGGATGCTCCATTTCATTCAACATATAAAAATAGATTGATTGAGGCTAGCGATCAGGAAACGGTAATTTTGGGTCGTTCAGTTGGACAGGTACGGAGGGTTTTGAAATCGGGTTATGCTAAACAAATTATTGATTTAGAGCGACAGGGTTTGTCGGAAGAACAATATCGCCAGATGACATCGGAAGATTTCCATCTGAATGGTGCGTTACGTGGTGACGGTGAAAATGGTTTTATGAACAGCGGGCAGGTTGCCGGCCTTATTCAGGATATTCCTACTGTAAAGGAATTATTAGATGGCATGATGAAGGAAGCGCGGTCTATCATGGAGGAGTGCTTGGGTCTGTTTCCCTTGTAAGTTGTGTTGAGAGGAGTTTGGTGATGAATAAGGATTTCAATCTCATGAAGGTTGTCACAGAGGGGGCTGTAGCTCCTCCATGTGATCATACGTTACAGCTTGAGGTAACTTCAGCAAATGATGGGGTTGCACAGGGAATATGGAGAGTGGATGAACCGTTTATGAACGGACTTGGTGTTGCGATGGGTGGCTTTGTTTCATCTGCGGCAGACATTATGATGGCATATGCGGTTGCATCTAAGATCACGAAGGGACAAAGCTTTACTTCTATCGATTTGCATACAACGTTTCATCGACCGATTTTAAAGGGAGAGGTTATGGTGGAAGCCCGCGTGGAAAGAATGGGAAGAAAAGTTGCCTACGTGGTAGCGGACCTTTTTCAAAATGGAAAGAAAGCAGCCAGTGTGGTTTCTTCGGTGATGATTATGGGTGAATCATTTTAAGCTATCGGCAAAAGTTCCGATAGCTTTTTTGGACAGTTTTTCTGGGGAGACGGGAGTAGTGTCTATAAAGTTGGGTTTTATAGACAGTTTTTCTGGGTAGACGGGAGTAGTGTCTATAAAGTTGAGTTTTATAGACAGTTCTTCGGGGGAGACGGGAGTAGTGTCTATAAAGTTGAGTTTTATAGACAGTTCTTCCAGGGTAGACGAAAGTAGTGTCTATAAAGTTGAGTTTTATAGACAGTTCTTCGGGGGAGACGGGACTAGTGTCTATAAAGTTGAGTTTTATAGACAGTTCTTCCAGGGTAGCCGAAAGTAGTGTCTATAAAGTTGGGTTTTATAGACAGTTCTTCCAGGGTAGCCGAAAGTAGTGTCTATAAAGTTGAGTTTTATAGACAGTTCTTCTGAAGACACGGAAGTTTTGTCTGTAAAATTAAAAAACTTGCAGACTAATCTAAAATCCAGATTTTGCCTGCAAGCTCTGTTTGGTAGCCGATTTATTTTATTGAATTAAAACTTACCGCTAATTTTGCCCCAACCACTGCATTGTTTTTAACAAGAGCGATATTGGCCTCCAAGCTCTTACCTTCTGTTAGATCCTTAACTTTCCCTAAAAGAAATGGTGTAACCTCTTTACCGCTAATATGTTTTTCTTCTGCCTCTTTTAATGCGGCTTCAATTACGCTATTAATCGTTTTTTCATCCATCGCATGTTCTTCAGGAATTGGGTTGGCAATTACAGCTCCGCCTTTAAGATTTAAATCCCATTTTACTTTTAACGTTGAAGCGATGGTTTCAACATCGTTAGCACGGAAGTTCACTGAGAATTCACTTTTGCGTGTATAGAAGGCTGGTAATAAATCGGTTTGATAACCAATCACCGGTACACCTTTTGTTTCAAGATATTCCATTGTTAATCCTAAATCTAAAATCGATTTAGCACCTGCACAAATTACGGCCACGTTTGTTTGACCAAGTTCTTCTAAATCAGCTGAAATATCCATGGTAGTCTCGGCACCACGGTGAGCACCGCCGATACCACCGGTAACAAAGATATTGATTCCTGCTGCCTCTGCACAAATCATCGTAGCTGCGACTGTCGTGGCTCCTAGTTTTTTTGTAGCAATTAAATATGCTAGATCACGTCTTGATGCTTTTGCTACATCAGAACTTTTCCCAAACATTTCTAACTCTTCATCGGATAAACCGATTTTAATTTTTCCATCCACAATAGCAATGGTAGCAGGTACAGCGCCATTATCACGGATAATTTGTTCTACTTCACGAGCAGTTTGGACATTTTGCGGATAGGGCATACCGTGTGAAATAATGGTTGATTCCAAGGCAACAATCGGTTTTCCCTGTTCCTTTGCTGCACGTACTTCTTCAGATAATTCGATATATTGTTTCATGATGTTTCCTCCATGTCATTTAATAGTTTTTCAGATGATAAATCCTGACGGACCGTATAAGGAGTTTGAAGTGTTTTGGCGGCATTCACATTGCCGGCTTTCGCAATCTCAGGTAATGATTTTCCCTCTAACCAAGTGTAGATAACCGCAGAAGAGAAGGCATCTCCTGCACCTGTTACATCGATGGTTTCCTTTATTTCAATGGAAGGAACATGGAAAATCCCTTCTTCCTTATTCCCTATCATCGATCCTTCTTTACCGTTCGTAATAATCACATTCGAAATTCCGAATGATAACCAATTTTCTAATGCTCTTTTCCAATCTGATTCACTTCTAATTTCAGTATGAAAGTACGTTTCCGATTCATCGCGGTTTGTAATTAACCATGTTACACCTTCTAAATCTTCTGGTAATCGATTCATCTTTGGAGATGAAACGGGTATTAAAACAATCGGAATGTTATGGCTTTTTGCAAAATGACACAAAAATTGAATCGTTTCCTTTGGGCAGTTTAAATCGGTCACGACACATTTTGCTTGGCTTAATAAGACATCGTGTTTAAGAAGTAAATCAGGTGTGATTGCTTCGTACACTTCCATATCTGCCAACGCAATAATTAATTCTCCGTTAGCGTCGAGGACCGCCGTGTAAGATCCAGTGGATTTTTCAGGGAATTTAGTAACCGCTTTCAAATTCATGTATAACGAGGATGCTTCTTCAATAAAAGACCAGTCCTTATCATCACCGCTTGTAGAGATTAGGTCCACTTCCATTCCAAGCCGTCCCAGATTTTCTGCAATATTCCTTGCTACCCCACCTGCATTCTGAGTGGCGTAAATAGGATTGGAAGTACCTAACTGGGCTTTTTCTTTCACGTGGAATTTCCGGTCAATATTCGCTCCACCGATACAAATCACATGTTGTGATTCACTTAAAATATAGGCTCTCCCTAAAATCTTTCCTTTTTTGGTTAAACCGGAAATCATATTGGCGACGGAGGGTCTGGATAATCCTAAAATTTCCGCAAGCTCTTGCTGCGAAATATAGGGATTGTTTCGAATTAAATCCAAAATGAATTGTTCTTTTTCATTCATTTTCTCAGGCACAAAACTCACCTCGTTCCTAAACAGTATTGTTATTTTGGATTAAAGATTTTAATTCTTTCCAAGTTTCACAGCACTAGATTTTTAAAACTAAACATCTGTTTGTTTATTAAACTTATGTTTATATTATACGTCGGCTTTTTTTGTTGGTCAACATCATCCTTTATGGATATAATCTCTTTAAATACATAGTTGAAAAGAGGATTAATGGATGGAAAAAGTTTTGATGGGGAAGCGAATTGCAGTTACTGGATCAAGGAAAATAGAAGAAATCAGCACTCTTATTAAAAAACAAGGGGGGATCTCGGTCGTTCGTCCGTTGCAAGGAACGGTTCTTTTATCGGAAAAGGAAGTGGAGCCGGATTTGCTAAAGTTTATTGATGATGGAGCGGATTGGGTGATTTTTACAACGGGAATGGGTACCACCACTTTATTTGAATTAGCGAAAAAATTAGATGTCGAAAATGAGTTTTTATCAATCATACGTCAAGCCAAAGTGGCTTCAAGAGGCTATAAAACCCTTTTGGCATTAAAAGAACTCGGAGTAAAACCCGTTGCTATTGACGAGGACGGAACAACCAAGGGATTAATCCAATCTCTAGAAAGCTTTGATTTCACGGGTAAAAAAGTGATGGTTCAGCTCCATGGAGAAAAGGCCCCGGCATTGATCAAGTTTCTTGAGGATAGGGGGGCTGAGGTATTACAACTGCTCCCCTATCAGCATATTGCGCCTGAGGCTGAAACCCTTGAAACGATTTGTGATGAGCTACTATCAAATAAATTGGATTCCGTATGTTTTACAACTGCAAACCAAGTTCGTTCCTTATTTGATTTTGCAAACGAAAAGGGCTGTGTTGAGGAAATCTTGACAGCTTTTAAGGATCCGACACTTGCGGTTGCAGTCGGAAAGGTAACGGCAGAGGCTTTAAGGGAAGAAGGGGTAGATCGAGTAATCTCGCCAGAAAATGAAAGAATGGGTGCGATGGTGGTTGAACTGACTCATTACTTTCGTAACTATGTAAATAAGTAAAATAAGACTATTTGGTGCCAAACAATAATTTTAAGGAAAAATACAAAAACGACAGGTGCTCACACCTGTCGTTTTCTAATAATTCCGTTCTATAACGAAATTAGCACGGTCACCACGAAAAATTGTTTTGGAATATTCAATTAATGTTTTCATTCCATTTATACGGATAAACGTGACATTCAACCGGTTAATACAATGAATCATGGTGCTATTAGCGGGATTCCCCATGTTTCTGCCGTTGAAATTAGCTGTGTGATTACGAAAGATGGGCCTAAGCCGGTTGCAGTTGGCGAATTGCCTGTACCGATTAGAGGCCTGATTCAAACCATCAAATCATTTGAATGGGTGGCCATTGAAGCAGTGGTAACAGGAGATTATAATACTGCACTTCTTGCATTAACGATTAATCCACTAGTAGGATCTGATAGAATTGGCAAACATATTCTGGATGAAATGCTTGAAGCCCATAAAGATTACCTGCCGCAATTTTTTAAAAACTAATATCTTAATTTACAAGGCTGCTAGATGCTAGTAGCCTTGTACTAATGGTGAGGGCCAATGATAAAATGGATTGTGAATGCAGATGATTTTGGATATAGTCGTGCCGTTAACTATGGAATTCTTGACAGCCATTTATTGGGGATTGTGAATTCGACTACGATGATGATGAATATGCCTGGTGTGGAACATGCAGTTGAAATTGCGAAACGATTTCCAAGCCTTGGAGTAGGTATCCATTTAGTTCTAACATGTGGAAAACCACTGGTTGGCGATGTCTCTACATTAGTCGGGAATCAAGGGAATTTTAAATCTTTGTCATCGATTGATTTTGACAAGCTATCCTTACAGGAACTTGAACGAGAGTGGACAGAGCAAATAGGGCTCGAACCCACTCACATGGACAGTCATCATCATGTTCATACAAGAAAAGAGCTCCTGCCTATTGTTCAAAAACTAGCCAATCGCTACGAATTGCCTGTGAGAGTTAATGGTATGGAAAAAATACCTGGAGTAAAAATCGTTTACTGATGTTGCGCTATTTGATTTCTATGGAGAAAGAGCAACAGAGCTTGCTCTTATTGAATGTTTAAATAAAATCGAAGACGGAAAAACGGTTGAAATGATGTGACATCCAGCATACGCAGATTCTCAATTGTTACATGGTTCCTCGTATAATACTGCTCGTTTAAAAGAGCTTGAAATTCTAACCAAAATAAAGCTGCCTGCAAATGTGGTATTGTGTTAAAAATTAGTAACAGCTATTCACTTTGGGTAAGGCTGTTCCCTAAGAGCAGTTCCAAAGGAGAGCAGCTCTTTTTATTTAGAAGGGATTGGCGGCATTTTAGGAAGAAAACCGAGGCAGTGTCGCCAAAAGAGGTTATAGGAAACACATTTACGAATCCACCAAATGAGTCGGTCAAGAGATCGGAAAAACATCTTACCAAATGGGAAGCAGAACAACAAATCAAAGTAAGAAATGCGAATCCATCAACTAAATCGGTCAAAAGATCGGAAAGTAGAGTGCCAAAACCACGAAAATGATGTAGGTGAAAAGAATTTTGACGCAATTACATTTCGTTTTATGAACAGTGTTCTGTTTCATTGCGTCAGGATTGCTTTTAGAAAGGAGATCCTATGCAAGGTGTTTTGAAGAAAGGGGCAAAAGTTTCAGGAATATGGGATGGTTACTCATCATTTGCTAACTTATTTCTTTCAAGCGCATAAGCGGGCTGCTCCATCCAACCGTTCTGCTACCATAAGCTTTGCTGCATCATTAACAAATGATGCGAGGTGCAATAATGAAGCTAACACAGATAAAAGTGTTGAACCTAATACTTATGTATATAATACTAAATGGAATCAAAGCTCGATGTTTGCCTCTTATTCTAACCCTGGAGGGGGATCTTGGACTAATCTCCCGTTACTTTACATTTCTTCACAATCTCCCACCAAACATTAACATAAATTTCTGGTTACATTTGGAATTTTCATTCCATTAATGGCCCTTTAATAGAATGATTTTATTAAAGACTTCGGAAATATATACAACAGTTATCTTTGGATTGCTTGCGAGCACTATAGCGGATCTTTATGCAAGCTATCGATTTAAAGCATTGGGATTTTTTGAAGTGGAGAAATTAGAATTTAGTGTAGTGTTAATACTTTTAGGAATCTATCCAGCAGTGACAGTTATGATTATTAACTGGTATCCATACAAATCCACTTGGACGTTAAAGCTTTGTTATCTTATGGGATGGACAGTTTTTTCCACAGTATTCGAATGCCTTGAGGAAAGGGTTCTCTCGGATACAAATGATAAATGTATTTGGAAAATTTGAACTTTTAACATTAATGTTATATATTATAAAGTATAATATATCGCCATCAGATAGTTAATTTATATCTTCAAGAATGTGTAGGTGAACAAATTGTTTCAAGATTCTCTAGAAAAATCTCTAGCTGAACAGATATATCCTAAAATTAGAGAAGATATTACTCGTCAGCGAGTCAAATGTGGGGAGAAAATCAATTTCAGCGAACTAAAAAAAAGGTTTGGTGTTAGCCATACTCCTCTTCGTGAAGCTTTTAAGCGGCTCGAACAAGAAGGTTTAGTACAGTATATTCCTAATATTGGATATAGAGTAATACAGCTAGATCAAAAAGATATCTCAGAAACTATTGATTTAATTTCGATTCTTGATTGCTCCGCTATAAAATTAGCGATGAAGCAAGGGAGAGTCGAAGAACTTGTAAAAGATTTAAAAGTACATTTGGATGGTCAGTCATCAAGTGATTTAGAAAATTGCGAAGAAGAATACCTATTCCATCTACATCAGTTCCATAAGGTTTTTTATAAATATGCCGATAACAGAAAATTAAGCAGTACAGCTTTGCAGATTCAAGGATTACTAGATATTATTACTTCAAAATACCACGAAATAGAAAGTTCAAGACAAAATGGTATTGTTGAGCACAAGCAAATTCTTGAAGCTGTTTCCGAAAACGATATCGGTAAAGCCATTTTAATGATGGAGTATCACTATGCAAACTCCAAAAGCATTTTACTTCAAAATTTTCATTAAAAGTTCATAAAAATAAATTGTAAAAAAAGCTAAAGCTCAAGAAATAGGGCTTTAGCTTTTTTGCGTTCACTCATACTGAGCGAGGATAGTAGGGAGGGGCTAAAACTAAGAAAGTATTAGCGGCTAGTTATATGAAAGAAACGGTGCTAGTTTGCTCTTAGAGTTTTTTTGATCATTGTTATAAACTATTTGCAAAATGTTATAAAATATAATTTACAAAAAATTTAAAATGTTATAACATATAAAATATAATATGCATATTATAGTCTTTGTTTGTATCTTTGCAAGTAAGATGGTATTTGCAAAGATATATTCCTTTCTTGCTTTTATTAGATTGAGTAGATGTTTTAAAAATCAGACGGAGGTTAACAAAATGAGTTCATGGAACTACACGAATTCTTATGAATGGATGAATCGAGTAACAACGTTAGAACCATTGATTGTAACGTGTTGTTGCAATGGAGGGGTTCAGGGGAAGGAGTCGCATCCTGCCATTCCAGAAACACCAGAGGAAATAGCTGAATCTGTGTATAAAGCTTACCAAGAGGGTGCTTCCGTTGTTCATGTGCATGGGAGAAATCCCAACAACTTGGGAGAAACAACGATGGACCCAGAAGTTCTTTTTGAAATTAATGCGTTAATTCGAGAAAAATGTCCCGAGATCATTATTAATAATACGACCGGTGGTGGTCCAACATCCACTATGGAAGAACGCATTCGTTGTTTAGAAGCAAGACCCGAAATGGCTTCGTTAAATATGGGGCCGGATATGTCTAGGTTTAAAATAAAAGAAAGAAAAGAACCAATCGTGCATCCTCATCCAGAGCAAGAATACGATATCTGTGTTCCATTTACTTATGAATTTATTGAACAGCTCGCCAAAGAAATGTTGAACTGGGCTATTATACCTGAAATGGAAATATATAATTCTGGACAGTTTTGGGTTGCGCAAGATCTTATTTCCAAGGGGTTAGTAAAGCAGCCTTATCTTTTTCAATTCGTAATGGGATATCAAACTTCGACATATCCAACACCTGAGAATCTAATCCAACTGGCTAAGGAGTTGCCTAACGGAGCTCATTTTGCTACGGCTGGAATTGGAAAATATCAATGGGCGATGACGACGATGAGTATTTTACTTGGGGGACATGTACGTGTGGGATTAGAGGATAATATCTATATTAAGCGCGGTCAAAAGCTACAAGATAATGCAGAAGGTGTTGCAAAAATAGTTCGCATCTCCAAAGAGTTAAATCGTGAAATCGCAACCCCTGTACAAGCCAGAGAAATGTTGGGTGTGTCTTTAACCCCAAGTAAGTATTAAAAATGAGAGGAATGGTTCAAGTTGGGGGTTTACGAATTTAACGGAAAGATGCCACAAATTTCGGAGCATGTTTTTATCGCGCCGACTGCAGTGATTATAGGTGACGTTATTATTGAAGAAGGAAGTAGCATATGGTTTGGTGCCGTACTAAGAGGAGATGTTGGTCCAATTCGAGTTGGTAAGAATACAAATATTCAAGATAACTGTATCATTCATATGACAGATACGGGAACCTATATTGGTGACAACAATACGATTGGACATGGAGCTATTTTGCATAATTGTACTATTGGAAATCAAAATGTGATTGGCATGAACGCTGTAATTCTTGATGGAGCAGTAATTGAGAATGAATGTGTGGTTGCCGCAGGAAGTGTTATCACAGGAGAAAGTTATTTTCAAAGTTGCCAGTTGATTGCAGGGACACCAGGTAAAGTAAAAAAAGAGTTAACTGGCAAGTCATTATGGTGGATGGAGCATAGTGCACTAGAATACATGAAGTTGGCAAAGAAATATACAACCCTCTAATCAATACCTCATTGATTCGCTTTATGAAAGAAAAAACAACTTGGATCTACATAATATTAACTTTTTTATCCGCTTTTTAGAACCTAACTTTAATGAAGAAAAAATTTTAGCAGAAATTCTTTTTATAGATATTGCAACAAAATGGTCTGTGGGATTGTAAACGAGTGACTCTCGTTATTGTTTATGACCATTTTCTGTTCGCTTCTTGCTTAATTACGTTAGAATCAGGGGAAATCGACTATTGGCACAAATAAAAAGACTATATTCTATATCGTTTCCGTTTCTATAAATATATTTCTGCAATTTCTGAAGAAGCAATTAGTATGGTT
This sequence comes from Neobacillus niacini, assembly GCF_031456445.1. Classification (GTDB taxonomy): domain Bacteria; phylum Bacillota; class Bacilli; order Bacillales; family Cytobacillaceae; genus Neobacillus; species Neobacillus niacini_I. The sequence continues at coordinate 70,934 of NZ_JAVDUQ010000001.1, read as the reverse complement.
TTTGTACGGGGATCTTTTACTGTCATTGTAGGAAAAGGCAGCGGAATATTTGGCCAAGCAACAAATAAAGAATAGCGGTAAATCAAATGCTTTATGTTAACTTTTACTAAAACAAAGTTAACTTACTTATTAAATATTATAAAATATAAAATATAAGATTTAAGGTTTGTTAGGTGGAGCTTTATTAACTAATAATGACAAGAAACGAGGGGGAGGTGTTATCAAAGTAAAAAATGTTTCATGTTAAATCTTTGTCATAAATTTATTGAAAATATAGAAAAAATAAAATGTTGAAAAAGAGGGTGATTTAGATGGGGAAAAATACAATAGCTCCGGATTTAATGGCAATTCTTTCAAGTAAAATCAACAGCATTTCGAAACAAATGTCTTATACGTTACAGCGTAGTGCAAGATCTAGTGTAATGAGCAGTGCTAGGGACTTCTCTACTGCTATTTGCGATGGAGTTGGTGACGTTCTTGCACTACCTAACGGGTTTCCAGTGCACGTAGCGAATATGAGTTTAACATCAAAGTCTATTTTTGAATTTCATAGCGTAGATACGTTAGCTCCGGGAGACGCTATCCTGAATAACTCTCCGTATCATGGAAATACACACATGGGGGATCACACGATTATTGTTCCTGTCTTTCATGAAGGAGAACTGATGTTTCTTTGTACAGTGAGAGGGCACCAGGCGGATATTGGAAATAGCGTTCCGACAACCTATCACGCATTAGCGAAGGATATTTTTGAAGAAGGTGCTCTCTGTTTTCCTTGTGTAAAAATACAAAAGAATTACGAAGATGTTGAAGATCTAATCCGAATGGCCAAGATGAGGATCCGTGTGCCGGATGTTTGGTACGGAGACTATTTGGCTATGATCGGAGCAGCTAGAATTGGTGAGCGAGAACTTACCAAACTAATTGAGAAATACGGAAAAGAAACGGTTAGAACCTTCTGTAAAGAGTGGCAGGATTACGGGAAGAAACGAATGATCGAAGAAATCAAAAAGTTGCCTGAGGGCACCTGGTTTAATGAATCGAGTCATGACCCCATTCCGGGTGTACTGCCAGATGGCGTTACAGTTAAGGTAAAGCTAAGTATTCTTCCTGAAGATGGACTGATTGAGGTTGATTTTACAGATAACATAGATCCAGTGGCATGCGGACTGAACTTGTGTGAAGCAACGGTATTATCAGCCGGGCGAACAGGTGTATTGAATTATTTGCCGGCTGGTCTACCACTTTGTGAAGGAACATTTAGCCGTATCATTGTTAAAATGCGTGATCATAGTGCTATTGGTAGAGTGAGCCATCCATATTCTTCTTCATTAGCAACAACTAACTTGGCTGACCGAGCAATTTTAGCGGTACAATGTGCTTTCAATAAGATCGGCGATAACTTAGGTATGGCAGAGGGAGCCTTCGCCCAACCTCCGTCACTTTCTGTTATTTCCGGGTATGATTCTCGTTACAAAAGACCTTATGTAACCCAATTGATCTCGGGGCACAGCGGTGGAATGGGCGTATACGGACATGATGGATTTGTGACCTATTGTATTTGTAATGGAGCAATGATGGAGTGGAACTCGCTGGAAGTTATTGAACAAAAGTATCCGATTCAGTATATCAAGCAAGAGATTATTACGGACTCTGGTGGTGCCGGTCAGTGGGACGGTGCACCAGCGACTAAAGTCATTATGAAGGCTAGAGAAGATAAAGTAACATCTATGTACGTATGTGATGGGAAGTATAATCCTCCCCGTGGAGCTAAGGGGGGATATAATGGCTCTCCTGCAAAAGCTGCCATGTATGAGGTAGCGAAAGGGGAAGATAATTCCATTGAGCTTCCAATGTTCCATGGACTTGATTTGATGCCTGGCGAAGCGTTAGTTTCTGAAATCAGCTCAGGTGGAGGATATGGTGATCCTTTGAATCGTGATCCAGAAAAAGTGAGACATCGTGTAAGAGAAGGTTGGATTACTGAACAAAAAGCAAAAGAAGTTTACGGAGTCGTGTTGAATACAACTTCGGAATTGTACACGGTTAATTACTCAGCTACAGAGTTATTAAGACAAGTGCTCAAGAAAGGTGGCAAGTATTATGGCATTTAGAATTTGTACAGATATTGGGGGTACATTTACAGATATTGTAGTGGTGGATGAGTATGGAACTGTAAATATTTTCAAATCCCTTACAACTCCAGAAGATCGTGTAAATGGAGTTATAAACGGGCTAACATTAGCCGCTGAGTTTTATGGGAAATCGCTGAATGAGTTTATGAAATTATGTGAATATTTCGGCCATGGTACAACAACAAGTACAAATGCCCTTATTGAAGGGAAAGTTGCTAAAGTCGGACTGATTTGTACAAGCGGATTTAGGGATACGTTATTATTTCGTGAAGCTGGTAAAGAAGATCCATTCGATTGGTATATGGATTATCCTGAACCTTACATTCCTCGCTATCTAACGATACCGGTTTTGGAAAGAGTAAATTCCGAAGGCGAAGTCGAAACACCTTTAGATGAAGAACAAGTAAGGGCGGCAATCCAAGAGTTTAAAAAGTATGACGTTGAGGTTATTGCCATTTCATTGCTTTGGTCTTTTATCAATCCGGTTCACGAATTGAGGATTGGAGAAATTATTGAAGAAGAATGGCCTGGCAAGACCTACACGCTTAGCCATATTGTTAATCCACGAATTAGAGAATATCGAAGAACGGTAAGTACTGTTATTGATGCTTCGTTAAAGCCATTAATTACTCACTATGTTAGTAGATTTGAAAGTCGTCTTCGGGAGATAGGTTTTGAGCGAGAGCTTTCTTTGCTCACTTGTTCAGGAGGAGTTACATCTCCAAAAGAAATGATAGACAGCCCTATTTATAGCTTGGATTCGGGGCCGGCTCTTGCGCCTGTTTCTGGGAAGTTTTATGTGAAGAAAGAACTTAATAAGGATAACATCATTACATGTGACATGGGCGGTACCAGTTTTGATGTAAGTAGAGTAACAAATGGAGTTATTACAATTTCTAATGACAACTTAATACAAAATGAGCGACTAAGCATTCCAAAGGTAGATGTAAAGACCATAGGTGCAGGCGGTGGAAGTATCGCCTGGGTTGACAAAGGGGGACTTATTCGAGTCGGACCCGAAGGAGCAGGGTCAGTTCCAGGTCCTGCTTGCTATATGCGCGGTGGAGAACGGGCAACAGTAACGGATGCAAATCTTGTCCTAGGATATTTAGACGAAAATTATTTCCTTGGTGGAAAAATGAAGGTGAGCAAGGAGTTAGCTAAAAAAGCGATTATGAAATCAGTCGCCGAACCTCTTAACTTAAGCCTTATGGATGCTGCCTATGCCATCTACAATACAGCTAATCACTTAATGACTGAGGCTGTTCGAGACATTACAGTTTTTGAGGGGATCGATCCAAAAGAATACGCGGTCGTAGCAGGGGGTGGAGCTGTAGGTTTACACATTATTCCTCTCGTATCTCAACTCGGGTGTCAAGAGGTTATTGTACCAAAAACCGCATCTACTTTAAGTGCATTCGGAGGAATTGTTGCGGATGTTATTCGGGAGTTTAATCGCAGCTATTTAACGACTTCTAGTGAATTCAATTATCAAGAAGTAAAATTGGTGTTGGATATGATGGTAGAAGACGCTAAGACATTTCTACGAACAGTAGGAGTCCCTGAGGAACATCAAGTTCTCGAATTTGCGGTGGAGGCAAGGTACTTATTCCAAGAACGTGAGTTGGCGGTACCGCTCACAAATACTTCTATTAAGGATAACCATGACCTGGAAAAACTAATTGAGGATTTCCATGTGAAGCATGAATCTACACTGGGCTCCATGGAAAAAGGACAGGCCATCGAATTTGTCTTGTGGAAGGTTGTAGCAAGAGGGGTTACACCAGAAATAAGCCTTGAAGAACAAGATTTAATGGACGAAGTTCCACCCCAATCAGCCCTGAAGATTCCAAGAAATGTGTATTTTAGAGAATTGGGACAGATGATAGAGGTGCCAGTCTATGACGGAAGTATGCTTCAAGCGGGGAACAAAGTAATAGGCCCTGCGATCATCGAGGAGCCTACAACTAGTATTGTTGTTACCCCAGGCAGCATTGTTTATGTGTCGAAATATGGGAATTACATTATCGAGTTGAGAGAATATGCAGGTTCAGAAGAACTCGTAACCTCTGTTCCTATTAATCTAATTTAATCAGGGCATGAGATAACATAATAGATTGCTATCGGCATTCATAACTATTCGTGGTGTTTAGGGATTGCGGAAATAGACGAAAACTAATATGGGCAAGCGGTATTAACATCTTAGAATTCAAAGGGGGACAGTCCTGTACCCCCTGTAGCCTCCTTAGTATTTATTGTATGTTTTATCTGCATTAAGCTAATTTGTTACTCTTAACCATAAAATGAGAGTTTGAGGGGGGCTATAAGATGAAGGGTGAGATCAATTCATTACTTGCGCAATCCGAACCTGCTTTAGGCGTTGAAAAAAAGAATCCAGCTACAGGGATCGTCATTTTCATTTGTTGGTTTGTCATTTTCGCTGAGGGATACGATCTTGGTATATACGGGGCGGTAATTCCAGCATTAATGAAATCGGATTGGGGATTGACTGCCACGCAAGCAGGTTTAATAGGTAGCTATGCGTTAGCTGGTGTCTTGGTAGGAACGATACTTATAGGGGCCATTTCCGATATCATCGGACGCAAGTATACACTGATAAGTTGTTTGATATTGTTCTCTTTATCGATGGTTTTGTCTGCAATGGCATCCTCACCAGAAATGTTTGCCTTATATCGGTTTATCGGAGGGCTTGGAATCGGTGGAGTGGGCCCCTGTGTATCTGCACTAACTATTGAATACTCCGCACCAAATCGACGCTCTTTTAATTACACATTGATGAATACGGGATATGCCCTAGGAGGCGTTGCTGGAGCAATCGTAGCATTGTTCCTGTTAAACGATCAAAACTGGCGCATTTTGTTTTGGATTGGTGTTTTGCCCTTGCTGACAATTCCTATAATTATCAAATATCTACCCGAATCCGTTAGTTTTCTTATGATTCGCGGTAGACGGGGCGAAGCAGAACGCATTGCCAATCGATTCGACATTTCACTAGATTCTCTGCCAGAAGTCGAAAGTAAGGAGATAAAAGCGACTCATAGTTTCAGTGCTTTAAAAAGCCTCCTTATAAAAGAAAATGCTGTAGCGCTTATTCTGTTTTCACTAACTTATTTTATGACGTTTTTGATGGTTTATGGTTTAAACACGTGGTTGCCTAAAATTATGCAGCAAGCAGGCTATCCTATCAAATCAAGCTTTTTGTTTCTTCTTATTTTCAATTTAACTGCTGTAATTGGTTCTTTATTGGCTGGTGCTGCTGCTGACCGTTGGGGATCCAATAGGGTCATTAGCATTTCTTATTTGCTGGGGGGCATATCCATTCTTTTGCTTACCGTGACATCCAACGAAATCGTATTGCATGCCCTTGTAGGCATTGCTGGCTTTGGAGCCTTGGGAACGACAAGTATACTTACGGCATATGTTTCCAAATATTTCATAACAGAAAACCGTTCCAGTGCATTGGGATTTGTAATAGGATTCGGAAGGTTTGGGGCCATTTGCGGACCGATTCTAGGAGGTATACTATTATCGAACAACATTAGTTTGTCTTGGAGCTTCTACGTGTTTGCGTTTGCAGCATTACTGGCAGCACTGTGTTCTTTCCTAGTACCTAGAAAAAGAAATCAACAATCAAACATTTAAGAATGAATTCTGATTTATAAAAAGGATTGGAGGATGAATTTATATGACACAAAGAGCTAAAAATCAGAGTTGGACATTGGATATTGCCATAGCGCTTGGAGGCTTTGATGCTTTACATCCTGAAGCCAAAGCTACCATGGAGCAGTTAGGGCATGATCATACGGATTTTGACAAAGTGTTTGCCCAGGTCAAGAGCGGTGCCATGTTACCAAAAGCATGGGCTTCTGTAGCGGCGCAAGCGGAGGAGCGTGCAGAGCATTATGAGCGTCAAGGGTTTCCGACCACAGCAATGGATTTGTATATTAGAGCCGCTGTGATGTGGGGACGCGCACAATATTCCTATTTTAAAGACGATCCACGCAAACTAGCTTTTCGGGAACAGTGCAATAGCTGTGTAGCAGCTATATCTAGACTTGGTAATAACAAAGTGCAGCGTGTGGAACTAGACTTTGAAGGAAAGAAAATTTATGCGTTGTTGCACCTTCCAGCTGGTGATATTCAAAATGCGCCTGCCGTTATATTGGGACCAGGTATGGATATGATCAAAGAAGATTATATATACATCGCCCAACGATATTATACTTCACAAGGTATTGTTGCACTTTCTATTGAAGGACCTGGTCAGGGAGAAACAGTTTCAAATGGACTTAAGGTTGACCTTTCTAACTACGAGCGCGCTGTGAGTCGTTATGTAGACTTTTTATCGGATCTTCCTCAAGTTGATCCTCAACGAATCGGGTTCTTCGGTTGCAGCATGAGCGGCTATTGGGGTATGCGTGCAGCAGCTCATGATCCACGGTTAGGTGCCATTACTGGATTTATGGGTGTTTATGGCGAATTCGATACGATCTTTAATCGCGCGCAACCAAGCTTTAAAGCCAATTATATGTATATGTCTGGGTATTCAGATGAGTCAAAGTTTGATAGTGAACTTGGTAATCATATGAATCTGTGGGATCTTGCTCCCAAAATAAAATGTCCAGTTTTTATGGGAATCGGTGAATTTGATGAATTGACCCGTTTAGAAGAAGCGCTGGCCTTGTATGAGTTAGTTGAAGCTCCAAAGGAAATGCGTGTTTACGAGAACGAATTCCACCCGCTTGGTGGTGTCGCCGCGGAAATGTTCCGGTTCGGAGCTGAATGGACCATACGAGCTTTGAACGGTGAATACGTTAAGGGCCGTGATGAGCGTTTCTACGTACATCGTGATGGTCGCGTTACAGAGGGTACAGCTGAACCTGTTTGGTGGTTGGGTGCACGGCCTGAGGAAATTACCTCGCGTATGAATATTCTAAAATAATTACTCGACGGAATTAAAAAACAAAGGTAAAAGTTTATTAAATAAAGTCGGTCACTAAATGAAGACAATCCTTTTACAGTGTTTTTCCGGTAAGTCAAATTTTTGGCTGGACGACGTTTGTCATAGTGTGATAGACATTATTATCTTTCGTCGTCCAGCAACAAAATATGTAGAAGCAACCCGGTGATTAATCATTGTCAAGAATATAACCAATGGTGTAGTGGTATTAGCAGTTTGATGATGTCCAGAGAAAAACAACTAAATAATAAAAAAAATATCAGACTAATTAAATATGAAAGGAAAAAAGTACATTATGTCGCCATTTAATATACTAGAAATGAGAAAAAGTATAGAAATAGACCGTGAAAAAATGCTAAAACTCGCAAAAAGGAAAGGTATGGGAAATTTTGAAGTATTACAAATTAGTCAAGATATTGATAAAAAAATATTTTTATTACAAAGGTTTCAAGTTGAAAAAGTGTCTACCAATAATTCTGTTTATGCAAACTAATAACAAGAAAAATAGAATGACAACAAACATTGATGAGGGGTTACTATATCTATGAATAATAGTAGACTCTTGAATAACAAAGCATCCCTAGGGGTGATCACCTTGAATCTTAACGAAGAGCAAGAGATGATGCGTAAAACGGTGTGATATTTCGCCCAAAAAGAAATTGTATCCATTATTGAATTGATGGAAGAGAAGGATGAGTTCCCTATAGAGTTAATCCGTAAGATGGGTGAATACGGAATGGTGGGTATCCCCGTTCCGGAAGAATGGGGTGGGGCCAATACAACAGAATTAATTTTTGAAAACGTAGAAGTTCCCGTAGAAAATCTGTTAGGTCAGGAAGGCGAAGGATTTAAGATCGCCATGGCTAAACGCTTCTCTACTGATATAGCCATGAAGACTGCCACTGAAGCGGTTCAAATCTATGGTGGATATGGCTATACCAGGGAATATCCGGTGGAAAGGCTATTCCAGGATGCAAAAGTGACAAAAATCTATGAAGGAACGAATGAAATTCAGAGACTTGTGATTTCCAAGTATTTCATGCAAGATTAGACTTACACATAGTTATACAATAAAAGGTCTTCGCAAACTGACCGAGCGTTCGCTCATTGAACAAATAATAGATGAACTTAGTTCTACTTTCTTTTAAGAATATAATTATTCGTGTAATATGTAGTTATTGAAATGGATTGATTAATCTAATTAAATTAATCCAAAAATGTAAGCGGTTTTGATAATTTTAAGCAATAAAGATACCTATTATGTAAATTCACTAAAACCACACTGAGAAATAATAGCAGAATGTTTCAGGAAGTTTTCAAATCATTGAATATGACCGAAAAGAAACTATTGAGGAATTGAGAAAAGAGAACAAATTAGATGAAGAAACGGAATACTATGCACGAATTTTTATGGAAGATTAGGCGTTTCTTTCAACTAACAAAGTGTAATACTTGAAGAGCTGGCTGCTATTGCCGGCTTTTTGTTTATTCTACTAAAGGTGCAAGTTAGCATTCCTGTAGATCGTTAAATTTCAGGGTTGAAAAAACCCTCAGTAAGATACGAGTATAGAGACCAATCTAAACTCATTGTCTTAAGGAGGAAGCCCTACTATGAATTTTAAAATGTAAGACAAACAAAATCAACTAATTGAAAGAATTTCCGATCCACACCTTATTGTTGATGTGGATATCGCTCAACAACTACACGTTGCTCGAGCTGTTAACTTCCGTGGAATTGTAGTTGGAGATCCTCTTTCATTTGAAAATAATGAAGAGGGGTTCGTAAAACTATTAAGTTGGATGCAAAACTTAGAAAAACTAAAAAAATTAGATTCAACAATAGTTGGTATGGAGCCCACAGGCCATTACTGGATTAACCTTTCCCAATGGTTATATAACCAAAACATTGAGGTAGTAACAGTCAATCCCCACTTAGTAAAAAGGAATAAAGAGAATCGTGATAATTCCCAATCTAAGAGTGATAAAAAGGATGCGCTGTTAAATCGTTTATAAAAAAGATGAACCAACCGAAATATCTTATCTTAATACAGAAGTGATTTCGGTTTTATGACTAACGGGGTCAGAATGTTAAACAGCTGAATCAATTTGCACATTAAAAATTCAGAAACCTTATACTATATTGAAGGTATATTAGCATTGTATATGAAGACATGTATAAACATAAGGATAGGAGGATTTTATGACGAATACAAAAGTAAACGACCCTAAGTTGCCGAATCCCCAATTACAACAATTGCAAACGCGTTCTTTGGTATGGTCGGGATATGCTGTTTTTATTTGGTCAATAGCCTATATGATCCCTCACCTTTATTGGGCTCTGGGTGGCACTATTGGTATGTCGATCCTAAAGCCATCTGTATCAGAACTATCTCAATGGGAACTGATTAATTGGATTGCATCAGCCATCCTTACGCCAGCATTTTTAGGTTCGAATGTGTTTACGACTTGATCTATATTTTGCACCTGAACAAAGTGGATATAAGGACCATCAATCTTGTACCGGGTGTCAGTAACCATAATGACAGCAGGAAACACTTTTTTATTCTGCGGTTGCCACGGTTCCTGCTGCCATTCGTTACTCATGTAGTATTCTTCATATCGTTCAATTTTCTCTTTTATCACCTTATCAGAATAAACAGAACGCTGGATTTCCACGAAAAACGGTGCTTTCTTCCAGAGCATAAAGGCATCCGGTTCCATCATTCCCTTTCCATATTTCGGTTCAACTATAAATGAACGAGGTTCCTCTTACTTTAGTAAACTTTTATAAAAATCCACTATCCTTAAAAAATGCGGTATTAACCACAAAAAATTTTTCCACAAAGAAAACTACCCAAAATAACGATATAATAAATGGTAGAATTCGCATTTAAGCAAGGGGGAGTCCTGCCTGAACAAAATGAAAATTTCACTTCAGACGAAAATCTTCGGGCTGGTTCTGTCACTGGGATTATTGTTAATCGTGCTGCTGACGGCTTTTTATAGCTATATGCAAAGCAAACAAATCGAAGAAAACCGGGGCAGAATGGCATTGGAAATTTCCAAAACCGTCTCATTTATACCGACCATAATAGAGGCTTTTCAAACAAAAAATCCATCGCAAACTATCGAGCCGATAGCCGAAAAAATTCGCAAAGAAACCGGTGCTGAATTTGTAGTCATAGGAAATAAGGATGGAACGAGATATTCCCACCCGCTAAAAACAATGATCGGGAAGAAGATGAGGGGTGGAGATAACGAAAGAGCGCTTCAAAATGGAAAATATTATGTATCCAAGGCAAAGGGATCACTTGGACCGTCTATCAGAGGAAAGTCACCTATCTTTAATCAAAAAGGTGAAATCATTGGGATTGTTTCTGTAGGATTTTTGCTTGAGGATATCCATCAGCAAATCATGAAAAATGTGACCAAGGTTATGTATGTCGCCCTTTTCGCTCTCATCATCTCGTTAATGGCAAGTATTTTACTAGGAAGAAATATTCGTAAGGACACCATGGGGCTCGAACCATATGAAATTGCCTGGCTTTATAAAGAAAAAAACGCAGTCCTACATGCGGTTAAAGAGGGGATTTTGGCCATTAATCAAGCGGGGTTCATTACAATGATGAATCAACCGGCCAAAAAGCTCCTAAACATTCATGGTTCAGTAAGACATATGAAAGTGGATGGTTTATTTCCATCAGACTATTTATATGAAGTGCTAGAAACGGGAACACCTCAAATCGATAAAGAAATGGTCTGGAAAGATCGAACTGTTATTGTAAACTGCTCGCCCCTCTTCAATCAAAATGAAATTAGTGGTGTGGTTGCATCTTTTCGGGATAAAACCGAAATAGAGCAAATGTTAAATACAATATCGGAGGTAAAAAGCTATTCTGAAGACCTTCGGGCACAAACTCATGAATTCACCAATAAATTATATGTGCTCTTAGGTCTGCTTCAGCTTGGCGAGTATCAACAGGCGATTGAGATGATACAAACGGAAACACAGGCACTGCAATTTCAGAATTCTGTTGTTTTTAATCAGATTAAAGATACAAAAATACAGGCCATTCTATTAGGGAAGTTAGGAAAAGCATCTGAAAAGAAGATCAAGTTTGAAATTGCTGCTGACAGTTATTTGGAACCATTGCCACCCCATATAAAACTATCCAATTTGATTGTAATCCTCGGAAATTTAATTGATAATGCCTTTGAGGCCGTTTATGGGGTAGAATCTCCAACCGTGAAATTTTTCGCAACTGATATCGGAAGTGATATCATCTTTGAAATCTTAGACAATGGGAGTGGAATCAGTGAAACTGAAATACCGATTCTCTTTCAAAAGGGTTTTACCACGAAAGAGGGAACCGAGTCAAGGGGATTTGGCCTTTCGAATGTAGAGGAGGCCGCATTAGAGATGAATGGGATGGTTGAGGTTCAAAGCACTCCAGAAAGTGGAACCGTTTTTACGGTGTATCTTCCTAAAAACACCGAGAGGGGATGAGACATTGAGTAAAATTAAGGTAGTGATTGCAGAAGATGACTTCCGAATTGCAGATATTCATGAAAAATTCCTGCAAAAATTTAAGGAGATTGACGTAGTTGGAAAAGCCTTAAATGGGGAACAAACCATTCAATTACTAAAAACAGAACAGCCTGATTTGCTGCTGCTAGACATTTATATGCCGGATATACTCGGTGCTGAACTCCTACCCAACATTCGCGAGAGCTTCCCCAAGATGGGGATAATCATGATTACAGCTGCAACCGATAAAGCTTTCCTTGAAAAAGCATTAAGCTATGGAGTAGAAAATTATTTAATCAAGCCGGTCAACAGGGAACGATTTGATGAGGTAATCTTGGAATATGTGAAAAAACACTCCCTGCTAACATCTAACCAAGAAGTAAATCAAAGCTATGTTGATCTTTTATTTGGTAAAGGAAAACAGGAAAAAACGGGAAAGAGTGCAGGATTACCTAAGGGTATTGATGATATCACGCTTGGAAAAGTGAAAACGGTTCTTCGGTCCAGAAAAGAAGGACTTTCTGCCGAAGAAGTCGGTCAGGAAATTGGTGCATCAAGGATCACCGCTCGACGGTATTTAGAATATTTATCTTCTATCAAAGAAGTAAAGGCGGAAGTAGTATATGGAATTGTGGGAAGACCGGAAAGAAAATATTATCCCGTTTAAGGAGGAGTGCCAAAAAGGCAGTCCTTTATTTTTTGAAGAAACTCAATCTGGGAAAATCCCCCTCCTGTGAACAATATGTACAAAATACAAATTAATTTACGATATTAACATTATTTTGGAAACGTTTTCACCTCTGAAAATTTCGATTATTATAAATTTACAAACAAAAGGGGTGAAGACAATGTTAGCAATTTTAGGATTTTTAATGATTATTTGTTTCATGGTTTTAATTATGACCAAACGTCTTTCAGCCATGATTGCACTCATGGTAGTGCCAATTATTTTTGCTTTAATCGGCGGGTTTGGCAAGGATATGGGTCCGATGGCATTAGAGGGGATCAAGAGTGTAGCACCAACAGGAATTATGATTCTCTTCGCAATTCTCTTTTTCGGGATCATGATTGATGCCGGAGTATTCGATCCAATTATTCGAACCATCTTGAAGGTAGTAAAAGGAGATCCGGTAAAAATAGCAATTGGTACAGCCGTACTTGCACTATTAATCTCCCTTGATGGAGATGGAACAACCACTTATATGATTACGATTTCCGCGATGCTTCCATTGTATAAACGAATTGGCATGAAGCCATTGGTTTTAGCGGGAATCGCTGTATCAGCATCAGGAGTAATGAACTTGCTACCTTGGGGAGGTCCTACTGCCAGGGTAATGACTGCATTACATCTTGAAATGGGCGATGTATTTACACCGGTCATTCCAAGCATGATTGGCGGAGTGTTGTTTGTATTATTTATGGCATATTGCCTTGGAAGAAAAGAGCGTAAACGGATCGGAGTATTGGAAATTGATTATAGCACAATGGCGCAGATGGCAGCTACAACAGAAGATGCTTACCTCAAACGTCCAAAATTAATTCTAGTAAACTATTTGCTTACGATTTTACTATTAGTTGCTTTAATTCAAGAAGTCCTTCCGACAACTGTATTGTTTATGATTGGTTTTGCCATTGCAATCACCATCAATTACCCGAATTTGAAAGAACAAAAAGAACGAATCATGCACTATGCGGATAATGCGTTATCTGTTGTTTCCATGGTATTTGCAGCCGGTATTTTTACAGGAATTCTTACAGGAACAAAAATGGTGGATGCCATGGCAAGCAGCATGATTTCTCATATTCCTGATGCACTTGGTTCTCATTTTGCAGTTATCACAGCCATTATTAGTGCACCATTTACCTTCTTTATGTCAAATGATGCCTTTTACTACGGAGTTTTACCATTGCTGGCAAAAGCAGCAAGTGGGTTTGGAATTGATCCGGCGATGATTGGACGAGCATCATTATTAGGATTACCAGTCCACCTATTAAGCCCGCTTGTTCCTTCTACTTATTTATTGGTTGGAATGGTTGGTTCAGATTTTGGAGACCTGCAGCGCTCCTTCTTAAAATGGGCTTGCGGTTCAACGGCAGTGATGATTTTAGTAGCCCTCGTTTTAACGATTATTCCATTCTAGGATAAAGAGCTCCTGCTTTTTGGGGCTCTTTTGAACTTTGGAAAATTTAGGAGAGTCATATGTTTATATTTTTTCATATCTTATTGAATGTTGTTTTACCTGTATTCCTTTTAATCGGAGCAGGGGTTTTCCTGCATCGAAAATTTCATTTTGATATGAACACATTATCGAAATTAAATACGTATTTTTTAATGCCTGCTGTCAGTTTTACCAATATTTATCAAAATAATGTTGGTGGAGAAACACTGCTTCATATTCTTGGATTCCTCAGTTTACAAGCAGTTAGCTTGATGATGATCAGTGCATTCATTTCCAAAGTGGCAAAATTTGATAACGGTTTATCATCCACTTTTAAAAATAGCATTGTCTTAAATAATTCCGGGAATTTTGGGCTGCCTGTCAGCCAATTGGTGTTCCACCAGAACCCATTAGGTGCATCCATTCAGATTGTGGTGATGATTTTTCAGAATTTGCTAACGTATACCTATGGTTTGCTAAATTCTGTTTCAGTGGATCACAGTAAAGTGAAAGCATTGAAAGAATTTTTGAAAAATCCGGTGATTTATGCTTTTTTGTTGGGATTGCTGCTCCATACTCTTCAGATAAAAATTCCAGCATTTTTATGGGCGCCTGTTAAAAATACATCCGATGCTTTTCTGGCAGTGGCGCTGATTACACTCGGAGCACAAAGTGCCTTCTTGAAATTTAGCCGATTCTCTTTGCCGTTAGTCTTAAGTTTGCTTGGTCGTCTTGTCCTTTCTCCGATCATTGCATTCATCATTATTTTCACTTTAAAATTGGATGGTACTACAGCACAGGCCTTGTTTATCGCAAGCTCTTTTCCAACGTCAAGAAACAGCGCACTTTTCGCCTTAGAGTATGGAAATCATCCAGAATATGCGGCACAGGTGGTATTAATGTCTACTATATTTAGCATGGTTACTGTAACGACTGTGGTGTATTTATCTTCGATTTTATTTTAGTTTGATGGGACCGTTCAATGAACAGAACGGTCTACTAGTTTCTGAGTGGTTCAGGAAAGGAAAAGGACAGGGTGGTTTTATGCAGCCGGGAAAATCGTGCCATAAATGAAGAAAAAATCGACAGGGGGTTGTGGCCTTGTCGATTTTTTGTTTGGAAGGATAAGACGATGAGACATATGAAAGAACCTAAATAAGGCGTCGATTGTTGTTGAAACCCAAAGAAGTATTAAATTTCCTGTCTAAAAAATATAAAAATAGTGACAATCTTACGTGAAAATTGATTATAATTAATACAAAGTTATTATTTTGTGATTTTTGACCAATTGGCCTGCTACAAAGGAGGTTTTTCATATGAGCATAAGGCAAAAGAGGTATAATTTTTTTCAGCGCATTGGACGTGCGTTTAGGTTGAATTTTTTAAAACTGTTTCGTTCTCCTGGAGGGGCCAAAAAAGTATCATTGGGATTTGCAATTGGCTTTGGTATGGAAATGTTAGTGATTTCATCTGCATCACTTATCTATATATTGTTTATCCCGATTGTCCGTCTGGCCAAAGGCTCATTTCCGGCTGCAATTATCGGAAATGTTATTGGTAAACTAACCTTTCTGCCTGTAATCCTGTTACCTTTTGCAAAAAGAATTGGGAAAGCGGTCTTCCCATTGAAGGTGAAGATTGGGCACAGTACACCATTTTCATTTGATAAACTATTGCATGGCGATTTTAGTGTCTTAATCAATGTCCTGCACGGGGGAGTCCATGTTTTAATTGGAATGACCATTTTTGGTCTAGTTCTTGGCATTCTTTCCTATTTCATTGTCTATTATTTGTATGAAAAGCAAAAAACGAAACGACTCACGAGAATTCGTGATAAACAAGACCTTCGAAAAAATAGCCTGAATAAAAATTTAGTATGATTTTTGATGAATGAACGGTCACCTATTCCTTAACATGGTGACCGTTTTTTTGATCCCCAAATCCATTCCATTTTTCATATGAGTTAAAAAAAAGGGATTGAATCTTTTGTTGAATAAGAATTCGTTATCTATAACTTAACGGGTTCTCTTTAAAGGTGCAAAACAATAAATCGCAATGCAAATAGGGTGTGAAATCGCAATGATTTTCTCATCCTATTTTTTATTGCTATATCATTGTTTTTTGGCAAAATAGCACATAAAGTCACATAGTAAATAACAACTTGCGAATAGATTTTCTCTATCTGATAATTGGATTGTTAAAATAGATGTGAATTACTATGTTAAATTATGTATAAGAAAGTAGTCATAAACAATACATCCCTTTTACCAATGAATCGGATTATCAGATAAGGTTATTTATTTTGGCTCTAATATAACTGAATGTTGATTTCACAGAGTTTGAAAAATAAACGGTAAAATTCCGTCTAAATTGGGAAATACCCATATTTCCCTAAAAATAAAGGAAGTTTTTCCGTTTATATTATCCAAATCTTTGGATTTTGTCTTATTTAGAGCAGTTAATCGGAATATCTCCGCTTATATCTGCTTCTTAAGCCTCCACAATATACATTAGCCGGAAATTCTCCGACTATGAATTCTTATACCTACACGAAAATCAACAATGATGAATAACAGAGCCTTGATTTTAAGGACATTGTTTAAATATCTTAAACACGATAAATTTTTGGGGTTTATATGGGTTTAAAGAAATATAAAAGCATGGTGAATTCCTTTGCGAATTACCATGCTTTTCCGTAAGTTATTTAACCTGTTTCTTCACTTTTTGTACTTCAAAAGAGAACCCGTTAATCTATAACTGGGGAGCTCTTTTTTTAATATCCGCGCTTTCGATCAACGATTCCCAGCAAGGTTTGTTGATTTAAGTACCTTTTTAGATTATCTGCAAAAAATTGGGTCACTCCAGCAACGGTGCTTGGACCGGATAAGTGAGAGGTGACATAAACATTTGGTAATGAATAGAAGTCATGATCCTTTGGCAGCGGTTCTGTCTCAAAAACATCAAGGACTGCTGCTTTTAGGTGCCCATCCTTCAGAACTGCTTGTAAATCATTTTCAGCAATCAATGCACCGCGGCCAACATTCACAAGACAGCTTTCAGGCTTCATCGCGTAAAGGATATCACGATTGATAACATGGTAAGTTTCATTTGTTAAAGGAAGTGTGAGGATAAGAAAATCAAGATCCTTCACAAAATCCCTCCATTGGTTGGACGTGAAGTGATGGTCCACGATTTTGGCATTTTTTCCACTAAAACTTAATCCGTGAACCTTCAAGTCAAATGCTCTTGCTTTCCGAACGATTTCAACTCCGATTGATCCAAGCCCGGCGACCCCGATCGTTTTTGCGGCGAGGGTGTCAGATAGAAAGGAATCCCATTTCCGTCCTGTTTGAGCTTGTCTCATTCGGGGTACGTCTTTGACGATATGCAAAAGATAGGCAAATACATATTCAGAAATATACGTGCCAAATTGGTCGACAATTCGGGTGAGGAGAATGTCTTCAGGGATGGATGAATCGGTCACTAAATCATTCACGCCAGCCCCCATTGACTGAAACCAGCGGACAGATGAGGCATTCGGCGAACTCAAGAGTTCAGTGGGGAATTTCCAGCCTAAAATAACCTCGGTACCGGGTAAAAACTTTTCTGCTTCCTCGTAAGTTGTTGCGGCCCTTGCAGCAGTGAAACCACTTTCCCGTACACTTTCGGCATATTCTTCAGCATGGTTAGGGTCATATACCAATATATTAGGCTGTGATAATTTCATAAATAACACTCCTTTATAATCCACAAAAAATAGGTACCGAACAAAAAATAAAATTATAGCGCTAAACCCATTCAACTATAAAACAAATATTGTGAATTATCAATTAGGTATCCCTCAACACTACTCATCTAAGAATATTAGCAAAAACTTACCTTTGATGAAGGCAAAATTAATCTATATAATAAAAACAGAGCTGGCATCCTGCACAGCTCTGTTTTACTTTCAGTAAGTTTTTTCACAGAAAGCTTTTTAAATACATAAGATACTTTAAAATAATGGTTAGAACGGGAGGAAATTGCAGTGCCTTCAGTGATTAATTTAGGAATCATGAATATAAATTCTCCCCAGCCTAATGCAGCCGTTTTTGTTGGTGAATCCATTGTTACAGGAATGGACGGTAATCGAAAATATAATTTAGGATTTGGCGGTCTTTATGGTTGCTTTAATGTTAGTGCCGGTAATTTAAGTAATAATGTAGATAGCTTTGAAATGATTGATGGAGTAATCTTTGACCAGGATTTTAAACCAAATGTTGGTTCGAATTTATAGGTCGGCTGGATTCTTTTTCATAGGGTCAGGCTCATAGTTCGTTAAGGAGGAGCCCGTATGATCAAACGTGTTTCCATCTCCATGGATGTTTCCTAATCCCTGGTTATGTTTTTTACTGTTTTTAAAGTCTTCAATAAAATTGTTTCCGATGCTAAAACAGGAAGCTCCTTCAATGGTGCCAATTTTAATTGTACCAATATGAAAGGTTGGCGATAAAATTGGAGCAGACACGAATTATTCCTCCCATGTTTTTTTATTTTTAATCCAATAATTTTCGATTAGCTTATTTTTATCTCCTGCAAATGTTCCACCTGCTTCATTTTTAATACTCTCATATCGGAATTGCTTTAGTGTATTTTTTTTGCCTAGAAAAATACCTGAAACATTTTTCATTTTTTCTACCGATATATTTCCTAAATGAAGATGAATCATTTTTAACACTCCCACTCTTTTGTTAGATTAGTCTATTCAACTTCTGGGCGAATGTCACAATCTTTCAGGATTTGTTAGGCATTCATCACAAACTGGATTACGTAAACATAAACTTAGGTCAAGGAATGTTTTATAGATGAGAAATAAATCATACGTAGGGAACGATTTGGGATGAAAACGTCAAATTTTCATTTTACTGGTGATATAAATGTTAAAACTATGCAGAGACAATCCGGAATTTTTATTGGAGACCGAAATAATGCCGTTGGCTGGAGCGCACATGGAAAAGATAATAGTGTGATTGGAAGTATTGGCGGAACATCTAATTATCTTTTTCATAATATTTTAATCCTGAATGACCCTGATTATATTGATACGCCCATCGATGACCGAGATATTCATTTTTCATTTGAAAATTACGGGGAAGAAGAGCATACAACGAATTTGGACCTTGAGAGTTTAAATGTGAATACGATGTATCAGAATAGCTCGGTATTCGTTGGAAAAGGGCATATAACGGGGGTAGATGGAAATGAAAAAGCTAATTATTCACAGGGCGGTTTATTTGGGGACCATAATCATCTGTTGAATAATGTGAATCTGAATAATGATCAGGATGTGGTCGATGCCATTATGAATGATCAAGATATTAAAATTGCCAATATCAATAAGGGATGATACGAGGAGTAGATTGTTAGAATTCATTTCGGAACCGAAAACCCTTTGCTGTTTTTGTCATCTTTGCGTCATCACTTGATTCGGATTCAGTCATGGCTTCTTGTTTTGCATTTTCTTTCTTTATTTTTTGAATGAGTGGCTTGGTCAGTTCCTCGGAGCCTGTAATGTTGTTGCCAATAATCAATTTTCCGCTTAATTCGTCAATTTCAATATTATCTAATCGAAAGACGATGTTCTCTAAATGGTCAACTTGTACATGATCAAAATGGATATTCTTGCTTTTATGATCGTTTTGTTGTTTTTCTAACAATTCAATAATTCGATCTAATTTTGTCATAATCAGAGGGGATAGTTGATTTTCTCTTTTTTCTTGTTTTTTTCTAAAAGAAAAGAAGTTAAACATAAATTCCCTCCGTTACGCTTGCTGTAGCGACCTCTTTTAAAAATTTTATGCAAAGGGGATAGGACTTAGTAGTAAAATAACCAGCTGCCTCATCCCTTTCCTAATAATGGCGAAAAAACACTTTGCTTATGGAGCAAGTGTTTTTTTATGTTGCATTTTTCCATACCCTAATATTTCGGGAATGAAAATAACTGATGTGTGTGTTATGATGGCAATATCAAACAGATAGGATGGATAGTGGATTACATCTTTGTCATTCTAAGGAAATAGTGGGAGAGCGATTAGAATGGAAACGTGGAAACGGAATTTATGGGTACTTTGGATTGGTTGTTTTTTTACATCAGCCAGTTTTTCGATGGTCATCCCTTTTTTACCCCTTTTTCTCTTACAAATTGGAGTGCATCAGCATACGGAAATGTGGTCAGGGCTGCTATTTAGTTCGGCATTTTTTGCAGGGGCAATTGCCTCTCCTCTCTGGGGAAGGGTAGCGGACCGGTACGGAAGAAAGCCGATGATTATTCGGGCTGGTTTTGTTCTGTTTGTCATTTACACGTTAATGGCCTTCGTGACGAACCCTTATGAGATCTTAGCATTAAGAATTATGCAGGGGCTATTGAGCGGATTTATTCCTGGTTCTATCGCATTAATTGGGACGAATACACCAAATGAAAAGATCGGCTACGCACTTTCCCTCATCTCGACCGCAACGGCATCAGGGGGGATTGTTGGACCATTACTGGGAGGAGGAATTGCTCATCTCGTTGGAAACCGATTAGCCTTTGCTAGTGCAGGAATCTTTGTCTTCATTGCTACATTCCTGATAATTTTCTGGGTAAAAGAAGAAAACTTCACTCCAAGCAAAGAGAAAGGCTCTGTTAAAAATGATTTCAAGGTGGCTTGGACCAATCGGACTTTAATGATGGTACTTACTTTAACCGTCGTAACAAGCTGCTCGATCATGACGATTGAACCGGTGCTCCCATTATATATTGTTAAATTGGGGAGTTCTTCTGAGGATGCGTCCTTACTAGCCGGTATCGTATTCTCGCTTCCGGGAATTGCCAGTGCCTTGTTTGCTCCCTATTGGGGAAGATGGGCGGACAAAGTGGGCTTTCAAAGAGTGCTGGTCATTGGGCTGTTAGGCGGCGGAGTTGGAACATTGGCGCAAATTCTTTTCGGTGAAATTTGGGGATTTTCGCTCATCCGTTTTGTTTATGGTGTGTTTTTCTGTGCCGTCTATCCCGCATTAAATGGGCTCGTTGTAAAATCCACACCGGATGCTTTCCGTGGAAGAGCCTTTGGATTGAGTCAAACCGCCAATCAAATTGGTGGAATGATTGGTCCGATGATCGGCGGTTTTATTGGCGGGATTTTTCCGGTACAAATTGTATTTGTGGTAACCGGCTTATTACTTTTAACCGCGATGGGATTGGCTTATAGGAAAGGGAATGTTTTAAACAAACCTTTAAAGAGAAAAGTAGCAGTTGGAAAATAATTAGTTTTAACGTCACTCAAGAAGTGGCGTTTTTTTTGGTCACATTTTTATGAAAGCGCATACATTTATAACAAGGGGGTGATTATATGCTGTATCCGTATGGAAATGATTATATTAAATATTTAAACAGTGAAAGCTCTTACGGTATGACTTATGATCAATGGAAGGACAAGAATTCGAAAATGAATTCAGAGAAATTTAATCAATTGGGGGACAATAAAAGTATAATAAATAAATATTCGAATTTTAAATAATGGCGCCTTGATGGTGCTTTTTTTTCAGGCCGGAAGTTTGATAACAAACGTCGATGTCTGGTACGGTAAAAATGGGGTGCGTAGTCCACCTCGCTTTTTAAAAATAATAATGATAATTACATGAAAAGGAACGATATTGATGAAATTTGTTTTGGCACCTGATTCCTTTAAGGAAAGTATCACGGCTAAAGATGCTGCCCTTGCAATGAAGGATGGGATTCTAAAGGTTTTTCCGGATGCTGAGTGCATGATTGTTCCGATGGCGGATGGGGGTGAGGGAACAGTTGATTCCCTTGTCAGCTACGAAAACGGAAGCCTTCTCAAAATGGAAGTGACAGGTCCGCTTGGAAGGAAAGTAAAAGCTGAATATGGATTACTTGGGGATGGGAAAACGGCAGTCATTGAAATGGCCAGTGCCAGCGGGATTCATTTAGTGGGAAAAGAGGAGCGAAATCCGTTACTTACAACGACCTATGGCACAGGTGAACTCATTAAATATGCCCTCGACCAAGGGGTTACCCGGATTTTATTGGGAATTGGCGGAAGTGCGACAAACGATGGCGGCATCGGGATGCTTCAAGCCCTTGGTGCTTCATTCAAAGATGCAAAAGGGGAAGAGCTCCCGTTTGGCGGCGGGGGATTAGGACATCTTCATACCATTGATTTAAGCGGTTTAGATAAGCGAATTAAAAACGTAAAAATAGATGTAGCCTGTGATGTCAACAATCCTTTAACAGGTGAGCTTGGTGCATCCTATATATTTGGACCGCAAAAAGGCGCGACCCCAGAAATGGTCAAATATTTGGATCAAAATCTGAAACACTATGCAGACAAGATTAAAGCACTATTGGGAATTGATATTGACATCGTCGAAGGGGCCGGTGCTGCCGGCGGGCTTGGTGCTGGATTAATGGCATTTCTTCGGGCCGAGTTAAAAAAAGGTGTAGACCTGGTGATTGAATATACCAGACTTGAGGAAAAGATTAAGGATGCCGATTTTGTTTTCACCGGTGAAGGCAGTATTGATGGACAGACCTTATTTGGCAAGACTCCATATGGTGTAGCCGCAACCGCAAAAAAATATCAAGTTCCGGTTATTGCTTTTGCCGGAAAAATAGGAGATGGGGTTGAGGTACTATATGAGCATGGATTTACCTCGATTGTAGGGATTTTAAAGGGAGTAACAAGCTTAGAAAAAGCCTTAGATGCTGGTTACGATAATTTGGCTCATGCAGCAGAGAGTGTTTGTAGAATTTTGGCTATAGGTAAAAAGTAAACGTACTGAAAACCATGTTGCGTAATAATTAGGAAGGACAAATCCAAAGGATTACCGCTGGTTTGTCCTTCATGACTTTGATTAAGAACATTTTCAATTTGAATTCCCCATAATTTACCCCTTCATTGCTCCAATTAAGATAAAACAAACCCCGAGGAATATCCATGCTATTTTATAAAGTGAAATGCTTCCAACCAACCCTAAAACGCCAATGGTGGTGGTTAGGATTAAAATAATGGGTCCTACAAGGGCAAGAGAGCTATTCACCATTAGGGCTTTTTCGACGGAGTTAAATTTGATCATTAAAATGGCGGCAGAAATTTCAATGCAACCTGACAGAATTCTTAATAATGCCATTCCCAATACCGCTTTTTCAATAAAAATAAACATTTTTGCCTCCCGAAGAAAAAATATATCTAGAAGAGTATATGTTATATTTTTCAAAAGAAGGACAGGTTAAAAAAATGTTTTTATTTCAAGGGTGTTTTAAAGGTCAATGTTGATTTCCTAACTGTGTTGATTGAAGCGGAAATCAACAGGCCCATTTCAAAAGAATAACGGCTAGATGCAGCCGTGTTTTTTAAATTAACTTAAATCCACTAAATAAGATAATTAATGCCATTATCGTTCGTAATGGTTTTGCGGGGAATTTTGAGGATAGGGTACTTCCTATTAGGACTCCTGGGATGGAGCCAAGCAAAAGATTAAACATTAGGGAGTAGTTAACGTTGCCAAGCCCTGCATGCATAATCCCGGCAGCAGTGACCAATAAAAATGCGTGGGCAATATCCGTTCCGACTAATTCAGAGGGAGACATTTTATACAAATAAAGCATTGCCAAGGCAAATAATGAGCCCGACCCAATTGAGGTTAACCCGACAATAAACCCCAGGATTGCCCCGATTGCAATGGTCAAAGCACGTTTTTCCTCCAGCGGTTTTATTTGAAAGGGATTCCATTCGAATTTTTCTTTGATAAAGGTTTTAATCAGTGTGGTTAGTGCGACCAATATTAACACATAACCTAAAGCATGTTTAATGACAAGTTCTTGATTATGAAAAAAGGTATCGAACAGATGGAGAGTCCCAACTGCAAGGATTGTACTTGGAATACTGCCAATTGCGAGATACTTCACAAGTTTTAGATTGATCGTCTTTTGCCGCCAATGCTGAACAGAGCCGAAAAATTTCGTTATGGAATTATAGGCAAGGTCCGTTCCAACTGCTATTGCTGGATTGATCCCTAATAAAACAAGGACGGGGGTGAGTAATGCGGCGCCGCCTACCCCTGTAAGCCCGACTAAAATGCCGATAAAAAGCCCCATTACAATAATACCAATACTCATAAGGCATACACTCCAGATAATTTAAATCTATATTTATCCTTAAATTATGAAGTGGTTATATGCCTTGTTACAAACCTTAGCGGGAAAATAAAAAGAGGGATCATTCCTAGTTTTTACTCATTTTACCGGTTCAATTTTTTTCCTCTTCATTTAGCTTTATCTTTTTACATCCGACGTACAAGCAAGAGAAAATATCCAAACCATGCTTCGCTTTGGCCAATCCTTTTAAATAAGGTGTAACTAAATCCTTGAAGTCTGCGGCAACTCCTTCTTCCTCCAGAATCCCATAAACATAAAGTTTTTTTTCATCAAATAAAAAGGCCACATTTCCGACAGCTTTATTTGTGGAATCAACCACATTTAATACCTGAAATTGCGGAGTAACTACTTCAGGTGAAAAATAAATTTGCATTCTAATCTCCTCCTTTCCTATCGCTTATCATGTAAAGTATAAATTTTTTGACTTCGAGAATTGTCCAGCTCCAGCGCCTAGCCCCTCGAGGGAAAAAATGAACTGCTTTTTTCCTAGGTTGCTTCGGCCCTGCCGATGAAGTCAAAGAGCGACTTCACCGTCAGGTCCTCCAGCACTTGTCGGGGCTGGACAAGGCGCTTCCGCTTTTCTATGTAAACTGCAACTTTTCAAAAAGTGTGTCACTTTCTTTTGATGGCCCTTTCTTCGCTACATGAATTAACAACATGCAAAGTAATGCACAGAATAAGGTTAATCCGGCGGTGATCAAAAACATTCCTGTCCTTGACCAGGCCATCAGAGTACTAAAAATCGGGGGACCAATGGCAACGCCTAAAAATCTGACGGAACCATATAACGAGGTGACAAAGCCTCTCCGGTCAGTTGGAACCGACCCTGTTATAAAGCTGTTAATACAAGGGAGAACCAGTCCTGTTCCAATACTGCTAATCACTAAAACAGCAAAGAAAGGAATTAATTTTTTAAAGAAAATCAGCGATGCGAAAGAAGAAGTCATTAACAAAAGTCCTAAAATAATTAAGGTTTTCATTAATTTCATTTTTTTCCCGATTTTACTGCCCGTTATGTATGAAGTTGCCGTCATAAATAAAAGTGGGATTGCGAGTATCCCTCCTTTTAAGACACCATCGATGTGATGATCTTTTTCAAGGATATCGGAAATGTAAAATAATATTCCAAATAAGGTAAATAAGCAAACAGCCCCGGTTAGATAGGCAGCAAACAGCCATCGCCCCTCCGTTTTGAATACAGAAATAAGCCCTTTTACATATTTGCCAACAGGAGGAGGCTCTTTTTCCTTTTTCTTTTCTTTAATAAAAAAGATGGTCAAGAGAACAGAAATGAGACAAAAAACCGGAAAGGCAAAAAATGCAGCATACCAAAATAGAAGGGCTAAGAGAGAACCAATAATTGGACTTATCACTTTTCCAAGCCCATTGGAGGCCTCTACTAATCCAAGCACCTTACTTTGTTCACTGCCTTTAAACAAATCTCCTGTTAAGGCCATTGCGATTGGAGCGGTTCCAGCTGCACCCATCCCCTGCATAATTCTTCCCGCCATTATCCAGATATAAGCATTTGAAAACCAGACCGCTGCAGCACCCGCAAGCAATCCTCCACTTCCATATAAAATAAGGGATGGAATAATGATCGCTTTTCGCGTAAACCGATCCGATAAATAGCCCAAAACAGGAATCGAGATGGCTGCAGCAATCGAAAAAGCGGAAATAATTAAACTTACCTTAAATTGTGTTATATCGAGAACAGACTTCATTTTTGGAAGAATCGGAATCAACATCGAATTACCTAAAACCAAGACAAGCGGGATTGAACCAATTGCAAATATTGTCATGCCCTTATGTTTTTGCTTTGGCAATGGTTGTACACTCCTAACTGTTAAATTGAAGCTATTTTATTGTTTGAAAGGAGTCATAGGTTTATTCAGATGACAAATGCCTATATTTCGAGTAAATAAGCCCATTAATTACACATTCACCCAGTTAGTGAATAATCTATCCTAGGAAAAAGAGGAGGCGTTTGCCCTATGGATTTTCTATCCTTGCCAAAAAGGACATCCGGGATTCGAACCTTTGGTTTGACGTCAGTTGTCGATTTTGGAACCCCACTAGGAGAATTAAAAAATATTTTGGCTGATTACAGTCACATTATAGATATCGCAAAACTGGGGATTGGTTCAGCTTATGTAACGCCTAATATAAATAAGAAAGTGAAGCTTTATCAGGAGTACAATATAAAGCCCTATTGCGGGGGGACATTATTTGAAAAAAGTTACTTTCAAAATAAAATTCCTGAATATCTTTCGTACTTACGCAAACTGGGAATTGAATGGATCGAGGTATCGAATGGCATCTTTGAGATCCCGCTTTACGAACGCCTCCAAATCATCTCGGAATTAAAAGAAGAATTTCAGGTAATCGCAGAGGTGGGGTCAAAAGATGCGGATAAGGAAATGCCGGTTTCCCAGTGGAGAGAAGAAATCAATCTTTTATTAGACGCTGGCTGCCAATATGTCATTACGGAAGGAAGGGATTCAGGGACCTCTGGTATTTATCAAAAATGCGGGACAATCAAATCCGACCTCATTCAAGAATTACTACATGATATAGATCCGAACAGAATTATTTTTGAAGCACCTTCTCCGAAACACCAAATGTATTTTATTAAGGAAATTGGACCAAATGTTAATTTAGGAAATGTAAAAATAAATGATGTCCTAATCCTAGAGGCACAGCGGTGTGGCTTAAGGAGTGAAACCTTCTATATGGAGGATATTGAATGCAACTTACTTTAATCAGACATTTACCTACGGAGTGGAATAAAAAAACATGGTTGCAAGGAAGAAGGGATATTGAAATCTCGCAAGTAACGGAGGAATTTCAAAAAGGTATTGCTGAAAATCAACGGCTTTTAAAAAACCTTGCACCATTTGATCTCGTATTGGCAAGTACATTGAAACGGACACATCAAACTGCACATCTTTACGGTTTTCTGCCTGAAACAGAAGTCTTACTCGATGAATTAGATTTCGGTTCCTTTGAAGGATTGCCAAAGGAAAAACTGATGGAACACAAAAACCGTCTCTGGATTGAAAACCCAAGTGGACTCGTTTTAGGCGAAAGTTTAAAAAGCCTTGAAGAACGGATTGTTTTGTTTCTAGATAAATACCAAGATTTTCATAATCTTTTATTGTTTGGTCACGGTTCTTGGATTCGCGCGCTTCTTTCCTATAAAAAATACGGTCATATCAATAATATGAATAAAATTACTGTAGGAAATAACTCCTGTATAACCCTATCAATATAAAGCGAAAAGGAGGAGTGATCAATGACTGAAACTTTAACATATGAAAATTGGAATAATCATAAACTCGAAGTCTTTTTAGAAACACAGCCAGATTATTTTGATGTTTTAAAGTGGGCCTATCAAGAATATGGGAACAAAATCGTTTATGCTTGCAGTTTTGGAGCGGAAGGAATCGTGTTAATTGATTTAATTCATAAGATAAACAAAAAAGCAAAAGTTATTTTCCTCGATACCGGACTTCATTTTCCGGAAACCTATGAATTAATCGAACGAATAAAAAACCGCTACCCTACTTTGGACATCGAAATGGTGAAACCACAGCTTTCTTTGGAAGAACAAGCAAAAGATTATGGAGATGAACTCTGGAGTCATAACCCTAATCTTTGCTGCCACATCCGAAAAGTCCTCCCTCTAAAAGAAGCGTTAAAGGGTGTACCGGCATGGATCTCCGGACTAAGACAGGATCAGTCCCCTACAAGAAGCCATACTCAGTACATTAATAAGGATGAAAAGTTTAATAATATCAAAATTTGCCCTCTTATTCATTGGAAGTGGGAGGATGTTTTAACCTATATCAGGCTAAATAATCTTCCCTTTAACCCCTTACATGATCAAGGTTATCCAAGTATTGGCTGCTTTCCTTGTACACAGCCTGTAACGGGCTCTAGTGATTCCCGGTTCGGTCGCTGGACAGGAACCTCGAAAACCGAATGCGGACTGCATCAAACTTGAGGGTGTAAAGATTGATTCGCAAATAAACGGTTTGAATCCGCAAATAAATGGTATCGATTCGCAAATAGACGGTCTGAATCAGCAAATAAAATGTAGCGATTCGTAAATAAACGGTCTTATTCGTAAATAAACCATTCAATTTCGTGAAATAAACCAATTGGATTTACGAATAACTAGTTTTTATCGGCTACTAAAACTGGGGAGGGAAAATAAGTGGTTGAAAGTGTGCCGCACGGCGGTAAATTGATAAATCGAATCGAACTGGATAAACCAATCGATTTTTCCAATCATTTTGTTGAACTGGATAATAGGGCATTAAGTGATTTGGAGTTGATTGCAAATGGAGCCTACAGTCCACTCGAAGGTTTTATGGTAAAAGCCGACTATGACACGGTCGTTCAAAATATGAGACTGGCAAACGGACTCCCATGGTCCTTGCCGATTACATTGGCAATTGATCGTTATAAAGCAATGGAACTGGATATTGGAGAAACGATTAATTTAATTCATCATAGTACTATCTTTGGCGTGATGGAGATAAAGGAAATCTATTTTCCCGACAAAAGAGTAGAGGCGGAGAAGGTCTACCGGACAACAGAAAATGTACATCCAGGAGTGAAAAAACTTCTTGAGCGGCCGGAAGTATATATAGGAGGTCCTATCAAACTTACGAAAAGACCCAAAAACATTCAGTTTGAAAATTTCTACCTAGATCCGATTCAAACAAGACAAATGTTTCAGGAATTGGGCTGGAAAACTGTTGTGGGGTTCCAAACACGAAATCCAGTCCACCGGGCACATGAATACATTCAAAAATCTGCTTTAGAAATCGTGGATGGTCTTTTCTTAAATCCGCTAGTAGGTGAAACGAAGTCAGATGACATACTGGGAGAAATCCGGATGAAAAGCTATCAGGTATTACTTGAAAATTATTATCCGAAAGAAAGAGTCTTTTTATCCGTATTCCCTGCGGCCATGCGCTATGCCGGTCCAAGAGAAGCCATTTTTCACGCCATCGTCCGGAAAAATTTTGGCTGTACCCACTTTATTGTTGGCAGAGACCATGCAGGGGTTGGCAATTATTATGGAACATATGATTCACAAAAAATATTCAGCCATTTTAGCACGGAAGAACTGGGAATCAAGCCGCTCTTTTTCGAACATAGCTTTTATTGTAAAAAGTGCGAAAACATGGCATCTGAAAAAACATGTCCACATGACCGGGAGCATCATGTGATTTTATCCGGAACAAAGGTTAGAGGAATGTTAAAAAACGGGGAGCAGCCACCAAAAGAGTTTAGCCGGCCAGAAGTGGTACATATTCTAATCCAGGGAATGAAAGAAGTCTTTACAGAAAAATAAAGGGTGTAGGGAATGGAGAAAAATATTATTTGGCATGATTATGCTGTCACGAAAACTGACCGGCATCAACTATATGGACATAAAAGCTGTGTGCTTTGGTTTACCGGATTATCAGGTTAAGGGAAATCGACATTGGCAAATGTGGTCGATTCCACATTATTTCAACAGGGGATTAAAAGTTATGTTTTAGACGGAGACAATGTCCGACATGGATTGAATCGTGATTTAACCTTCCGAGATAAGGACCGAAAGGAAAATATCCGCAGAGTGGGAGAGGTCTCTAAGCTTTTTGTTGATAGCGGTCACATCGTTTCTTCCGCATTTATTTCTCCCTTTCGTCATGAACGGGAACTTGTACGCAGCATGTTTGAGGAAGGGGAGTTTATTGAAATATTTTTAAATTGCCCGATCCAAGTCTGTGAAAGTAGGGATCCCAAAGGTTTATATAAAAAGGCAAGAAAAGGTGAGATTTCTGATTTTACGGGAATTTCTTCACCTTACGAAAGTCCAAATCATCCATAAATATTAATTGAAACAAATCGGTATACGATTCAGGAATCAGTAAACAAAATTCTTTACTATTTAAAAGAGAGGAAGATCCTTTAATCCCGGATCTTCTTATTTTTTTCGCCAATTTGCCGTGAAGATATTTATTTTTTGCAGCTTAAACGTATAAATATAGTCGATAATGTTAGTCGAGAAAAATTGACAAATAATTGCGTAAAGAACGATTTTATAATCAATCACAAGGGCAGTTAAGATAAAAATTACCAAGTTAATCCCCATCATCACTTTTCCCGGGCTCCATTTCTTGTAGTTGGCAATCATTAGAGCCGGGATAACCATTCCTCCGCTCGATGCCCCCGCCCGGATGAGCAGTCCAACGCCAATTCCAAAAAAAATACTCCCTGCTGCAAGATCAAAGACAATATTGATATGGGGAAGCAAAAATTTAGAAGTTAGGATGCCCACAGTTGTCGAAGTGGTTGCCACAGCCAGAATGGTACGCAAAGTCCAGGTATAACCAAAATAGTTTAAAGCAAAAAGTAAAAAAACAATATTTGCCAGCCATAAAGAAAAACCAAGGGACAAATGAAACCAGTGATTCATCAAGATGGCCAGGCCTGCAGCACCTCCGGAGGGGATGGAGTGCGGAAATAAAAACAAGGACATGGACATTCCCTGAAGGGTGGCCCCCACAAGTAAACAGAAAAGGGTTAGGAGTTTTTTCTTCATGATTGATGGAAAAATGTTTTGTTATGTAGTTTGATTGCCGTCACTTTACATTCCTCCCCTTCCTTGTCCATTTTATGAGGAATAAAAATAGAATATGAAGTAATCTTTTCAGAAGAAAAAGGGAAGGTCATACATCATCCAATGGATCACATGATATTTTCCAATTAATCTAAAGCATTTTTCAACAGCGGAAAGTTAACTCTATTCATAAAGACCCACTAGTATAAATCGTAAGGAAAGGATTTGAGTAGATGTCTCAATCATTTCAACCCGGTCAAATTGTTTATGTGATTATTAGAAACCCACACGCGCAGGATGTGGCCAATGTCCAAGAAGCAGCTGTTGTACAAAATCCCGAATCACCTGATGAACTGGCGCTTTTTTTATATGAAACCTATTATCCTCTAACCAAAGAAGTGGCTGCTTATCATACTGTAAATGAAGCGGAGATGGCCTATCGGGAAGCTTTTGGGTTCTCGGAAGAAATGGAGAATTATTTTGGTTAAGCCCTTTGTTCCCCAACTCGTCTATGTGGAACCTGGCGCACAAGAATACCCGCTTGGGAAAGAATTAGTTGCAAAATTTGAGAATATGGGAATCGAAATCAGACAAACCACTTCACATAATCAAATTCGGAACCTGCCTGGGGAAAATGATTTTCAAAGGTATCGGATGGCCAAATCGACATTAGTGATTGGAGTTCGAAAAACGTTAAAATTTGATACATCGAAACCATCTGCCGAATATGCGATTCCATTTGTAACGGGGTGTATGGGTCATTGCCATTATTGTTATTTGCAAACGACGATGGGCAGTAAACCATATATCCGAACCTATGTAAATGTAGAGGACATTTTTGAAGCCGCAGAAAATTATATGAAAGAACGGGCACCCGAACCAACCCGATTTGAAGCTTCGTGTACCTCTGATATTGTTGGAGTGGACCATTTAACCCACACATTAAAAAAAGCGATTGAATTTTTTGGTGAATCGGAATATGGGAAACTTCGCTTTGTGACCAAATTTGCCCATGTGGACCATCTGCTCGATGTCAAGCATAATGGCCGGACTCGCTTCCGCTTTAGTATAAATGATGATTATATCATTAAAAATTTTGAGCCGGGAACCTCGAGATTGCCCGAAAGAATTGAGGCGGCGAAAAAGATAGCGGGTGCAGACTATCCCTTGGGTTTCATCATTGCCCCCATCTATCTGCATGAAGGCTGGAAAGAGGGCTATAAAGAAATGCTTGAAAAACTGGAATCAGAGCTGCCGGAAAAAGCTAAAAAGGATTTAACCTTTGAAATGATTCAGCATCGTTTTACAAAGCCGGCTAAAAATGTCATTCAAAAAAATTATCCGATGACAAAATTGGAGCTTGATGAATCCAAGCGGAAATGGAAATGGGGCCGATATGGGATTGGTAAGTATGTTTATACCAATCAAGAGCAAGAGGATATTAAAGATACACTTGGCAGCTATATTAACACCTATTTTCCGGAAGCAAAAATTGAATATTTTACTTAAAGAAGGAATCCTGAGACGGTTCCTTTTTTTTGTTGAGTAAAGATAGTTGACGAACCTAGAAATATATGTTATTAAAATAATGTGTTAGCACTCCTGATGATAGAGTGCTAAAATAATGATATAATCGACAATATACACCAGAAAGGGGCATTTTGATGGAAACCAAACAGTTTCAAGCTGAATCGAAAAGATTATTGGACATGATGATTCATTCTATCTATACGCAAAAAGAAATCTTTTTAAGAGAGTTGATTTCCAATTCCAGTGATGCGATTGACAAAATTTATTATAGAGCATTAACGGATGAAAACTTAACTTTTGATAAGGACCGCTACTACATAAAAGTAGCCGCTGATAAGGAAAATAGAGTGCTCAAAATTACGGACACGGGTATTGGAATGACAGCGGAAGAGCTTGAAAATAATCTCGGAACGATTGCAAAAAGCGGCTCATTAGCCTTTAAAACGGAAAATGAATCAAAAGATGGCCATGATATCATTGGACAATTTGGTGTTGGCTTCTATGCAGCCTTTATGGTTGCGGATGTTGTAACGGTGATTAGTAAGGCATTAGGCAGTGAACAGGCTTATGAATGGGAGTCAAAAGGCGCCGAAGGCTACACGATCGTTCCTTTCGAAAAAGATGAAGTTGGAACCGAAATTATTTTAAAAATCAAAGAAAATAACGAAGATGAAAACTATGATGAATTTTTAGAAGAGTACCGTCTAAAATCCATTATTAAAAAATATTCCGATTTCATCCGCTACCCAATTAAAATGGATGTGACCTCAAGAAGGTTAAAAGAAGACAGTGAAGATGAATACGAGGATGTTATAGAAGAACAAGTCATCAACAGCATGGTACCAATTTGGCGTAAAAATAAAAGTCAGTTGACGGATGAGGATTATCAGAATTTTTATTCCGAAAAACATTACGGCTTTGACAAACCTCTTAAACACATCCATATCAGTGTGGATGGGGCTGTAAGATACAATGCAATTTTATATATTCCGGAGAAAACTCCATTTGATTTTTACTCACCGGAATATGAAAAGGGCTTAGAGCTTTACTCCAATGGCGTATTAATCATGAATAAATGTGCCGATTTGCTCCCAGATTATTTTAGTTTTGTAAAAGGAATGGTTGACTCTGAGGATTTATCGCTTAACATCTCAAGAGAAATGCTTCAGCACGATCGTCAGCTTAAGCTAATTGCAAAAAATATTAATAAGAAAATTAAGAGTGAGCTCCAAAGCTTATTAAAGAATGAACGTGAAAAATATGAAGAATTCTATAAGTCCTTTGGCAGACAAATAAAATTTGGTGTATATAGTGATTACGGCATGCACAAAGAAGAATTGCAGGATTTATTATTATTCTACTCTTCCAAAGAGAAGAAAATGGTTACTTTAGATGAGTATGTATCTAGAATGCCTGAGGATCAAAAATATATTTATTATGCATCCGGTGAAACCATTGATAGAATTGAAAAGTTGCCGCAAACCGAGTTAGTTGCTGATAAAGGCTATGAAATTCTTTACTTTACTGATGATATCGACGAATTTTCCATCAAGATGTTAATGGCTTACAAGGAGAAAGAATTCAAATCGGTTTCTAGTGGTGATTTAGGAATTGAATCTGATGAGGATAAAAATAACACCGAAACAGAGGAAAAGGAAAATAAAGAGCTATTTGAAGCGATGAAAAAAATCTTAGCCGACAAGGTGAAAGATGTTCGGATATCAAAACGGTTGAAGAGCCATCCTGTTTGCATCACAAGCGACGGGGAAATTACCTTGGAAATGGAAAAAATTCTAAAATCGATGCCTGGTAACCAAAATGTAAAGGCTGACAGAATTTTAGAAATCAATGTTCAACATGAGGTATTTACTTCACTTAAAGAAGCTTTTGAAAAAGATCAAGAGAAACTATCGCTATATACCAATCTTTTGTACAATCAAGCATTGCTCATTGAAGGGCTGCAGGTTCCTGATCCTGTAGAATTTACAAATAATATTTGCAAAATTATGGTATAAATAGAGGAGAGCTGTCATGATGGCAGCTCTTTTTTTAGCATTCTTACATTTCCTGTTGCATGATAGTGAAAATAATTAAAGATCTCCAGTTGATAGCCTGTACCATTTGGAACCGTAAAAGTATAGTTGAATTCTTCCCCGCCTGAGTCCCCATAGAAAGTAACACTATCAAAATATTCAATGGAAGTACCCAGCTTACTTATCTTAACGATTGAATATTTAACGGGTGAGCTCTCATCATGAGTGGTTTGAATACCATGAATCGTAATAGTTTCATGATCGATGGCAAACTTTGAACTGAAGAAAAACGGAACAGCTATCCCAAGCCCCCATTTTAATTCCCCATCTTCTTTCTTGTGCTTTTTTAATCCCCCCTTGAAAAGCTTGTATAATCTGCGAAAGTACGACCCTTCCTCTCCCATTGGTCTCTCTCCCTGATTGAAATTAAAGCTATTATATTATTTGCTTTCCATAAGCGAAAAGGAACGGCATCCTCCCAAGCCCGTCCAAAATTTTTTGAATCCTGCCCATTTTTAGACAAGCCACTTCCGTTTAATTGAAACAAGCATATGATGTGTAGTGCAAAAACTATTTGAATCGGAGCGTTTTAAATATTCTATGAAAAGAGGCTGACAGTATTTATGGAGGGAGAAAAATGTTTACAATCGAACAAATACAGGTAAGCCATTTTTTGTTCGCAATGGGCTGCCTGCTCGCGTTAGCGCATATACTGGGCTACCTTTGTGAACGGATTTATATACCTAGGGTAATTGGGGAAGTGGGAGCGGGAATTATCCTAGGACCAAGTTTATTAGGTTATTTTTATCCTGATATATTTAAATGGATGTTCCATGGGTTTCCATTGGAGGATCAATTATTTGGGCTCATTTATCAAATCGGTTTAATTCTTTTGATGTTCGTGTCAGGTTTAAAATTTCATACTGAATTTAAGAAGGATGATTTAAAAATCACCTCTGCTATTACGATTGGTTCAAGTGTTCTACCGTTTATTATTGGATGGGTGGTTACAAATTTTATCGATATGTCCAAATTTGTCGGAACAGCTAATGATTTGCTGGCACTTAAATTAGTGGTATGTATTTCGATTGCAGTCACTTCAATTCCCGTTATTTCTAAAATTTTTATCGACTTGGGAATCATGAAAACAAGGTTTGCCAAACTCGTTGTCATTATTGCCGGACTTCACGATATCCTTCTTTGGGTGGTCCTAGGTGTAGCGACAAATCTTGTTGCGCATCATAGTAACCAATTATCCTATAGTGATGTATTTTTAAGTATTGGAACCACTTGTTTGTTTTTAGTGGGAATTCTCTTTGTGTTAAGAGTTTTGTTTAAACATTTAACGATGAATGACAGTAATATATTTTTTCGCTCTTCGAATTTAGGTTATGTATTAGTGATTTTATTTATCGCGTGTGTACTGGCCTATTTTTTCCATGTCGAAACCATATTTGGAGCCTTGCTGGTCGGAATTGCAGCAAAACTTTATCTTCCGGAAACGGTATCAGTGAAGATAGAAGAAGGCGTTTCAAATTTATCCTTCTCCTGGTTTGTGCCTGTATATTTTGCGACGGTTGGACTCCAATTGGATTTAGCCAATTCGTTTGATATCTATTTCTTTATCGAATACTTGTTAATTGCAACCTTTATTCAAATGACGATCGTTTACTTTACCTGCCGCTTAATTAAGCTTAATTCTCTAACAAGTTTAAACTTTGGCTTCGCAATGAATGCCAGGGGAGGCCCGGGTATTGTTTTATCAACAGTGGCTTTTATGTCGGGGATAATTAATCAGGAGTTTTTTGCGATACTAGTGATGCTCGCCCTTGTCACTTCCTGGATGACTGGAACATGGCTCAGATTTGTAATTAAAAACAAATGGGATTTAATGTGAAATGAATAAATTTCATACTCTTACACAAGATATAAAAAAATAAAGGAGTGTGAGAGTATGAAAAAAATAGTTCTCTTATTGGTTTTACTATTCCCAATCAGTTTTAGTAGTTATTTTCAGTTGACCCATGCGAAAGGAATGGGGGACCTGCAAGCTGAAAACAAAGTGATCTCTGAAAAAGAAGCAGGGGATATTGCTTTAACAAAAGTTAAAGGTGAAATTGTCAAGGTTGTCCTAGAAAAGGATGATGGAAGATCCGTTTACGAGGTAAAAATTAAAAGCGCAGGCATTTTTTACGAAGTTGAAATCGATGCTAAGACAGGAAAAGTTTTAGAGGTGGAAAAAGAGGGTTCTTCTAACGGTGATGATGACCGTCATGGTGACGATGATCATGAACATGGTGATGACGACGGTCACGGTGACGATGACCATGGAGATGACTAATTATATTCTTAAAAAAGCTGCACGTCATTTTTGATGTGCCGTTTTTTATATGAAGTAACTATTTCGAGGAGAAAATCAATGATTAAAAAATATGTGATTCTTATATTTTTTCTCTTTAGCTTTTTAGCAACAGGGTACCATTCCTTTGCGGAAACTGAAAAGGTGGAAAAGAATAAAGAAGTGGAGAAAATTAAACATGCTCCTAAAAAAGAGAAGCTAAAGAAATCAGAGGAAATTTACGATTCAGAAAAGGAATCAGAAGAAAATGGCGATTCGGAAAAGGAATCCGAAGGTGAAAAAAATGATAGCGAAAAATGGGATTCGGATTTAACCTGCACGAGAGATATTAAGTATACATTAGCGCAAAAGCAGCGTCTTGATCAAATCTATCACCGTATTTATATGGATTATATCAGCCTGATTGAAACATATGCCTGGGCAGGTGCCCTCACCCAAGATGAAAAAACACTGCGCTATAACATGTTAAAAAACTACATACTTACCTTCCAAAAAAGAAACTACAAATGGTGCAGTGAATTCGAGGAAGATGAATGGGAAGAGGAATGGTTTAACAGTGATAATGATTAAATAACTATTTCGGGACAATTCAAAATAGGAATTGTCCCTTTTATTAGAGCAACATTTTTGACATCGCAGCCTATTTTTACGTAAGCTTAATGAGTTGTAACATACAACTAAATTGTTGTAAAGGGAGGAAAAAGAAATGAAAGTAGTAGCAATCATTGGAAGTATTCGGAAGGAATCTTATAACCTGAAGCTCGCAAAATATGTTCAAAAAACCTACAAGGACCGTTTTGATCTTGAAATTTTGAATATTCGCGATCTTCCTCATTATGACCAAGATATCGAGTTAAACCCGCCGCAGGTGGTTTCTGATTTTAAGAAAAAAGTAGCCGATGCAGATGCCGTTCTTTGGGTGACACCGGAATACAATTATTCCATTCCGGGTGTATTAAAGAATGCAATGGATTGGTTATCCCGTGTGGATAAAGTCATGATTGGCAAACCATCATGGATCATGGGTGCATCAATGGGGACGCTAGGAACCGTTCGTGCTCAGCAGCATTTGCGTGATATTCTCTTCTGCCCAGGGATTGGTTCGATACTTATTCCAGGTAATGAAGTTTACGTTGCTCAAGTTCATGAAAAAATGGATCAAGATGGAAACCTTACCCACGAACCAACCATTAAGTTTTTGGATCAGGTCGTGAATAACTTTATCCAATGGTTTAACCAACAAAAACAGCTTTGTTCCACAAAATAGCCATCAAAACCAACACCGTAAAAAATTAGAACGGTGTTGGTTTTTTATTTTTGGCAGTGTTAAAGATTGACAAGTGTAGTTTTTC
The DNA here is from genome assembly GCF_031456445.1 of Neobacillus niacini. Classification (GTDB taxonomy): domain Bacteria; phylum Bacillota; class Bacilli; order Bacillales; family Cytobacillaceae; genus Neobacillus; species Neobacillus niacini_I. The sequence continues at coordinate 33,037 of NZ_JAVDUQ010000001.1, read as the reverse complement.
AAAATAATGGAAAATGAATAATTTGTCCTATTTTTGATTTTGATCCATATACATATAGAGGGCTTGTTTTTATTAAAAAAATAGGGGGGTCAACATTGAAGTTCAAGAAATCTTTAGCGTTATTGTTAACAGGAGGGTTGGCGGCAAGTCTATTTTTAGCGGGCTGCAGCTCAAAGTCAGGGGACGGGGGAAAAAGTAGTTCAAATGTGATCAAAATTGCGACACAAACGCCACTTTCCGGTGGCAGCGCGACTATTGGGGAAGCCATTAAGCTAGGTGCTCAGCTTAAATTGGACGAAGAAAAAGCAAAGTTTAAAGAATTAGGCTTCAACCTGCAACTGGTTCCTTTCGATGATCAAGGGGATCCAAAAAAAGGGGTGGCGAATGCCCAATTAATTGGTGCCGATAAATCAATCCTGGCAGTGGTCGGTCACTTTAACTCAGGAGTAGCCATTCCTTCATCAGAGGTCTATGAAAAATATGCAATCCCTATGGTTTCACCAGCCAACTCTGCAGTAGAAGTAACATCAAGGGGATTAAAAACAGTCAACCGGATTGTTGCCCGTGACGATTTCCAAGGGCCTGCCGGTGCAGAATATGCGGTTAATACCTTACATGCGAAGAAAATCTTTATTGTTCAAGATAAAACAGCTTACGGGACCGGTCTAGCAGAAGCTTTCAAGAAAGCAGCGGAAGAAAAGGGCGCTCAAATTCTTGGATTTGAAGGAATTACCGTTGGCGAAAAAGACTTTAATGGAGTTCTTAACCAAGTTGTCTCCAAAAAACCTGATCTCGTTTATTTTGGCGGAATCTATGCTGAAGGTGGTTTGTTAATCAAACAAGCTCGTGAAAAAGGGATCAACGTCCCATTCCTGGGCGGAGATGGATTGGATGCGTCCACCCTTGTTGAAATTGCCGGAGATGCGATTAAAAATACCTATATTACTTCGCTAGCCGGGGATTCAACGAAATCAGCAGAAGGTCAAAAGTTTATCGAAACCTATAAAGCCAAATTCAATAAAAATACAGAGTCCTATTCGGTTTATGGGTATGATACGATGGGCGTTGTTTTAAAAGGAATTGAGGATGCGGTTAAAGGCAATAACAACAAAATGCCTACTCGTCAACAAGTAAGAGATGCCGTTCGTGGTGTTCAGAATTACCAAGGGGTATTAACGAAGGTAAGCTTTGACGATATCGGGGACAACAAATATGCAAAAGTATATATATATAGCTTTAAAGAAGCGAAATATCCGGCAGAATTTGTTGGTGAAGTCAATAAATAGGGGTTAAAAGGTAGAAAAGGGTACACTTTAGGAGGTGAATACCCTTTTCTATTATTATATTATGGGACAAGGAGGTTTACTATGCTGAATGAAATGGTCCAGACAATTCCGCAGGTGCTGATTGATGGGCTGACATTAGGGGCAGTCTATGCCGTTATTGCATTAGGTTACACAATGGTTTATGGGATATTGGAATTAATTAATTTTGCACACGGGGAAATTTTCATGTCCGGAGCTTTCATGGGAACAGCGATTTTACTCGTATTAACAGGAATGGGTTGGACGTCCGCCGTACCAGCCATTGTTATGCTGATTACGGCCCTTCTCTTAACCGCACTCTTAACAGGATTACTAGGAATGGGAATTGAAAGAGTCGCCTACCGGCCATTGCGGAACGCACCACGGTTAATCCCTCTGATCACCGCAATCGGGATTTCCTTTTTATTACAGGATATTGTGAGATTCATAGCTGAATTGAAAAAGGGAAACTATATTGTAACGGGTCCAAGCATGTTTACCCACCAGCTGTCCATCAAAGCTTCGTCGATTAGTTCTGTGTTTAATGATGCGAATATTAAAACTTCTTTTGTGATTGTCCTTGTCACGGCAGTGATCATGATGATTGGACTTGACATATTTGTCAATCGGACAAAATGGGGGATGGCGATGAGGGCAGTGGCACAAGACCGTGAAACCGCTTCCTTAATGACTATCAATGTTAATAAGGTGATTTCGATGACCTTTTTTATCGGTTCTGCGCTTGGTGGGGCGACGGGCGTCCTATTTGCTGTTCAATATGGGACGATTGACCCTTATATTGGCTTTATCCTTGGCTTAAAAGCCTTTACCGCTGCGGTATTGGGCGGAATCGGAAATATCCGCGGTGCGATGCTCGGCGGTTTATTGCTGGGGTTACTAGAAATGTTTGCATCTGCCAATTTAACGCTGCTTTCCGGTGGTGTCTTCGGGGCTGAATATAAGGATGTGTTTGCGTTTATTATTTTAATTATCGTATTGCTGTTTAAGCCTGAAGGTCTATTAGGCAAACCGGTCACTGAGAAAGTGTAGGTGAGAAGATGAAATCTTTATGGAACCACTATAAAAATAACAAACTTTTTCAGGGGATTTTTCTTCTTATTTACATTGGGATTACTTCCTTAAGTTTATTTTTAGCACAGAAGTCTGTTATTGCGTTCTTACTTTTATTAGCTTCTCTATTACTCTTATATTTTACAAATTTTAAGAATCTCACAAAATGGTTGATTGCAGGAGTGGTATTGGTATTTCTGCTCCCCTTTACCGCTAGTAACGGCGATGCGTATCAATCTTATATGGAAGTTGCCACCCTTGTTGGAATCTATATTTCAATGGCGCTTGGATTAAATATTGTCGTCGGAATGGCGGGGCTGCTAGATTTAGGGTTTATCGCCTTTTTCGCGGTTGGCGCCTACACGTATGGTATTTTTTCCACTGCGCAGGCTAACAATTTTATGCCATTTGGTCATTTCCCGCTTTCAGGTGAAAGTTTTTGGTTCTTTATTATCATAGGCTGTTTGGTGGCGGCATTGTTTGGGGTTTTGCTCGGGATCCCGGTTCTTCGTGTAAAAGGTGATTATTTAGCGATCGTTACCCTTGGGTTTGGAGAGATTATCAGAATTATATTTAATAATCTGGATCGCCCGATCAATATCACAAATGGTGCGATGGGGATCGCATCTGTAACCCCGCCGCGCCTGTTTGGAATTGATTTTATCTATCCAAGTCAATTTTATTATGTGGTTCTCGTCATCTTGTTGTTTACGATTTTTACCGTCCGCCGTTTTGAACACTCAAAAATAGGCCGTTCATGGAAGGCAGTTCGGGAAAATGAAATTGCGGCACAGGCAATGGGGGTTCCGTTAGTCAGGACGAAACTGATGGCCTTTGCGATTGGCGCTTCTTTCTCGGGAATGATGGGGGTTGTTTTTGCCGCGAAACAAGCCTTTGTCGATCCGACGAGCTTTACTTTGCTTGAGTCGATTACGATTTTAGTAATGGTGATTTTAGGTGGGATGGGAAGTGTTCCAGGAGTTATTCTAGGCGCTGCTGTTATGACCATCCTGAACCTGCAGGTATTAACGGAATTGACTAATTGGTTAAATCAGTTAAGCTCCACGGGGGTTCTCTCGATTCCGGATGCCCTATCACCATCAAAAATGCAAAGGTTAATTTTTGGATTGCTGTTAATCCTCTTTGCCTTATATCGACCCAAAGGGCTCTTGCCTGCGAAAAATCGTAAATATGATGAAAAAGAATTACAAGATGGAAGTTCCGATGCCAAAAGTGAGATAACTCCTGATTCATCGCAGCTTGAGAAAGTTCAGGAGGTGTAGGGAATGATAATTTTAGAAGTGAAAAATTTAACGAAGAAATTTGGCGGTTTGACTGCCAATCAGGATGTATCAATGACCGTGGAAAAAAACTTGATTACAGCCGTAATCGGTCCGAATGGTGCTGGGAAAACCACCTTTTTTAATATGATTACAGGCGTATATCAGCCAACATCTGGTTCGATTTTGCTTGAAAATCAATCATTAGTTGGATTAAAGCCACATGAGGTGTGCCAAAAAGGGATTGCCCGAACCTTCCAAAATATCCGCTTGTTTAATGAGATGGCTGTCCTTGAAAATGTTCTGGTCGGAATGCATACCCATTTAAGGTCAGGTCTTTTTGGAATTTTATTCAATTTGCCAAGGACTCGGAAAGAAGAGAAGATTTCAGAAATAAAGGCCTATCAATTATTGGAATATGTAGGTCTTGCCGACCAACTTAATGAAAAAGCCTGCAATTTAAGCTACGGAGCGCAAAGGAGATTGGAAATCGCAAGAGCGCTGGCTGCAGGTCCAAAGGTTCTATTATTAGATGAACCGGCAGCAGGGATGAATCCAAAGGAAACGAACGAACTGACCCAACTGATCAAGAAAATGAGAGATGAATTTAATCTTACTGTGATTTTAATCGAGCATGATATGAAGCTTGTTATGGAAATCTCTGAGCATATTGTGGTGCTCGACCATGGGGAAAAAATTGCGGAAGGAAAGCCTGAGGATATTCGGAATAATCCAAAGGTCATCGAGGCCTACCTTGGGTCAGGGGCTGTTCATGCTGGATAGGGGGAAAAGAATGCTTCAATTAAAAAATGTTGAAACGTTTTATGGCGGGATTCAGGCGTTAAAGGGAATTGATGTTTCAGTAGATAAGGGAGAAATCGTCACGCTGATTGGCAGTAATGGGGCCGGAAAATCAACGACATTAAAATCAATCAGCGGGCTGGCGAAAGTAAAGGCAGGCAGTATTGTTTACAATGGAAAGGATATTTCGAACAGACCCGCACATGAAACAACCTTTCTAGGGATTGCCCATGTCCCTGAGGGCAGAAGAATTTTTCCGAGACTTTCAGTAAAGGAAAATCTGTTAATGGGTGCCTTCTCTGTAAAAAATAAAAAGGTGATCGAGCAAAGAATGGAAAGGGTCTTTCATTATTTTCCGAAATTAAAGGACCGTCTAGAGCAAAAGGGCGGTACCATGAGCGGCGGTGAACAGCAAATGCTCGCCATTGGCAGAGCCCTAATGATGAAACCAGACTTGCTCATGCTAGACGAGCCTTCCATGGGTCTTGCTCCCATCATCGTCGAACAAATCTTCGAAATCATCAAGGAACTCAACGAAGAAGGCATCACCATCCTGCTCGTCGAACAAAACGCCTACCAAGCCCTGCAGGTCGCCCACCGAGGCTACGTCATCCAAACCGGCGAAATCAAACTCCAAGGTAATGGTTACGAATTGATAACCAACGAAGAAGTGCGTGAAGCGTACCTAGCTTAAAAAATATTCGACAAAATCCGCGCGAAGCCTGGCACCACCCGAATTTTGTCGTTTCTAACCAAACAGTGCATGTTGCTGTTTGGTTTTTGTTTTTAGAAAATTGCAGACTTTCATTATATTTTTTCTTTAATTCGCTATTGTTTTACCACTTTACTCAACTAAAATATCGTAGTATAATTTTCACGTAATCAATTAGATGAGGTGATTTATTATGATGATAACCATTAAATATGATTTCCAATCGATTAAGCACCATCATCGTTATCATCATTCTTGTTAATCTTTAACTCTATGACCATAAATGAAACTGCAAAATAAATTTAAGAGTAAACTTACAAGAGAGGAATTACCATCATGGAAAATAAAAAATGGGGATTATGGATTTTAACAACATTTGTTGTTGGGAATATGGTTGGCGGAGGCATTTTTATGCTTCCCAGTAATATGGCTCAAGTGGCAAGCCCTTTTGGCTCCATGGCCGCTTGGGGGATTACGGGTTTAGGAGTATTATTTATCGCACTTGTTTTTGGAAATTTGTCTACTCGAAAACCGGAACTGAAAGCTGGTCCGCAAAGCTATGCGCAAGCGATGTTTTCATCGCCGAAAGCGGGGCGGGTTGCCGGTTACAGCATGGCATGGGGATACTGGGCAGCAAACTGGGCGGCAACGGCTTCTGTGATCATTACATTTGCCGGATATTTATCCACTTTCTTCCCGATTATGCAAAGTACAAAAGTTATTTTTACAGCCGGGTCATTTTCTTTGGAAATGGGGAAATTCATTTCTTTTATGGTTTGTACGATTATGCTTTGGGGGATTCAAGCGATTTTATCCAAAAGTTTTAATGACGGTGGCAAATTGAATTTTATTACAACCGCTGCAAAGGTGATTGGGTTTGCTCTATTTATCGTTGCGACTCTGTTTATCTTTGATGCCGCAAATATCGGGGATGGTACGGAGTTTGTTGATAAAGCAGGTAAATCTGTTATATTTGGCAGCCAAATCAATTCTGCAGCGATTTTAACTTTATGGGCGTTTATTGGGGTTGAATCAGCGGTTATGTTATCGAATCGTGCAAAGTCCCAAAGAGATGTTAAAATGGCGACGATTATCGGTCTGATCATTTCGCTCGTAATTTATATTGGAATTACTATTTTAACGATGGGGGCTCTGCCTGCTGAAGCATTACAATCTTCACAGAAACCATTAGTGGACGCATTAGGACAAGTAGTTGGTTCCGGAGGCGGAAAAATCATGGCCTTGCTTGCACTTGTTTCCTTATTTGGTTCAACTATAGGCTGGATTGTCGTTAGTTCGGAGGTTCCTTATCAGGCGGCTAAGGATCAGTTATTCCCAGCGTTTTTTGCGAAAACAAATCGGAAGGGAAGTCCGATTCATTCATTAACATTAACCAATATCATGACACAAATCTTTTTGTTTTCGACGATTTCCGGTACGATTTCAGAGGCCTATAATTTTGTCATTGTAGTCGCAACACTTGCTTACCTGATTCCGTATTTGGTATCGGCACTCTATCAAATGAAATTGGTCATTACCGGTGAAACCTATGACATAATTAAAGGTTCCAGGGTACTGGATGGTATGATTACAGTATTAGCTTTAGTTTATTCTCTTTGGGTAATCAAAACCGGAACAGCAGACATGAAAACTTTCTTTTTAGGAATTGGGTTGTTTGTACTGGGTTTGGTTATATATCCAGTTGTGATGAGGAAGCGAAATGTGGTTAATAAAGTAAAAGAAACAAAAGCAGCTTAATATTAATTTTCGAAACAGGATGCTCTGAATTGGGGCATCCTGTTTCTTTGTTAAGTTCATTTTATAGACAGTTTTCCCCATCTAAGAAATTAAGTTCTTTCCTCTTCATATACAAGCTCCACCCACTTACATTTTTGGAATCATAACCATAGCATGGCTTCCTAATGCTTTGTAGCTAGAGAAAAACTTCTTAGCATCATATTTAACATGCCCTTTTAATGGGTTCATGACGTAAACATATTTTTCGTCGTATCCATTTAAGACGACGGCATGTAAATTCACCGGGGCACGATAGTATTTGTTAGTTCCACTAAGATACCAGCCATAATTGATTTTAGGTATACTCAAATCCAATGTCACCCAGATGACAACAAGAACTCCTTTATTTAATTGGTCCATTATCACATCTGTTTTTCTTCCACTTAAATCCTTTGCAATGTATTTTCCCTTTACTTTTTTCATATAACTGTTCGCTGCTTTTACAATTGGTGGAGCATATGTAAAAAAGCCGTGGCGGGATCTTGGGTTTCCGGCAAAATATTTGTATGGATCAGGACCATAACGTTTTCCCTTTTTGAAATAAAAAGGCTTTTGGGGCAAATATTGATCCGACATTTTCGTTTTTGAGACATTGTTATGGTGATAATTTAATACAGCTGTAAGCGAAGTAATTGCACAGCCATTCAGTAATTGGGGTTTTTGCATAAGAGATTTTACAGGAATATAAACCTTTTGGATATCATAGCTTCCATTTGATAAATACTTATATTTTTTTACATAAGAGAATACACGATTGGTCTGACGGATTTCACTATTGGCTGTTTTTACCTCTACTAAAAACTCTTTACTGCTCACTTGAAAGGGAAGCATGACGGTTTTTTATTTTAGATTATATTTGGAACCAATCGGCAGGGGGTTTGATACGCCTTTTCCCTGACTGTTTGTTGAGATGACTTGGACTACTTTTTTCGTCTTTGCATCCAGCAGTTGGTATTGGGTATTTTTAATCGGTTTCTTTGTGCCGGCGTCTGTATTTATCATCGTGATTGTTCCTAAGGAAACTACATTGGGTTGATTGGGAGGTGTCTCTGCATAAACCCGATTAAATGAAAAACATAGGATAACTGGAAATACCAAAAAGACTAATAGAATCTTCGTTATTGCTTTTCTCATTACTAAAATACCTCACTACTAGTTTAAAGTGTTGAATAATTCCTTCGTTCTCCTAATTATTCCATATTTATCTTCTAAACTCAAAAACTTCATTTCTATAAATTTCGTTTTTTTTTAAATCCTACATATTTTTATTGATTGAGGCATTACCTAAAAAAAGGGGGTGCTTACATTGAAAAAACAATTAGGGAACTATCCGCCATTTGTAATTACAAATTCCCGTGTCGACGGCTATTCGAGGACGAAAAAATTAGTGGTTGGCTCGATTCTGGCGGCATTTGCCACCATTTTTCAATCAGCCGGGATTTTTGTCGGGATTGGATATGCTTTTAGTATTTTAGCCACAATGCCCATCGTTCTTTCCGCGATGATTTCAATCCATCTCGGTATTATGTCGTATTTCTTAACCATATTGCTGCTGCTCATCATTCAACCAAGTGAAATATTCGTTTTTCCATTCACCACGGGTCTATTAGGGCTGTCCTTAGGGATCGCCTTCAGATGGTGGAAAAGTCGGATTGCCATTACCTTTTTTGGAGGCATCATATTGGCAGCTGGGATTCTGTTCTTACTATATATCGTGAAATTTCCTGTTTTAGGTCCTTCCGTTTCCCATACTTTTCATGTCCGGGTCGTTTTCGTTATCTTAATGTTTTCCTTATTTTACAGCATGGTTTGGATGGGGCTGAGCAGAAAGGTTTTTGAACTACTGTTTAAAATCTCAAATAAACGAGCAAATCATTAAAAAAGGAGAAATGGAAATGTCTCGATTACTAGAATTTCGAACAATTTTTCAATCGATAAGACAGGCTTGGGAGCAGAAAGAAAAGCCGGCAATTATTATGTTAATAGGGGTGAACGGTTCCGCTTATCGACTCCCCGGTACAAAAATGATGATGACAGCCGACGGTGAAATGAACGGCACGATAAGCGGAGGATGTTTGGAAAACGATATTTTTGTCTATGCAGAACAAGCCTTGAAAGAAAATACTCCGCTAATTAAAAATTATGATTTAAGTGAAAATGAAATATGGAGTCTAGGAATTGGCTGTAAAGGTTCATTAGAAATTCTGATTCTTCCGGTTCAAGAGAATGATCCATTTTGGAATGCAACTGAGCGGTTCTTACAAAATGATGAGGAATTTTCCTTTATCCTTGAGGTTCCAACGGGTGTAAAAGCAATAATAGTGAAAAATGGAGAATTGTTCGAATCCAATGGTTCGCTGCCTTCTAAAGTTTACGAACGGGCACTAACAAATATGGAATCACAAAGACGGGCTGAAATAATGGTAGTGGAAGGCCGCCGATTTGTCATCGATATCATTCGTTCAAGTCAGCCGCTAATTATCGCGGGTGCAGGAAAAGATGCTATTCCGGTTGCAGACCTGGCAGCAAAAACCGGGTTTTCCGTTACTGTATTAGATCCACGTAGTGAATTTAATAACAAGCGATATTTTCCTAATGCCTTACATCTTATTCAAGATCCTGAATCCCTAAATCCGGCAGATGTAAGTGACGCCTGTTGGGTGATTATGAATCATCTGCAAAATCGCGATGAAGCCGCACTTGGGCTGGCATTAAAAAGTCATCCAACATATGTAGGGGTTTTGGGTCCAATTTTAAGAACGAAGAAAATGCTAGAAAACTTAGGAGAAGATCTTTCAGTATTTAAAAAAATTCATTCCCCAATTGGTTTAGATATTGGAGCTGAAACAATGGAAGAAGTGGCAGTCAGCATAGTTTCTGAACTCATGATGGTACGGTCAATGAAATCAGGTACATCATTGAAAGGAAAAAGGAAAATTCATGACTAAAATAGGAGCCATTATTCTTGCTGCTGGAATGTCCAGTAGGATGGGCGAGCCCAAGCTATTATTGCTATTAAAGGAAAAACCGCTATTTCGGTATTCTGTTGAGCTTGCTATAAGGCTTCAGCTTGATCCAATCGTATTGATCGGCGGGGAATATATGGATGTTTTTCAATCACTCACAGCCGAGATAGACGGAATAGAATTTATCAAAAATAAAGATTACATGGATGGAATGTCTTCTTCTCTAAAATTAGGAATCGAAAAAATTAAGAACCGTGTGGATGCCGTTGTTATTTTTTTAGCCGACCAGCCCTTTGTTCCGGATTTCGTTGTTCAATCATTAATCCAAGATTATAAAATGGAAAGGCAAAAAGGAATCCATATTATCCGGCCTCAATATAACGTGAATCTTGGTCACCCTATCCTGATTGATCGTAGCTTATTTTCTGAATTTCTTAATTTAGAAGGGGACCAAGGTGGGAAAGAAATTATCAAAAAATATAAAGCGAAAACAAAGATTCGGGTTTTTGAGCCGTCCTTTTGGGGGATGGATATTGATACAGCAGAGGATTACAAAAAAGCAAACACGATCGTTAATGGAAAACAAAGATTGTTCTAAAAGGTGAATCAAGGTTCATTTTTATGTATAGTATGATATCATTATAAGCGAGGACTTGAAGAGTTTAAAAAAAGGACCTGCCACCTATGGCAGATCCTCCTATCATATCAATAGACTCTCGACATTCACCGAGTCAGATGGTTCAAGGGTTTTCATAAACCCCTTATATTTAATTCCTCCTACTTTGTATAGGGGGGATTTTTCTTTTTACAAAAAGGCTCTGTTAAATTTGCCTGTTGATTCCCGCTCCAGGCACTTCGCTTTCCGCGGGCGGTCGGGGAGCCTCCTCGTCGCTTTGCTCCTGCGGGGTCTCCCCTGACACGCTTCTCCCGCAGGAGTCTTCGTGCCTTCAGCTCCAATCAACATCGTTCAAAAATTAACATTATCCTTTAACAGAGCCTATAAATTGGAAATTCTATATTGATTTTTTTTGGCTAACCTGGCCGAAAATACTTGACTTTTTAAAAACACCCCAATAATCACCGGCGGAGGGGTTCATTTCCTTACTTACTGTGATTGAGGTGTTACTCATGAATCCTATCAAACATTCCTTATAGAACAGCTTCAGAAGCATTATTCTGGCGGTGTTCTTACACTAGTAAGCAAAGATTGGCCCGTAATTTAAACGTTCAAATAAAAGAAAAAAGATCGATTACTACTTAGAAGCTGGGAGACATCGCTCCACAAAGATGTGGTACCTTCGACTTTACGCAATTATGATGTGCCAACACATCGATGCTTGGTACAGTAGTCAGAATGAGACACTAAACGTTCAAGATATCATCTTTCCATAGGGCTCTTTTCTAAAGATTGTTGTTTTTATCAATGGATTTTGTGAAAGTAAACCATTGATAAGAACGTTGATTGGAGCGTAAGGTGCGAGACTCCTGCGGGAGCAGTGGGACAGGTGAGACCCCACAGGCGCTTAAGCGCCGAGGAGGCTCACCGCCCACCCCGCGGAAAGCGAGCATCCTGGAGCGGAAATCAACCACTTCTCTAAAAGCAACAAAATTTATGAAAACAGCCTTCAACTAGTCGATTTTTTTAAAAAATGATAGATGTAGGTTTATTTGCAATGAAACCGATAATTACTTCAGATATTTCGGATAGAATCCTAGTAAAATTTTTACAATCCTCTCGATAAATTGCTTATATATTCCAAGAGTCTATATTAATGACCAACTTCAGCGTTATCAACATGTTTTATATGATTTTGATTAAGTGCAATAAAGATAACGGATAATAAAACAAACGCTGCTCCAACATAAAATGGTACACTCGGGTTATACCATTCAGCCAATTTTCCGGCAAAATATGGAGCAATCGCACCACCGATGAAACGTAAGAAGCTGTATGCAGCAGACGCAGTAGAGCGTTCAACAGGAGCAGAGTTCATTACTGCAGTTGTAATGAGCGTGTTGTTATTTCCTAATAATGCCCCGGCAATAACAACGGCTGCAATAATGACCCATTGTGTAGATGTCCAGATTCCCATGATAGCTAACACAACTGCGAACAAGGTTAACATGACACACATGGATTTTACGGTTCCAAACCGTTTTTGAAGAATTGGTGCCATAAAAACAGAGGTAACAGCAAGTAAAATTCCCCATCCAAGGAAAACAAAACCGATTCCATGTTCATCCAGCCCCATAACAAACGGAGCGAAAGCAAGCAATGTAAAGAAACCAAAATTATATAATGCAGCTGCTATACCAAAAACTAATAAAGAACGGTGTTTTAAGGCTTTGAATGGATCTTTCAGAGATGTTTTAGTTTGTGAGATATTTTGCGGTTTTGTATTTGGCATTAAGGTAATAAGTCCAATAAATGCAATGACCATTAAGGAAGCTACACCTAAAAAAGGACCTCTCCAGGACATAGCGCCAAGCCAGCCGCCGAGTAGTGGACCAACTGAAATCCCAAGCCCAATCGCTGCTTCGTACAAAATAATGGCTTTTGCTGTACCACTAGTAGATAGAGAGACAATTGCAGCCAAGGCAGTGGCAACAAATAGTGCATTTCCCAGTCCCCAGCCGCCGCGAAGGCCGACAAGTGCCCAAATATTATTTGATAACCCGCCTAGTAGTGAGAATACTGCAATGATAATAATCCCGGTGAGCAGTGTCCATTTAATTCCAAGCCTTGAAGAAACCAAACCGGTAATTAACATGGCAACAGCCATGACAGCATTGTAACTTGTAAATAAAAGAGACGTTTGACTTGGTGTAGCATGGAGTTTTTCACTGATGGTTACAAGAATCGGGTCAACAAGGCCTAAACCCATGAAGGCTATAATACAAGCAAAAAAGACAGCCCATACTGCCCGCGGTTGCCCTTTTTTAACTGTCCCTATCGAAGTCGAATCTGCCTGTGAAGAAGCAACAGATTGTGGTGTTGATGACATATACATTTCCCCTTTGTTTGTATCTATTTTTTTAAAATTAAAGAAGTCCTTTAAATGAATTTCGGATGACATCCCCGCGGCTAATGATTCCAACCAAGACACCGTTTCGTTCAACCGGAACCTTTTTAATTTGTTTCTTCCCTAAAATTGCCGCAATTTTTTCCATTTCCTCATCCCATGAAACTTTATAAACCTTGGTTTTAGCGATTTCCATGACGTTTAACGACAATATCCTTTGTTCTCTTTCCTCAAATTCCTCATTATCCCCTTTAATGACGAATGCATAGTAGAAAGAGTCGACGATACGGTCTTCATGTTTCCCGATATAACGGAGAATATCTCCGTCACTTACATAACCGACGAGTGCATTTCTATCGTTTACAATGGGAAGGCCGCTAATTCCGTGTTCAATAAATTTTTCAATCACAGAGCGGACTGTATCGGTTTCCTTCACTTTGTGGACTTGGTTAATCATAATTTCATGCGCTTGCATATAATTCCCTCCTTTTGTATATAAAAAGCCAGAATAAAAAGTTGTATAATAAAAGTATATAATTGTATTATACAACCATTTTTGTTCTTGTCAATAGTGTATTCTGAATTATGGAGAATATTTACAATTTCTTTTTGACTATATTAATTTATTCCAAAAAAAATTTCTGTATGGTACGATGTTGATAGAGAATCGATAAAGCGAGGTGGATATATATGGGGGATATTTCAGTGGAAACCATTGATCTTGAGCTGGCAATCCTAATTCGCCGAATTACATCGGCTAATAGAAAAATTGGGCATCTTGATCGGTCCGCCTATCTTTTATTACATCGGATTATTGCAAAAGGGCCTGCAGGAGCAAAGGTCCTTGCGGATGAATTCCAGTTGGATATTTCTACGGTAAGCAGGCAGACAGCTGCCCTTGAACAAAAAGGATATGTATACCGAATCCCGGATCCGCTGGATGGCAGGGCCTATACCCTTCAAATAACAGAATTAGGGAAAACAGAATTTTTTGAACATAAGGAAGCACGGATTGAAAGAATTAGTGAAGTTTTAGAAGAATGGTCGGATGAAGAACGAAAATTATTTGGACAGCTTTTACGAAAATACAATCGTTCTTCTATTAAAAAATAAACCAAACAGTGCGTGGCATTGTTTGGTTTTTATTTTTAGAAAGAAAAAAGGAAGCTTTTCCAAGCTTCCTACCAAGATTGCACTGCCGCTGCAAATTGATTGATCGTTGTTGAGTTTGAAATCCGCACCCGTTTCATGAGCAGCATTTCGTCCGGCTCACCTGTTTCAATAAATTCTCCAGGCTGCGTAGTTGTTGCATATTGATAGTATTTCTTTGTCTCTTCGACAACGGCAGGATCAACATGACCAAACGGATAGGCAATGGCTATTACAGGTCTTCCGGTAACCTGTTCAATTTTTTCCTTTGAGCTTTCAAGTTCTTCTTCAAAATTCGTCACTTTAGGCAGATCTGCATGTGACATTGTATGAGATTGGATCGAAAAGATACCGGAATCCACCATTTCCTTTATATCAGCTGATGATAGCTGTGAAGGACTATTGTCGATTGACCCGGCAATCACATATTCAGTCGCAGCTGGATGGAAGGTTTCATCCTGTAATTTTTGCAAAATCCAAAAAGCGTTTAGATTGTTTTTCATGCCGTCATCAAAGGTAACAAGCACGGGCTTATTTACTTTATTAATCTCACCCCAGCGTTCAAATGTCAGGAACGTATAGCCATGATCCTTTAAATAGCGCATCTGTTCTTCAAAGTTAGCAGGAGAGACAAACAACTCCCGCAGTCCGAGGCCATTATACTCATCGATAGCATGATACATCAGGATTGGGACATGCTGTTGGAAGGTTAAGGTGGATTTTGCCAAAAGCTTTTCCAGACCATCCTCTTGAACGGCATAAGCCTCCACTTGGTACTCCCCACGTTTTCTGGAAAATTCATTCGTATCAAACAGGAATGAAAAATCATTTGCGGGGTCAGTCGATGAGAACGTTTTTATACTTTCCGGACCATCCGCTTTACGCCAGATATGATAGCGGATTTCTGAAACATTTTCCTTAAGTTCTTCAGTTGTAATCGATGCATTTGTAGATTGAAATGTAATGGGACTTATAGAAATAGTGGCTTTTGGTTGAAAAATAGGCCGATTGTCCACTTCCGGTAACGAATCGTCTTTGATTATTGCCAGCGTTTTCTTAGAATGGGTAAACTGCTTATTCTCCTTACTCATTTTGGCGTTAGCCTCTTTTAAGCTGCAGCCTACAAGAATTGTAGAGGAAATAAGAGCGAAGATGATTAGCTTGTTCATGTAATCCATCCTTGTAATATAGTAATCTCGGTGATAATCATATCATTTTGCTAGTAGGAGGGATGTATCGAAAAATCGTTTTTGTATAGGTAATATGGTCCAGTTCCATATTCGTTCCGGGATCTGGACCGATTTTTTACTCTTTCCCATCATTTAAGGACCGAAAGATTTGGGTATACATACTTCCTTGAACAACATTTTCTAAAAAGAACTCGCTAATTAATTTTAAGTATTCCTCATCATCAAACATTTTTTTGTTCTGTAGTTCCATTTCTGCCAACCCCTCATAGGTGGATAAAAAGGAATATGTATGATCTTTTCCTGAAATCGGTGTTAAGATTTCTACCTTATGATTATAATTTTCATTCCGAAACTTTTTCATCTCTTTTAAATTTTCAATGGCTTCTTTAAATTTGTCCTGTTTTATTTCGAACGTTTGGTAAACAAACACAGACATTGTTTAACCCCCTAGAAAATGATGAACAGACATAGGTTTAACGTTTCCAAACCCCTTTTTATTATGCGACAAAAATTTTTGTATGTTCAGTTGTGCCATGGTAAAAAATCTCCAACACTATGTTGTGGATTTTTTTCAAGCAAAAAGCCCTTTCGTGTGAAAGGGTTTTCAAATGTTTTTAGGCTATCTCGTTTCCTCCCAATCTGTATACGTACCGCTGCCTTGACAGCCAGGGCATTCAAAGGAATTGAAATAAGCAAATTCATTATAAGGATAAACGGTGTAGCCTCTGCCTTGGCAATCAGGACATTTGCCTTGGTCTTTCATATTGGAGACAAAATTTTGGTATTTGTTTTCTCTCCATTGATTATAGGAGTTGAGTAATCCCATTTCCATCACCTCAGTTTTTCATTATTATGAGTAAAAAATGGAATTTTTATGCTGGTATTTTTCCTTTAAAAAACAGAATCCATTAGAATAATTAGATCCCATTGCAGAGAATTTTACTTAATTGCTATAATGAGTCATGTCTTGAAAAGTAATACTCTTATCTATAGTTTATGTAATTCCAATCAAGTTTGTGAAATGAAATTCGACAAAATTCGGGTGGTGCCAGGCGCAATGAAAACTATTATTAATTTTGCTAAAATATTCGAAGAAAAAAATATCTCTTATCAGTTTGTTGGTCCAACTGCCTTAGCAATACAAGGAATTCATATGGATGTTTCGGACTCGATTTTTATTGATATACAATGGGATTCACTTGAACAGGTGTATGATTTGTTTTTGGATAAATTACCTTCTGAGATAATAAAAGATGTTAAAAGTGCTTCGTTCTCTTTTGGATACAATGAAAATAAGGTACATATTCATTGTGAATATAATACAACGATCCGAACCAACCCGTATCGTATTGCAGTAGAAATGGAGGATGCAATAGTTTGGTGTGTATCGTTTTATACATATTTGTATAACCCAAAAGCAGATCCGATGCTGGCTGAAAAGGTTCATTCCTATCTGTTAAATAAACAAAACAAAATGACAGAAGCCAATCAAAGAGCATGGAATCAGAATAATTACCAAGCTTTAATCAACCGTTACGGAGATCCCGCAAATGCTGCGGCAAAAATAAAAGAGAATCCTGAGTGGCGTCTCCATCCATTTTTAAACTATATGGGGGATTTACAAGATAAAAAAATCCTTCATTTAATGGGATCGAATGGAGTTAAGGGCGTGGCGCTTTCCTTATTGGGTGCAAAAGTGACGATTGTTGATTTTTCCGCAGAAAATGAACGTTTTGCTAAAGAAGTGGCCAGAGAGGCGGGGGTATCATTAGAGTATGTAGTCTCAGATGTCTTAAACCTACCTGATCTAATTCAAAGCGAGGCGTATGATATGGTCTTAATGGAATTAGGGGTATTACATTATTTTATAGATTTACAACCATTATTTTCGACCATCCACTCCAAGTTGTCTAAGGGTGGAATCTTTCTTCTGCATGAATTTCATCCCATCTCTACAAAGCTCATTACCTCAAGTGGGAAAAAACATAAAGTGACTGGGAATTATTTTGATCCGTCATTAGAAGAAGTCAATGTCGCTTTTTCAAAGCATATGGGTTCTGAACAACAAACAGAATTAACGAAGTCATTACAGCGAAAATGGACGATAGGGGAAGTGGTTACTTCGGTTGGGCAAAACGGTTTCCGTATTACCGTGTTAGAAGAAGAACCTAATCATAAAATCCATGATATCGGCTTGCCGAAAACCTATACACTGGTAGCAGCTAAATAAAAGAAGCGGATTGCAATCAACAATGCAATCCGCTTCTTTTATTAGAAGATAAGAAATTTTGACTTTGAGAATTGTTCAGCTCCAGCGCCCTAGCGGCTAGTGTCCTTCGCTCTCCGCCCTACGATAAGTCAACATCGAATCGCCTCCGGCTCTTCGTGTTTCCTTTATCTCAGTTGGAGCGCTCCAGGCCATACGCCGCTGAACAGGGCGCTTCCGCTTTTCTTATTCAATATTCAATTTCTTCATCCGATACTGCAGGCTTTGCCGGCTTAGCCCGAGTAGTTTTGCCGTTCTGGAGATATTGTTATCATTCTTTTTCAAAACATGCTCAATATAAGATTTTTCAAATAACTCCATTTGTTCCTTCAATGGCACGGAAACATCCTCATTCCGGTTAATAAAGGTTTCAACAGATGAAATCGGAATCATCCGCTCCTTCAACTGCATTTTATTTCGATATTGATAGGGAAGGTGAATATAGCGGATTAACTCCTCATCCATCATATTGTTCATCGCCGCTTCAATGACATGCTCAAGCTCGCGTACATTTCCATACCAGTCATATTCGAGAAAGGATTCTTTTACTTCTTCATGCAATCCTTTTACACTCATATGGAATCGTTTATTATATTTTTGAATAAAATGCCCGACGAGCAATGGAATATCATCTTTCCGTTCCCTTAATGGCGGGATAAATACGGTTACGACCCCAAGGCGGTAATAAAGGTCTTTTCGCAAATGATTATTGGCAACAGCATCAATTGGATCTTCATTGATATTAGCGATAACACGAACATCTACAGGCGTATCCTTTGTATCCCCAATCCTTCGTATTGTTTTTTCCTGGAGAACGCGCAATAATTTTGCCTGCAGATTCATATTTAATGAATTGATTTCATCCAGTAGAAGGGTCCCGCCATTTGCTTGTTCAAATAATCCCGGAGTATCCAGTGCACCAGTAAACGCCCCGCGTTTTGTGCCGAAAAGCAAACTTTCGATTAAATTATCTGGTAGAGCCGCACAGTTTTGGGATATAAACGGACCTGATAGACGATTGCTGCCATTATGGATGCTTTGAGCAAAAAGCTCTTTCCCTGTACCGGTTTCACCGACAATTAACACATAGGAAGAAGTGCGTGTTGCCCGCTTAGCACTTTCAATAACCTCTCTAATCGCCGGACTTTCTCCAATAATGCTATCAAAGGTAAAGCTTGGTGCACCTTTTCCATTCATATTTCCCTTCATCAGGCGCTCAAGCTTTGTAACATCATTAGCAATTTCCACTGCACCTTGAATTTCTCCATCATTATAAATCGGAATGGTGTTATTGATTGTTGAAATCTCTCGTCCTTTATTATTAAAGTACGTTTGTTTTACATTATTGGTTTCCTTTCCTTCTTGTAACGCTTTTACGAGTGTACTAGATTGATTGTCTTTAAACCTGAAAACGTCTAATAAATTTTTATGAATGACATCCTGGATATCCATTGATTCCATTTGCATCATTTTTTTGTTATAGATAATGGTTTTTCCAGAACCGTCTACGGCGTGCACACCAACAT
Source organism: Neobacillus niacini (assembly GCF_031456445.1). GTDB lineage: Bacteria > Bacillota > Bacilli > Bacillales > Cytobacillaceae > Neobacillus > Neobacillus niacini_I. The sequence goes on along the minus strand of NZ_JAVDUQ010000001.1, from coordinate 13,952 downwards.
CGACTTCATCCAAAATCCTTTTATACATCTGATTGATATATTCCAAGTATTGAATTGATTTTTTTGTATTCTCCATTGTAATTCCCCTTGCTTGTTTCGCTTATGAACCCATTTTAACGAAAAACCCCTTTTAATGCAAAATATTTTTGCGTTGAAGTGATTAAAAAATTAATTTATGCAAAATAATATGGCGCTCAAAAAGCTGAAAACCTTTTCAAACTGCAAAAATGTAAGTTGGCACGAAACTTGCATATTAGTTTAATGCAACGAAATGAAAGGGGAAATTTTACATGACAGCAGCAACAACTTCAAAATCATCTAACATTATTGAACAAACACAAAAATTTGGTGCCAATAACTATCATCCACTGCCAATCGTTATTTCAAAGGCAGAAGGAGTTTGGGTGGAAAACCCAGAAGGTAAACGATACATGGATATGCTTAGTGCCTATTCTGCAGTCAATCAAGGACATCGTCATCCAAAAATCATCCAAGCGTTAAAAGATCAAGCAGACCGTGTAACACTAACATCACGTGCATTCCACAGTGATCAACTTGGTCCTTGGTATGAAAAAGTAAGTAAATTAACTGGTAAAAACATGGTATTACCAATGAACACCGGTGCAGAAGCAGTGGAAACAGCTTTAAAAACTGCTCGCCGTTGGGGTTATGATGTAAAAGGAATTGCAGAAGATCAAGCAGAAATTATTGCCTGTATCGGCAACTTCCACGGACGTACAATGGGTGCTGTAAGTATGTCTTCTGATGAAGAATACAAGCGCGGATTCGGACCAATGCTTCCAGGAATTAAATTAGTTCCTTATGGTGAGCTTGAAGCATTAAAAGCTGCCATTACTCCAAATACAGCAGCATTTATCATTGAGCCAATTCAAGGGGAAGCAGGAATCAAAATTCCAGCTCAAGGCTTCTTAAAAGCAGCATCTGAATTATGTAAAGAAAACAATGTGTTATTTATTGCAGATGAAATTCAAGCAGGTTTAGCACGTACTGGTAAAATGTTTGCAGTCGAATGGGAAGATGTAACTCCTGACATGTTAATCTTAGGAAAAGCACTTGGCGGCGGAGTATTCCCAATCTCTTGTGTGGTGGCTAACTCAGACATTTTAGGTGTATTCAACCCAGGTTCACACGGTTCAACATTCGGAGGAAATCCGTTAGCCTGTGCGGTTTCCATTGCTGCATTAGAAGTGCTTGAAGATGAGAAATTAGCTGAACGTTCTTTAGAACTAGGTAACTACTTCATTGAAAAATTAAAAACCATCGACAACCCAATGATTAAAGAAGTTAGAGGAAGAGGCTTATTCATTGGAGTTGAACTTACTGAAGAGGCAAGACCCTATTGTGAACAATTAAAAGAAGAAGGTCTCCTTTGTAAAGAAACTCATGATACAGTAATTCGCTTTGCACCACCGCTCATTATTTCTAAAGAAGAAATCGACTGGGCATTTGAAAAAATCGAAAAAGTATTATCTAAATAATTAAATCAAAATATAAATTTTTATAGAGGTGTCAACCATGACCGCAAATACTGTGATAGATCAAATGACAAAAGAACAACAACAAGAAGAAGAATCATTGAATTTGTTCTACTCAACCCAAACAGTTATTCAAAAAGCATTATCAAAATTAGGATATACAAACGAGATGTTCGAATTATTAAAAGAACCAATCCGTTTGTTAACAGTGCGCATCCCTGTAAGAATGGATGATGGAACTGTCCAAATTTTTACCGGTTACCGCTCCCAGCACAATGATGCAGTGGGCCCAACCAAAGGCGGCGTGCGTTTCCACCCAGAGGTAAATGAAGAAGAAGTAAAAGCCCTATCGATTTGGATGAGTTTAAAATGTGGAATCACCAACCTTCCATATGGAGGCGGTAAAGGCGGTATCATTTGTGATCCGAAAAAAATGTCCTTTAGAGAGCTTGAACGCCTAAGCCGCGGCTATGTTCGCGCAATCAGCCAGGTAGTAGGACCAACAAAAGATATTCCAGCACCAGACGTATACACAAACTCACAAATCATGGCATGGATGATGGATGAATACAGCCGCTTACGCGAGTTTGACTCTCCTGGATTTATCACTGGTAAGCCATTAGTGCTTGGTGGATCACAAGGGCGCGAAACAGCAACAGCAACAGGTGTAACTATGTGTATCAAAGAAGCAGTGAAGAAAAAAGGTATTCAATTACAAGGAGCACGTGTAGTGATTCAAGGCTTTGGAAATGCCGGAAGCTATCTTGCAAAATTCATGCATGATGCAGGTGCAAAAGTAGTTGGCGTTTCAGACGTATATGGCGCCCTTCATGATCCAAACGGTCTTGACATTAATTCCCTTTTAGATAGAAGAGATAGTTTCGGAACATTTTCTCAGCTATTTAAAAATACGATTACCAATGAAGAATTACTCGAATTAGACTGCGATATTCTTGTACCAGCAGCGATTTCAAACCAAATTACTGCACATAATGCAGATAAAATTAAAGCTTCAATCATTGTAGAAGCAGCGAACGGCCCAACTACGCTTGAAGCAACAAAAATTTTAACTGAGCGCGGTGTTCTTCTTGTTCCAGATATTCTTGCCAGTGCCGGTGGTGTAACGGTATCTTATTTTGAATGGGTACAAAATAATCAAGGATATTATTGGACAGAAGAAGAAGTAGAGCAAAAACTTGAAAAAGTTATGGTCGATTCTTTTGAAAATATTTATCAAACTGCTCAATCTCATCAAGTAGATATGCGATTGGCAGCCTATATGGTAGGTATTCGAAAAGTAGCAGAAGCATCACGTTTCCGGGGCTGGGTATAAGAAAAGCGGAAGTGCCTCTCTAAGAAATATAAGATGCTTTTTCCTATTTTGGGAAAAAGCATTTTTTTTGCAGTATATGTGCAAAATTATTAATGTACACGCAAAGAAATTTGGCGCATATTGTCGAAAAATGTTCATAAATCAAATAAATAACGGTTGGCATGGAACTTGCATATTAAAAGGGAAAATAGTGATAGACTAACAAGAATTAGCTGTTGCACATTTATAAAATTTAGCTTATTCTACTCTTTGCTAGTAGGGATAATGAAAGCGTTCCCTATTGCATAGAATTGTCGCTATTTTCAATATTTTTATCATATTGTAAGCGAATTCACATCGGGGGATGAAAGGAGAAATTCAATGAATTTTCCAGAAAACAACAATCATGAATTACAAAGGACGATGAAGGCAAGACATATTTTTATGATCTCCCTAGGGGGAGTCATCGGTTCAGGTCTATTCCTCGGATCCGGGTATACGATTAGCCAGGCAGGACCAACCGGTGCCATCCTTTCCTATATCGTAGGCGGATTTATAATGTTCTTAACAATGCTTTGCCTTGGAGAACTATCTGTTGCCATGCCGGTTTCCGGTTCGTTTCAAACCTATACCACTAAATTTATCGGTCCTGGAACAGGGTTTGCCCTTGGGTGGTTATATTGGTTAGGCTGGGCAGTAACTGTTGCATTGGAGTTACTATCCGCTGGTCAGATGATGCAAAGATGGTTTGCTGATTCACCAGTATGGATTTGGAGTGCTGTTTTTGCAATCATTTTATTCGCTCTAAACGCACTGTCTGCCCGTGCATTTGCTGAAGCTGAATTTTGGTTTGCTAGCATTAAAATTGCCGCAATTGTATTATTTATTGTATTAGGTGGAGCCGCGATGTTTGGTTTAATCCATTTGAAAGGCGGGCAGCCTGCACCATTTTTATCTAATTTCACTGCCCATGGACTCCTGCCACATGGTCTTACAGCATTGCTTATTACTATGATTACTGTTAACTTCTCGTTCCAGGGTACAGAGCTAATCGGGATTGCTGCTGGTGAAAGTGAAGAACCTGAAAAGACAATTCCAAAATCTATTAAACAAACAGTATGGCGTACACTTTTCTTCTTTGTATTAGCAATTTTTGTTGTCGCTGGTCTTATCCCAATGAATAAAGCAGGGGTAGTAGAAAGTCCATTCGTAGTGGTTTTTGATAGCATCGGAATTCCATATGCCGCAGACATTATGAACTTCGTTATCCTGACTGCATTACTATCTGTTGCAAACTCAGGCCTTTACGCAGCAACTCGGATGTTGTTTGCAATGTCAAAAGAGAAAATGACTAGCCCGGCTCTTACTAAAGTTTCTAAACGAGGCGTTCCAGTTAACGCACTAATAATAACGATGGTAATTGCATTATTATCATTATTATCAGGATTTTTTGCAGAAGAAACTGTATTTTTATGGCTGCTTTCAGTAGCAGGGTTAGGTGCCCAGGTAGGCTGGATCTCGATTACAGCTTCACAAATAGCTTTCCGGAGAAAGTTTATCCGCGAGGGTGGTAAAGTGGAGGACCTAAAATTCAGAACACCGCTTTTCCCACTTTTACCAATCCTTGGCTTAACATTAAACATTATCGTCCTTGCAAGTTTAGCTTTCGATAAGGATCAACGCTTGGCGCTATACCTTGGTGTACCGTTCGTTATTGCCTGCTACTTAATTTATCATTTCAAAATTAAAAAGAATCGTGAGCAGGATGGAACAGGGGATCAAGAACTACAGTTAAAAGAAAATAAAAAAATGGTTATATAGGATGATCCAAAAAACGCTTGTTTTCAAGCGTTTTTTGTTTTTTATCATAAATGAATGAAAAAAATCAATACTAATCTTGAGGTGATTTTAATGGCAAAATGGAATGAACAGGCAGCACCCAATAATAATTTACCACCGCAAACGATTCGTTCATCTAAAATGCTTTTAGGGAACAAAGCAAATCACGAGTTTTCCGAAGAGCTTTCAGATGGCGCTGAGAGGGACCAAAATATCCAAATCCTCGAAAATAGTCCAAAGAATCCAACTAGATAATTTTTTTAAAAGTGACGAGCTAAAAAGCGTCACTTTTTTAAATCTAAGGCTTTACAAATAATTTCCTCCATTGTAGAATTTCTATATACCTAATAAATCTAGGTAGGTGATAAAGTGTTTAATCGTGAATTAGTAAAGGGAAGTACTTCCTTAATCATGCTCCAGCTATTAAATGAGCGTGACATGTATGGGTATGAATTGGTAAAAGAACTTGAAAAACGCAGTGACAACGGGCTTAGTGTGAAGGAAGGAACCTTGTATCCAGCACTGCATAAGCTTGAGAAGCAGGAGTATATTGACTGCTATTGGCGCGAACAGGAAAAAGGACCGGCACGGAAATATTATCGAATCACAGAAGCAGGGAAAGAAGTTTTACAAGAGAAAACCCGTGAATGGCAAGACTTTGTTAAGGTGATGAACAAGGTAATGGGGAGATCAAAGCATGGAACGGCAGAAGAATAAATTTCTTGAAGAACTGTCTGAACGACTCGGCAACCACCAAGAAAAGGAGAATATTCTCCGCGAATATGAAGCCCATATTGATGAAATTCTGATTGAATCTTTTCAATGTAAGGAAGAGGATCTCATCTTGGAGCAGATTGTTTCACGGCTTGGGAGTCCAAAAGAAATTGCGGAGATGTGGAAAGAAGAATTATCTGTTACCCCAAGTAACATGAAATGGTTGTTTATTTTCATGAATATCCTTTTTTTTGGGGGAGGGAGCTTGTTAACATTAACCCATAATTTATATAACTGGGAATGGCTTTCATTCATTTGGAGCCACTTAACGGCGATTCCATTCATCATTGCTTTCATTTATTTATTTTTTTGGGCTTTGCTGGGTTACGAAATTGGCAGAGGCTTCGGACATGGCGGCAGAAACCTGTTGAAAAAAACATTTTTGCTGTCGATTATTCCGAACCTGCTTTTAATGGTTTTAACCCTTCTTGAAATTATTCCCCATTCCTGGTTTGCACCGCTATTAACCAAGACATTTATTATTGCTTGTATCCTATTTACAATCATTCTTTATCCGATTAGCTGGATTGGCTACCGATGGGGAAAGAAGGCTTCGGTATAAGCAATTTTTTTTGCACAATTACATAGAAAAACTATGTATATAGAAATTCTTTATAAAAGAGGGATAAAAGATGGATGTAAAAATTGGGAAAATGGATGGGATCTTTTTAGTTTTATGCTTATTGCTTGGTATTTTGGGGGAAGAGGCTTTTTTTCGGAGTGAAATCGGCATTTCCTATATCTTGTTTATCGTTGCTTTCTATCTTGTGTTTTTTTGGCGCTTTCGTGGGTTCCCTTTTTCACATCAGCGATTTGGATACCTGATTCTTAGTTGTATTTGGCTCTTAGCTGCAAGTTTTTTCCTTTATGATAACATGTTTTTTCACCTATTAAATATCATGGTCATCCCAGTTCTTGTGATCTTTCACCTTGTGTTGGTAACAGGTCCGAAAAAAATGTACTGGAATCAATGGACTTTTATTCCTTATTTGTTTTCCCGACTTTTAGCGGCAATGAAGTATAATGTATCGATCATGGGGTTATTTAGTAAAGGAATAAAAGGCGGAGTGGATGATAGTAAATATTTAGTTTGGAAAAAAATACTCATCGGGATTTTAATTTCCTTACCTGTCCTATTTGTTGTCTTGAATTTGCTGATGGCAGCCGATTCACAGTTTAGCCGGATTATTGGCGGAATTCCGCAGTGGTTTCATAAAGTTGATGCTGAGACGGTTATGAGGTTCATCATCACCTTCGTTTATACGTTTGCATTTTTCGGCTTGATGCAGGTCCTCTTCCATAAACAAATAAAGGCAATCAAACAACAATGGAACATTCAGACACCGCAAATGGATGCAGTGATTGCCATTACGGTTCTCGTTTTATTCAATTTGGTTTATTTGCTTTTTGCACTCGTGCAATTCAAATATTTATTCAGCGGTACGTTAAAAGGTGATTTCACCTATGCCCAATACGCTCGCAAAGGATTCTTTGAACTGCTGTTTGTTTCATTAATTAATCTTTCAATCACTATTATGGTGGTAAATTTTGTTCACCGGGCCACGGTTGTAACAAAGCGGCTCACACAATTTCTGCAGACCATTCTGATTCTCTCAAGCGGGGTGATGCTAGCCTCGGCATCCATGAGGTTAAGTATGTATGAGGAAGCTTACGGGTTTTCATTTATTCGGGTATTGTCCCATACCTTTATGATTTTTCTAGCGGTCATTTTCCTTTATACGTTAATCAAAATTTGGGTGGAAAAATTATCTTTGTTTCATTTTTACTTTATCAGTGCTCTGATTTACTATACAGCGATTAACATCATTAATTTGAACCAAATTGTTGTGAAGCAAAACATTACCCGTTATGAGCAAACCGGAAAAATTGATGTTCACTATTTAAATAGTCTCTCGTCAACAGGTGTGCTCGGGTTAATCGAACTTTATGAAAAAGACCAATATATTGGTGACTTACGAAAAGTTTTGGTGGAAAGGAAAAATGAAATGATTCAAGACAATACACCATGGCAAGCTTACAATTTAAAAAAGAAAGAGGTGGAAAACAAGCTGAAAGGACTCAATTTATAAAATTGGCCCAACTCAGGGTAGAATTTTTGGCTATGATGATCCGCCAAAGAATGGAAAATTCCTTTTTTAGACTCACAATAGCTGAGCTGAAACAATCGAAGGAGCAGGTGGCAAGTAGAGAGAATATCTATTATGACTTGTCATAGAAAAAAGTGAACATTTATTGAAAAAACAAATGCTCACCTATAATTATATTTTTAATTAGAATGCAGCTGTTAATATAGAAACAACGTCATCTAGTGATGCTTTTTTCGGGTTAAATAATGCACATGGGTCTTTCATAGATAGTTCAGCTAACATTAGAATATCTTCTTCTTTTACGCCAATTTCAGATAATCCATTAGGAATCCCAACATCCTGACCAAGCTTTTTAATTGCTGATACCGCTTTTTCTGCTGATTCCATTGGCGATAAATCAGTAACATTTTCTCCTAGTGCAACTGCTATCTCAACCGCTTTTTTAGGTTTTGCATCCAAGTTAAACTTTACGATATGAGGTAAAAGAATTGCATTGCACAGACCATGAGGCAAATTATAAATTCCTCCAAGTTGATGAGCAATCGCATGTGCATAACCAAGAAGTGCGTTGTTGAAGGCCATTCCAGCTAAAAATTGGGCGTTTGTCATCCCTTCACGAGCAACTAAATCTTCACCATTTTTCACTGCGTTTCTTAGATGTTGGCCAACTAATCGAATAGCTTGTATGGCACATGCATCTGTTACAGGGGTCGCCAAAATTGACATAAATGCTTCAACTGCATGTGTTAATGCATCCATTCCAGTTCCTGCTGTTAAATCGGCTGGTAACTTTTCTGTAAGTTGTGGGTCATTAATAGAAAGATTAGGTGTAATATGCTTATCTACAATGACCATTTTCTGCGAGCTTTTCGTATTGGTAATAACAGCTATTCTTGTCATTTCACTAGCTGTTCCCGCTGTTGTATTAACTGTGATTAGAGGAACCATAGGTGATGAAGATAAGTCGATTCCAGCATAGTCATGGATGGTTCCTCCATTTGCGGCGACTAAACAAATTGCTTTTGCGCAATCAAGTGAACTCCCCCCACCGATTGCTACAACCAAGTCACAGTTCTCCTTTTTTAGGAAGTTAACCCCATCTTCCACATTTTTATCTGTTGGATTTGGTTCTACATCCGAAAAAAGGCTTACAGGTATGTGTTCTTTTTGAATGGATTCAGCGATTGATTGGGTGAAATCCAATTTTTCAACCACTTTTCCTGTTATAATCAATACATTTGTTCCACCAAGTTCTTTTACTTTTTGACTAATTTGTTTTGCTGCTCCAATGCCAATTAAATTTTCCTTTGGCATAAAAAAACCGTATACTTGAGATTCCAATTGTAAACACTCCTAAATTCTTAAATTATAAAATACTAATTTAATTATATTTACAATTGGAACTAACTAGAGTGATTAAAATCATATAAACTATGTGGTTATATTCATAACAGTAAACGTCGGTTTTATTTAGATATCTTAGTCTCTAAGCTTATCCAAATTGCCACAGGAATTAAAAACGGTTCGATCCTTTGAATTTGTGGAACAAGCAGAATCATCCTATCATTGACGAAAAAAAGCAGGACCAAATCTGGTCCTGCTTTCTAATTAATCTCCATTAAACATATCAAAAATCCCTCTGGCAATGCTGCCCTCATCTTTTGCGCCGCCTCGGGAAGGAGCTGCAGCAAACACACGGCTGGCTAAACGGCTAAATGGCAATGATTGAATCCAAACAGAACCTGGTCCGCGCAATGTCGCAAAGAATAAACCTTCACCGCCAAATAACGCTGTCTTAACTCCTTTTACAAATTCAATTTCATATTGAACATTACTCGTCATCGCCACTAAGCACCCGGTATCAACCCGCAGGCTTTGACCAGGAAGAAGTTCTTTACGGATAATCGTACCGCCGGCGTGAACAAACGCTAGACCATCTCCTTCAAGCTTTTGCATGATAAAGCCTTCTCCACCAAAGAATCCGACACCAATTTTACGTTGAAACTCGATTCCTACGGTAACCCCTTTTGCTGCGGCTAAGAATGCATCCTTTTGGCAAATAATTTTACCGCCTAACTCGCTAAGGTCCATCGGAATCACTTTTCCGGGATACGGGGCTGCAAAGGAAACATGCTTCTTGCCGGCGCCTTGATTCGTAAAGGTAGTCATAAATAGACTTTCACCAGTCAGCATCCGTTTTCCGGCGCTGAATAATTTACCCATTAGGCCACCACCACCGCCGCTTCCATCACCAAAAATTGTCTCCATATGTATGTCATCTTCCATCATCATAAAGCTTCCAGCTTCAGCAATGACTGTTTCTTGTGGATCCAATTCCACCTCAACAAACTGCATGTCATCCCCATAAATTTTATAATCAATTTCGTGGTTATTCATCTCTATCCCTCCACTTTTAAAATCAAACTTACATCTTTATTGTAAAAGATTTAGGAAAAAAGTGCTAATAGAAGTTGAAAAAATGGAACAAAAAAAGACGCCTTTCATAGAAGGCGTCTTCTCGCGTATTGAGGCGAAGAACCACACTCCACATAGTGTGTTCCGTAAAGGAATGTTCTTCGGCTTACACAACTCAGCTCATCGCTCTATTATTATACCACCATAAAAATTTGAAAACAAGTGAATTTTTTTTGAAAAAAGTATTGCTTAAATTATGGTATTATCATATATTCAAATAATCAGATATACAAAATAAGAATAGATAAGAAGGGTTCCTATGTTGATTGATAAAAGATTCCATCAGTATTCCTTACGCAGTGTTCCAAAAGATCTCATCTCAGGATTAATTGTTGGTGTTATCGCGATTCCTTTAGGAATGGCATTCGCCATCGCTTCCGGGGTGAAACCAGAGTATGGAATCTATACGACGATTGTTGCAGGGATCCTTATCTCCTTATTGGGCGGATCAAAGTATCAAATTGGCGGTCCAACCGGGGCATTCATTCCAATCCTTTTTGGCATAGTTATGACCTATGGCTATGAAAACCTGTTAATCGCCGGATTTTTAGCGGGAATCATGTTGACTTTGATGGGGGTATTTAAGCTCGGGTCGCTTATCAAGTACATTCCTCGTCCAGTCACGATTGGTTTCACAACCGGAATTGCCGTAACCATTTTTACGGGGCAGGTGGCAAGTTTTTTAGGACTTTCAGGAATCAAAAAACATGAAGAGTTTATCCTTAATCTAAAGGAAATTTTTGTTCATCTGGGTACAGTCAATCTTTACAGTATTTTAACAGCCGGACTTTGCCTAATTACGATTATCTTGACTCCAAAGGTCGCACCAAGGGTACCGGGGCCGTTGATTGGTTTAGTCGTATCCACCCTTGCAGCAACGTTTTTTTATCCTGGTCAAGTAGCGACAATTGGAACAGCCTATGGGGAAATTCCTGGTACCTTGCCGCATATTCATCTTCCGCATTTAAGCGTGGAAATGATGATCAAAATGTTAAAACCGGCTTTTGTCATTGCGATGCTTGGGGGAATTGAGTCGCTGCTCTCCGCTGTTGTAGCAGACGGAATGACGGGTAGCCGTCATAACAGCAATAAGGAACTGATTGGGCAGGGCATAGCCAATATGATTACTCCGTTATTTGGTGGAATTCCAGCAACAGGCGCATTAGCCCGGACAGCAACCAATATTAAAAATGGGGCAGTGTCACCTTTTTCCGGGATTATTCATGGGGTCGTGGTTTTACTGGTGCTGCTATTTTTTGCACCCAATGCATCCTATATCCCGCTTGCAAGTATGGCGCCGATTTTGATGGTGGTAGCCTGGAATATGAGTGAAAGGAAAGTGTTTTCCCATATACTTAAAACAAAGACGATGGATTCCTTGACCATGTTAGTCACTTTTTTATTAACGGTTTTTGTCAATTTGACGACCGCGGTTGAAGTAGGTCTTGTGATGTCAGCGCTTATCTTTGTGAAGCGGATGAGTGATGTAACGATTACGGCCAAGGCATTACCAAATCGCGAGCATAAGCATGAAAAAGTGGAAACAAATATGGTCACGGACACACATGACTGTCCGCAAATAAGCATTTTCAATGTAGAAGGACCATTGTTTTTCGGGGCAGCACAGACATTTGAAAAAACCATCATGAGTACGATTAACTACCGGCCGGGTATCCTTTTATTGCGGATGGGGCGTGTACCGTTTATGGATACATCGGGGGAGGCAATTTTAGCAAGTATTGTCCGTCATTTTTCAAAAAGTGGTATAGTTATCATATCAGGTTTGAATGCACAGCCGGAAAGTGTTCTACAGAAGACCGGCCTCTATCAAATGATTGGTGAGGAACATTTCTTTGAGCATACGGGCGAAGCAATTCAGTATGCCCTCGATCAGATTAACCAAAACAAATGTTTAGGTTGTAAACATTTTGCCTTTAGGGAGTGTCAAAAGTTATCTGCTTCTGGGGCTATAGAAGGTAGGAAGAAGTTATCGGCTACCTTCTAGAAAGGAGTGGAAAATTTGAATTTAGAAATGCAGCAATTTAAAGCGGAGTTTTTCAAGGCGCTTGCCCATCCATTACGAATTCGTATTTTGGAACTGCTTGCTGAGGGTGATAAGAATGTCAATGAAATTCAAACTCTTGTCGGGAGTGAAGGATCAGCTGTTTCCCAGCAACTGCAGGTATTACGGGCAAAGAATATTGTCTCAGGGACAAAAGAAGGAAATAAAGTGATTTATAATCTTAAGGATCCAATGATCATTGAATTATTAGCAGTTGCTCGTCAAATATTTAATAACCATCTTGTTGATACCATCTCCATTTTAGATAAGTTTAAAGATGGGGAAGAAGAGGTAACCGCCATGCCGAAGAATTAAGTTTCTTCGGCATCTTTTTAGCCTAAATATTTTTCGACAAAATTGAAGGGATAACCTGAGGTGGAGCTCATTATTCCGTTCATTAGCATGGTGGGTTTTCCAATCGTTGTGACACTGTGTTTACTTTATCGAATTGATGCAAAACTTGTGATGGTGGTCCAGTAGAATCAAGGCCTGCCGGTCTGTTTGTGTAGGATATTGTAGATTTATGTCAACTGTTCTTTTCTTGACAATTTGCCTAATAAATGTTAAATTTTAATCAGCCGTTGCACGAGATTAGATTTATGCAAAAGCTTGTTCAAAGTTTTAATCGAAGTTTGGATAAGAAAGTGAAAGTAAAGCTATCACGTTGTAATTTGGTGAATTTTACACATGGTTTCTTCGGAGGCCAATAGGAGGAAATTTTTACATGAAAAACGGTAAAGTAAAATGGTTTAACTCTGAAAAAGGTTTTGGATTCATCGAAGCTGAAGACGGAAACGACGTATTCGTTCACTATTCTGCAATCCAATCTGAAGGTTTCAAAACTTTAGAAGAAGGTCAAGAAGTTTCTTTCGAAGTAGTTGAAGGAGCTCGTGGACCACAAGCTGCTAACGTAACTAAAAAATAATTTAACGAAACTCATTCAAACAGTCTGGTAGATTTACTGGGCTGTTTTTTATTGTTTATAATAGATTTTGTCTATAAAACTGTATTTTTTATAGACAGTACTTCTGGAGCAAGGTTCTATGCGACCGAAACCAGTGAAGAATCCCGTTGATGGTAGCGTAGCAAGGTTCTATGTGACCGAATCCAGTGAGGAATTCCGTTCACTGTAGCGTAGTCGTGTTCTATGCGACTGAATCCAGTGAGGAATCTCGTTCATGGTAGCGTAGCCGTGTTCTATGCGACCGAAACCAGTGAAGAATCCCGTTGATGGTAGCGTAGCAAGGTTCTATGCGACCAAATAAATCCAGGCAAGAATCCCGTTCGTGGTAGTGTAGTCGTGTTCTATGCGACCGAAACCAGTGAAGAATCCCGTTGATGGTAGCGTAGCAAGGTTCTATGTGACCGAATCTGTGGAAGAGTCCCGTCCGCGGAAGCGTAGCCGTGTCCTATGCGACCGAATCCAGTGAAGAATCCCGTTGATGGTAGCGTAGCAAGGTTCTATGTGACCGAATCCAGTGGGGAATCTCGTTCACGGTAGCGTAGCCGTGTCCTATGCGACCGAATCCAGTGAAGAATCCCGTTGATGGTAGCGTAGCAAGGTTCTATGCGTCTGAATCCAGTGAAGAATCCCGTTCATGGTAGCGTAGCAAGGTTCTATGTGACCGAATCCAGTGGGGAATTCCGTTCACGGTAGCGTAGTCGTGTTCTATGCGACCGAAACCAGTGAAGAATCCCGTCCGCGGTAGCGTAGTCGTGTTCTATGCGACCGAATCCAGTGAGGAATCTTGTTCACGGTAGCGTAGCCGTGTTCTATGCGACCGAATCCAGTGAAGAATCCCGTTGATGGTAGCGTAGCAAGGTTCTATGTGACCGAATCCAGTGGGGAATCTCGTTCACGGTAGCGTAGCCGTGTCCTATGCGAC